>JBDRPD010000080.1:0-2235 GCA_043827405.1 Elusimicrobiota bacterium | reverse complement strand
CATGATCGCCGCCTATCATGAGGTTCGCGAGACGCTCAAGCGCGACAAGCGAATCGCGAACCTGCGCTCGGCCGCGTTCGTCGACGGCATCAATAAAGTCGCCCTTTCCTATATAGAGCTCGGCATTTTCCCGTAACGGGCGGTTTATATGCGCGTCATCGCATTTGTCGCCCTGCTCGCTCCGTCGGCGGCGTTTGCGGCCGCGCCGCCCGCCGCGCCCGCAAGCCGCGAGGTGATGCAGCTGCGGTCGATGCAGGATACCCCTTCCTTCGCGCCGCTCATGATCCGCCGCCTGCAAAGCAACTATCCCATCTGGGCGGTGCGGGCGCGCAGCTCAAGGGAGCTGCTGGACTATGTCGGCTCCGCGGCCCTCTGGCTCGACATCAGCGAGGACGCCCACGACGCTCCGCTGAGCGCCGCCGACGACCGCAACGATGACGGCCGCATCGACGGACGCGACATCGAGGCCGGCCTGCGGCGCAAGCTGGGCGCGGGGGAGAAACGCACGGAGATCGACGGCGCCGAGTACGAGCTCGGCCAGCTCGTCGCCTTCGCCAACCGCTACCGCGGGGAAGTGCCGGGCAAGGTCGTGGAGCTGCCGCGGCGCGAACGCGAGCTCATGGACGAGTTCGCCGCCCTCGAGCTGGTCGAGAACTCCACCGCCGGCTATCGCGTGCGGCAGGAAGCCGGCATCATCTTCCTCACCGGCCGTTCCGGCAAGCAGAGCCTCGAGCACGAGCTGACCCATGCCCTCTATTGCGCGGAGCCCGCTTTTCGGGCCGAGGCCGCGCGGATATGGAAGGACCTGCCTGCCGCCGCCCGGGAACTGGTTCTGAACGCCCTGAGCAGGGTCTATGGGCTGCAGGATCAGGAGCTGATACTGACCGAGTTCGCCGCCTACGGCGTCACGGGCTTCCCGGGGGCGTTGTTCAATGTCCCGCGCGGCAGCCCGCTGCGTGAAGCCGCGCGCCGCCTCCGGGAAGCGCAGGCGGACTACCTGTCCCCGGCCGCCGCGCCGCGCTGTCGTGCGACGCTTCCCAATTTCCGCGATCTGGGCGGTCGCGAGACCGTCGATGGACGGCGGATTAAAGCGGGCCGGGTCTTCCGCTCCGAACAGCTTGCCGCTCTCGATTGCGGCGCGGAGTTCAGCCGCCTGGGCATAACGCAGATCGTCGATTTCCGCGGCGCTCCGGAGAAGGCCGTTAAGCCCGACCCGGATATGTCGCCCGCGGCGGCGATCGCCCTGCCCATCTTCGACGACGCGCATCCGGAGGAAGACGTCGGGGCCCAGTTGGCGGCGAAGGTCACCGCGCTGGGCGCGGCACGGGCGGCCAACGACGCCGCGGCCGTCACGCGGGCGACGGCCGACCTCGAGTCGTGGTCCGCTACGCTCAAGCCGCGAATGGTCGATGCGTACGTCCAGTTCGCGACCAACCCTGCCGTCACCAAGCAGTTCGGCGCCTTCCTCTCCCATGCGGCGCGCAGAGACCAGATCACGCTCTTCCACTGCGCCGCGGGAAAGGACCGAACCGGTTTCGCCGCCGCCATCCTCCTCAGCGGCCTCGGAGTTTCCTGGGAGGACGTACTCGCCGACTACCTCGTCAGCAACACCGCGCTCGCGGAGAGAAACCGCGCGCTGATCGACGGGATCAGCCAGATCTGGACGAAAGAGCCCGGCCGCGCCGGCCCCGAGACTCTGCAGGCCATCCTCGGCGTGGACGCGGAGTACCTGACGACGGCATTCCGGAAGATCCAGGACCAGTACGGCGATGGATATCCCGCCGGGCCCGGAGAGGCGGCCTCGCGCGGGGCGATCGAAAGATTCTACGCCGAGGTATTCGGCCCCACCGTCCAGGACGATCTCAAGCGCGCGCTCCTGCGCTGACCCCGGGGTTACTCCAGGACCGTCTTTTGCGGGATGACGACGATGCCGCCGGGGCTCACGAAAAACCTCTTCCGGTCTTCCGCGGCGTCGTAGCCGATGGACATGCCCGTGGGTATGCGGACGTTCTTGTCGATAATGGCGCGCCGGATGCGGGCGTGCCGGCCGACCTTCACGCCGTCGAAGAGGATGGCTTCTCCCACCTCGGCGTAGGAGTTCACCCGGACCATCGGGCCGATGACCGAATTGCGCACGCGGCCGCCGCTGATGATCGAGCCGTTGCAGACCAGGGAGTCCAGAGCGACGCCCATCCGTCCTCCTTCGGAGAACACGAACTTGGGCGGCGGGGTTTG
>JBDRPD010000079.1:0-12166 GCA_043827405.1 Elusimicrobiota bacterium | reverse complement strand
AGAACGCCTTGGCGGAGGAGGAGAAGGCGGCGCAGCAGGCGCTTAAGGACCGGGAGGCGGAAGGCCTGGCGGCGCTCGCGCGGGAGCGCGAAGAGCTGGCGAAGCGCGAAGCCGAGCTGGCGGCCGCCCGCGAAAAGCTGGGGGTCGATTACAAGAAGAAGGAAGCGGCGCTGAAAAGCGCGCTGGCGGAGCAGGAGCAGGCCGCGCGGCAGGTGATCGCCGATCGCGAGGCCGATTCCGCGGCGCGGCTCGAACAGGAGCGGGATCAGCTCGAAGCCTCGCTGGCGAAGAAACGCGACGAGCTTGAGCGCTCGGTCAAGGAACTGGCCGAGCGCCGCGCCTCGCTGGAAAGCGAGTTCCGCAAGCGCGAGGATGAGCTGGAGTACGCCTACCGCGTCCGCCAGGAGGAAGCCGCCAAGGAGCGGGCCGCGTATGAGGCCGCGCATGCCCGGAAGATGCAGGACGCCGACGAGTTCAAGAAGCGGGTCGTCGCCGAATATCGCGAAAAGGAATCGGGTCTGATGAGGACGATCTCCGAGCGCGAAGAGCGTCTCCGCAAGGAGGCGGTGAAGGCGGACGCCGACCGTCAGCGGCGTCTCAGCGAAGAGCGCGCGGCGCTTGAGGCGGAGTGGGAAGAGGCGAAAGGCGTGCTTGAGCGCGAGCGTGAAGAATACGCCAAGCGGCGCGATGAGATCGAATCGCGGCTCAATGCGGCGTATCAGGAGCGCAGCGAAAAGCTCGAGGAGCAGACCGCCAAGATACGGGAGGCGCTGCAGAGCGAGCAGCACGAGCTGCGCCGCAAGCTGGACGCGGATACGGAAACGCTGCGGCGCCGGGAGTCCGAGCTGGAGGAGCGGCGGATCAAGCTCGAGCAGGAGTTCCGCGAGCGCGAGCACAAGCTGCAGAAGGAGTTCCTGCACCGCGATGAGGCGCTGCAGCGCAGCTGGAGCGAGCGGGAGGAAGCGCTGCTGCTGGAGATCAGCGCCGCGCAGGAGCGCAACCGCACGGAGCTTAAGAAATCCTCGGAGGATATGCATCAGGCCTTGCGCCAGGAGCTGGCGCGCAAGGATCAGCGTCTGGAAGAGGAGCGCGAGGCGCTGGAGCAGGATTTCGCGCGGCGGGAAGACGAGCTGCGCGGCAAGATCAGGGAGGAGGAGCGCTTCCGCATGGAGGCGGAGCTGCGCGAACGCATCAAGGAGCGCGAGAAGGCTTTCCACCGCCAGGAGGAGCGCCTCAACGACAGCCTGAAGAAGCGCGAGGAGCTGCTGGAACGCGAATGGGCGGAGCGGCGAAGTTCATTGGAGCGCGATTTCGAGATGCGTCTCGAACAGGAACGAAGGATGCTCAAGGAGAGCCAGCGGGCGGCCGATGAGGATCTGGCCCGGCGGCGCGCCGAGCTGGAGCAGGAAATGCGGGCGAGCATGACCGAGAACGAGGCCAGCCAGCTCGAGTCCGGGTTGGAGAAGCTGAAGGCGGAGCGGCAGGCGCTGCAGGGAGAGTTCGACGTGCGCCGCCGGGAGCTGGAGAAGCTCAGCGCCCAGCAGATCGACGAGACCGTACGCCTGCGGACCGAAGGGCTGCATGAGCGCGAGCGCCGGCTGCAGGAAGCAGAGATCGACCTGAAGCGTCGCCGCGAGGAGGTCGAGGACCTGGTGCGCGGCTCGGACGACAAGCTGCGCCAGCGCTTGGAAGAAGAGGAGCGGACGGTACGCGCGCGCAGCGCGGAGCTCGAACAGGCGTTCTCGTCGCAGCAGGAGGATCTCGCGCGCCGCGGCGAAAAGCTGAAGTCCTCGGAGGAGAAGGTCCGGGAGAAGGAGAAGGAGCTGCGCGAGCTGCGCAACCGGCTGTTGGCCTCTTTCCGAACGCGGGAATTGAAAGGTAAGATACCCCAGGTAGCGTTCGAGGCGGAGCTTAACGATCTGGTCTTCGGCATCGCGCATCAGATTCGGAACCCGCTGGGCATTATTCAGAGCCTGGCGGAGGACCGCCTTAGCGGGGTCTGGGTCGGGCGCAAGGAACGCGAGACGATGGACGCGATCATGCGGGCGATAGGCAACCTCAAAGAGAGGGTCGATCAGCTTGTGGATTTTACGCGTCCGCTGAGCCTGAGTTCCAAGCCCGCGGGCTTCGCTCAGGTCGTCGCGGGGGCGGTGACGCAGATACGGAGGATGTGTGAGACGCGTGGAATACGCATTGAGACGGATATCCCCGAAGACCTGCCGGCGGTCACTATGGACGCCGGGCGCGTCGAAGAGGCGCTGCTGAACGTGCTGATGAACGCCTACGAGGCGATGCCCGAGGGCGGTACGCTGCGCGTGGCGGGAAGCTTCGACGCCGAGGCGAAGACCGTGTCCGTTGAAGTGACGGATTCGGGCGCGGGGGTGGCGCCGGAGCACCTCAAGCAGGTGGGACAGCCGTTCTTTACGACCAAGCCCGGAGGCGTCGGGCTCGGGGTGGCGATAACCAAGCGAATCCTGACGGCGCACGGCGGGTCCTTCGAGTTCTCCGCGCAGGGCGGAAAAGGCGCCCGGGCCGTCCTGAAGATCCCGGCGCAGGGCAAGAGAGGCTGATATGGCGCGCATCCTGGTCGTCGATGATGAAGCGGACATGCGGATGGCTCTCAGCAATGTCCTGAACCGGATGGGGCATCAGGTATTCGAGGCGGAGAACGGGCCGGACGCGCTTGATTTCCATGCGCGCGAGAAGGCCGACCTGATCCTGCTCGATATCCGCCTGCCCGGCATGGACGGCGTACAGATACTGCGCAAGCTGCGCGAATCCGATCGGACAACGCCTGTTATCATGGTCACGGGCTACGGCAGCGTGGAGTCCGCGGTTGAGGTTATGCAGCTGGGAGCCAGCCACTACCTGGCGAAGCCCTTCAGCAACCATGAGCTGCGCGAGACCGTGGAGCGCGTGCTTTCCGGCAAGATGGTCGAGCCGCCGGCTGGCATTCTGAGCAAGCGGCTCGCCGATAAGGTCCGCGTTCCGGCCGCGCGCCCGGAGTCCGCGCCGCCGGCGGTCATTGAGCGAGCCATGGCGCTCGTCCCGGCGTCCGTGATCAGCGGCGACCCCGCGTCCTGGTTCGTCCCCGCGGCCGTAATGGCGCTGATGGTGCTGCTGATGGTTTTTTGGAGCATCTTCGCCGGCGGGGGGGGGAGGAGCTTGAACCTGTCGCACGAAAACCCGACCGCCCTGGTCTGGCACGGCGACCGGCTGTGGACCGCCGACTGGCTCACGCAGACGCTCTACGAGAACAAGCTGGAAGGCGGCCGGCTCGAGGTGGTGCGTTCCTATCCGCTGCCGCAGACGCATATCACGGGTCTGGCCGTTACCGACCAGCACGTCTATGTCTGCGACTCCTGGAAAAAAGTCATCCAGCAGCGGCGGCTCGATGATAATCTTACCTTGGTGCAGACCTATAACAGTCCGGGCCCCAGCCCGTCGGGGCTGTTTTGGGACGGCCGCTATCTATGGTCGAGCGACTCCGCTAACAAGCGCTTCTACCAGCATGAGACCGAGGCGAATTTGAGCGTGCTCGCGTCCTACCGCGCTCCGGGCAACGCCCCGACCGCGGTCTTTAAGGATGATTCCTATTTCTGGTCCGCCGACTCCGAAGCGCGCATGATATACCAGCATCGATTGGACGAGAAGCTGCGCGTTCTCTCGGCGTATTCTCTCGAGCAGCTGGATGAAGGGCCTACGCCGCTGTCCTCATTTACCTGGAAGGACAATGAACTGTGGCTGGCGCGTGACGGTTCCCAGTCGCTGCAGATACGTCCGCTGGACTCTTTCACCAAGATCGAGAAAGGAGTGTCACTAAAATGATCAAAAAACTTTTCCCGCTCATTATGCTCTTGGCCGCGGTTCCCGCCGACGCGCGGTCGCTCCTGGAGATGCGGGGCAGTCTGCAGGACGCCGCGGGCAATCGCATGAGCGGTACATATCTCCTGAAGGTGAGCCTGTTGGACGCCGTAGGCGGTGAGAAAGTGTGGGAGGAGACGCGGTATGTGCGGACGGTGGACGGAAGCTTCGCCGCTGTTATCGGCGACAAGAAGCCGATTCCGGAGCAGTTGCGGGTCAAAGGATACCGTCTGAAATTCGAGCCTCCTGCGGGGACCGGCTGGGCCGTGCGCTTGGCGGCGGCGCCGAACTGGAAGGTCGGTGACGCCGCGCCGCCGCCGCCGCCGTTCGAGGTGCCTTCGGTGCCGCCGGCGCCGTCGAACCCGTCCTATGAACCGGCGGCCGTCGAACCGCAGGTTCGGGCGGAAGAGCGCTATGACCCGCCCGCGCAAGGAGAGCGCCGGGAGATCGCGGAGTACAAACGCCGGTTGGAAGTGCTGGAGCAGGCCGTTAAGCATGCCGGGGAACCCAAGAGAGCGGTGGCGAATTTATATGTCGTTCAGCGCAGCGATACGCTGCGCAGCATAGCACAGAAGCTGTTTGGCAACTCGGTGCATTGGATCGATATTTACCGAGCAAATAGCGACAGAATTCGTCGGGGAGGCGAACTGGTCCCCGGGCAGAGGTTATTGATACCTAAAATAGCTAAATAAAATAAGAATTTATTTCACCCGGTTTCTTAGTAAATATGACATTAAAATATGCTATTGAATTAAAGAGGAAACTGGCTTATACTGTACGTGCTTGGGATGTATGTGCTGTTTCCGTACGCCGAATTCCACGAGAAGTGTCGTGGTGTTCGGCTTTTTTGTAAATAGATAATGCGAAAGCTAATAGCGGTCATTCTGACGGCCGGTTGCGCGGCGGTCGCCCATGCGGCCGTACCGGCGCTGCAGGTTATTGGATTTGAGGACACTTTGACGCTGCAGGCGGGCGATCAGTTCATCCAGTTGACGGAGGGTTCGCTTGGCTTCTCCGTGCCGGAGGGAGTGAAGACCACGGTGCTCTCCGGCCGGGCGACGATGAGCGTCGACGGGGCATTGGTGCTGGCGGATGCGGGGGATACTTTCAGCTTTCTCGCCTCGGATGACGGCGCGCAGATTCTCGTGCTCAAAGGTGAGCTGAGCGTCACCTTGCCCGGGAAGCCTACGGCGGTCGTCGGCGCCGGCCAGTTCCTGGCGGTCAGCGGCGCGCGCACCGGGGCCGCCGCGCCGCCGGCAGCGCCGACCGCGGTCGTCGAGCCGGTCCCGGCGCCCGCGGTTCCGGAGACGGAGCCATCCGGTGATCCCCTGACGGCTATCGGCGACGCCTTCCATAAGCTGGCGCGGGTGCGGCCCAGGGAGATAAAGTTCCTCATCGAGCTGCATCCGTTCTACGCCCTGACGCAGATATACGATTCGAACATCTACGCCGTTCCCAAAGACAAGGCGGACGGCACGACGGTCGGCGGCGGCGTTGTCGGCTCGTGGATTACCCGCAATACGTTCGGCTCGAAAGTGATCATACCGCTCAACCGGCGGCATCGCTTGGAAACGCTGTATGATCTCTATTTCGAGGCCTACTCGAGGCAGCCCAGCGCGAACAATTCCAGCGCGCAGCATGTCAGCGCCCATTACGAGTACAATCCGCGCCGCAGCCTGAAAGCGCGGCTCGACAACGACTATCGGAACACGGAGGACCCGGCGTTCAGTGAGCTGGTAACGCGCAAGCGCCGCTACCAGAATACGATGCGGGCCAGCATCGATAATGAGCGCAGCCGTATATTCGTCTACGGCTTTGACGCCAGCAATACGCATCATAAGTATCTCGACGGCGAGCTGAGCGCGCTGCTCAACCGCTATGAGGCTTCCTTCGGCGGCTATGGCGGCATCAAGCTGCGGCCGCGGGCCAAGCTGTTTATGCACTATCACCGCGAGAGCGTGCATTATTCCGCCGGGCGTACGGACCACTCCAAATCGCACCGGCTGGGTCTCGGCGTCTCGGGGCGGCTGGCGCCGAAGCTGGAAGGCGCCGTTGACGCCGGCGCGCATGTGCGCCGCTACGGCGAGGCCCCGGTCGGCGCGCGCAAGGTTCAGAGCACGCTGGCGATGAATATCGGCTTGAACTATCAGATGCTCCGGCGTACCGCTGTCGGGCTGAAAGTGCAGCGCAGCATCCAGGAGTCGACGGCGCTCAATAACCGCTACTTTATCTCGACGGGAGGCTCCCTGAGCGTGGCGCAGGATTTCAGCAAGCTGCGCCTCGACATGAGCGGCGGCTACGAGGCGGGACGTTACCCCGACCCGTCGACGCTCGCCGGCGAGACCAAATTCCGCCGCGACGATACCTACTCATTTTCCGTGGGCGGGAGCTACCGCTTTAAAAAATGGCTGTCCGCCGGCTTGCGGCACGAGCATCGGCAGCGCCTGAGCAATTTCCCCGAGCAGTACGATTTTCGCGTGGACCGGACGTCGATGGATCTGCGCGTAGAGTTTTAGCCGCGCTCGCGCTTTGGCGCGAGCTTTGACGTGACCACGCCGAGCTGACCCCGCATCCATTGCTATGACAACCTCTGGGTTCCCTTTGGGGGAACCCGGCTTTTTTGCTTGCGGGAAAAATTCGGAAGAGGTGTAAAATGAGAGCGCAGACCCTGTCGACCTTTGGCTTGAGCGTGCTGCTGGTGCTGACGGCGTTCGCGAACGCGCGCGCCGATGCCAGCCTCGAGCATGTGCGGGCATTTTCCAACGGGGTGCACCTGCGCCTCAGCGGGCCGGCGGCCTATGAAGCGTACAAGCTGCAGTCGCCGCCCCGGATCGTTATCGATCTCCACGGCACCCGGCACCAGGGCAAGCCGCGGCGGCTCTATCTGGGCGGTGACCAGATACTAACCGTGCGCTCCGATCAGTACGCCTCGGCTCCCGGGTGGACCGCGCGGGTGGTTGTCGATTTGATGCGCGACGCGGACTTCGAGGCGCGCCGCGAGGGCCCCAATATTTCGCTGCGGCTTACGCCCCGGCCGGACCCGGAGGAGCTGCGGGACGCTGTCGCGCCGCTGGCGCCGCCCGCGGCCGGCCGCGCTACGCTCAGCGACATAGTGATCGACGGCAACCGCGCCGCGTTGCTGCTTTCCCGGCAGGCCGAGCATGAAGTCTTCTACATGAGCGATCCGCCGCGGCTGATCATCGATCTCAAGGATACCCGGCGCGCCCGCTGGCTGCGGCGCCGTTCCGATAGTCCCGGCGTGCTGCGGGAGGCGCGCAGCGGAATCTTTTCACGCGGGGGCATCCCCTATACGCGCGTCGTCTTGGATGTGGAACGCGAGGTCCCTTTCCGTCTGGATTGGAACGGCGGCCGGCTCAGCGTTCTGTTTACCGTCCCCGGCGAGGAGGCCGCCGCCGGCTTGCAGCCGGGAGTGCGCGCGTTCGACGGCCTGCTGGCTGATGCGGACGGCGCCGGGCTGTCCGGAAAGTATCTGCTCAGCTTCTTCTGGCCGGGAACGGAGAGCGACGAGTTCTGGAGCGAATCCGTGTATGTGAATGCCGATAAAGGGTTTTTCTCCGCGCGGCTCGGCTTGCTGCATTCTGTTCCTCTGCATGCCAAGATCGACGTGGCGACTCCTCCCGGTTCGGGCTGGCGGGTGATCTCTACCGGTCCCCAATAGCCTCATTTGTTGAGGGGTATTTCGCCTTGACACCCTAGACCCGTATTGATATAAAAAAGGGCACCCGCCGAGCGCACAGCGGCGGTTTAGGGAAACTTCAGGGAGGCAGTATGAACTTCAAAAACTTAGTGTACCTGTTGCTGGGGACGACGACCGGGGCCGTGATCGGCATTCTGTTCGCGCCGAAGACGGGCAAGGAAACCCGGGAAGAGCTCACCAACTGGCTGGAAGACAAGCGGGAGAAGGGTTCGGTGGCGGTCGAAGAGTTTCGCAAGAACCTTCCCGAGCACAAGGAAAGAATCTTGGAAGCCAGCCGCAAGGTCTTCAAGCGCAACGAGCACGTGACGGCGGAAAAGGTCGAAGCCTGAACAACCTTTACGTCGAGATACCGGGGTTCTCCTGCGTGGAGGACCCCGGTTTTTTTGTCTCCAGGTTCAGCCGGCGCGGGATGGCGGCCCCCGCGGAGAGGAAGCACTGGACTCCCTCCTGGAGCGTCATGGGCGTCGTCAGTACCTTGTCCTCGGGCACCAGCACGAGGTCGCCGATGTAGAGGTGGTTGGTCGCGATGTAGACCGCGCACATGCGCTGCACGGTGCCGTCCGGACGATGCGCTTCAATGTCGTTGGTTACGAAGCCGAGGCTGTAGACTCCGGGCCGCGGGTATTCGATCATAACGACGCTCTGAAAATGCATCTTGCCGCCGGGCGAGAAAACGTCGGTCAGCTGCTTGACGGTGCTGTAGAGCCAGTTGACGACCGGGATGTGCAGGAAAACGTCCTCGATCCAGTCCAGGATATGCTGTCCCCGGATGTTTGAGCCGGCGATGCCGGCCAGCAGCAGCAGGAAAAAGGCGACGATAACTCCGATCCCCGGAATTTGGCGGCCGAGAACCGTATAGGCGATCGGACCAAGTAAATAATCGACGATCGATATGAAGGAGAGCAGCAAAAACAGCGTAATGCTGATCGGCGCGACGATAATGAAGCCGGTGAGCAGGTAGCGCTTCAGCGCGCGGATGTTCATCGCGGAACCCTCAGGTCGTTGGCGAAGTATTGGCTCATTGCTTCCTCAGGGGTATACCGGTGTTCGTTTCTCGCGCATGGCCGTCAGCCCTGCCTGCGCTTCCGGGCTTTCATAAACCCGGCGAAACTCCGCCATGCTTCTCTCCCAGAGGCCTTCCCGGACGCCGGCGGATGCCGCGAGATCGCGTTTAATGGAAGCGTAGGTCTCCGGAGGAAGCTTTGCGAGCTTCTTGGCTTCCTGGAGCGCGCACTCCGCCAGTTCAGCGGCGGGGACCAGTTGATCGACGAGGCCGCCGTCCAGGGCTTCCTGAGCTTTAAGCGTCTTCCCGCGCAGGACGAGCTGTTTGGCCGCGTTCATGCCGGCGCCCATTTCCCGCAGCCGGCGCAGCATAAACTCCGTCGGCGTCAAGCCGAAACGAATCTCGCTGAGGGCTACCCGGCCCGTCTTTTCCGCCATGATCCGAAAGTCGCAGGCCATCGCCATGATCCAGCCGGCCAGCATCGCGTAGCCGGGGAGCGCGGCGATGGTCGGCTTGGGCAGCTCCGCCAGTTCGCGGTGGGTCTCCAGTACGTTCATGAATATTTCGATACGCCGGGCGGGCGGAGGGGCAAAGATGGCGTCGATATCGATGCCCGATGAGAAATACTTCGGCAGCCGCGAGCCCAGCAGCAGGCAGCGCACGCTCCGCTCGGCGCCGGCCGCGCGAACAGCGCCGCGCAACGCGTCGAGCAGCTCCGGCGTCAGGCTGTTGGAGGGGGGGCTGTTGAGCCAGATGCTGCGAACTCCGTCGTTGTTCTCGATGTCAATCATCGTCTTTGCTCCCCGTATAATGCTTGAACGATTCCAGCAGCTTGTCATAGACGTCCGCGTAGCTGTCGTACTGATCCGGCGCGGCGCTGAAGGCGATGGCGTAATAACCGTCAGGAATAGTCAGGAAGGCTGTTTTCGATTCGTTGGGCACGATCAGGAACTTGGCCGGCAGGCCGGCGATTTCGCCGCTATCCTTTTCCACGGCATTATGCCATTCCTTTTCGCGCTGGATGGTCGTCGCTAAATCGATATACGACGGGCTGCCTCGCCGCTGGCGGCTGATCGTGATGCTGACCGGCCGGCCATCACCGCCGGTATCGGCGGCGAGAAATATGGTGGGGACATCCTCGTCCTTCCAGGCATTGGTCAGATGCCATTTCTTCGGGTAGAGGAAGGATATCTGGCCGCGGATGCGGAACACCTGGGAGCTCCCGTGCCGCACGGGCTCGCGCTTGCGCGGCACGCATTTGACGGGGTCGAACGGATTTTCAGTGCGCACCAGCCGCATGCTTTTGGGGCAGCCTTCTTTCGTCGGCTTGACGTCCCCGCTGCGTTCTTTTTTGTTTTGCTGCGGGCCGAAATCCGGGGCGGCGAGAGGCTCCGTCGCAGCGGACTTTTCGCGCCGCACGCAGCGAAAAGGCCGCAGGGCCCCCGGGGTCGGCACGGGAATGGTCCCGCGCGGGCAGCGGGGTCCGGAATCGAAGCCCTTTTTAATCCGTTCGCAGTCGTAATCCCGGTCCGGATCATTGGTAGGGATGACGCGGTGTCCGGGAGGGCAGATCCCCCGCGGAACTTTCAGCTGAATATCCGTCTTCCCGCACCGAAACGGGTCCAAGGGGTCGGTCGTCGTCACCGGACGGAAGCCTTGCGGACAGTCGATGCCGCTTTGGTAGCGCTCGCCCTCTATAATACAGGACCACGGCATGCGGGCGTCCGCCGTGCGCACCGGCACGGTGCCGCGCGGGCAGCGCTTCACGTATGTGGCGGCGAATACCGGGGAGGCGGTGGAGAATGCGATGAGGATGGACGGCAAGGCGGCGGAACGGGACACTAGGCCAACAACTGGGGATTTCGCATGTGGGACAAAGCGCTCTCACGGGAGATCAGGCTGCGCTGATAGAGCGCTTTTATGGATGCGTCCTTGGAGATCATCCCCTGGCTGGTGCCGGTCTGCAAAAGATCGTAAATCTGCTCCAGGTTGCCCTTCTTGATAAGCTGGCGCACCGCCGGGACCGCCAGCATCACCTCGATCGCGAGGATGCGGCCCTTGCCGTCCGCCCGCGTGATCAGGTCCTGCGATATCACGGCCTCCAGCGTATTGCAGAGCTGGTCCCGGATCGTCTCCTGCTCGTTGCCGGGGAACATGCTGATGACCCGCTGCGCGGTCTTGGCGGCGTCCGGAGTGTGCAGGGTGGTAAGGACCAGATGGCCGGTCTCGGCCGCCATGAGCGCGGCGCGAATCGATTCCGGCGTGCGCATCTCGCCGATGCACAGGATGTCCGGGTCCTGGCGCAGGGCGTCCTCGATGCCGAGATCGAAAGAAGGGGTGTCGACCCCGACTTCGCGCTGCAGGAATACGCATTTCGCCGGCTTGAAGAGCGTTTCGATCGGATCTTCGATGGTAACGACTTTGCCGGGCCTGTTTCCGCTGCGGTTGATATGATCCAGCATGGCCGCCATGGTCGTGCTTTTGCCGTTGCCGGTGGCGCCGGTGACGAAAATGATGCCGCGGGTCTTCTGCGTGAGCGAACCCACGATCGGCGGCAGGCCGAGCGCCGACAGCGGGTAGATTTTGCTGGGGACGACCCGGATCGAGGCGCTTACCGTGCCGAGGGTCATGCAGAGGTTCACCCGGAAGCGTCCCGTGGGGGCGGTGACCGAGATATTGATCCGGCTCATATCCTGGAACGCCCGCTGCTGGCGGTCGTTGAAATACGGGAGCAGCATGGACCAGATGCTGCCGCTGTCCTGCTGGGGCATGTCGGTGACGACGATTTGCCCGCTGATGCGGTAGATCGGCGGAGAACCGTGCAGAAGATGCAGGTCGGAAGCACCCTTCTGTATGCAGTCTTGGAGCAGGGATTCTAGTTCGGTACCGGCCATGAGTTTCAATTAAGACTACTGCAAAATATACAAAAAAGCAAGGGTGGCGCTAAGCCTAATTAATGGGTGGAATCTTATCGCGTTCGCATGCCGCCGTACGCCTCTTCATGGACGGCGAAATAATCTCCGCCGCAGTCTCGTACGGAGTAGCCATGTTCGCGCAGCAGTTCGATCATGATTTTTTTGTCCGCAGCGGATAGATGCAGATGCTCGGCGAAGATCAGCAATGGAGCGTATGCGGCGAAATCAAGCGTCTTAAGGACCTCCAAATCAAAACCTTCGGTATCGATATGCAGCAGGTGTATGTCACGAATTCCGTTCTTCTTGAGAATCGCGGTCAGGGTCTGGACCTCAACGGCGCATTCGCGGATGTGCGGTTCCAGAACTCCGTCCAAAAGCTTGACAATATGGTTCCGGTCGAACGATCCGATCTTGTCGTACCAATGCGGCAGGTCGGGCAGACTTATGATCGCGTCTTTGTCCACATAGTAGAACGTGGTTTCTCCAGCGGCCGCGCCGACCGCCGATTGCTCCAGGGAATACCTTTTCGCATCCGGGAAATTCGCTTTAAGACGGTCGAAGATGTGCGGGACCGGCTCGATGAGCAACCCCTTCCAGCGCGTGCCGGAGAGCAGAATATCGGAACAGGGATCCCCGGTTACGCCGTCATTGGCGCCGACTTTCACA
>JBDRPD010000078.1:0-7137 GCA_043827405.1 Elusimicrobiota bacterium | reverse complement strand
ATCACGGTGCACAGGTTATTGAAGTCGTGCGCCACCCCGCCGGCCAGCCGTCCCACGGCCTCCAGCTTCTGCGACTGCAGCAGCTGCTCGCGGCTGGCCTGCAGATCTTCTTCCGCCTTCTTGCGCTCGCTGAGGTCGCGCCCCACCGCCAGCATGTACTCGGTGCCGTCCTGTTCGAGCAGCTGGGCGCTGATCTCGACCGGAAATAGCGAACCATCCTTGCGCCGGTGCGCGGCTTCAATAAGCTGCGGGGACGAATTCCTTAGACTGGCGATATGCTCCTGCCAGGTAATCTGCGAAAACACCTTTTGATCGATGTCGGGTGGGCCCATCCGCAGCAGCTCCTCACGGCTGTAGCCGAGCCGTTCACAGGCCGTCGAGTTGACGTCCAGGAAGCGTCCCTTCACGGGATCGACGACGAAGACCGCGTCGTTGCTGTGCTCCACCAGCTGCCGCAGGATCTCCCGGGCATGAGAAACCCGTCTCGCCTCGGTGACGTCGTGGGCGATGCCCTCCACGGAGATCATCTTGCCGTCGGCGTCTTTAACCGGCACCTCGGTCACCTCGAGCCATATCCTGCGCTCGCGGTCCGCGCTCCATACCTGCACCAGATAGGGCGGCTGCTTGATCCCCTGAATGCTGAGCTCGGTATGGCGGATGACGTCCTGGTTGAGCGGATGGTCCGTCATATGTTCCTCGTAATGCTTGAGGAACTCTTCCGGCAGATGTCCGGTTACGTCGGTGACGGACGGGCTGAGGTAGGTAAACACTCCGTTGGTGTCATGCGAGTAGAAGAAGTAGTCCTGCCGCAGGTTTTCGATGATGCGGAGGAATTTTTCCTCGCTTTCGGCCAAGGCGGCTTCCGACAGTTTGCGCTCACTGATGTCCCGGACGATGCCGATGGCGTGCCAGCCGTCTTCCTTGCGCACCGCCGATACCGAGATCTCGATCGGGAACTCCTCCCCGCCCTTGCGCCGGGCGGTCAGCTCCAACGTCCGGCCCACGGCGTCGCCTTGCCCGCCGCACCGGAACTGCGCGATGCCCTTTTGATACGCTTCGCGGTAGCGCTCCGGCATGAGGAGATCGTGGCAGCTGCGGCCCATGGCCTCCTCTCGCGAGTGTCCGAAGATCCGCTCGGCGGCGTCGCTCCAGAAAGTTATATCCCCCTGAGGATTCATCATAACGATGGCGTCCTGCGCCGAGGTGCCGATGGTCCGAAACATCTCCTCGCTCTCGGCCAGGGCGCGCTCGGACATTTTGCGCGTGGTAACGTCGCGGTTGATTCCGCGATAGCCCAGAATATTACCGTCATGGGTGATGATGGGTACGCCGCTGGTCTCGATCACTGACTCGCGGCCGTCCTTGGCCAGCACGACGTGCTCAAAATTCGCAAACGAATTATGCTGCCCGATGTTTTTCCTATAAAATTCCAGCACCCTTGCGGATTCCTGAGGCGGCATAAACTCAAAAAGAGAATGGCCGACAACCTCGCCGGGTTCGTAGCCGATCAGGGTCTTGACCTGAGGGCTAACATAGGTAAACACACCCTCCTTATCGACTTCCCAAATCCAGTCGGAGCTTGATTCTGTAAGATCGCGGAAGCGCCGCTCGCTCTCCCCTAATGCGATCTCCGCCTGCTTGCGGGTGGTGATGTCGTCGACGGTAACGATGACTCCCACGATATTGCCGTCGGAATCCCGGTGCGGCACGTAGCGACTGGTAACCCAACCTTTTCCCGCCTTATGATTAAAGGGCCGGTCGGGTGATTGGACCTCGACACCCGCGAGCGCCCGCTGCAGCATTTTATCGACACCTTGTTCCTTGAGAAAGGGAAAAACATCCAACGCCCGCTTGCCTAGGACTTCGGAAGCGGGAACGCCTGAAATGCGCTCCATCTTCTCATTCCATACCAGGAAGCGCAGCTCTTTATCATATACGATGATCCCCTGCGCGCCGGCGATGATTTCTTTATTGAACTGGTTGGCGGCGCGCAAAGCGTCTTCGCCGGCCTTGCGTGCGGTGACGTCGCGAAACACCCCGACCAGGCATAACTTGCCGTTAAGGTCCACCATGTTTGAGTTAACGTCGCAGAAAAACACCGAGCCGTCCTTGTGCTGTACGGGGATGTCGGACGCCAGTCGAAATTCGCCGCGCTTCTGTTTCTCGAACTGCTCGACGACATAGGGCAGGTCTTTTTTGGGATGGATATCCGCAACTCTCCGGGTGAGGAGCTCCTCCTTGGAGTAGCCCAGCATCTTGACTACCTGCTCGTTGCAGTCAACGAACCGCTTGGTCGCGGCGTCGGCGACGATAATGCCGTCGACGGTCTTCTCGAACAGGGCGCGAAAACGCGTCTCGGATTCCGCCATCTTCCGTTCGGCGGTTTTGGTCTTGGTAATGTCGTAGACGATGCTGGAAAAGCCCGTCAGCGCGCCCGCCGCGTCCCGAATATAGTCCCAGCGCACATAGACGTCGATGAGCGTACCGTCCTTGCGCCTGTTTTTGTTCTCCAGCGCCTTCGGCCCAGGATGCTCCTTCACAAGATGTTTGAAGAAATCACGCAAGTCGCGCTTCTCGGCCGCCGTCGGCAGCAGATCCCACATCTTCATGCGCGCGAATTCCTGCGCCGAATAGCCGTGAATGCGCGTATGCTCGGCATTGGTGAATACAAAGCCTCCCTTGATGTCGAGCTCGGCATAGCCGACCGGCAGGCCGGTCATCAGGCCCCGATGTCTCTTTTCGCTCGCCGCCAGAGCTTCCGCGGCCTGCTTCTCCGCGGTCTTGTCCTCGTAGACCGCGACGATATCGCCGGTGGGCAGCTTGTAGACGTAGTTCTCCCGGTAACCCTGGATGCGCTCGTCTTTATACAAGGTGATTGGATGGTTCTCGGGCTTGCCGGTCTTATAGACCCGCTTGAAGACCGCGAACAGACCGAACTTGACTACGCTGGGAAAGCATTCGCGCACGCTCTTGCCGAGAACGTCCTTGCGCTTGATCTTGTCCGTCCTTTCCGCCGCCCTATTAAAATCCTTGAAAATAAAGTCACGGCCGCCGCTCGTCGACTCATAGAGCGCGGCACAGGAGGGGAGGTTCGCGAACAGCTGACGGAAGCTGTCCGTATGCGGCGTCACTTTCTTTGCCGGCTTCTTCTTCGCCGTCTTCTTGCGGCCTACGGACTTCTTTCCCATCGGCTGACTCCGTACAGTATAGCCCTGCGACAGGTTAGCATGCCCCGCCGCCCCCAAACAACGCTTTAGATAAGGCGCCGGCGCAGCAGCATTTTCACCCGCGCCAGGAGCTTCTCCTTGTCGAAGGGCTTATTCACATAGTCGTCGGCGCCGGCATCCAAACCCGTCAGCTCACCCTCCTTGCCCTGCATCGCGGTTAAAAGCATTATCGGGATCCCCGCCGTCTGCAGGCGCGAGCGCAGGACGCGGGTAGCCTCAAAGCCGTCCATCTCCGGCATCATCACGTCCATAACCAAAAGGTCGGGCTTCTCACGCACCGCCGCCTCGACCGCCTCCTTGCCGTTGCGCGCCTGGAGCACCTCATAGCCCGCCTGGCGCAGTCGCGCCGAGAGCACGGTCAGAATATCCGCCTCATCATCCACCGCCAAAATCCGCGGCTTGCGGTCCGGGTCCGGCGTCGCCGGGGGGGGAGACTGCTCAGCGGGAACTGCTGCGTCCATCAGCTCGGCCGCCTCCTCGAGTGTGGTCCGGCCGGCGGCGGCCGCCGCCAAGGCGAGCTCGCCCAAAGTCCGCATCCCGCGCTCCTGGGCGGCCGCGGCCAGCTCTTCTTCCGACGCCTTGCGCGCGATCAGTCCGCGCAGGCCGTCGTCGAGATGCAGCATTTCCTGCACCGCGAAGCGGCCCTGATAGCCGGTATAGTCGCAATCGGCACAGCCCTTGCCGCGGTAGAACTTCGCCGCGGCGCCGGCGCCGACAGGTATATGATCGGGGATATGCTCCTCTTTGCACTTGGGGCATATTCGGCGCAGCAGCCGCTGGGCCACGACCATGGTCAAGGACGTCGCGATCTGATACGGCTCGAGCCCTATATCCATAAGGCGCGCAATCGTCGCCGTCGTGCTCTTGGTGTGCAAGGTCGAAAATACCAGATGCCCGGTCTGCGCGGCACGAAACGCCGCGTCAGCGGTCTCTCTATCCCTAATCTCGCCGACCAAAATAACATTGGGATCCTGGCGCAGAATGCTGCGCAGGCCGGTGGCGAAGGTCACGTTCTTGAGCGGGTTGACCTGAATCTGGTTGATCCCTTCCATGAGGTATTCAACCGGATCCTCCAAGGTGACGATATTCTTGCTTTCGCTTTTGACCGCGCCCAGCAGGCCGTAGAGCGTGGTGGTCTTGCCCGAACCGGTGGGACCGGTCACCAGGACCATCCCCTGCTTGGCGTTGGAGGCGGCCAGCAAAGCCTCCCGGTCGCCGACGTCGGTGACGATTCCCTCGAGATCGATACCGCCGCGCTTCTTGTCGAGCAGGCGCATGACGACCTTCTCGCCGTAGTAGGTCGGCACGGTGGATATTCGAAGGTCGACAGGACGTTCGTCGATAGTCATTTCGACGCGGCCGTCCTGCGGCTTGCGCGACTCGGCGACATCGAGGCCGGGAGAACCTTGATGCGGGCCGGGATATTGGCCTTGAGCGCCAGCGGCAGCTTCATGATGCTCTTGAGCCGCCCGTCCACGCGATAGCGCACCTCGATAAAATCCTGCTGCGGCTCGATATGCACGTCGCTGGCGCGGCTGCGCAGCGAGTCCGCCAGCAGGAGGTTGACCAGCTTGACCGCCGGCGAGCGATCACCGGTAAGCACCCGGACGTCGGCGCTGTCCTCGCCCACGGCCTCGACCTTGGCGCCGTTGACCACATTCTTGAACAGATCGTAGAGGGCGTCGGAGATCTGGTAGTACTGATCGATCTTGGCCGCGATATCACTCTTGCGCGCCAGCACCGGCCGCACCTGAACCCCGCACATTATCGTAAGGTCGTCGACCGCCACCAGATCCTGGGGGTTGCTCATCGCCACCACCAGATGGCCGTTCTCGCGGCGCAGGGGAAAGGCGCCGTGGCGCTTGGCCGCGGTATAGGGGACGGCATTGAGCGCCGCCGGTTCCACGGCTTCGGTCTTAAGGTCGGCCACCGGCATCCCGAGCACGCGCGAGGCCGTGGCCAGCAGCTGTTCCTCGCGCAGAAAGCCCATCTCAATGAGCAGGTCCTGCACCGGCTTCTTGGCGCCAAGCCGCTTTTGCTCGGCGTCATCAAGCTGGCCGCGCGTCAGGCTGCCGTCGGCCAGCAGGGCATCAAGTATTCGGCACATGTTTCGTCTCTTGCGTGGTAAACCGTTTCAACAGCGCGTAGAGCTCCTCGGGCTCGAAGGGCTTGATCATAAAGGCGTCGGCGCCCGCCTGTTTGGCACGCTCGCCGAGGCCCTCGACGCTCGCCGTCATCAGAATAACCGGCACATCCTTAAGCTCGGGGCAGGAGCGAATCTGCCGGCAGGCCGAGATTCCGTCGAGAATCGGCATGCGGACATCGAGCAAAATGATGTCCGGCCGGTGCTCCCGCGCCATATCGCAGGCTTCCTGACCGTTGACCGCGACCAGGACTTCGTAGCCCGCCTTGCGCAGACGGAACTGCAAGGGGACCCGCAGGTCCAACTCGTCCTCGGCAAAAAGTATCTTGGTCGCCATGATTAGTCCCTCCCCGCGGGAAGCGTGAAACAAAAGCGCGTTCCCTTCCCGAGCTCCGACTCGGCCCAGATGCGGCCGCCATGCTTCTCGACGATCTGCTTGCAGATGGCCAGACCCAAACCGGTGCCGCCGGTCATCGACTTGGCTGGACCGAACTGCTCGAAACTGGAAAACAGCCGCGGCATGTCCTCGGCCGCGATGCCGGGCCCGGTATCCTCGACGCTAACACGCAGGCCGTCCTCTTCCGCACTGGCCGCGACCACTATGGCGCCGTGCTCGGTGAACTTGACCGCGTTATTTAGCAAGTTGGTCAGCACCTGCACGATCTTGTCGCGGTCAAAGCGCGTCATGGACAGGACATGGCCGTTGCGCAGCTCCAGCGCCAGGCCCTTGGCTCGTGCGGACGGTTGCAGGGCAGCCAAGGTCTCCTTGACCGTCATCAGAATGTCGCCTTCTTCCAGCTTCAGTTCGACCTTGTCGGCCTCCAGTTTCTGGAAGCTCAGCACATCGTTGATGAGCCGGGAAAGCCGGTCGACGTTGCGCTTGGCTAGCTCCAGAAACTGCTTCTGCTCCTCGCTGATCTCGCCGGCGGTGCCGTCGATGACGATATCTATGCCTTCCTTGATGGCGGTCAACGGCGTACGCAGCTCGTGCGACACCATCGACACGAAGCCGGACTTGATCTCGACCGCCTTGCGGGCGACCTTCTCCGCGCGCTTGCGGCGCACGATCTCGCCGATTCGTCCCGCCACGGCATCGATGAGATGGCGTTCCTCCACTAAAAACGGGCCTTCCGAACCGTCGGACTTCTCCTCCAGGTAATAGACATCAACCCGGCCGCAGTCACCGCTGATGACGGAGATATCGGCGCTCAGATGCCAGGGCGAGGGGGCGAAGTTGGCGGTCTTGTACTCCCGCCCGTCGAACACGATGCGGGCACAGGCGCACGCGGAATGCTGGAGGCCCAGCGGCAGGATATCCGCCACCCGCTGCAGGACATCCCCTACCTTGGCGCCCGGCTTTTCTGAAATGCGCGAGATGCCGTAAAGGCAGTTGAGCTCCTTGACGCGCTGGTCGAGCAGATGATTGCGCTCCGCCAGCTTCTCCGCGGTCTGCTTGCGCGCTGTAATATCTCGAATAACGGACAGCACGAAGCCGTCTTTGCCGCCGCTGCGGGAGAGGGAGAGCTCGATAGGAAACGCCGACCCGTCCTTCCTGCGCGCCGTCAACTCAACCGTCTTTCCAATAGCGCCGTGCGGGCTCCCATGCGTAAAATAGCCGTTCGTATTTTTTTTATGCTGCGCCGCCATCCCCTTCGGCAAAATGGGATCGAGCGGGCCGTCCAGCATTTCCCCGGCAGAAAAACCGAACATCTTTTCGGCCGCCGGATTGAATATAGTAATCCGGCCTTCGGCATTGATCGCCACCAT
>JBDRPD010000077.1:0-8018 GCA_043827405.1 Elusimicrobiota bacterium | reverse complement strand
CGCCTTCACGGTCCACAGCTTGCGGCCCGCAGCGACGTCCCAGAGATGCAGGTCGCCGGTCGCCGTGCCGGCCGCGACATGATTGCCCGTCGGCGAGTATGCGAGGGTGAGCGCCATGTGTGCCGGACGGGTCAGCCGCATTCCGAGCTCGTCGGAAGCCAGGCGGACCTTGGGGGTCGCGATGGCGCAGGCGGCCAGGAAGAGCGATGGGATGACGGGAAAGAACCTGGCCGCGAGCGCGCAGCGCCGACGATAAGCCGCATGTTTCATCTAGGGAGAGAATATCACGATCGCAGGAGCGAAACAACCGGTGCGGCCGTGCATGCCTTGAGATATTTGCGGTTTCAGGCGAAACTTGTAGGGGCGCGACGCCGCGGTGAAACGCATGTTCAACGAGCCGCTTAAAACGACGACGTATTGGCGCTTCGAAGCCTTCAAGGCGGCGGCCGGGACCAGGATACACAAGAGGGATTATCTTGAGTGCTCCACATGATTCACGCGGGCTGTCTTATTGACGCTTAAGTAGAGGCTGTCCTCCAGAAAAAGGGCTTGACAAATCCGTTATTACCACTATACTAATAATGTAATAACGGAGGGCGCCATGGTAAAATTTCTTACTAAGGTCGGCAACAGTGAAGCGATCGTCATCGACAAGGCGATCCTGTCGCTCCTTCAGATCGATTCCAAAACCCCGCTCGAGATCACCACGGATGGGAAGAACCTGGTAATCTCCCCGGTCTCCGATCCCGACAGGGTGAAGGAAGTGACGCGCGCATACAAGGCCGTCAAGAAGCGGTTCTCGAAGGCGCTCAAGAGGTTGGCGGACTGAGTGAAGCCCAAGTTCCTGACCCTCTCTGAAGTGCTCATGTTCCATGAAGATCTCGTCCGCTCTTTCGGCGGCAGCCAAGGCGTGAGAGATCTGAGGCTCTTAGAATCGGCGCTCGCCATGCCGCACAGCGGCTCGGGAGATGTCTTCTTCCACGAGTTCCCGTTCGAGATGGCTGCGGCCTACGCCTACCATATCGCGCAGAACCATCCCTTCGTGGATGGGAACAAGCGCGCCGCCCTGACCGCCGCGTTGGTCTTCCTGGAGAACAACGGGCATCCCGTGCTGACCGGCGAAGACGACTTGGAGGCCGCGACGCGTCAGGTCGCATCCGGGGCCATGGACAAGAAGGCTTTCGCGAAGCTCTTGCGAGAGCTGCATTCTAGAGGGGGGAGCGCATAAAGCCGGCATCGCAATGCCGGAGGGGACATCAGCAGCAGCATTCGATCCCTCGACGGATCATCAACAGCCTTCTATCGCGGGGATCCTGCCGACGGGGCGCACCCCATCCGGGTCAGCGCTCTTCCAGTGCCGGCCAAGCCTAGTCCAGGAACTTCACGCTCGGGAACGGCTCCGTGTGGCTGCAGATAGGATTCGCATACGCGGAGACGACTCCTGAAATGCCGGTGGGGTCGAAGTTCGAGGCCGCGGCCAAGGTGTTCTTCGCGGTCTGTATCCCGTCCTTCTCCAGCATTAGGTTCAGGTTCTGCAAGGCGTACTGCTCCTTGATGAACTGCTCCGCCCTCGGGTGGCCCTTGCATCCCTTGGCGAGCGCGGCCTTGATCTCCGGCGTGGTCAGCTGGTCGAAGTTGGCCACGGCGTCGGTGACCCAAAGGCCGATGGTGCTCCCGAGCTGATACCCCACGGCCGCTCCGTTCTTGGCCGCGATGCACCCATTCAGGATCGCCTTGTACGAGGCCTTCATCGTTGAGGCGCTGCCGAAGGTGGCGCAGTTGTAGGCCATCATCAGCGGGGAGATGACCATGTCGGCCGTGCTGGTCACGCAGCTGATCGTGCTGTTGGCGCAGCCGACCCCGCACTCGGTCTTACTCGAGGGGCAGCCCATCCAGCATACGGGCCCGACGCCGTGGTAGCCGCTCTTGCAGGGCGTGTAGCACAGCCCGGCGTCATACTGCTGCGAGGACGAGCAGTGCATCGGCTCCCCGACGCCCCGGCCATACGAGCCTTTCATGGGGTCGAGCCCGGTGCCCTTATAACCCGCCGGGGTGGAGGGCGTCTTCAGCGCGCAGAACAGCCCCGCGTTGACGTACCCGCTGGGGCAGGTGTGCTTGCGCGCCATGCACTTCCCGAACAGCTTCCACGCGCACGGCCAGCTCCCACTCTTGGTGAGAGGCTTGTTGATGTGGCACACGGCTCCCATATCGATGTAGCCGCTCGGACAGTGCTGCCAGCAGACCGGACCGACGCCGTCATAGTTCTGCTTGCATTTGGGATAGCAGAGCCAGCCGTCCTTCTCTTGGTCCGAGGAGCAGCTGTTGACCGGGACGCCGACGCCGCGGCCGAAGCTGTCCCGATAGCAGAAGGGCTGGCGCGCGGAAGAGACCTTCCCGGCGATCCAGTTCAGGACCTTGTTGGTGTCGGACTCGGACAGCGGGTCCGCCTCCGGCGCGGGGGCCGCGGCCGCCTGCGGCGCGGGGGCCGCGCCCGCCTTCGCCATCGGGGCCGCGAGGGCCTTGCCCTTCGGTTTCTCCATGGGGAACATCTTTCTCTTCTTCCGCCACTCCATCTTTTCCGCTCGCGCTTTCACCAGCTCCAGCTTCTCCGCCTGCGCTCTCGCCGCTTTCGACTTCTCGCGATCCTGCAGGGCCCGCATGGCCTGCTGGGTCTTCACCGCTTCGGTCTTCGCTTGCTCGGCCAGCTTCACCTTCTGATCCTTCTCTTTGGCGAGGATCTCCAGCAGCTGCTTCTTGAGCTCGGGGTCGATCTTGGCCTCGGCTTCCGGCGCCGCAGCCTTCGTCTCCGGCGCCGCGGGGTCGTTCAGGAAGTACTTCTGCAGGACCTCCTGCGCGTTCACCTGGACGCCCGCGGCGTCGGTGACCTTCTCCATCACCGTCTCGAGCTTCTCCAGGGCTGCCTGGTGCTTATCCATGGCGGCGCCGACCACGGCCGCTTCCTGCTCGCTGAGCTGGATTCCCTCCAGCTTGCTGGTGACCGCCGACGATTCCTGCATCGCGGCCCGATACTTCTTGCCGCACTCCTCGAGCTGGAGCTTCCGAGCTTCGACCTTCTTCAAGAACTGGTCGTGCGCGGGGTCGAGCCCGGCCATGGCTTGGGCTGCGCCGCCTTCGAGCTGCGCGTTGATGAACGCGGCCGCTTTCGCCCTCGAGAAGCCGTCCGGGACCTTCATGGACGCGGCGGCCTCGAGCATCTTGGTGCATTCTCCCATGATCGCGGTGGCGCGGTCGACCGGCTTCATATCCGGCGGCGCGGACCACGCGAGCGACGGGATCAAGGCTCCGGTTAGCAGAACTACGGCCGAAAGATGTTGCATAGGTTCTCCTCGATTGTGACGCATGCGGCGGACTGCGAGGCTATCTTACTCTGCGGCGGGCGGCGGTGTCAATCGCGAAAGTCTCATAGGATCTTGTCTGCGGACTTCCATCGCGGCTAGATGCGTCCCTTGCGGTGCTGGGCGGCGAAAATCCGGCGGAAGATGTCCGGGTCATCAGGGATTCTGTTGACGTCCGGCATCCTCTCGAAGGCCTTGAGGACGGTTTCTTTCGCCTTCTCTTCGGGATAGCCATAATCCCGCTCCAGGATGGAAACGGCCATGCCGAGCTTCCTCGGGTCATATAATATCGGCGCGGCCCGCCAGCCGAGCTCCTTGATCCAGCTGATGCAAAGTGATCGCAGTTTCCCGGTCTGCTCACCGAGCGGATGCCAGAATTCGGGCAGGACGGCCAGATCGTTCAATCCTCTGGCCGAGCATAGCGAGAGGAGTTCTCGCAATGGGCCGATGGGGTCCTCAGCCCTCTCCAGTTTCTTCACTTCCGCCCAGAGTAGTCCCGCTTCGACGTCGAAGTCGCTGCGCAATAGATATTGGCGAATCTCTTCCGCCACCTTCTTGATCTCATCGATTTCCATCACGATCTACGCGTATCTAAGCACATTCGAGTCCGGAGAACCGAGTCTGGATCGCGTGGTGGGCGAGCGGGCTCGCGATCGGGCAGTTCAAGATTCCGGCCTGCTTCATCCTCCTGCTTCTGGGCTGGCTCTTCGTCCCCTATTATCTCAAGACCGGCGTGTTCACCATGCCGATGAATTCCCCCAAGCGACGATCGGACCTTGATTTAATATCGTTTACAGGCGAAACTTGTAGGGGCGCGATGCCGCAGTGAAACGCATGTTCAACGAGCAGCTTAAAACGACGACGTATTGGCGGTTCGAAGCCTTCAAGGCGGCGGCCGGCAGGCGCATCGAGCTGATCCTGCCGGCGGCCGCATTTTTGGGCATGGTCGGCTGGTTCGGCCGTTACTACCTGCGTCCTCCCGCCGCGCCGAAGCCGGCGCTCGTCGATATCGATCTGGTCCAGCGGCTGGAGATGCCGCCGGTGCGCCAGGCCGAGATCGACGCGGAGGCCGTTGCCCGCAAGAACGGGCGCGAGCTCATCGTCAACAATGTCGGCGTCGGTCTCCGCCCCTTCAAAACTAGCTATAAGCGCGGTATCGGCTATATGCCGCTGAACACGTCGATGAAGGGCGCGAAGATGAGCCGGCTGGACGAATCCGAGGGCTTTCCCGGTCTGATCAGCGCCGCGGAAAGCCTGCGGCGGCTCAAGTACAGAGGCCGTTCCCTCCCCGCTCCGGGCGAACCTCCTCCGCCGCCGCGCCGGCCCGGCAACACCGATACCGCGACGTCGATAGCGCCGATGACGCATAAGTTTACGGCTCCGGGTCCCGCCCCGCAGCCGGAGAAGAAGACCGGCGGCGGCATCGCGCTGGTGCCGGGAGAGAGCGGGCAGCCGGCGCCGCCGGCCGCGCCGCCGCCGGAGGAAGAGCCGGCCGCGCCCGAGCGAAGCGTGCCGCTCGCGGTGCCGGCGGCGCTGCTTTTGCTCGGCGGCGGGAGCTTCATGCTCCTGCGCCGCCGCCGCCTGCGCGCCGTCGAGCCCGTACCGGAAGAGCCCGTCGCCGCTGAACCGGAGGCGCCGATGGCCGATGTGCTGGCCGGCAAGTACGGCCGTTTGCGCCAGCTTGATACGGCCGGCGCGGTCTGGCTGGTGCGCAGCGTCAAGACCCAGCAGCAGTTCGCCGCCAAGCCCGTGCGCATCGCGCGGGCGCTGTCCCCCCGGGAGCGGGCGTCCATGCGCGAACGCGCGGCCCAGGTCTACAGCCTGGGACAGCCCGTGATCGTGCAGGTGCATGAGCTGCTGGAGAGCCTGAACCCGCCGCTCGTCATCCAGGAGTACATGCTGGAGGATACTCTGGCCCAGTTTATCGACAACTACCGGGGTCTGGGCATCGCCGCGGCGCGCAAGATTCTGCTGCCGGTCTGCGAGGCGCTGTCCTACGGGCATTACTACGGCGTCCCGCACCTCAACCTGAAGCCCTCCAACATCTTCGTGCTGCCGGGCGGCGGCGCGCGCGTCGCCGATTACCGCCTGGCGGCGCCTTCCTCCGCGCTTACCGTCTTCGACGCCCCCGAATTGGCGCAGAACAAGGGGAACGCGCTGACGGACGTGTACTCGCTCGGCGCCTGCCTGCGCGCCATGCTGGCGGGGGGGCCGGGGCTCACTTCCGAGGCTCAGGCGCTGATTGCCAAGGCGACGAGCGCGGAGCCCGCGCGGCGCCACGCCTCGGTCCTCGAATTCCAGAACGCGCTCGATGCGCTCCCCTGACGCGTTACAAAAGCGCGAAGTAGCGGAGGTTGTGGGAGCGGTAAAGTGCGGGGCGGAAGACGTAGTTGATGAGCCGGGGGTCTTCGTTGTGCGGAAAGCGTATCGACCAAAGTATGCGCAGCCGCTGCGCGGTCAGAAAATGCAGTTTGATGCCGTGGTCCTTGAAGCCGAAGCGAGGTCCTTTCTCGTCGCGACGGCAGGCCAGCATCGATTCCGGAGGCACGGCGTTGTCGAGCACCCATAGATCGTCGGTTCCCGCCGGGGGTTGGTAGCCGGGGTAGCGCCGCAAAAAGCGCTTCTTCTCGACCTGGCGCAGCAGGCGGTTGATCTCCGGGTCGTAGTCGGGCGAGCTGAGGCTCAGTTTGCGCGCCGTCGCGGCGTCTACCAGTTCCGGTGCGCGGGTGGTGTAGGGGACGACGGTTTTGAATCCGGCGGCTTGCAGCGTGTTTTGAATAACCGAGTTGTCCCGGTAATGCTCCGCCGGCTTGCCCTCTTCCCAGTGCCGCATCGGGTAGTCGAGCGTAAGCGTGCCGTCAGGGCGCAGCAGCCGCGCCAGGCGGCCGAAGAACTCGACGCTGTAGACGCGGGAGACGTCATAGTTGTTCGGGTAGGGCAGGTCCACGTAAATAGCGTCGAACGTCTCGGACGCGCCGCGGGCGTAGGAAAAGGCGTCGGCGATAACCACCCGCACCTTGGGATCGTCGTAGGCCCCGCCGTTGATCCGGCGCAGCCGCGGCTCGCTGCGCGCCAGGCGGATCATCTCAGGATCCAGCTCCACGTTCGTTATTGAGCGCACCCGGTCGCCGTATTTGAGCAGCTCGCGCGCGATATTGCCGTCTCCGCCGCCGATGATCAGGACGTCTTTGGGGATGCTGCGGAACATCTGTATGGGGACGTGGGTGAGGTACTCGTGATAGAACGCCTCGCTCGCTCCCCGCAGCTGGAAGCGGCGGTTTAAAAACAGCACCAGGTTCGCGGGCAGGCCGGGGTCGGCGGCGAGCCGGCGGTTGTAGTGGGTTTCCGCGGCCGTCGGCGCCATGCCCGAGAGCAGGTCTATGTACTGGTAGCGGCTCCGGACCCGCTGCAGGTCGGAGGTCGAAGCGGCGACATGCCGCAGCGACGCGCCGAGCGTGGGCCGGCGGCCGGCGCGCTTTTCGGCGAGAAACCACCCTTTGGTCCCGAGCTGATCGGAGTAGAAGTTGGCGGTGGAGAAGCGGTACAGGGGACGCGTGATGAAGACGCAGAGCGTCAGGACCGCGGCCGCGGCGCCGAATTGGAGCAGGGCCTTGCCGGCGCCGCCGGTGGCGCGCCGTTGGAGCAGATAGACGCAGACCGCGAGGTTGAGCGCCGCCGCCGCCAGGCACGGCCCGGTAACGTCGAGCAGCGGCAGCAGAATGAAGCCGAAGGCCAGAGTCCCGGCCAGCGCGCCGAGGTAGTTCACTCCGAGGATATGGTTCATCTCCGCCCGCGGCCGGCCGGGCGCCGTTTCCGCGGCCCGCAGCATCAGCGGTATTTCGCAGCCGGAAAGAAAACCGATGACGAAGGTCCAGCCGTGGCACAGCGCCAGGGTGGCGGCGTACCAGCTCACCGAGGCGGGAGACTCGAAGTCCCGAATGAACTGGAAGTATACGCGGTAGAGCGTTTCGAACGCCAGGATGCCCGAGACCGACAAGGCCCCGATCAGGGCGAGCGCCGTCTCGACGCGCAAGAACAGGGACCAGGTCTCTTTGTCCTTAGTTTTTGGGCAGGCGGCGGCGCCGATGCCGAGAGCGGCGAGGTATATTCCGATCGTCAGGCTGTGCCACAGGATGTCGTCGCCGGTCAGCGAGACGAAGCAAGCGGCGATCGACATCTCGTAGACCAGGCTGCAGAAGGAGACGACGCCGGTGATGACGAGGATCTCGCGCCGGGAAAAACTATTCGTTGTCAACGCAGTTGTAGTACTCGCTCTGGCACTTCTTGCGGGTTTCCCAGCGTTGGTTCTTGTAATCCTTGGTCTGCTGGGTTACCCGGTTGAAGCAGGCTTGGTCGACCTCGGTGATCTGGCCGTACTTGCCGGTCGGCCGGGTGACGGTGCAGCCGTTCATCTGCGAGCTGGCATCGTCGATCAGGCGGTCGTAGTCGCCCAATAAAGTCTTGCACTGCTGCCACAGCGTGTCGCAGTCCACTGGGGCGTTGCCGTCGGGCGGAGCTACGGTCGTGCCGCCGATAGTCGGCGGCGGCTTGTCGCCGCCGCCCGTGCTGCCGCGCTCCCCGCCGCCGTCGCCGGCGCTCACCCCGCCGGAACCGGTGGACGCTCCGCCCAGTTCCGAGCTCATTCCGGCGCCGGAGGCTCCG
>JBDRPD010000076.1:0-8263 GCA_043827405.1 Elusimicrobiota bacterium | reverse complement strand
GCCATGGCCAGCCGGCAGCCGTGCTCCCATTTCGCCGCACGGGGGGGGACGCGCAAGCCCATCGAGCCCGAAGCATCGACGAGGATATAGGTTTTAAGGCTTTTTTCTTCCTGAAACTCCTTGACGAAAAAACGATCCTTGCGGGCGTAGACTTTCCAATCCAGGTGCTTGAGCTCATCGCCGAGCGCGTAAGCTCGGTGCTGGGCGAACTCCTGCGAGAAGCCGCGGTTCGAGCTGTTGTGCCGTCCGGTCAGATGCCCCTCCGCCAAGTGGCGGCGGAGATCGAAGCGCATGTTCTTAAGGCGGGCCAGCGCGCCGGAATCCAGATACCGCATCGCAATAAGGCGGGCTCAGACGACTTCCAGCTCCAACAGGAGCTTATCGACGATCGAATCGACGGTCACGCCCTCGGCTTCGGCCTGGAAATTGAGCACGAGCCGGTGCCGCAGGATCGGCTTGGCGATGGCGTCGATATCCTCCTGGGCGGCGGCCACGCGCCCCTGCAGGAGCGCCCGCGCCTTGGCGCCGATGATCAGCGCCTGGCTCGCGCGCGGTCCCGCGCCCCAGGAAACCCACTTGCGAATATAGTCGGGGCTGGACGGCTCGGGCGGCCGCGTCGCACGCACGATGCCGACGGCGCGCTCGACCACCGAGTCCGGCACGGGTACCTTGCGCACCACCGACTGCAGCTCCCTCACCTCGGCGGCATTCAGCACCTTGCTGAGTTCGACGCTGGCCGCCCCGGTGGTTTCGAGTACGATCCGCCGCTCCTCCTCCCGGCTCGGATAGTCGATATTGATCTGCAGCAGGAAGCGGTCGAGCTGCGCCTCGGGCAGGGGATAGGTGCCCTCCTGCTCGATCGGGTTCTGCGTCGCCATCACGAAGAACGGCAGCGGCAGCGGACGCGTCTCGCCGCCGTAGGTAACGCAGGATTCCTGCATCGCCTGCAGGAGCGCCGCCTGCGTTTTCGGCGGTGTCCGGTTGATCTCATCGGCGAGGATCAGGTTGGCGAAAATCGGTCCGGGCACGAACTTAAAGACCCGCTCCCGCGTAGCGCGGTCCTCCTGCAGTATCTCGGACCCGGTGATGTCGGTCGGCATCAGGTCGGGGGTGAACTGGATGCGCGAAAAATGCAGATCGAGAATTTGCGAGAGGCTGGAGATCAGCAGCGTCTTCGCCAGACCCGGTACGCCGACCAGCAGGCAATGGCCGGAGGAAAACAGCGTGATGAGCAGCTCCTCGACAACGTGCTCCTGCCCCACGATGACGCGGCTGAGCTGCTCGACGATGCTTTGTTTTGCCTTAAGCAGCCTCTCGGCGAGCTCCACGTCGAGTTTTTTCCCTTTCATAAGGGGATAATAACAAATAAACGGCGCGGCGGATTCGCGCTTACCTTAATAGACCCCGCGCAGCCGTCCGCGAATACGCGCCCGCGGCACGAAATATACCGGCTCGCCGCTGCCGGGATCGCGCCAGGAGGCGGAATCATTGGATTCGTCCCGGTTGTCCCCGAGCACGAATACCGCGCCTGCCGGCACCGTCACCGGGCCGAAGCTGTCGCCCTGCAGGCGCTCGCCGGGCCGGGTGTACTGCACATAGTCCTCCTCGATCTCGGCGCCGTTGAGGACCAGCTTTTTGTGCCGCAGCTCGACGCTGTCGCCGGAGACCGCCACGATCCGTTTAACCATCTCTTTGTGGGGGGGAACCGGCGCGCCGAACACGACGACCTCGCCGCGCCGGGGAGCGCGGAACAAATACGTCGTCTTATCAAGAAACAGATGCGAGCCCACTCCCAAGGTCGGCTCCATGGAGGCGGAGGCGATATAGATGCCTTCAAAGACGAAATGCCGCAGCACTCCGGCGACAGCCGCGGCGATCGCGAACAGGAAGAGGAAGCGCTTGAGCGTCATATCCTCGGCGTGATGTCCCCAAGTCGGCGCCCAACAGCGGTACCGGTTATTAACATTAACATTTGCCGTTAAACGGGCGCCCAAACATCATATGACACTTCCCTTCACCTACGGAAGTTAATGTTAATAACAGGTACCGATGAAAATAAGCGGAGCGCAATCGCGCGGCCTTAATGGGCGCCGAACAACCGGCCGCGTATGCACCGAACCGGCACCCAGCGCACCATCGCATTGATTTCGGGTGGGTCGCGCCACATCGCCGTCTCGCCGGCCAAGCCGCGGTTGTCGCCGATGACGAAAACCGTATCGGCGGGTACTGTACTCTGGGGGTAGTAGTCGCCTACAAGCCCCTTCTCCCCGCTGCGGGTATGATGTGCGTAATCTTCGACGACCTCCTCTCCATTGAGCAGCAGGCGCATGTTCCGGAGCTCGACACGGTCGCCCGCGACCGCGACCACGCGTGTGACCGACTCCTCGTGCGGGAAGGCGGGATTGGCGAAGACGATGATCTCTCCCCGGCGCGGAGGGCGGAAAAGATACGCCGTCTTATTGAGAAACACGTTTGTCCCGGCGCTCAAAGTCGGCTCCATGGAGGCGGAGTCGATGTGGATGCCTCCGATGACGAAGTGCAGCAGCACTCCGGCGGCCGCAGCGAAGGCGAACACGCAGAGGAGCCGTTTGAGGGTCACCTCGAAATTGTAACACCCCGCAGAGAGCCGTGCAACAGCCGCTGATAATAGCTAGAATGATCCGCCGTTTCCCGCTTATGAAATTGATCAAGCAGTTGTACCAGTGGACGCTGGGCCTGGCCGAGAAGCCTTACGGGAAGTGGGGCTTATTCGGAGTCGCCTTCGCCGAGTCCTCTTTTTTCCCGATCCCGCCGGACATCCTGCTGATCCCGCTGTGTCTCGGAAAGCCGCGCTCGTCTTTGTGGATCGCCCTGATCTGCGCGCTCGGATCGACTCTGGGCGGCATGTTCGGCTACTTTATCGGTTACGCCTTCTTCGAGACGGTCGGCCGGCCGATCCTCGAGTTCTACCACGCCATGAAGACCTTCGAGTACCTGGTGACCCAGTACCAGCAAAACGCCTTCTTCATCGTCTTCACCGCCGCCTTCACCCCGATCCCCTACAAAGCCATCACCATAACGGCCGGCGTCGCCAAGATATCCTTCCTGCCGTTTGTGCTCGCCTCCTCAATCGGCCGCAGCCTGCGCTTCTTCCTCGTCGCGGGGCTCATCCTGGTCTTCGGCGAGAAGGTGCGCACCTTCATAGACAAGTACTTCGAATGGCTGACCATCGCCTTCACCGTCCTCCTCCTCGGCGGCTTCCTCCTCCTCAAGACCATCTTCTAATCAGATAAGGTACCAGGCAGGTTATCCAAACGCGAAGGGCCGGGGCATTCGCCCCGGCCCTTTGGATAACCTGCCTGGTACCTTATCTGCTGGAGGCTACTTAACCCAGCGGTCGGCCTCGATCATGCCCTTGCCCTGCTGCGTCGCGGACAGTCCTTCGACCGGCACCGCGGCCTTGGTCAGCGCGCTCTTGATGGCGCTCGGCCCGTTCGCGCCCAGCGCATGCGCCAGCGCCGCCAGCCCGGCGACGTGGGGCGAAGCCATCGAGGTGCCCGAGAGCTCGGCCATGCGGGAGCCGGGCCAGTCCGACAGGATCTCGTGGCCGGGAGCGATGAAGTCGACTTCCTCGCCGGTAGTCGAGAACGAGGCCAGCTCGTCCTTATTCGTGCTGGCGCTCACCGCGATGGTTTCCGGATACCTGGCGGGCGCGGAAACTTCGGCATTCGGGTCGTTGCCGGCGGCCGCGACGATGGTCACGCCCGCGGCGTAGGCCCGCTTGATGGCCTTATGCATCGCGGCGCTATGCGGTCCGCCCAGGCTCATATTGACCACGTGCATCTTGTTCTTGACCGCCCAGTCGAGGCCGCCGATGATGGAGGCGATGGTGCCGCCGCCTTTGCCGTCGAGGACCTTAACGCCGTAAATGCTGGCCTCGGGGGCGACGCCGACCACGCCCTTCTTGTTGGCCGCCGCCGCGATGGTGCCGGCGACATGGGTGCCGTGGCCGTGCTCGTCGGTCTGCTCTTCGCCGGGCGTCACGGCATTATAGCCGCCGACGTAGTTGGCCGCGAGGTCGGGATGCTGGCCGTCGACGCCGGTGTCGATGATCGCGACCCGTACGCCTTTGCCGCGCGTGGTCTCCCAGACGGCGGGGGCCTTCACCCGCTCGATGCCCCAGGGCGCCTCTTTGCGCTTCGGGTCGTCCTTCCTGGCCGCCGGGGGCGCCTCTTCGCCGGCCACGCCGGGGGCGCTGTTGAGCTTCTTGGCCGCATCGAGGATCCCCGCCGCGGTGGGAAAGCGCATCGCCCCCACGGAGGGCGCGGCGGCTTCGATCCACTTGCGGTAGGTATTGAGCTCCACGTTCTCGACCGTCTTGTCGGCATACAGACGGCCGCTCAGGCTCGGCGTGATCCCCCTGAACTCGACGACGAGCGCGTCGATGAGCGGCAGCTCGCTAATGATCCTGCCGCCTTGGGATTCCAGCGCCTGCCGTCCGGCCGCCAGCGCAGCGGCTGAGTTATAGGTAACGACGTGGGTGCCGCGCGGAGCCTCCGCATGAACGGCGCTCGCCGCCAGAAAGGCCGCGATTACGGCGGAACCAATAGTACGAATCATAACCACCCCCGGTACGACTTTTATGATCCGAAACGGCTCAGAACGGAATTACGAGCTGCGGGCACGGAATTGTGGGCGTATCGTTCCACGGATCCGGCTCGCGAACGGGCTGCTTGTATGTCGACCCGTCACCGCACGTATACACGCACTGATCCTTCTCGACCGTCTTAAACCAGCAGGCGCCGCGTCCCTGCGCTTGCACGCCCAGCGGCTGGAACTGCGGCACGGTGACGAGCATCTGCGCGCCGGCGCTGAACTTGACCTTTTCGGTGTCCCACCAGCCCTGCCACTTGTCCGTGGAGACGCTGCCGGGCCGCTTGAACCGCCATTTCACGTAGTATTCGACGCCGTCCTTGAGCTTGCCCTTGAACTCCGCGGCGAAGTCCGCGAAGCGGATCGCATGCTCCTCGGAGGTCGGCAGCGAAATCTCTTTCTGCACCAAGGTGTCGTCAAACCACAGCGAGCGGTGGCGCTTGAGCTGCACGGCGACGACCGTCTGCTCTCCCTTATAAAACTCCGTCCAGCGGTCTTTGTAAGTGATGACGTAGTTGCCGTCCTCCACGCGCAGAGACTGGGCGTAGATGCCGGCGGGATCGGGCAGCGACTTGGTCTTGCGCAGCGCGGTAGCCGTGACCGTATCGTCGTTCCAACCCGGCTGGCGGATCGAGTACTCGTGCGAGGCGTCGACGACGTCGGCGTTGAGCCATTGGCCGTTCAGGCAAACCTCGAAGACGTCGCGCTCCCAAGGCAGCATCGCCCCGCGGCCGACGACCTCGACGCGGACGCTGCGCCGCTCGGTATGCGTCCACTCCTCATGGCATTGCCGCTCGCCGTGGCGGCCGGCCGGATGGCAGCGCTCCTGATAGAAGCGCGACTCCAGCATGACGCGCTCGGAGCGCGTCTCGTCTGCGCGCAGGGAGATGGTCGCGCAGTCGCGCTCCGTGCGGTCGAAGGCGGCCCGGTAGCCCGCGGACTTGAGCTCGACTTTAGCGGCCTTCTCGCGCGCCTGCTCAACAACCTGCTTGACGTCGATCCCCTGATCGAAGCTCGGCTCCGGCTGCGCCGCGAACGCGGCGCCGGTATAAATAAAAAACGCCGTCACCGCGGCGCCGACGAAAATATGAATATTCTTGCTCACTCTCACACCTCTTTCGTAGCCCTTTGGGCCTATATGAGCGTTACCCACTGGTCTTATTATAAGTCCAACAGGCCCATGGGGATAGAGTCATGGGACCCAATTTTGTCTGGGCCCTAGGGCCTATTTCGTGGGAGGCCTCTTGACGGGCGCCGGCGTCCGCCGCTCCGCGAGCCCGATTAGAGCTGAATGCCGAACCGGCGGACGATAAAGGCGTAGAGCGCGAATCCGACGACCATGACCGCGGTCGATACGGAAATGGCGGGGACGAAGCTCATACCTTTCTTCAGCAGCGCCGGCAGGAGGAGGAAGAATACCAGAGTCGGCAGGACGGCCCAGAAAATGCCGCGGCTGAAGGCGCAGACCTGGGCGATATCCTTGGTGTCGATATAGAGCCAGATGATGGCGAGCACGGAAACGAAGGGCAGGGCGACAAGGATCGAGCCGAGCAGCGCCGAGCGTTTGGCGAGCTCGGAAGCGGCGGCGACGATGACGGCGGTGACGGCGATCTTGATCGCGAACTGCATGGGGGGATTTTACTTTTTTGCGGAGAACGCTGTGCCGGTAAAACTGATGCTCACTCCGTTGATGCTCGATGATTTATGCAGCACCCGGCAGTGCGGCCCGCCGGCCAGGTCCACATTCAGCGCCCGGCTGCCGTTCCAGCTCACTTTCAAATCGCCGCATTGGACGGCGCCGATGACGTTCCCGCCATCTCCCAGATCCGCGCCCTCCTTCGGGGGCTTTTGACTCAGGCTGAGATTGAAGGACGGCGCTCCGGCCGCGCTCCCGCAGCTGCGCCAAAAAGTCGCGGCCACATGACTGCCGTCCGGGGAAGGGATAGTCTTATCGATGCGGTTCTCGCACCAGCCGAAAATGAAACCGATGAAGCAAACGGCCGCTGAAAGGTAGGCGCTGATTGACTGGATCATGGATAATGCCCGCTAGGCGGACAACGCCCCTATTATCGAACAAATCAGGAGCATTCCGACCATGGCCGCGGTGGCAATCCGGGAAGCCCTCGCATGCTTATCGCGCCGGCCTCTGAGAAGAAAGAACTCGAGCAGGCCCTCCAGCAGCAGCAAAACGGTATACGGAAAGACGAAGTACAGGACGGCCATGAACGCCCAGTTCTCGCTGTACGCTCGGTCCTTCCACGCGCCGAAAGTCAGATAAGCCGCCGCCACGAGTCCGGGGAGCCATAGGCATTTCAAAGCATGCAGAGCGGCGGGTTTTTTCCCCAGGGTGCCGACCAGGAGCAAGGTCATGCTTAGGGGAAGAAACAGAGCGGCTATCGGGATCAGCATCAAGTCCTTTTTTGCTAACGGCAATATTATTACCCCGCTTTCTCGAATTATCCACCCCCGCAGTCTCACTCACCGGGAAGCCGCTTCACCCCTTTGCCCGTTGGCGCCCATGACCCGATCCGGCTATACTCTAGACATGAAGCTGCTGACCCTAATGCTGCTGTTGGCGACGGCCGCCCACGCCCAGCACGCCAACGATCTGGCGCAGGAGGCCGCCAACCTGGTAAACCAGGGGAGCTACTCTGCGGCCATAACCAAATACCAAGCCGCCATTGGACTTGAGCCCGATAACGCCAGCTTCCACCTCAGCCTCGGCCTCGTCTACCAAGCCACCAAGGACTACGATCGGGCGATAGAGGAAATCGCACGAGCCATCGAGCTCGACCCCAAGTCGCTGCAGGCTCACTACTCGCACGCCCTGCTGCACGAAGCCAAGGCCTTCGCCGCCCGCGACCAGGGGGACAGCGAGCGGCAGAAGCGTCATCTGCGGATAGCCCGCAAGGCCTGGGAGAGGTATATCCGCCGCGAGACCGACCCGGAAAAGCTTAAGACCGCCAAGAAGCACCTCGATAGTATCGTCGCCCAGCTATGAGACCCTGCCTGCTGGGCGCCTGCCTGCTCCTCGCCGGGTGCGGCGGCTCCACCGCCCTTAACGAAAGCTACGACCTCGGCCGCATCCGCCGCATCGGCGTGCTCAAGTTCGAGCACCCCGCCGGAGAGGAGCTCGGCGCCGCCGACATCTTCGCCAAGCACCTCATCCAGAGAGGCTACTCCGTCGTCGAGCGCTCGCGGCTCGAGTCGATCATCGACGAGCAGAAGCTGGGGATCAGCGGGCTGTTCGCCCAATCGAGCGCCAAGGACCTCGGCCGTATTCTCGGCGTCGACGCGCTGTTTTTGGGCCAGATCACCTCGTTTGAGCCCGAACGCCGCAACGTCGTCGTCGCCAAAACCCGCGAAACCTATATCGAGCCGATCTTCGAGACCGTGCGCAAGAAAAGAAGGGGGAAGAAAAAAGAAGGGGAAGAGGAAAAGGACAGAAAGGAAACCTACGTTAACGTTCAGGTGCAGGTCGGCACCACGACCCGCTACGAGGACCGGGAAATCCCCCAGATATTCATCATCGACGCCCAGGTCGGCGTCGTCGCCAAGCTCGTCGACGTCGAGACCGGCGAGATCGTCTGGATCGGCTCGACCACCGGCGAAGGACTCAACTCCGCCATGG
>JBDRPD010000075.1:0-3820 GCA_043827405.1 Elusimicrobiota bacterium | reverse complement strand
CGCCGCCGGCGCCGCCGTCGGCATGCAGCTCGCCGGAACCCGTCATATTTACCGCCGTAATGCTGAGCGCTCCTCCCGCGCCGCCGCCGCCCGCGCCCCGGGAGCCGTTGCCGCCGGCACCCGCCGCGCCCTGGCCGCCGCCGGCATTAATAATGCCGTCGAGGTTCAGTGTGCCGCCGACGGCGATAATGACGCCGCCGCCGCCCGCGCCACCGGGGAAGGCCGTGCTCGCGCTGTCATGCGAAGCGCCGCCGCCGCCGGAACCCAGATCCGTGGGCGCGGCCGGAGCATCGTTGCTGGAACCGCCGGCGGGGGTCGCGCCGTCGCCGCCGTTGCCTCCCGCCCCGCCGTGGCCGCCGCCGGCTCCGCCCGCCTGGGTGCCGCCGGCGCCGCCGCCGCCACCTCCGGCGCCCGCACCCGCGGCGCCGGGATTACCCGACAGCCCGCCGGCATAGCCCCGGCTGGAAACGTCGATCGAGGCCCCGGCCTGAATGTCCAGATCATTGCGCGCGGTCAGGAAGAGCCGATGCTGCTTCGCCGTCGAATTCGCGCGATGAGAAACGGTCGTTCCGGCCTGCAAAGTCAAATCGTAGACCGTCATGGATGAGGCGATGATCATAGAGCCGGCGCCGGGAGCGAAGTCGGCATTGGAGGTGATGGTAATGGTCGTCACATCCAGCACCGCCCGCCCCGAGGTAACGATCTTGCCTACCGCCGTGAGCCCGACACCGAAGTCGGAGACCAGCCAGGCATTGATCACGGTCAGCGTATCCACGGTGATGTCGGACGTCAGCGGGGTAGGCGTCGAAGCCGCCACCGACCCGCCGCCGACGATCAGGCTGTAGTTCGGCTGCACCGGGCCCTTCCGGTAGATCATGCCGCCGGCGCCGCTTCGCGCGCTGCCGCCGCCGCTCGCTCCCGCCTGTGCCGTCACCGTCAGGTTCGAACTGTCGGCGCTCGTCGCCGTCACCGCGATGCGGCCGCCGGAACCGCCGCCACCCGGGTCGTCGCCGCCGTCGACGTCCGTGCCGCCCGTACCGCCGTCGGCGTGCAGCTCGCCGGCTCCGGTCAGGCCGGCCGCCCGCAGAACAATGGTTCCGCCCGCGCCGCCGCCGCCCGCACCGCGGCCCGCTCCGGAGTCGCCGGCGGTGCCGGACTCGCCGCCGGCGTTAATTATGCCGTCCAAAGTCAGGGTGCCGTCGACGCTCAGGAACACCGCGCCGCCGCCGGCGCCGCCGGTGGAGACCGCAAGTCCGCCGTCATGATAGCCGCCGCCGCCGCCCGAGCCCAGCGCCGACGGATTCGCCATGCTGTCATGCGCGGCGCCGCCCGCCGGCGTCGCGCCGTCGCCGCCGCTGCCGCCGTAGCCGCCCTGTCCGGCGCCCGCGCCGCCGGCCTGCGTCGCGCCCGCGCCCGCGCCGCCGCCGCCGGCGCCGGTGCCGGAAACGCCGGGAGTGCCCGAGTCGCCGCCGGCATAGCCCTGGCTGGATACATTGATTACGGCGCTGGCCTGCAGGGTAAAGTTGCCGGAGGCATAGATGCTGACGACGTAGTCGCGGGCGGCGGTGTTTGAGGAATGGATGATCCTGGCGCCGCCGTTGATCAGGACCGAGCCGAAGGTCAGGGTGTCGCTGATTCCCTGCTCCAGCGTCGTATCGTATTCCATCGTTAGATCGCCGCCAGAGGCACCGATACCGGTGGAGAGACGGAGCGTGGGATTCTGCGAGCCGCCCAAAGTCAGGCTGTTGAAGGCAATCGCGGGAGAGCTCGCATCGACGAAGAACGTCCCGTTTCTATCGATCGTGACGTCATCGAGCACGCTGGGCACTGTATTGCCGCTCCAGTTCGCCGCGGTATACCAGTTCTTGTCGCCGCCGCCGTCGTCCCAGGTGACAACGGCCGCCCGCGCGGAAAAAACGCCCGCGAAGACGAAGGCTGCGGCCAGAAGTACTTTCTTCCCTAATTGCATAGCGGCGGGTGCTGCCTACAGGGTAGCCCCAAAGCCCGGGGAAATCACGAAGTAATTCCGAAGAAAAGGCGTCAGACGCTGGGTTATTTGATCAGGCGCCGTTCCAGCACTTTTACCCGGGTGAGCAGCATATTGCTGTCGAAGGGCTTGGTGAGATAGTCGTCGGCCCCACGCTCGAAGCCGGTGACCTGATCTTCGACGAGGGCGCGCACCGTCAGCAGCAGAATGGGAAGTTCCTTGAACCGCGCATCGTCGCGAATCTTGCGCGTAAGCTCCAGGCCGTCCATATTGGGCATATTGAGGTCCAGCACGGCCATATCCACCGGCGTGTCCTGCATCATGTCCCAGGCCTTCTGCCCGTCCTCGGCACTGGCGACTTTATAGCCGCCCTGGGTCAGGATCTCGGTAACGAGCTCCCGAAACATTGAATCATCATCGACCACCATGACCGTACGCATAGCTCCTCCGCCCTTTAACCTTTCTCCCTGAATGCGTAGCCGACGCCGTAAATCGTCTGTACCATTTTTCCGTAGCGGCCCAGCTTACGGCGCAGGGACTCAATGTGCTTATCAACGGTCCCGGGGCGGATATCGTCGCCCTGATCCTTCCACACCGCTTCCATGATGAACTGCCGTTCGAGGACCTTTCCGGTCTGCTCCAGAAAAAGCGCCAGGATGGAAAACTCGGTGCGGGTAAGTCCGGGAATTCCCACCATGCGGCCGCGCGTGCCCTTGACCAAAGCCTCGTGCTTGGAACGGTCGATCTTAATCTCTCCCCCGGGAGAAACTACCACGTCCAGCGCGGAGGCCAGGCTGGGCAGGATGCGCCGCATATGCGCTTTCAGCTTGGCCAAGAGCAGATTATCATGAATATTCTTTAGAAAATGGTCGTCCGCCCCGGCCTCGAGCACCTCGATAACTTTATCCGGCACCAAAGTCGCATCGGAAATCAGAATAAATGATACGCCGGCCGCGCGCGCCTTTATCTTCCTGATATTGGCGGCGGTCGCCGCCCGCGACAGGTCCCAATCCAGCAGGGCGACGCCATAGCGGCTCTTGACGGCCTCGGCGGCGAAGCGCTGCAGGTCCGGCTCAACAGTGACCGGCCAGCCCTCACGCGTAAGCAGCGTCTCCCAGCGGCGCGATACCGCGGTGTCGGAGGATACGACCCAAAATAGCAGCTGCGACATAGTGGACCTAGGTCAGCGGTTTGTCTTGGCGCGTCATATCGTAAATAAACGTCTCGAGCAGCTTCCAATCGACCGGCTTGTGCATCAATCGGATGTAGGGATCCCCCCGCGGTATAAGCTTCTGGGCTTCCTTCGGCGGCATGCCCGTAACAAACACCACCGGCAGGTTCTTGGGAATCATATTGGATTGACGCAGCTTTTTGAGCGCGTCCACGCCGGAGCCGAAGCCCGGCATTTCGATGTCGGACACAATCAACGACAGCTTCATGCCCTCCGCCTGAATCACGGATTCCGCCGCATCCATCGCGCTTGTAACACGATAACCCGCTCCCTCGAGCTTGCTGACGATCATGTCGCGAATAAGCTCATCGTCATCGACAACAAGAATAAAACTCCGCTTCGAGGTGGGGATGACCGGCGGCGCGGTAGGCTTGGGAGCTTGGGGATGTCTTTGAAAGGCTCCTCCTGCGGCCGGCTGAGCGGGCTGCGCCGGAGCCGGCTGAGCGGGCTGCGCCGGAACCGGCTGAGCGGGCTGCGCCGGAACCGGCTGAGCGGGCTGCGCCGGAGCCGGCTGAGCGGGCTGCGCCGGAGCCGGCTGAGCGGGCTGCGCCGGAGCCGGCCGGGCGGGCTGCGCCGGAGCCGGGCGGGCGGGCTGCGCCGGC
>JBDRPD010000074.1:0-23925 GCA_043827405.1 Elusimicrobiota bacterium | reverse complement strand
CGTACGGTGCGCCGGATCCGGAGCCCGCTGCGCGGGCGCCGCCGCGAGCCGGCGCAGAAGCTCGCGCCCGTAGAACCGCACCGAACACAGATAGCGCGCCTCCTCTCTCTTGGCGGCGACTATCAGCTGCCCGGCTCGGCGGGAAAGCCGCTTTTCCCGCAGCAGCGGACCGAACAGCCGCGGGAACGCCGCTTCCGGCTCGCGGCCGAAGGTATCGCGAAACGTTACGCAGTCCAAACGCCCGGTGTCCTCGAGCGCGCGCACGATGAAGGAACGCATCTCCATCTCTTCATCCAGCGCATGCCCCGTATAGCGCGGGGCGCGGCCATTAAGCAAGGCTGCGGCGTATTTAAAGCAGGGCTCGGCATGCCCGTAAACCCGCCGCCCGCGGATATGGGAGACGGCATTCCAGCCCAGACCCAGGATGGAGGCGCTGCGGGCGGATACGTGCGACAGCTGGAGATTATTAGCCGCGGAGCTCGGCTCGCCCTCCGGACCGCGCTCCTTCTGCGCCGCCGCCACCAGCCGCTGCAGGCGGCCGAGCGGCATGGTCCGCCCGGCGGCCGGCATGCTCTGGTCATGGAGATGCACCGCGTCGGGCTTAAGCGACAGAGCGAACTCGGCGTCGAGACAGGAGGCGCCGGCTGTTTTTCCGGGCCGGCCGGCCGCCAGATCAATCGAGATATAGCGAATACCTTCGCGGCGGCACAGCCGCAGGCCGGCGGCGAAGCGGCGGCGGCGCAGAAAAACCTCGGGGCCGTCCGCCGCGGGGCAAAAGGCGGTCACGCGGTCGACGTCCGCGCGCTTGAGCTCGCGCACCTTCTCGCGCGTCAGCTCGGCGGCATCGACCTCGACCGCCGCCTGCTGCAAAGACGACAGCCGGAAGCGGCGGCGCAGCCAGCTCAGCAAGGTCCGGATGTCCGCGGCCGAAAAGCTCCCGAGCACGCCGGCGCCGCCCGAGCCGATATACAGCGTGCGCAGCGGCAGGTCGGCGGGCAAGCGCAGGATATCCGCCTCCTTCTGCAGGCACTCGATATACGGATGCGTCCGGCGCGGCGCGAAGAATTCCGCGATCGACTCCGTCTCGGCCGGCAGATGGACATACAGCCCGACCGGATCATTATCCGCATGCTTGAGCTGGCGCCAGTCGGCGGCCGCCTGCGCGGGGCGCAGCGGCGACCACAGTGATTTCGGAGGATACAGGAAGACGCCCTCCCGCGTCCACATGGGGCTGCGCGCGGCGGCCCCGAACAGCCGCCGGATCGCGCTGGCGTCTCCCATCACTCCCCCCGGGGCGACGCCGCCGCGCTCATCGCATTCGCCATGCGGTCCATGAGCGCGAGGCTCCCCGCGAAACCCATGGTCGGGCTGGCATGCAGGGCATGCGTGAAGTATGAGGGAAAGCCCAGCTCGATCGCCGGCACGCCGCGCGGCACATGCTTTATGACGTCGCTGCCGCCGATCACCAGGTCGACGCCCGCGGCGCAGGCCCGGCCCAGACTTTCCGCGAGCGCCCCGGAGGTTGGACGAACGAGCAGCTTCGCCGAAGGCACGCCGCTTCCCACGACGGCGCCGCCGACGACGCGTCCGCCGAATTCCTCGACCAAAGCGGTCAGCGCGGCAAGCATATGAGGGTCGGCCGAAATCCAGAACCGCTTATGCAAAAACGAATGCGGCACAACCCATTCCAGCCGCGGCACAACGGCACGCAGCTCGGATTCGATAAAGCGCCGCGCTTTCTTTGCGCCGCCGAAGAAAGCCCCGGCCTTCTCCAGCCAGCGGCGCGTCCCGTCGATCCCGACCGGCAGGCCGAGCTCCAGCACTTCCGCCCCGGTCCGCTTGGCGGCGGCGCGCGCGGCCCGGCGGCCGTACGGCAGCGAGATGATCGTACCGGCCCGGCCGATGGCGTCCAATTCCGCATACGGCGAGCCGTCAAACCACGCGGAAACGACATCGACGCCCAGCGCGCCGAGCAGGCGCCGCAGCTCCTGCAGATTGGCGCGATGATCCTCCTCGCCGCGATCCATAAGGTAGCCGACGAGCGCCGCTTTATCCCGGGCCGGGCGCCGGCGGGGCCGGGAGATTCCTTCGGCCAGGCTCTGTTGGGCGGCGGCGAAGCCGTCGAGGTAGCCGCCCTGCAGCGAACGCGGCGAAACAAAATACAGCGGCTTGGACGTCCGCTCCACCGCTCCCCGCAGAATGCGCCGGTAGTCGGTTCCGGTAACGAAGGTCATCGGCAGAGACGACAGCAGCACCGCCCGTACATCGTCGCGCGCGGCCAAAGCCAGCAGGCCTTTGCGCACCGCCGCTTCGCGCGAATGCGCGGTATTACGGGCGTCGGTGAAGGTACATTCCACGCGGTTAAGCCCGGAGCAATCGAGAAGCGTGGAGCGCCCGTCATGCTTGCCGAAGAGATGCTCCGCTTTGCCGACCGCGCAGTCCGGCCCGTCGATGAGGATCGCCGTTCCGGGCACGGCATTGACCGCCATATAGACGCCCAGCAGGTACGGATAATCCAGCGGCTGGCCGAACTTCTTCAGGTCGCGGCCGATCTTTATTTTCTTTTTAGCCGGCTTGCTTTTCATAATGAGGTCCCAGGTAACGGCCGTAGCGGCGGTAAAACGGCAGGCGGCAGACGTCCAGCAGGCGCTCCAGGGTGCGCACGCCTCCCGCAAAGCCGGCCTCGAAGAAATTCAGGGAGAACTGCCCCTTCCCGCGCCGGGACAGGCGGGCATCAAAGAAGCAGTCCGAATAGAAGGCGCCGCAGGAAAGTCCGCTGATCAGCGCCGCGAGCTCATCCGGCGTGCCGAAAGAATGCGCCCGGTGCCGTCCCTTCCCGCCCGCCGTCTTCCCCGCCGGATCGTAAACCAGAAGATCGACGCCAAAGCCCATCTCTTTGCTCATGGGGAGCAGCGGACAGCCGGCGTTCAGGGCCGGATCGGAGAGCACGGCGAGCTCGCCGGGATCGACGATGAAGCCGAGCCGGTGCCGGGCCGCCTCCCGGCGCAGCCGGCCCCAATCGCCTTCCCAGCGGCGGCGCGACCTGACTGCCGCGGCTTTGCCGCCCGTCGCCGCCAGCCAGCGCGTCGTGCCGTCCAGGCCGTAGGGCGGCGGGGGCCGGACGATCGGCAGCCGAACCGCCCGCAGCAACTCATAAAACAGCGCGTCGTAGAGCCGGTTGGGCATCAGGATATTGAGCGAGGCGGAGCTGGCGGCGCGTATCCGCGCGGGCGACAGGAGCGGTACCAGAGAGGCGGCGACGCGCAGCCCCGCCGCCGCCAGCAGCTCCCGCAATTCGTTCTCCACGCGGCCCGGAGGACAGCCCATGAGGTTGACGACTCCTTTCTTTCGCCTGCCCGCGGCGGGCCGGCCGGCCAGCGCGATCATCTTGGAAACCAGCGGCGGCGCCTTATCCTTGCCGTCGGATTTTTCGTAGAAGACCGGCGCCTTGTCCCGCCAGGGGCGGGCGACCGTCTCCAGATCCTCGCCGGTCACGTCCGGCACGCAGGCGGAATTCAGCAGCACGAAGGCGCCTTTCGGCATCTCCTCGACCGCCAGCCGGAGCTGCCGCCGGGCCTTGCCCAACGCGCCGGCGACCACGTCGGATTCCCGCATATCCGTGGTCAGAACCCGGTACGGCGCCGGCGTCGACTCGCGATTGGGCCGCAGCCAAGGGAAGTTGAGAAAGGAGACGGTACGGCCGTCCCCGGTCGGATGGGTGTAGCGGCACTCCAGATCTCCGTGCATGATGTCGACGCAGGGATGCGCGGGCATAAGCGAGTGGTACTTGTGGCGGGCAAACCGGTCGCGCTTGAGGAAGCTGCGCCAGCCGGGGACGTCCGGCGGCAGGCAGTTCGGATTCTCGTAGCTGCGGTACCCGTTGTCAGCCATGGCAGACACTCCGCTTGGGCTCGAGCATATGGCCGTTCTTGCCGCAGACAAAGGCCGCCTGCTGGTCCGCCGGCGCGGCCGGCCACCCTCGCCGGACCGCGGCGAACTCGCTCCAGCCGAACAGCTCCGGATACTCCCGCCACGGCCCGGCACAGGCCCCGGCATAGGCGCAGTCGCGGCAGCGCTCGTCGAGGACCCGGGCGTTCTCGGCGCGGTGCCGCGCCAAGTCTTCAATCGTCCCGGCGGCGTCGAACACCACGATTTCGGGCATGATCAGCTCCGCCGCATAGCTCTCATAGCCGCGCAGGCAGCAGTACGGGATACCCTCGGTCGTAACCGTCTTTCCCGAGCGCGAGCAGACGTCGACCGCGGCCTTGACCCAAGGCTCGATCATCGCATAGCGCGGGACCAGCCAGGCCTTGGCCGCGGCGGCGGAGCCCGCGGCGTGAATAAAGCTCAGCTGCGCCTGGTTCACATCGAGCCGCACCAGCAGTCGCGCGAGGTCGGGCAGGTCGCGGTAGTTCGCTTTGGTAATAACGGTATCGGTCAGCACCCGCTGGCCGAGCCGCCGCAGGCCGCGGATGCCGGCCGCGGTCTGCAGGAAGCTCCCCGCGGCACCGGTCAGATAGTCATGCAGCGGCGCGCCGGAGCCCTGGAGCGCGGCATGATAGTGGGTCACACCCGCGTCGATCGTCCGCCGGCAAAAGTCGGGATAGCAGAAGCGGCGGCCGTTGGTCTGCACGTGAACCTCGGAATAGCCGAGGCCGCGGGCCGCGCGCACCGTCGGCAGAAAGTCCTCGCGGATCGACGGCTCGCCGCCGGCGATGAGCAGGCGCTCGGCGCCCCGGCCGCGCCCCTCTTTGAGCTTGCGCTCGATCTCGGCGCAGGCCAACGGCGCGTGCTGCTTCCGTTTTTCGCCCTGCACGCAGAACACGCAGTTGTTGTTGCAGTCATAGCCGGTCTTGAGATCCGCGAACCGTTGCATGCCGTCAGCCGCTCCCTATTCCCCACAGCCGCAGGAAGGAATAGACCGCCCCCGACGGATCGTACAAGATCCGGAACAGCCAGTAGACGGCGTTTTTCGGCAGCACCAGGGTGATCAAGGTCCCATAGAACACCCAGAAAGCGAATGGCGTGGCGCGGTAGACGGTCACCACCGCATCCGGGATCTTCCACTCCTGCAGCCGCTCCACATCCTCCGGGAACAGGCCGTCGGCGTAGCGGCGCGGGAAATTTTCCCGGCGCTCGCGGCCGAATTCCTGCATGGTCTCCCAAGCCTTCTCGGACAGGATCATGCCGGGCCGCAGGTCCTTGGCGTCGATATTCTCCGTACTCTCCCAGCGCAGAAAGAGGGTAACCGCCGAGCGCAGAAAGGTCAGGATGACCCCGAACATAATCACGGTCTCCATGGTATCCGCTACCGCCGCCGCCATATTGGTTTGCCGCAGCACGGGATCGAACACCCACCAGGCCGCGATGAGCAGCCAGGTCCGCCAGAAGCGCTTTCCCTTCAGCAGCCGGCTGACGGGCGTCCACAGCACGTACATCAGCAGCAGCACGACGATCTTGCCCCAGGCGTTCTTAAGAAAGGACAATTCCGCGAATCGTCCTTCCAGGAGATCGAGCGCGAAGAACAGCAGGAAGATGTTGAGCAGATAGACCGTAAAGCCGTAGCGATAGGGCCAGATATCGCGCCCCCGCTTCCAGGCCCGGTCCAGCAGCCCCTCCACCCGGCGCCGCGGGTTGGAAAAATCGACTTTCGGCAGCGACTTAACCGCTCCCAGCAAAACCGTCGCCAGAATCCATAAACCGGCCGGCACGAAGATATTGATGAGCAGCTTGAGAAAAACGATATACGGGAAGCCCCGGACATTCTGGTCGATGAGCACGATCAGGATGCCGAAGACGATGTAGAGCTTCGCGTCGCCCGCCGGCCACAGCCCCATCCACCAGCTCACGATGCCGGTCATGATCACCAGCAGCACATGTCCCGCCACGAGGAGGTAGAAGTTCCACGGCAGATAGTACTCGCCGAGCCCCATCCAGCGCAGCTTCGAATACCCCAGCACGCTGTTGGCGAGCAGGTAGAGGTAGCCCCCGGCGCACAGCAGCAGCCCGGCGACGATCCAGCGGTTGCGGATCTTGCGCTCGCGCCAGTCCTCGTAGGAGATGACAAGCCCCATAAGCAGCAGGGCATCGTAGAAAAACAAGCTCAGCGTCACGCCTGCTCCCCAGAACGCAGGACCCGGTCGACGATCGCTTCCTTGGACACAAAAACGGGGCACAGCTCGTCCGAGCTGTAGTAGGTGTCCATCTCATAGAGGCCGGCGCAGATGGAGTTCAGCGGACAATGCGCGCACTTGGGCGCCTTGCTGTAATTCCAGAAGCCCTTGGTGTTCTGGAACTTGATCCCCTTCTCATCGAGAAAGTAGATGGCGCGCCCCTCGCTCTTGACCAGCTTGCGGGTCTCGGTTGAACAGTGGGCGAAATCCGTCATGAAGCACAGCGGCACGCGCTCGCAGCGGAAGGTGCGGCCCGTCGACTCAAGGAAGCTCATCGCGCGGTAGAGCTCGAGCTCGAAGTCCTTCAGCCGGGGCACGGTGTCGGGGTTGTCGCTGGCCCGGTTCATGGTCGGATCCATATTGTTCCACACGAAATGCCGCACCGCGGGCCAGCGGCCGCAGATCCACTCCACGATCCGGCTCAGGTGATCGGCGTTGTAGCGGTTGATGACCGTATTGACGTCGACGTGCATCCCCAGCTCGGCCGCGTTGTCCAGGGCCTGGATAATATTCGGCAGCGAGTTGGGCCGGCGCGTCAGCTGCGCCATAATCCCGGTCTGGTGCGAGTAAACGGAAACATGCAGATGCCGGAGGCCGGCGTCGCGCAGGCGCTCGAGGTAGGCGAAGTCGCTGATCTTCTGACCGTTGGTGATGACGCGCGCCGCGACCTTCTTCTTGTCGACCGTATAGCGAATAATCTTGTCGAGCTCCGGGTGCAAAGTCGGCTCGCCCCCGGTCAGGATCAGGCCGGCGTAGCCTTCCTTGACGAAGCGGTCGATCCACTTCTTGGCGCGCCGCAGCGGGATCATGCGGCCGTTGGATGGATTCGAGCAGAAGCGGCAGCTTTGGTCGCAGCGCCGCGTGATCTGAAGGTAAGCTAATTCCGACACGTCTTTTTCCTCTTCTTTTTCTTGCCGGGCTTGAGCGCCTTAAAACCCTGGGCGCGAATGAAGTCGATCTGCGCGCCGGCGCAAGTCCGCTCATGCGCGCACTCTCCGCAGGCGCTCCCCTTGATATGGTAGCGGTTCTCGATATAAAAGCGGGTCCACTCGTTGAGGTCGGTCGCCGCGCCGGCCCAGCGAAACACGGGCGGCTTGGCCTTCCCGCCGCCCGCGCTTAGGCATTTGGGCAGCGGACGCCCCGCCAGCCGTCCCCGATCCCGCAGCCGGATCAGGTCCTCGCACCAGCCTTCCAGGAAGCAAAAGCCGCAGCGTTCGTCGCGGCAGCCCATAAGCTTGCCGCCGGCCAGAAACTCGTGAAACATCGCGGCGCGACCCCGCACCTCATCCTGGATCTTGCGCGGATCCTGGATCAAATCCTCGAAGCCCTCCAGGAATTTAGCCGGCAGACGGTTGGTCCACAGCACCGCGCCCATATTGCGGGCCAGCTTCAAGGCGCGCTGAAAGCGCTCGCGGACCGCCGCGGGATCGTAGCGGAGCATTTCCCAGTTGTCCCAGGCGCTGGCGAAAGGAACCACATGCAGGAGATCAAACTCGCGCACGCCGAGACGCAGGAAAAACCACAGCACGTCATCGATAACCTCCATGTTCTGCTTATTGAGGACGATATCCACGCTGACGATGAGCTCCGAACGCTTGAGCGCCCCTCCAAGTCCCGCCAGGCTCTGCTTAAAAGCTCCCGGAACCCGCACCAGCCCGTCATGCAGCTCCGGCGTATGGCCATGCATCGATATCGTCGTCTCCCGCAGCCCGGACTGAACGCAGCGTTCGATAAACCCGGGCTCGGCGAAGCGCCGGCCGTTGGAGATCGCTTGAATATGCGTGTAGCCGAGTTCGCGCGCTTGGGCGACGATATCGAGAAAGCGGGGATGGATGGTCGGCTCGCCACCGCTGAGGACGACCCGCGTAATTCCGAGTTCGCGTCCGCGCCGCAGCTCTTCCATGATATCCGCGAACGGAAGCATCTCGCCCATGCGGGCGGCGGCATCCAGGCAGAACACGCAGTTATTGTTGCAGGCCGCGGTAAGCCGCACCCAATGCCGCGCTTGATATTCCATCAGCCGCGCCCCCGGCGGGGCTTCGCTTTGAGCGCGTCCAGCGTATACGGCTCCGGCCGGCGCACGCCGCCGGCCGCCGCGAGGGCGGCTTCCAGCAGACGGACGATCCCGCGCTTGTCCAGACCGCGGGGCAGCTCCTCCGCCCCCAGCGCGAGCACCTCGTGCGGGATGGCCTCGAAGTCGCGCCACATCTCGGCGTCCCGCCCCAGGGCGGCGCAGGTCAAGGCCCGGTTGACCCGCGCCCAGGCCAAGCCCCCGAGCTCCAGCGAGCGGTCTAAATCGACGAGCGCTTCGGCATGGCGTCCTTGGCGGCGGTGCAGCTCGCCGCGCCACAGGTAGACTTCGGCATCATGCGCCCCGCCGGCGGCCGCCCGATTGAGATCGGCGAGCGCCCGCTCCGGATCGCCCAGCAGCATGCGCGCGGCGCCGCTCCAGGCGAAGGCGAAAGCCGAGACGTCCCGGTTCTCCCGGTCCAGCTCGCGCAGCGCCTCATCGCAGCGGCCGAGCCACAGCAGCGCTTCGCCCCGCCATACGCGCACATTGGCCGCGGCGACATCGTCGCCGCGCTTCTCCGCCGCGGCGAACTCGCGGAAAGCCTGGGCCGGTTCGCCGAGGCATAGATAAGCTTCCGCCAGATGGCAGCGCGCCATCCACATATCCGGACGGCTGGCGAGCGCCGCGCGCAGGTCCTCAACCGCGGCGGGGTAGTCGCGCAGCTGCAGCCGCTGCAGGCCCGGCGCGTAGCGCATCCAGCCCCAGCGCTTAGCGCCACGCGCGGAAATCCCGTCGAACTCGGACAGGCTCTCGCGATAGCGCTCCAAATACCCGAGCAGCAGCCCGCGGAAGAACCGCCGCCAGGGAACGGGCAGCGCCGCGACCTTCTCCAGCTGTCCTTCGTAGAACGCCGGCTTCCGCGGCGGGAACCAATCATCCGCCCAGGGATGGAATAGACGGTCATCCACCGCGGCCTTGCGGACCGCCAGCGCCTGCTCCGCCTCGCGCAGCGCTCCCTTGTAGTCCTCGATGGCCACTCGGGCCAGAAACCGGTGCGGATGCCCCTGGTCAGCGGCGGCGAGAAAGCGCTTAAAGACCGCGCGAAAATCGGCCGGCCGCTCCATTTGATGATACAGCCAGCCGAGCTTGGACAGGAGCCGCGGGTCGTTCGGGCGCCGGCGCAGATCCGCCAGCAAAGTCTTCTCCGCTGCCGCCGGCTTTCCCTGTCCGATCTGCATCTCCGCCAGCAGCAGAGCCGCTTGCGCGCCCGCGGTTTGGCGCAGCAGTTCTTCCGCCCGCTCATGCTTTCCCTGGTGCAGATAGAGCTCGCCCAGACGCTGCCTCGGCTCAGGCAAATCGGGAGCCAGTTCGAGCGCCTTCCGGTAGCGCTTCTCAGCGGCGCGGCCGTCGCCGCGGGCTTCCAAAACCCGTCCCAAAAGCAGCAGCGCGGTCGTTGACTGGGCGCCCTGCCGCAGCGTCCTTTCGGCCTCCTCCAGACGGCCGCGGCGCAGATAGAGCTCGCCCAGCTTCAGCCGCGCTTCGGCCGAATCCACTTTCCGGTAAATCTTTTCCGCCTCCTTATCCATGCCCCGCGCCTCCAGCAGGCGCCCAAGCATCAACAGCGCCTGCTCGGATCGGGGATCATGCCGCAGCGCCGCGCGCAGGTTCACTTCCGCCTGCCGCAGACGACCCTGCTCGAGATGAAGCCCGCCAAGCGCGAGGCGCATCCCGGCGGAGCTTGGCGCCTTTTCCAGCGCGCACATCAGGTTCTCCTCGGTCTCGCCGAAACGCGAGGCCTTACCCATGATCATGCGCAGCGCATCGAACACCGCCGAGGGGTCCGAGCCCCGGCGAAACGCCGCCCGCAGCTGGCGCACCGCGTCGCCGGTCCGCCCCACAGACGCGTAGGCGTGCGCGAGGAAGCGCCGCGTCACGGCGTCGTCGCGGCCCGCCTTCACTTCCTTTTCAAAACAAATGATCGCTTCGGCATAGCGTCCCGCATTGTAGAGCTCAACCCCGCGCTTGGAGACCTTGGCCGGCGCGCTCATACGGCCGCTCCCGCTTTCCGCCGCGGCGGCACGATCTCCGTGAGCCCGTACATCGCCGCATAGGTTTTCCACACGCCCTCGCAGGCGGCGAAGTACGGGCAGCGCTCGCAGCCCGGCGCATGGGTCTTGAGCATATTGCGCTTGCGTCCTTTGCGGGTGTTCCAGGCGAAGCGCTCGCGGCCCTGCAGGCTGGTCTGCGTCGGAGGGTCGTCCAGTTCAAGCAGGTAGCGCACGGCGAGATAGTCCGTCATCTCCGGAGACAAATCCTTTCCGCCCCAGCGCAGCATGCAGGGCGGCAAGCCGCCGAACGTTATATGCATCTTCCACTGGGCTTCGTTAAGCAGCAGGACGCGCAGAATCATCGGCATCGCGTTCCGGAAGCGGGGGACGATGCTGCGGTCATTTTCCACCCGCGCCTGCGGCCAAATGTAGTTAAAACGTATATCGTCGAAGCCTTCCCGGCGGAAAAACTCGATATATTCCCGCATATGCGGCACGGTGCGGGCGTTGAGGACCGGGTTGAGCGAGACGTTGTCCGGCAGCCGGCCCTGCTCGCGCAGCACCCGCAGGTGGCGCAAGCCCTTAAGCTTGCGCGCGAAATTTCCCGGAAGCTCGGTCAGCTTGTCCTCGACCGCGGGCCGGTGGCTGTGGATCGAAACCGTCACCCGCGTCATGCCGGCGGCGACCAGGGCGTCGGTAAACCGGTGATCGGAAAACTTGGTACCGTTGGAGCACAGGGCGATGCGCCGGTAGCCGAGCGACTTCGCATAGCGCACGCACTCGATAATCTGCGGATAGGCGCTCGGCTCGCCGCCCAGAAAGCCCACCGAACGGCAGCCGGCGTTGTAGAAGTGCAGCAGCTCGCGCTGCGCCCGCTCCAGCGGCATCCACAGGCGCATATCCGGCTTGACCTGTCCGCTCATGCAGAACAGACAGCGGTTATTGCAGGCCATGCCGAGATTCAGCTCGAGATTCTTCACCTCTCTGGCGACCGCCGCGCGTTCGCCGTCCTCGCCCAGAGCGCGTGCCACCGCCCCGCGGCCGGCGAAGTATAAGCCGCAGATGAACTCCTCGCGCGCCGGCACTTCCCGCAGGCGATAGACGCCGCCGCGCGCCTGCAGCAGGCCCCGTGCCTTGCCGTTGGCGATCGCCTCGCGAAACTCCTCGGCAAACGGCCGCCCGAACTTGGCCGCGAACTCCTTGGCGCTGATCCCGGCCCTCTGCCGCAGCTTGGTAAAGACATGTTTGAGCATCTCATCGCGGATGGTGAAGCGCAGCCCATGGTAAGCCTGGGCCGCGGGCTCGAACCTCCCCGCCTCCGGCGCGTCCTGCATATAATGGCAGCTTCCATAGACATGCGACTGCGCGCTGGCGCCCAGACCCAGCACGGAAAACGGCTCCGCCGAATGCTCGTAGTAGACATTGAGCTCGTCGCTCCAGTCCTGACCGCATCCCCGCCGGACGAAAATCAGCTCCCGGTCGGCGGCGCCGTGCACGGCGTCGTAACCCGCCTTGCCGGCGGCCTTGCCCAGCGCCGCCGCGACCGCGGCAAACGGCGCGAAATGCCGCGCGAACGCCTGCAGGTTCCCGCCGAAGCGGCTTTTAAGATACGCACTGGTCGGACGCAGCGAGTTAACGAATATCCCGTCCGGCTGGGCACCCAGAAGACGCTTAAAGGTCCGGCGAAAGGTCTCCGGGGTGTCCCCGTCGAGACCCATAAGAAGGTCGACATGAACCCCGCGGGTAAAGCCGCGCCGCGCGCAGTCTTCAATCGCGCGCAGCACCCGTTTCTCGGCCGCCGCCTCCCGCCGCGACGCGCGGAGCACGCCCGCATCGAGCGACTGCACGCCGAGACTGATGCGGTTGATGCCGCCCCGCTCCAGGGCATCAAGCTTGGCGGCCGACACGCTCGCCGGATTAAGCTCGCAGACGCGCTCGCCGTCGGGATGGAACGCGAACTCTCGGTTGAGGTCCGCCAGCAGAGCCGTCAGCTGCGGCGCGCTCAGAACGCTGGGCGTACCGCCGCCGATGCTGAGGTTGCGCACGGTCCGTCCGCGCAGCGGGGCGGAAAAGTATTGGATCTGGCTGCGCAGGGCTGTCAGGTAGCCCGCCACGTCCGCGGCAACGTAGCTCTCACGTGAATAATGATGGCAGTAGGCGCACTTGCGCTTGCAGAACGGGACATGCACGTAGAGGTTCAGCAGCTCAGGTCCGCTGCCGTCTTGGGCCGCGCGGGACCAGCGGCTCCAGAACTTGCGCACCTCGAGAGCATCCCAGCGCTCGCGGTCGCCGGCCCGGGAGATGCGAAAGTACATTTCCAACAGATCATATTCAGGATCGCCGAAACGGTCCGCCGCGTTCTCAAAATACGTGAGATCGTCCTCTAGGAGCGGCATGCACCCTCGCCGGCGAACGGCTTCAGCTCGACCTGCTCGATCTTATCCCAGTATGCCTTATACACGCCGCCGCAGCGCCCGCGCAGCGAGCAGGGTCCGCAGCCGGCGGGATGGAAGCGCTCGCGCCCGGGGCGCCGCTCTTCCTCCTCAAACCAGCCGACGCCGCCGTCCGCCGTCTTGGTTCGCGATACGGTGAGCCGGGGGCTGAAATACAGATCGTCTGAGCACTCCCAGCGCTCGCCGAGCGCGCAGGCCGGCACGCCGCCGATGCGGAGCACGACATCCTTCTCCGCGGCGATTCGAACAAGCTCGGGCAGCCGCGCGCTCAGTTCGCCGAGCCGCGGCGCCAGCTCCGCGTAGCGCTCCCGGGCGGCCCCGAGAGGGGCGGGATAGGAGAATAGAGCCTGGCGCAGCTTGCCGCAGCCGGCCGCAAAGCGCAGGATGCCGGCGAGCTGATTCACATTCTCCCGGTTCACGACGCAGTTGATCATGAGAAAGTGCGGCCCCGGATGGCTTTGAATATTAGCGAACGCCCGCTCCAGCCGCGCGAACGATTTGGGGTTGCGCGTTAATCCCTCATGCGCCGCGGCATCGGGACCGTGCAGCGACAGGCATATCTCATCGAGGTGCGGCAGCGCCGCCGCCGCGAAATCGTCCAGCGCCAGCGCCGAGCCGTTGGTAACCAGAAAGGTCCGGTAGCCGAGCGCCTTGGCCTTCTCGAACGCCCGCCAAATCTTCGGAAACAGCGTCGGCTCGCCGCCGGTAAACGTCACATGCCGGCACCCCGCGCCGCGCTTGCGCTCGAGCAGCTCCTCGATCTCCGCCATGGTCGCCGGATGCGCGGAGAACTCGCGCATATGGTCGCGCTCGCTGCAGAACACGCAGTCGTTGACGCACTGGTAGACGACGTGGAGTTCGAGCCGCTCGATGGCCGGTGCTTTCTTCATATCCATCACAGCGCCGCCAGCTGCCGGGTCTCATTCTCCGTCGGCAGACGCCGCCGCCCGCCGCCAAACCCTTGGTAGTAAACCAGGTGATAGGTCCGCGCTTCGGCCTTGGTACGCAGTTGCCGGAGCGTGTTTTCAGGATCGCGCTTATAGGCGCGCTTAAATTCCGCAAACCGGCCGCGGTGCTTGGCGATCACGTCGTTGAGCACCGACTCGTGATACAGATGCTTAAGCCAGATAAGCCGCTCCAGGGGAGTGCGCGACGCCAGGCGGATCTCGGACGTCCCCAGCCGCACCTTGCCCCATTGGGCGAGCTCGAGCAGCGGCCGGTAGACCTCTACATCTTCGTTAAGCTCCCGGCCGAAGAGGCGGCGAAACGCCGGCAGGTTCACGCGTTCATGCAAACACAAGCTGCGGATGACGTAGCAGCGCATCTCCTCATCAAGATCGGCCGGGATATACTGGAACGGCGGGATGCGGTCGGAACGGAAGCCCCCGGCCCGGACCGGCGGGTGCTGGTACCAGGCGCTGCCGAAAGCATGCGCCTTGCCGTGCTTGCCGAGCGCGAGCACCGACGACAGCTCGAACGGATCGTCCGACAGGATCTTCTCCTCGCTGGTACCGACCCCTCGCTGCAAATCGTAATGCGTCATGCCGTAGCCGGCGGTCTTGAGCACGCCCTCGGCGATCTCGACGGTCTTCGCCATCACCCGCCAGTAATCGGCATCCTTACGCTTGCGCTTGCGTGAGAACAACGTCTGGGCGCGCGGGTCGAAGGATTGGATATGGATAATATCGGCGCCTTTGCGAATCGACCAAATCAGGTCCTGCAAAAAGGACATACGGGTCTGCCCCTCCAAGCCGACCATCAAATCGACGTCGCGGATAATGCCGCGGCATCCCGCCAGCAGTTTCCAGGCGCGCTCGACCGCCTCTTTGCTCTGCCCCTTGCGGTTAACCCCGCGCAGCACGGCGTCGTCGCGCGTCTGCAGGCCCAGCGTTATGCGGTTCACTCCGTGCCGCCGCAAAAGATCGACCTTCTTGGCCGTCAGCGTCGCCGGCGAGGCTTCAAAGTAGATTTCCGCTCCCCGGCGCAGCTTGAAGCAGGATCGAATATGCTTAAACAGCGCATCGAGCTGGCTCTCCGTGATATAGGTCGGCGTCCCGCCGCCGAAATATACCGAGTGCAGCTCGACGCCCTTAAACACATCGCGGAAGGCGTCCATCTCCCGCATCAGCGACCGGGTATAGTTGTCCCATTCCCGGCGGTTTTGCGACACCGTCATGCTGCAAAAGCAGTAGGTGCACTGGCTGGGGCAAAACGGCCAGTGGATGTAGAGGATGATATTCTCCGGCGCTTTGCCGTCACGGATCAGCCGGACCGTATTTTTCCAGGCGTCGCGGATCTTATCCAGCGGCGCCGGCTTGAAGTAGGTATAGTCCTGGTACAGGCCGTCTTTAGGGGGATAGTCGTCGCTGCGGGCCAGCAGCCCATGGAACATACAGCGAAAGAGGCGTTCCGAATCGATCATGGGCGGAAGTAGGCCCGAAACAGAGACCGGTCCTCCATCTTGTCGGCGATTGCCGCGGCGCCGTTGCGGCCCTTGGCATAGGCCGTGAACTCCCGCCGCCGCCCACGCATCAGCGCACCCAGCAGGCGCGGGCTATAGAGACGCTTGAGCGTTATCCCGCGCTCCACCGGATCCCGGCCCGCGTAGACGATGCTCTTGCGGTCAACGCGCAGCCGGCCGGATGCCGCGAGCTCCTGCAGTGCGCCGCCCACTCCCCGGGCACGCAGCGGCTCGACGCCGAAACGGGAGTAAAAGTTCTTGACTGCAATCCTCCCGAACAGCGCCAAATTGCGCAGCGCATAGCCCCGCATCTCCTCATCGAGCCCCGACGGCAGCAGCCGAAAGGGCGGGATGCCTCCTGCGCGCCCGCCCCGACCTACGAGCGGATGGCAGTACCAGGCGCCGCCGAAAGCGTGCGAGATCGCGCTCGGACCGAAGCCGATGACCGATGCGCCTTGGCGGCGCACCGCGCTGTCCTGGCGCTCTTCGGGGCAATCAGGCATGAGCGTCGCCGGGTCGAGGCGCGACATCCGGTAGCCCGCCCCCCGGGCCAACCGGTCGGCGATCTCCATGAGAATGCGCAGCCGTTCGCGCCCCCCGGCGAGCCGGCGCTTGCCCGCTCGCACGTAGCCGGTCTGCGGCTTGGGATCAAAAGCGTACAAATGCAGCGCCTGCGGCCGCCGCTTGAGCGCCCATACCAGATCGCGCACAAAAGATACCCGGCTCTGCCCTTCGAGACCGAACATGAGATCGAGGTCGATAAACAGCCCCCGTTCGGCGGCGAGAGCGAAAGCGCGGTCAACGACCGCGCGGCTCTGGCCCCGGCGCCCGGCTGCCCGCAGGACCTTGGCGTCGCGGCTCTGCACGCCCAGCGTAATGCGGTTGACGCCGTGCCGCGCCAGAATATCGGCTTTCGTCCGCGTCAGCGTCGCCGGAGAGGACTCGACGTAGATCTGGGCGTCCTCCGTGAACGCGAAGCTGTCGCGCACCCGCCCCAGAAGCGCGTCCAGGTCCGCGTCTCCCATAAAGGTCGGCGTCCCGCCGCCGATCCATAAGGAAGTGAACAGCGTCTTATCGAAGATGCCGCGGAAGGCGTCCATCTCCCGCCGCAGCGCGTCCAGCTGCCGCTGAACCTCCTTGCGTGAGCCCGGCGTCTTCATGCTGCAGAAACAAAACGCGCAGCGGGCGGCGCAGAAAGGCCAATGGATATAGATGCCGAGGTCGCGCGGCGCCTTGCCCGCGCGCATAAGCCGCACCGTCTTTTTCCAGCAGGCGCGGACCTCGTCGAGGCTCGCGGACGGGAAGTAGGTGTAGTTCTGGAACGGACCGTCCATCGGAAAATAGTAGTCGTCGAAGCAGAAGGTGGACAGGTACTCACGCAGCCGGGCAGCCGCCTTCATGATGCGCGCCTCTCATAGACCCGGCACTCCAGCTCTGCGGGCGCGGTCCCGTTCCCGTTCGCCCAGTCTTTGCCGTGCACGCGGCGCAGCTCGCGGCGTACGCCGGCGCTGTAATGACGGTGCAGCCCGCGGCGGTTCCCCAGCACCGCGCGGCGGCTGATCAGCTCACCGCGTTTTTCCTCGGCCAAGCTCAGCGCCATTCCCGCAAAGGGCGGCAGCTGGTCGGTTACCGGCCGGGTGCGCCCCAGGGGCGGGTGCTGATACCAGCCGGCGCCGCAGCAGCGCGACTTGGCGCTCCAGCCGATACCGAGATAAGACGGCGGGACGCTCCACATGCCGGAGCTGGTTCCATAGCCGGCGCGGCGCATAAGCTTGTCCGCCAGCGCGAAAACCTGGGCCGCCGCAGGCGCATTCGCGGACGGCGCGCAGAGGGTCTGCGGCCGCGGTTCGAAACCGTAGATCCTTATCCGTGCGGGCTTGATACCGAGGACCCGTACCAGGTCGCGGATGAATAACGCGCCGGTCTGGCGCTCGATGCCGAAAATCAGACCGACCTCGAGCGACATTCCCTCATCCTTAACCGCAGCGCAGGCGCGCCGGACCGACCGCAGGCTCTGCGGCCTGCCGGCCGCCCGGAGCACGGCCGCGTCGATGGCGTCGATGCCGAGATCTATGCGGCGCACGCCGCGGCGGCGCAGCAGCCGGGCCCGGGCCGCCGTCAGCGTATCCGGCGACGCCTCGACCGCGATATCCGCATCCTCTTGGAATTGAAAGCAGTCATCGATACCGTCAAACAGCCGCTGGAGCTGCGCCGCGGACGCCTGGGTCGGGGTGCCTCCCGCCAGGATAAGAGAAGACAGCCGCACGCCGCGAAACGTCCCGCGAAAGACCCGCATCTCGCGCCGCAGCGCATCGAGATAGCGCTCCGTCTCGGCGGCGCTCGCCGCCGCTCGGCTGTCGCAGTAGCAGTACGCGCAGCGGGCGCGGCAAAACGGCCAATGCACATAGAGCCCCACGCCGGCGGGAACCGCACCGCGCGCCGCGAGGCGAAAGGTTTTTTCCCAAAAGCCCTTGACCGCCGCCAGGCTCAGGCGCCGGCCGTAGGTCCGGTTCTGATAGGCGCCGTCCAGCGGCGGGTATTCCTCGTCACACAGAGACGGCGGCCGGCGCATTTCTGCTCCTATGATCACCTAGTTCCCGTACGAAGTCCGTCAGCGAATCGTTGATCCGCCGGGTGGACTGATAGACATCGTCGTCGAGCCTCGCCCGGAAGAGGGCCGGCCAATCGATGCTATCGGCGCGCTCCCAGGCGACCGTCTTCGGCTTCAGCACGCTGCCCAGGCGCAGCTCACCGCGCAGGTCCTTGAATCCGGCGCCCAGGGCGGCGTTGCTCGAATAAATGTCGCCGTTGTAATCCACGACCATGCCGTGATTGTAGAGCGGGACGGGATTGAAGACGGCGGCATTGCGGACCTCCACGGCATGTCCGCGGGACCTCCACTCCCGAATCAGGCCGGCGGTGAGGCCAAACGACCGCCGCAAAGCGGCGGTCTCTCCCGCATTCCAGCGCACATAAAAAGCCGGCAGAAAATTCAGCCGCGAGATCCCCGCCTTCAGCAGCCGCGCCACATAGGGCGCCAGGTCGGCGGCACCCTGGGGCGGTACGCAGACGCTGATCAAAACGTTGTCGAGCGAGGCCAGCAAGCGGACGTCGCGCACCCGGCTGACCGCCGCTTCCACCTGCGGATGCGTCCGCAGAAAGTCGGCGGTCTCCGCAGCGAACAAAGTGCCGTTGGTGGGGAAGGAAAAGCGCACCTCCTCGGGAAACGAAGCCACGATGTCGCGCAGCAGGCCGAAGCGCAGCAACGGCTCACCGCCGAAAAAACGCACATGCTGCCGGCGGCCGGCGAATCGGTCCCGATAAAGAGCTGTCGCCCGCGCCGCGACCTCGGACGACATATCCATCTTTCCTGTTTCGAGGGGACAGAAGCCGCAACGTAGGTTGCAGGCGCGGGTGATTGTTAGGACGAGCCGGGGAGCGTCACCATGCTCCATGAGAACCGTGACTGCCGTGCGAGCCGTGGCTGCCGTGCGAGCCGTGGGAGCTGTGGCTGTAATGCGAGCCGGTGCCGCCGGAGTTGTGCAGGTAGTTTTGGTGCGACTGCGCGAGCGCGTCCTCGCCGTGAGTCATCGCGGTGCCGACGATGCCGAGGACGACCGCGGCCTTAAACACATCTTCCTTTAAAATTTTCCCCTCTTCGCTGGTGAGGAACCGGCCAAGCTCCTTTTTCACCGCCGGCAGGACTCTTTTCTTTTTGTCTTTACCGTCGTCTTTATTCTTTTTCGCCATGGCTTAATCCCTCTGATAGAGTCCCGACGGTACGCGCGTCCAGGACTTCATGGTCTTCACGATCCAAGGATCTTCCATTTTCTTGAAGAAGTAATCCATTTGACCCTTGTAGATGCGGCAGCGGCCGCTCAGCGGCGCGCGGAGAAACAGGTCGCCCTGCAGGAAGTAGTTCTCCACCGGGCAGGTCCCGCAGTACGGCTTGTAGGCGCAGGAAGAGCACTCCGCGTTATTGTCGAGGCAGGAGGCCGAGGCGCAGGCGCGCACGGTCGCATGGTTGATCATGTCCCCGTACGTATCCTTGTTGACATCTCCGATCTTGAACGCCTCGTCGCTCATCTGCGCGAGCATGCGCCCCTCGTCGCAGGTAAAGACGCGTCCGTCGTAGTTGTAGGCGATTTGGCCGATCCCCGCGCCGCAGACGTCGCGCTGATCGAGGAAGTTCGGCTCCTCGTTCTTGAGGATTTTGGCGGCATAGAGCCGCGCGTGCTGCTCAAAAAACCGCTTCTTCTTGTTGAGCTTGAAGATATGATCGAGCGCGCGGGTATAGAACTCAAGGTACTCATCCGCGGAGTAGCCGATGACGTCCCAGGTCTTCTTGGCGAAGCCGAAGGGCGACAGCCCCCGCAGGTAGATGCCGCGGGCGCCGAGCCGCACGTACTCGTCGATAATCTCTTCCGGATACTTGAGCGACAGCCGCGTCGTGGTCATCAGGGCGTCGATCCCATGGGGCTTGCCCTTGGTAAGCTTCTTGATCTTCTTAAACCATGCGATCACGTTCGCATGGCTGTTGCCGCCGCGCAGGATGCGGTTGGCGTTGTGCACGTGCTGCGGCCCATCGAGCGAGGTGCAGATATTGACGCCCTTATCGAGCAAAAACTTGAGCTTCTTGTCATCCATCAGGCTCAGGTTGCTGACCAGGTTGAGCATCAGCGTCTTATGCTTCTCTTTGTTCTTCTTAAGGGCGTACTCCACGATATACTTCACGACCGGCCAGTTGGCCAGCGGTTCGCCGCCCTGAAATTCGATCGTCATCGCCGGGTTCGGCGTCTCGAAAGCCGTATCGACGGTCTTCTTCGCCGTCTCCTGGGTCATATCGAGGCCGTCGCGGTCCATCGGCGCGGAGCTCGTCTGGCAGTAGGTGCAGGCGTGATCGCAGCGCAGGGTCACCACGATGATATGCAGATTAGGTCCCTGCATCAGGTAGCTGTGGCGCTGCGACCAGGCTTCGACCGTCTTGTCGAAATCCATAAAGTCGCGGATAAAGCCCTTGGCCCGCAGCTCCTGGTGCAGGACGTCCTTGGACTTGAGCTTGCCGCCGAGAAACTTAGCGAACTGCGCCTGGGTCAGGCGCGCGAACTGGCCGGTATCATTGGTGAGCACATACTTGCCGCCCACTTTCCGGAAGCGAAAAAATCCGACCTTCTGGTCGTCGATCTTGGGCGGCGCCGGGACCCTCACGCGCCCTCCCGCATCGCCAGCAGCACGCAGTTGGAGAACTCGCCCGGAAGGGCGTCGGCAAATTCCGCGTCCATGCCGGAAAAAGCGACCTGAAAAGCCTTGCCGGTTTTGCTGACCTTGATCCGGGCGAAGTCCTTATAGCGCGCTATCGCGTAATCGATAGCCGCCCTGGAGTAGAGGTTGGAGCTGAACTTCAGGGTCACTTGGACTTGCCCCCTCCCGCCTCCGATTCCAGCAGCGCCTTGATCTCGTCGGCGAGCGCGTCCTTGCCGCCGCCTTTCGCGGCTTTGACCTTCTTAACTTTCCCGCGCTTGGTCTTTCCCTTGGCTTTCGCGTCCTTGCCCTTCTCGGCCGCCTGCTCCTCCCACGGGGCGGTTATGCCCAGGGGATCCTCCGCATCGCCGCCCGAGTCGATCTCCGAAAGCAGCTTCTGGATCTCATCGGCCAATGCGTCGTCCGAAGGGGCGGCCTTGCGGTTGACCCGGTCGAGGTTGGCGCCGGGGCTGGGGTCATCCTCCCGCTGGTCGACCATGGGGGATTCGCCCTGCTGCACGCCGGAAACAGGCTGACCGTCGGAACCGAGGTTGGGTATCCCGTCGGGACCGGGAAGCATGCCTTCGGGAGAGGGGGCGCCGGGCACGGGGAAGCCGGCCGGTATTTCCTGCACCGACTGCGCCGACAGCAGCGCTCGAGTCACCACGTACTCGCGAATCTTCTTATTGCTCTCGGCCACTTTGGTGCGCACGAACTGATGGACAAGCTCGTTAAGGAATTCGCCGTCGATTTTCTTGAAAGCTTTGGGGTCCGCGTCCTCTTTGGGGTCCAGGCAGACCCGGATCACCTGCTTCGGCTTCTCTTCGAGACGGACATACGCCCGATCAATGAACTGGTAGGCAGCCGCGTAGATCGCTTCCAACGGGTAAATCGTTGTTTTAATGTCGACGTTGACGCTCTTGCCCATAGCTGCAAATCTCCCAAAAACGGAACAAACGAATAATGGCCGCCCGGTGTAATACTATCCCCGGCCCGCCGCCAGCGCAATGACTTTTGTCGTCCGCGTGAGTGGCCTTATCATACCAAATTATGCTCGTCTGCCCGGTATTTTCAAGGCTTTTTTGCTTCCTTGGCCGCCTCGTCCTCCTGCCGCGCCCGCTCAAAATTACGTTGTATTTCTTGCGCCTTTTTGCTTTCCGCATCCGCGACAGCCTGGCGGTCCGCCTCCCGCCTTTGCCGCTCCGCCGCGCGCGCCTTGGCGGCGAGGTCTTCCAGCGCCTCGCTGGCCCGCAGCTCGGCCGCCGCCCGTTCCCCCCTGCTCCGCATATCTTCCTGCTGCGCGAACCGCCGGTCGCGCGCCAGCCGGCTCTCGCGCTCGCTTTGCTCCACCGCTTTTTCGCGATACACTTCCAGCGCCCGCCGCGCCGCGCCCTCGCAAGACGCCTTGCGATCAAAAACAGGGAAGTAAACGGTGCCGGCGGCGAGCTCCGGCTCGCCGCGGCGCAGAGCCAGCAGCAGCTTGGCCCGTTCCCGGCACATCTGGGCGTCGATCTCCTCTGCCGACGGCGGACAGCGCTCGGGATCGCCCGCGAGAAATGCCATAACGGACCGGCAGCTGGCCATATCGGTGATATTGCCGTCCGCCTTATGGCCGCCCTGCAGCTGGCGCACTACCTGCCGGCAGTAGCCCTCCATATCGCCGCTGAAAAAGTACGGGAGCATGGACGTGCAGACCGCGGTGGACTCCTTCTCATTGTGCGGCTCGCCCATGATCCGGCCGTAGTAGGCGTCCTCCCGCAGGCATTTCTCGACGGCGCCGCCCCCCCGCACGGTCTCGACGTACCACTGCGCGGTCAGCAGCACCTCCTCGCAGCTCATCGTTTCACGCTCGTTCAGGCGGGCGTCGATCTTTCCGCAGGCCTCCGTGGAGCCCTCGCGCAGCGCCGAGCAGGCGAAGTACTGCGCGAGATAATGATTGACCGCCTCGGTCGACACCGTAAACCGCATCGCATTGTCGTAATCGTCGAGCAGGCTTTCCGGGCTGCTGTAGCGCGGATACTGCGGCGCGAGATCGGCGTCGTCCCAGCCGCGGTCGCTGCCCGCCGCCGTCGGCACCGGCCGCCCCGGCTCAGGGGCCGTCTCCGGCGCGGTGCGGGAAGGCATCCGCCACAGCGCCGCGGCGGCCGCGGCGGCGACCGCGGCGGCGAGCACGAACGCTTTAGACTTTGTCGACATCATTGTCGCTGCTGCTTCTCCGCATCGATCTGGTCGCGCATTTTAAGGCCTTGTTCGCTGCGCCGGGCTTCATCCGCCCGCCGGGCTTCCTCGAATTTTCGCAGTTTTTCTTCGGCCGTTTCCCCCCGCGGCGCCTCCTCGCGGTGCTCCGTCTCGGCGTGATCGGGAACCTCCTCCGCCGCCGCCTGCTCGCGCGTCCGCAGTTCGGAAACCGCGCGCTCGCGCTGGCCGCGGTCCCGCTCCTGCGCCTCGAAGCGGCGGGAGCGAATCATCGCCTGCTGGATCGCGGAGTATTCCCGCGCCGACCGCTCATACTCTTCGCGAGCACGCGCGCCGAGCGCGGCGCAGGATGCGCCGTCGTCGACCAGCGGCGCATACGGCGTATCCGCGGCGAAGCTCGCCTCCTGCCGCCGCAGGGCCTTAAGCAATGAGGCCTGCAAGGTACAGCGCTCTCGTTCCAGCTCGTCCTCCTGGATGGCGCAGCGCTCGGGATCGCCCCGCAGATACGCATGCTCCCGTTCGCAGCCGGCCATGGTCTCCTGCACGTCCCCGCCGCGCTCGCCGTCATGCGGGTCGTGCTCATGCGTCAGCAGGTTGCGGCAAAATCCCGCCACATCGCCGCGAACCTGAAACGGGCGCTCGTTCCGGCAGCCCTCCGCGATCTCCTTGCGGTTCGTCGGATAGCCGTAGAGCTCGTTGTAATGAGCATAGTCGTTGACGCAATGCTCCATCTCCCCGCTCCCGCGCACGATCTCCCGCATCCGCAGGCCGCTCAAACGGTGCCGGCGGCAAGTCATAGCCCGTCGCCCGTCGAGATGCTTGTCTATCTGAGCGCATACGGCATCCGAGTTCTGCACCAAAGACGCACAGGCGAAATACTCCGCGAGCCGACGGCTGAGCGTGTAGGTCGAAACGACGACCTGCGCCGCCCGCGCATAATCCGCGGCCAGCTGCTCCGGCGTCGCGTAGCGGCCGGTCGAATCCTCCGCCGCCCCCGCATCCCCTCCGGCCGCGGCATATATATCCGGCGGCGCCGGCGCGGCCCGTTCCGAAGCGGGTTTCGCCGTACCCATGAGGAGCACGACCGTGACGACGCCGAAAGCCGCCGTAACGCCCAGCAGTCCGAACAAAAGCTTCTTCATCGCGCGGCCTCCCTGATAGCGGCGTATTCGGCGCGGAACCTTTCATACGTCTCCAGCGCCTGCGCTTCCAGCGCGGCGCAGGAAGCTCCGCGGTCGAGCAGCGGCGCGAATACCGTACCGGCGACCAACCGCGCGTCATTTTCCCGCAGCGCCTTGATAAGCTTCGCCTCCTCCACGCAGTTGGCGCGCATGGACGCGCT
>JBDRPD010000073.1:0-21956 GCA_043827405.1 Elusimicrobiota bacterium | reverse complement strand
GCTGCTCAAGGGCCTCAGCGACAATCGGGACGCCGACCTGGATGGAGACCAGATGGTGGGCCTGGTCGAACTAGGAGCCTTCTCTAAAAAGACGACCGCTCGCCTCTCTCGGGATATGGGACGCAGTCAAACCCCGGTCATTATCGGCTTCGGAACGGATATCCCCTTGTACCGGCTGAAGCAGCCCTAGCCAAGCAGATTCCTATCGGCCATGAAAATCTGCCATGCCATGGCAGATTTGTCTTGTTATATTTCCCCTTGCGGGCTATAATATGCCGTCATGGCGCCCAAGAAGCGGCCGGTTTACATCCCGAGAAGCATTGAGAAGACCCTTTCCGGCTTGGCGAAGCAATTCCCGGCCGTAGCCCTGACCGGCCCCCGACAGAGTGGAAAATCCACGCTCCTGCGGAAGGTTTTTTCCAAGACCCATACGTACGTCACTTTCGACGACCCTCTGGTCCGAGAAAAGGCTCTTTCCGATCCCAGGCTTCTGCTTGAAGAAGCGGGCGAAAGAATCATATTGGACGAGATACAGTACGCTCCGCATCTGCTCTCCTATCTGAAGATGGCGATCGACAGCCGGCGAAGCGAGAAGGGGCGCTTCCTCTTGACCGGGTCCCAACAGTTCGCCTTGATCAAGGACCTGGGAGATTCCCTGGCGGGCCGGATCGCCCTGCTCGAGCTGATGCCGTTCGGCGTCGGGGAGAAGAGAAAAGTCAAACGCATCCGATCGGCGCTGACCGACACGGGCGGATGCTTTACCCATGCGTGCCTGCGGGGCTCGTTCCCGGAGACGAGCGTTGACGGAAACATCGACGTCCAAGCGTGGTACGGCGCCTATCTTCGGACTTACCTGGAGCGAGACGTACGGACCCTGCATAATATCGGCAACTTGAGGGATTTCCAGTTATTCGTCAAGCTGCTGGCGGCCCGCTGCTCCCAGGTGCTCAACACGGCGTCGCTCTCCAAAGACCTGGGAGTCGGGGCCAACACGATCAAGCGCTGGATATCGATCCTGGAAGCGAGCAGGATCGTGTATTTGCTGCCTCCTTACTACAATAATCTCGGGAAAAGAGTGACGAAAGCGCCCAAGGTCTACTTTGTGGATTGCGGCCTTGTCTGCTATTTGACCGGAGTGCGCAGCAGGGAGCATTTGTTCAGCGGACCGATGGCGGGGGCCTTGTTCGAAAATTTCTGGATACAGGAGACGCTTAAGATCTTCCTCAACGAGGGAAAGAGTCCCGAGTTATTCTATCTGCGCACCCACAACGGCATTGAAGTGGACCTGCTGATAGAAGCCGGAAACAGGAAACTCTATCCGCTGGAGATCAAGCTGTCCAAGACCCCCCGGCTTTCCATGGCCGCCGGCATCGGGCGGTTCAGGAAACTCTTCGCGCGCCTCGACATCGGGAAGGGGCGTATCCTGTCTCTAAGCGATAAAACCGTCTCCCTCGCCGAGGACGCCGAGGTCCTCTCGATGGAGGATTATTTCCATTGGCTGGGACGCGAGATCTAAGTCCGACGACCGGGAAGCCCAAGACATATTGATAATCCCCATATTACTTGGTCTCACCGCCACCGCCGTTTCCCGCAAGCAGATTCCTTCAGCCGGAAGAATAGGGAACTCTATTCCCAGTCCGAGCTCGTCTCTTCCGCCGGCTCTTCGGCGGGCTCCTCGGCGGGCTCCGCCGTTGGCTCCTCGGCGGGCTCAGCCGCCGGCTCCTCAGCGGGCTCCGCCGCCGGCTCCTCGGCCGGTTCTACCGCGGGCTCCTCGGCCGGCTCTACCGCCGGTTCCTCGGCGGGCTCCGCCGCCGGTTCCTCGGCCGGTTCTTCCGCGGGCTCTACCGCCGGTTCTTCCGCGGGTTCCTCGGCCGGCTCCGCCGCTGACTCCTCGGCGGAATCCTCGGCCGGTTCTACTGCCTCGACAGGCGCGGACGGCTTGTCTTTCGCTTTCTCCGGCGCTGCATTGATATGCACGTGCAGGGCGCTGCCGTTTTTATGCGCGTAATTAATCCACTGCCCTTTCTGCAGCGCCGCCTGCTTGACCGCCGCAAACTCGCCGCCCTGCGTCAGCCGGGTCGCTCGCGACAGCTTCAGGGTTTCGCTCTTCCCGTCCTTGCGGCGCACCGTCAGGCGCCCCGATTTCCCGATCGCGATCACCTGGCCGTAGCTCGGCGGAAGCTTGACGGCGGGCGCGGCGTTCGGGCGGCCGAACAGGGCGGCCCGGTCGCTGCCTTCGACCAGCATGCTGTCGATTTCGCGGCCTTGCGCCCGAGCCTCCGCGCCGGGCGGCACGGACAAAACAAACAATAGCGACAATAGAGTCGGCGTCATGCACTCCTCCGTCCGGCGGATTCGTATAGGACTACGCGCAAGCGGGAGAAAGGTTCCCGGAAAAATCCGCGGCGGCGGCGCTATTCGGCGGGCTCCGCCGGAACGCGGAGCTTTCCCGTCCGCCACAGCGCCAGCGAGCTGAAAGTCCGGACCCAGAAGTTCGCCTTCTCCTCGGCCGGATATTTGAAGAAGTCGATGGTCCAGCCGTGGCGGGGATCGATGTATAAGTCGCGCAGCACGTTCGCGATGTGCTTGGGCTTCCAGCCGGCGTAGACGAGGAGATCATAGACGAAGCCCAGCATGTTCTTGGGCTGGAGGGCCATGGGGTTGGGGCACGCCAGGAACTGCCGCGCGAAGTCGGTGAGGCGGCCGTCCCGCTGTGCCTCGGCGAGCGCCTGCCCGCGCGGCTTATCGTCCGTCTTGTCGAACTCCTCATGAAAGCAGAACAGCTCGCTGCGCATATATTCGCCCACCAGCGCGGCCGTCCCGTCGTTGGCAGCGGGGATGATCCCGGAAAAACCCCGGGCGTGCTCGGCGGCCCGGTCCAAGTCCCACATGCAGTCGACGATGCGGTCCATGTCGGGCTCCTCAACGGCCTCGAGGCCGTTGAAGCGGGCGCCGACCACGTCGACCAGGGGCGGATGATGAAACATATGGTACTTGTCGTGGTTCTTCTTATGCAGGCTGAAAGGACTGCGGATCGACCGCATAAACGGCGAGCCCTCGCACCAGGAGTTGTCGAAGTTGATGCAGCGGTCGACGCTGTCGGAGATAGTGACCGGAAGCTCCCCGCGCGCCTCGTTGTCCTTGAAAGCCTCGATCGTTATCAGCGACAGGTACTCCGCCAGCTTGGTGAGCCCGCTGAACACCCGGGCCGCTTCAAGCGTTACTCCCCAGCGCCGCTTGATGTCGGCTTCGTCGACGTAGCGGCAGGCCGCGATAAGATCCGGCTCCAGGCAGCCGATGCTTTCCAGAGCGTCGGCGGTGCTTTCCCCAATCGGGTTATGCCACAGAAGGTGGGCGCCGGAAGGGGTGTAGTCCAGCAAATAGGGGACCCCCCGCCTTCTAAAAAAACGTTCCACGAAGCGGAAAACTCCCGCCATCTGCTTGAACCAGTGCCGCTGCGACTCCTGGTCCGTGTAGAGCGCATGGTTTTCCCCCAGGAGGAAAATCTCGAAGTCCATGGGCATGAGCACGGAACAGCTCCTTTCGCCGACCACCGGCAGGTGCACCTGCATCCCCTTTTCGCGCGTGAATTTTCCCAGCTGGTCCACGGGCTCAACCGCGACCAGAAAGCCGGGGTCCCAGCCGTCGGCCAGCAGGTCGCGGCCGGCCGCCACCACGTAATGGAACTGCCGGAAGCTCTCCTCGAGCTTCGCGTAGACCTGGGCGTAGTACTCCTGCGGGGTCATGAGGGCTGCCGGTAGTGTATTACCGCGGGGGCCGGACCGTCAAGACTCCGGAGCGCCGCCGGTTCTCTAAAACCGCTGATACGAGCCCTTCGCCACGCTCACCCATGCCGCCCCGAAGCTCACCGCGGTAAATGCCAGCGCCGACGCCAGGCAGGTCCGCACCGGGATATCCCCGGCCCCGAGCACGCTCCAGCGGATGCCGTTGATCAGGTAAACGAGAGGATTAAAGTGCGCGACCGAACGGAACAACGGATGCAGGATATCCAGCGAGAAAAACACCCCGCCCAGATAGATCAGCGGCAGGATCACGAAATTGGCGAAGGCGTTGATATGGTCGAAGCTCTTGGCCAGGAAGCCCGAGCAGATGCCCAGATTGCCGAAGATGGAGCAGCCCAGAACCAAAAAGACAACCAGCCCCAACGGATGCGCCACCCCGATCCAGTTTCCCGTCTGCAGAAAGAAGACCGCCTGTCCCAAGGCCAAAACCAGAAACCCGACGATCCCCCCCCGGAACACGCAGGCCAGCACGTAGGCGATCGAAATGGAGCCGGGCGACAAGGGGATCAGCCGCAGGTCCTGCAGATCGCCGTGAAACTTGCTGATCATGATCGAGCTGGCGGCGTTCTGCAGCGCATTATTGAGCGACGACAGCGCGATCAGTCCCGGCACCAGAAATTCCAAATAGGTAAAGCCCTGCTGGTTGCGCAGCAGGCTCGACAGGCTCACCCCGAAAACCAGCATATAGAGCCCGGCGCTGATCAGCGGGCTGACTATGGTCTGGGTAAAAACCTTCATCAGGCGCATGATCTCCTTGCGCACCAAGGAGCGAAAGCCCACCGGATTCTCCCAGTAGATCATCTCGCCCGCTCCTTCTTGAGCAGGCGGAGGAAGGCATGTTCCAAGTCCCCCTCCTCGGTCTGCAAGTCCTGAATATTCGATAACGGGATATCGAGCAGGCGCAGCGCCGTCTGCAGGCCGGTGGTCCCCGTTACCGTCGCCCGCACTACCCGGTCTTCGCGGGAAACTTCCAGCAGCCCCTGGTCCGGGTGCGCCTGGGGGGCCGGCCCCGGCAGCGCCGAGCGCAAAGTCACCGTTAAAATCCGCTCCGACATCTCGGCGATCATCGCCCCGGTCTCATCGAGCGCCAGCAGCTTCCCCTCGTTCATAATCGCCGCGCGCTTGCACAGGCGCTGGGCCTCTTCCAGGTAGTGCGTGGTCAGGATGATGGTCGTCCCGCCTTTATTGAGCTCGGTGATAAAATCCAGCAGAATGGCGCGCAGCTCCACGTCCACCCCGGCCGAGGGCTCGTCCAGCAGCAGGATCCTGGGCGAGTGCACCAGGGCCCGGGCGATCAGCATGCGGCGCTTCATGCCGCCGCTGAGCTGGGAGATCAGCTTGCCGCGCTCGGACGTCAGCTGCAGGCGGTCGAGCAGCTCGTCGATCCGGCGCTGATTGTCGCGCAGGCCGAAATAGCCCGAGGTAAACTGCAGCACTTCGTTGACGTTGAAAAATCCGTAGCCCACCAATTCCTGCGGCACCAGCCCCACCAGGCGCTTGGTCGTCGGCGTCGCCGCCGCATGGCCGAATATCTGAATGCGGCCGGTCTGATGAGTGATGATGCCGGTAATCGCCGAGATGACCGAGGTCTTCCCCGCCCCGTTGGGGCCCAGCAGCGCGAAGAGCTCGCCTTCACGCACCTCGAGATTAAGGCGATCAACCGCGACCGTCTCGCCCGCATCGACCGCATAGCGGACCGTCAGCTCATCGATCTTGAGCGCCGTATTCACCGCCGCTCCGCGAAGGCCGCGTCGATGAGCGCCGCGGACGGATCGCCGCCGTAAAGCTCTTCATACGAGGCGAAGCCCGTGGGCGAGGTGATATTGAGCTCGCTGAGCCGCCCGTCGATGAAGTCCGAGCCCGCGAAAACGATGCCCGATCCCTTAAGCCAGCTCTCGATGCGCGCGACCAAGGCCCGCTCCTTGGCGGAGAGCTCCTGCTTGACCGCCGTGCCGCCTTGCGCCAGATTGGAGACGAAGCCGCCCGGCTTGGGCATGCGCACGATGCTGCCGCAGTAGCGGCCGTTAAAGAAGAAGCCGCGGCGGTCGCCGGTCCGCTCCACCGCTTCAAGGTAGGGCTGAACCATCCAGCGTTCCTTGCCCAAGCCGAAGGAGCCCGGCGCTTTAAGAAACTCATCGCGCGCGACGCGGCGAATGCCGCGGCCGCCGTAGCCGAGCCAGGGCTTGAGAATGATGCGCGGCGCGTCCAACGCCTCCACGAACGCCGTGATCTGCTCCAGCCGCGAAGCCAGACAGGCCGGCACGACGTCGTCCGCGCGCAGCTTCCCCGCCGCCGCCGCCGCGTAGGGAGGCATCTTCTCATGATAGCGCAGCAGCAGGCTGGGGCGGTTGATCATCCGCACCTTTTCCTCATAGGCCGTCAGCAGCCAGCACAGCGATATATAGTCGAGGTCGAAGGGCGGGTCCTTGCGGATAAAGACCGCGTCGATCCCGCCGGCGAAGGACAGCCGCTCCCTCCGGCCCAGAACGGGCAGCGCATGCTTGGCGCAGGACTCGACGGCCTCGGCGTCGGCCAGGAGCTCGGTCCCCGACCAGTAGACGCGTTCGGGAACGGCGTAATACGCCGCCATGTCCCGGCGCAGGACCTCGCGCAGCATGTAGAGCGTCGTATCGGCTCGGGGATTGAGGTCCGCGGGCCGGTCGGCGATGAACAGGACCTTCATAGCTCGACGCGAAAATCCTCGGCCGGCGTCCGGCGGACGCGCAGCAGCTCTTCGGCCGGCGCCAGGAACGCCTCTTCGCGCAGGCCGCGCCGCAGCAGCCCCTTCTCCGCCGCGGCGAAAAACTCTTTGCCGGCGGCGTAAATCTCCGCGTTCTTGAGGCCGGACTCGGCGCCTTTTTTCATCAGCGCCGCCAGCGCCGGCGCTTTCGCTCCGGCATACTTTTTATTGAGCCACCTCCGGTTCTCTTCATCGTAGAGCAGGCCCACGGTCAACGCGACGGCGGCGTAGCGCAAATCGTCGTCAAGCTGGTCGAAAAAGCGCGCCTCGACGCAGCAGGGCTTGAGCCGCGCCTCGGTAAAAATCTGCTTCACCGCCGGCAGGGTATTGATCTCGCGCATTTCCGGATCGAGGTCGTCGAGGCAGCGGCCCTGGGGATCCCAGACCTCGCCGGCGGCGTCAAAAGCGTACATCAGCGGCGTGCGGCCGACATACGCGCCGTAGCTCTTGAGGTTGAAGCCCTCTGCAAAGACGCAGGGCGGAAAGCCCGAGCGCGCGGCATCGGTTTCGCGCCAGACAAAATGCCGCTCCGAGAGATGCGGCGTCCTGGCGCCCCGCAGGCAGGGCGAGTTGGCGAACCAGGAGCTCAGCACCGGCGCGGCGTAGAAGGCGGAGCGCAGCATCTCGACGGCCAGCTTCTCGCCGTCGATGTCGAGATTGACCTGCAGGCCCAGCGACAGGCGCATCATCTCCCGGCCGCGGCCGCCGAGGCGCTGGAAGTGCGCGTCCATCAGCCGGTAGCGCGGACTGGGCAGCAGCGGGATATCCTCGGCCCGGTCCCAGGGGTTGAGCCCGACGCAGAGGAAGCCGGCGCTGCGGCCGGACATGGCCGCCGCGATATCCTCATCGATCTCTTCTTTGATGATCTTCAGAACCGCGATGGTCTCCCGGGGGCCCGAGGAAACCTCGAACTGCCCGCCCGGCTCGATCGTCACCGCATGCCCGTCCTTCTCAACCGCCAGTATTTTCCCCGCGGACTCATAGGTCGGGCGCCAGTGATGGCGCGCGACCAAGGTCTCCAGCAGGACCCGGACGTCGGGCTCGTAGCGCAGGGGGCGGCGGTCGATAAGCAGACGCTCGACCTCGATGCCGATCTTGCGGCGGCCGGGGTTGGGATGCGATTTCAGCAGCTGGTAGACAGACGACACCCGCAGATATTAGCAAAGGAGGAAGTCCGCCATGCGGCGCCTTCCTGGTAAAGCTCTCGTACCGTGAGGGGGCTTAAATGGATTGCGTTTCGACCGTCGGCAGGGGAAAGAGATCCGCGTCCCAATTCAGGTTGGGCAGCTGGGATTCGCCGGAAACTATCACGTCTTCGTTATTCATCAAAAAGTCCTTATCCGTAAGATGCCCATATTGTACCGCGGGGGGTGCGGCCGGCGGATTGACCTCCGTCGGCATAGGGCGTTGATTGGGGTCAATGAGCCCGGCAAACGGGCATTCTGGGCCCTATGGCGCGGGCAGCAGCCAGAAGAAATCGGCCTGGCCGCGTTCGGCCGAGTCCGGCCGCCGGAGCTCGCGGAGCAGCTCCCTAAGGGCACGCTGCTCGCCGTCCTGGGGATAGGGGAGCACGACCCGCTGGCTCACGGTGGAGCGGGTACGCAAACTTTCAGCGATTCCCGCGCCAAAGACCATATGGCCGCTGCCGGCGATAACGAGCACCGGGGCGCCTCCCGCGGCGGCCCGCAGCGCATTGGCGGCCATGGTTTCATTCCACACCGCCTGCGCCTGCAGCATCCGCCGCAGCCGTTCCGGCGGCAAAGGCCCATGGCCTTCAAAGGCCTTCCGGACATATTCGAGGTAGCGCGGGTCCCGAATCGGGCGGATAACCGGAGGGATCTGCGCCCGCTGCTCCGGGCCCAGCGAGTCGAGACCGCCCCGCGCGACCTGGGAGATGACGGCCCGCGGGGCATTAAGGGCGCGCACCGCAACGCCGCGGCTTTTCGCATAATGCAGGATCGGGCGGTAAAGCGCGAAGTCGAAACCCCAGGCCTGCTTCCAGAACGCCGCGAATTCCCCCTCGGCCAGCGAGCCGTCCAGATAACGGTCCAGGGTCTCCTGCTGGGTGATGTCGAGCATCTCGAGCCCGACGATCAGGTCCGGTCGCCGCGCGTGCAGACCCTTGAGGACCGCGGCCTGAATCTCATGATGCAGCGCCTCGTCGTGTTTCTCACCGGCATAGACCACGTCGAACTGCGCCAAAATATCGTAGAGCCGGTTCTCGTCAAAGACCGCGGCGCTGCGCGAATCGACGATCACGGCGAAGGGGGCGCGGGCGGGGACGCCGGCGGCGGCGGGGACCGTTTTAGAAACCGCACCGAGCCCCGCGGCCAAGGGCGGGAGCGTCAGGCCCGCCGCCGACGCGGCCGAACTCAGCGCCAGCAGCGACAGTCCTTGAATCCATTTTTTCAGCACGCATGGAGTATATATAAAAGAACACACTCCGCACGTTATTTCTTAATGCGCTCAATGCCCTGCCGGCAGTCGTCGCTGGACGGATCGCGCGCCAAACACCGCAGCCATTCCTGGCGCGCCTTCTCGAACTCGCCGCCCTGGAAGTAGAGGATGCCCTGGTTCCAATGCTTTTCCGCCTCCTGCTTTTTCCCTTTGGCCACGGAGGGCTTCTTCTTGCGCCGCCACTTGTCCTTTTCCTTGACATCGCGCCGGATGCCGTCGATGCGCTTGACGCCGAGCCGGCAGTCCTCGTTTTTGGGATCAAGCTCGGCGCATTCCCGCCACGCGGTCTGCGCCGCGTCGTAGTCGTACTTCTGGAAGTGGATCATCCCTTCGCTCCACTTCCCGCGCGCCTGCACCTCGCCCGAGGAGATGACATGCCGAACGTCGGGAAGCTCGGCGTCGATCTCGGTCGGCCGGTCCTTCTTTTCCAGCTTAAAGCGCGCGCCCAGCAGCTGCAGGCCGGCCAGGCAGCTCTTGTTCTTGGCGTCGTATTCGGCGCACTTCGTCCATACGACATGCGCTTGATGCTTGTCGCCGGCCAGCACATACTCCACGCCCGCCGTCCAGAACTTGCGGGCGATCTCGGCGTCGGAGTCGCCGGCCCGCGCCGGAGCGGCGGCCAGCAGCGGCAGAACCATGCAGGTGATCAGATCGTTCATATTTTCTCCAGCAGCACGCCCATGGGAAATACCTCGGCCACGCGGTAGCCCGCCCGGCCGCAGAACTCCCGCAGGCTTGCCGGGCTGCGCATGATGTCCCGCCACAGCGGGAACGAAACCAGCTGGCCGACGCGCGCCGCGGACAGGTAAAGCCACTTGACCTTCAGGTCCGCCTCCAGCCGCCGAAAGCCCGGCAAAGTGGCGGGAACCAGAACGGAGGGCACGTCGGCATACCAGCCGGCAAGCGCGGGAATATTGGTCGCGAGATACCCCCCGCGCAGCGGCAGCTTCCTGAGCGCCTGGATCTCGGACCAGTTCGACGGATGTCCCTGCGGATGTCCAAAGCCGGCCTCCGGCAGGGTGTAGAAGCGCGCGAACCAGACCAGCAGGGCTGCGGCGCCGGTGAGCAGCAGCCGCCGCCGAAGCTTGACGTCCTTGACCAGCTCGACGACCGCCCAGCAGGCGGACGCCGTATAGGCCGGCGCAAACCATAGGTAATAGCGTCCGGAAACATGCTGGCCGAGGCTCTCGTAGCGCAGGAATGAGAAAACAGCCGCCTGCGCGACCAGCAGGTACAGCTGGAGGCGCAGCCACTCCGCACCCGGGTTTTTCCGGTCGCGGAAAGCCAGGTAGAAGCCGCAGCCGGACAGCGGCAGCAGGACTCCCAGCTGCCAGAGCCCGGGCAAGGACTTCAGGAAGTCCAGAATGCCGCGCCCCCCTTTCGCCAGGATGAGCGGAATATGCTCCAGGCCGAACTCGGACCAGCTGAAGACGCGGTAGTAATGCCAGCCGGGCTGCGGCAGGAGGGTGTCGTAAGCCAGATTCCAAATGAAGTTCGGGTTGAAGACGCTGCCGCCGTGCGCGAGCTGATAGACGCAGTAGGGAACAGCCGCCGCCGCGCCGCCGGCGGCGATCTTCAGCCAGCGCCGGCGCGCGCCGCGATCGAAAGGCCGGGCGCGCAGGGCCAGCCACGCATAGACCGGAACCCAGAGCAGGAAGTTCGGCCGGGCCAGCCAGCACAGCCCGGCCAGCAGTCCGAGCAGATACGGATTTTCCCGCTTCAGCCAGGCCCGGTTGAACAGCAGCAGCAGCAGACAGAACAGCAGATCCGGATATCCCCAAAAGGCGAAGCCGCGCAGGATCGACGGGCTCAGGATAAACAGCAAAGCGGCCGGCGCCGCGAACTCCCCGCCGAAAAAGGTCAGCAGCACCCAGCAGGCGGCGGCGGCACAAGCCGCGGCCAAAAGCGCCTGCAGCGCCAGAACGGCGGCGTCCCGCTCGCCCGCGATCATGACCGCCGCTCCGGTCAGCAGGGAGTAAAGAGGGAAGCGGGAAGCGACCGGCGCATTGGGCAGCAGGGTGCCGCCCTGGGAGCGCACCAGGGCGGCGTCCGCGGGATACAGGATCTGGGTCCGGTAGCCTTGTCCCCGCGCGATATGGCGGCCGATATCCCCATAGTGGCAGAATTCGTAGCTCAGCCCTCCCGGGAAGAAGGCGGCCCAGACGCCGAGAAACGTCAGCAGGGCGGCAGCGGCCGGAAACGCCGGAGATTTCAACAACCTGGCGAAAGCCATACCTCTCATTATCCTTATTTTACCCGCTCCGCGTCTCTGGATGAAACGCTCAAGCCGCGCTATACTTGACGGGATGACGCCCCCCTCTCGTGCAGTCCTGCTCGCCCTCGCGGCGCTCCTGCTGGCGGCGCCCGCCGGAGCGCAGGACCAGAAGCGCTCGGAAAAAGATGCGGCCGTCGTACTGAAGCGCGTCGGCGAAATCCGGAAAAACATCGCCGCTCGCGCCCCCGAGGTGAAAAAGCGCGTCGGCGAACTCCAGGGGAAGATCGGCGAGTACTCCCCCGAAAACGAACAGGACATGTACGCGCAGCGCATCGCCGAGATCAAGCGGGAAGTCGCCAAGGACATGCGGGAGCTGCCGCCGGTTCTTGAGCGCCTGATAGCGCTCAAGGGCAAATACGCCGCCACTCCCGACCTGGAGACGCTGGCCGCCGAGCGCGAACCTCTGCGCCGGACGCTAAGGGAAGGCCGCGAGCGCATCAAGGCCAACGCTGAAGAGTTCCATCACATCCGCAAGGACTACCAGTTCCAGCAGGGCGTCATCATGTTCAGCAAGCTGGTAACGGGCGAGGGCGAAGCCCCGGTCAAGAACTACGAGACGCTGCTGGACCTCGGCGACTTCGACAAGGACGGCGCGCTGGACTTCGGGAAGCGGATACAAAACGAACTGCGGCTGGACGATGAAGCCCGCGCCGCGGTCATCCGGTCGCGGGCGCGCGCGCAAAAACACAAGCGGTACGTGGCGGCCGGCACCGCCGCCCTCGGGCTGCTGCTGGCCGTCCTGTACCTCCTCTCCCGGCGGAAAAAAACGAAGCTGCCGGTGCCCGCCGCCGCCGCGGGCGCGGCACCGCCGCCGGCGGGCGCGGCACCGCCGCCGGCGAAGGCGCCGCCTAGGGAGGCGGACGTCGTGGGAACGCTCCTGGACGAGCGCTTCCAGGTCGAAGCGCTGCTGCGCAGCGGCACGCTGGGACCGGTTTATGCGGCGACCGACCGGACGGACGGCTGCAAAGTCGTGCTGAAAAGCGTCGTTGAGGATTTCCACCGAACGCGCAACGAACTCGAGCGCTTCTTCGCGCGCCTGCGGACGCTCGCCGAGTTCAAGCATCGCAACCTGGCCGTCGTCCGCTCCGTCTTCCGCGTCGACAGCCGCATCTATATCGCCGCCGAACATGTGGGCGGCGTGCCCCTGACCAAGTTCATCGCGCCCGGCAACTTCACCGAGCTCCGCTCGGTCAAGCTGATCGTCAGCCAAATCGCCATCCTCCTCGACGCGGCGCATGAGAAGCGGCTCATCCACGGCGACATCAGCCCGTCCAACGTCATCGTCCAGGAGGACGGCACCGTCAAGATGCTGGATCTGGGGCTGGGGCTGGAAGCGCGGCGCCGGGCGGCGCAGCTGTCGCTCTCGCGCGCCATCGGCGACCCGGCCTACCTCGCGCCCGAGCAGGAACTGGGCACGGAATTCAAACAGTCCGACCTGTATTCGCTGGGAGCGCTCTGCTACGCGATGCTGACCGGCCGGCCGCCTTTCGCCGGGCCGAACCATACCGCGCAGAAGCGCGAGCGGCGCTATCCTCCCGCAAGCGGCTTCTCGGACGACATCCCGGTGGAGGTCGACCCGGTCATCCACAAGGCCCTGGAGCCCGAGCCGCCGCACCGCTACCAGAAAGGGATGGACCTCTTCAGCGCCCTGGATTCGGTGCCGGAACGGATTAATTAGCTTCCACGGGAGAGGCGCTTCACGGACGCTTGATTCCGCATGCGCCGCCATGCTTCTTGAAGTACTGCTGGTGGTACTCCTCGGCGCGGTAGAACGCGGTCGCGGGAGCGATCTCCGTTACGATCGGCGCCGCCCAGCGGCCGGACGCAGCAAGCCGCCTCTTTGCCGCCTCGGCCGCCGCCCGCTGCTGCGCGCTGTGATAAAAGACGGCGGAGCGGTACTGGGACCCGATGTCCGGACCCTGCCGGTCGGGCGTGGTAGGATCGTGCATCTCCCAGAACGCCTCCAGGAGACGTTCATAAGAGACCTTCCCGGGCTCGTACTCCAGCTGCACCGCCTCGGCATGGCCGGTGCGGCCGGTGCAGACGTCCTCGTAGGTCGGGCGCTCGAGGCTGCCGCCGAGGTAGCCGACCGCGGCGTCGGTCACTCCCTCGATGCGGCGAAAAGCCTCCTCGACCCCCCAGAAGCAGCCGGCGCCGAATGTCGCTTTCATCGCCGCATATGATATCAAGATCGGCGCGCCCGAGCGCCCGGATGTTCTATTCTATGCAGCGAGACGCCATGGCGAACCTCTACCTGATATCCGACCTGCGCACCCCCCTCGACTTCTCGCCGCAAAGCCTGCGGCGCAAGATCGCGGCCGCGGCGGGCCTGCGCCCGTCGCAGATCAGCCGGGTCCTGGTCGTAAAAAAATCGATCGACGCGCGCAAGAAGCCCCTGCTGTTTTATGTCGTGCAGGCCGAGTTCGAAACCACGGAGCCGCTGCGCCTCCCGCCGGCGAAGGTGCGCCGCCTCGAGCGCTCGACGCTGGCGGCCGACCCGCCGGAGTTCCTGTCCCGGCGCAAGCGGGGACCGCACGGCATGGACCCGGTGGTCGTCGTCGGCGCCGGACCGGCGGGGCTGTTCGCGGCCCTGGCGCTGAGCACGGCGGGCATCCGCACCCTGCTGCTGGAGCGCGGCAAGCCGGTCGACGAGCGGATCAAGGACATCGGCCGCCTGCGGGCGCACGGCGAGCTCGATCCGGAAAGCAATATCTGCTTCGGCGAAGGCGGCGCGGGGACCTACACCGACGGCAAGCTCTATACCCGGGTCAAGCATCCCTATGTCCGCTGGATTATGCGGACGTTCGTGGATTTCGGCGCCTCGCCCTCGATCCTCGTCGAAGCCCACCCCCATCTCGGCACCGAGAAGCTGGTCGCGATCATCCGCAGCCTGCGCGCGCGGCTGATCGAACAGGGCGTCCAGATCCGCTTCCAAACGCGGATGGAAGGGCTGATCGTGCGCGACGGCCGCGTGCACGGAGTGCGGCTCGCGGGCGGCGAGGAGATCTCGACCGACCGCGTGGTGCTGGCGATCGGCCATTCCGCACGGGATACCCTCGGCCGTCTCCTGGAGGACGGGGTCCGCATGGAGGCGAAGGACTTCGCGGTCGGCCTGCGGGCGGAACACCCGCAGGAGCTGATCAACGCCGCGCAGTACGGCCGCGCGAACGCCGGCCGCGCGCTCGGCGCCGCCGCCTATCACCTGACGCATCAGGCGCCGGACCCGCACCTGGCGCAGCGCGGCGTCTACAGCTTCTGCATGTGCCCGGGCGGCTTCATCGTCCCCTGCCCCACGGAAACCGGCCGCATGGCGATCAACGGCATGAGCAACTCCAACCGCACTTCGCCCTACGCCAACTCGGGCGTCGTCGCCCAAGTGACGCCCGACGACCTCCGGCGGCACGGCTATGCCGACACGCCGCTGATCGGCATCGAGTTCCAGCGGCGCCTGGAGGCCGACGCCTTCACCGCGACGCGAACGCCCTATGCCGCGCCGGCGATGCGTATCGCGGACTTCCTGTCCGGCAAGCCGAGCGGCTCGTTGGCGCCGACCAACTTCCGCCCGCTGGCCGAACCCGCGGACCTCGGGGTGCTCCTGCCCGACTGGCTCACGGCGCCGCTCAAGGAGGGGCTGCGCGGCTTCGGCCGGCGCCTAAAAGGCTACTGCGGCCCCGACGGCAACCTGCTGGCGGTGGAAAGCCGCACCAGCTCGCCGGTCCGCCTGCCGCGCCGCGAGGACGGCATGTCGGTCAGCCTGGAAGGGCTGTATCCCGCCGGCGAGGGCGCGGGCTACGCCGGCGGCATCATCAGCTCGGCGGTCGACGGCCTCAAGATCGCCGAATCCATCGTGCGCGCCGAGACGGTGACCTGAGTCACCGCTGCCGGGTCACCGACTTAAGTCGTCTTGTCAGCCCCGGCCCGGCCGCTACACTATCCCCATGGAACGATTCAATGTCGGCCAGCTGACGAAGGAGATGGTCGTAGCCCGCCTGAGCGAACTGCAGGACCCCTGCGACGCCGCCGCCGAGGTCGCCCGCAAGACCATAATGATCGCGCTGCAGAACGCGCAGACATTCGAGCCCGAACACAAGCACAGCATTATCGAAATCTGCGCCGGCGCCATGACGGGACTTGTGCTCCGGGAGCAGAACCTTCCCCGCGGAGCATGCTGCGTGCTGAAGAAGGCCTACGAATCCGCGGTCCTGCTTAACCTGGATCCCACGGAGGTAATGGAGCTCGCCATCCGCGGCATCGTCTACGTGCGCAAATTCACCAACAGCGCGCAGTTCCGCGAAATCGAGAACGCGGTCGCCGCCGAATTCATGGGCATCAACGAGGTGTTCCGGAAAATATGCGAGGAAAGCGAGGGCCGCCCCAGCGATCATTCGGCGCTTCCCGAAAGCTGACCGCCGGCGAACTCTAGCCGCCGCGGAAACGCAACTGCTATTCTTACCGCGGTGGGCAGCTCTATCGACAACCCGTTAATTATCCTGCTGCTGATCGTCGCCGTTTTCGGCGGGATCGCCGCGGCGGCTTATTTTTTCGACCGGCGCCGGCGCCAGCGCCTGGCCAAGCTGGCGGCAAGTCACGGCTTCACGCTCCAGGACGGAGAGCCGGCGCTGCCGCCCGAGGGCTTCGCCGATTTCCCCATCTTCAACAAGGGCTTCTCGCGCAAATACCGCAACGTCATGACGGGAGAGCTCGACGGCGCGCCGGCCGTCATCGTCGATTACCACTTCGATTCCAGCGACGGCAGAAGCACGGTCGCCTATCGGCAAACCGTCGCCTGCTGCCGCCTGCGCAGCGCCGCGCTGCCGGAATTCGAACTGAGCCCCAGGGATTTGCCGCCCGAGCTCGGAACCGCCCCGGGCTATGTGGAGCTCCGGTCGGTGCCCGGCCTGCCGGAGACCCACCGTCTGCGCGCGCGCAACGAGGTTCGCGCGGAAATCCATTTTACCCGGAAAAAGCTCGACAGCATCGGCGCTCCCGCGGACTGGACGATCGAGGGCGGCGGCCGCTTGCTGGCGCTCTGCCGGCTCAACCGGCGGATCACGATGGAAAACTTCGGCGCGTTCCTGAACGAAACGCGCGGCATTCTTCGCACCTTTGAGGAACCCCAATGATACGCGCACTTACGCTGTTGACCTTGCTGCTGCCGGCCGCCGCCGCCGGAGCGCCCGTAGAGGACGAATACGTGCGTCAGACCTGGCCGAGCTTCGTCTGCGCGACGCCGGCGCTGCCGGGAATTCCGCCCGAACCCATTCCCATTGAGCCCAAGAGCATGGCCGACACCTCTTCGCTCTTGGCGCCGCTGCGGCGCGACATCATCAAGTTTCTCGAAGCCCGCAGCAAAGCCTACGGCGTCTACGCCGAGGTCATGACGCTGACCCGCGGCCATTGCCCGCATGAGCAATTCGTCCAGTCCATGAAGACGCATGCCGCGGCGTTCGAGCGCCGGCGGCTGCACGACCTCCGGGCCTTTCCGGAAAAAGAGCTGACCTGGCTGTCGATGGAGGCCTACCAGAAGAAGAACCCCGACAAAGACGCGCCGCCCGCCGATGACCCCTTCGCATTCCAGCAGGCCTGCCAGCGCCCGACCGCGCCGCCCAAGATCAAGCTCCCGGTGATCGCCGCGGACGCGCGCCCGGAGATCAAGAAGATTCTTACAGAGCTCACCGCCGACAGCGAAAAATTCTATCAGTCCCAGCTCGAGCAGTACTTCATCCAGCTCGAGCTGATGACCATTGAGCAGGCCTATGAATGCCGCAACGTCCTGCTCGGCTACCGCCAGGCGCAGATCGCGCAGTACAACGCCTTCTATGACCGGCGCGCGGACGACCTGGCGAAAATCGCCGAGATGACGACGGAGTGGCGCCTGCGGCAGTGATGTACACGGTCCTGTGGCTGTATCTGTTTCTGACGGCGCTCGCCGTCGCGGGGGGAGCGATGCTCTTCCCCGGCGACATCCTCAGCGTCTGGGCCGTCACCGGCAGGAAAATCTTTCCGCCGGCGGCGGCGGCCTGGGCGCTCTTTTTCCACTTCTACTTCGCGCCGCGCTGGAGCTTCCGCACGGCCGAGCCGCTGGCGCAAGGCGAGGCCCCTCCCGCCGGGCGAAAACGGCTGCTCCTTTCATTGGCCGGCGGCGCGGCATTCGGTCTTGCCGCCGCCGGCCTTCTCACCGGCCCGGCGCTCATCTACAACAACTTCTCAGCCAAATCGGTGCTCGTGCAGGTAACGGGGACCGTCGCCGATAAGGGACGCGCCGGAGCGGACGGCTACTACGTGGTCCTTAAGGACGCGGACGGCCGCCGGCTGCGCAAGAGCGTGAGCAAAGAGACGCACGACTCGCTGCGGGAAGGCGGACAGTTCACGGCGGAGTTCACCCGCGGCGCGCTCGGCTTCTACTACCCCTGAGGGGCCGCCGCGTCCTGGAGCGACTTTAAATAGGCGCCCAGGTCCATGAGAACCTCGGGCGGCAGGGCGTGGCCGCCGGCGAAGCGCCGCAGCGCCCCTTCCAGCCCGGCTTCCCGCAGAACGCCGCTCAGCGCCGCCGCGCCCTGAAAGGACAGCAGCACATCATCGGTGCCGTGGCTCTGGAAGTAGCGCAGTCCCGCCAGGCGGCGGGCGCGATCCTGCACATTCTTCTCATCGACGAGGTTGCCCGACAAGATGAAGAGCCCCTTGGGCTTGCGGGTCTCATGCAGCAGCACATCGAGCGCAACCATGGAGCCCTGGCTGAAGCCGCCGATAATAAGCTGGTCCCATGAAATACCGGCGGCGTCGATAAGCTCGCGCACGGCCTGCCGCGCCGCGTCGAGTTTCGGCGGCCGGACGCGCGCGAAATCCCGGTGCCGCCCTTCACGCTGCAGCCGGTCGAGCTCCTCCATATCGATGGGAAACCAGGCGCGGCTGTTCATGAAGCCGCCGAACTCGAGCTCCAGCGGGGCGTCGGGGAAAATCCAGCGCGCGGGGGCGCCCAGCCGCAGCTCCATGGCCAAGGGCGCCAGGTCCGCCGCATTGGCGCCGTAGCCGTGCAGGCAGACGACTACGGGAGCATCCGGTTCGCCGGGCACCTCGATGGCATCCAGCGGACCGTACTTGGCGCGTCTAGCCGCTTCCGGGTTGGTCACTTAGCCGATAAGCAGGAAGAAGTACTGCAGGAACTCGCCGATATCCATATTGACGATCGTGAGGCGGACCGGAGCTCCATTCATTGAGCCTTCGAGGTATCCGGTGCGCGGGTCAAAGCGAAGCAGGACGGGGACATTTTTTACGAACCCCTTAAGCGTGCCCTTGGCCGGGTCATAGTCCAGCCGGACGAAGGCCGTCCCGACATAGCCGTAAAGCTTGGTCTCGCGGTAGTCCACCTTGAGGCTGATGCGCCCCTGCCCGGTGATGCCCGACAGCGCGACACCCTCGGGGCTCCAGTCGAAGCTCAGCTTGACCGCGGAGCTGTTGGCGCCGCCGACTATGGTGCTGGCCTCGTGATCGATATGCAGATCCACCGCCGAGCCGTTCGCGGCGCCCTTGACGGTCCAGGCGCGCCGGTCGAGGCGGAGCTGAACCGGCATATTATTGGCGGCGCCGGAGATGACGGCGAAGTGCGGCCGGGCGCTCACGGCGGCGATCGAAGCGGTCTTCGCTTGCGACATCCGCTGGACGGTCTTGCTCAGCGGCGAGATCTGCAGCGCCTGAAAGCCCGCGAGCGACTTGGCGGCGGCGGACTCCATCGACGCTTCGGCGACGGCGGAAAGACCGAGAACCAGAACGGCTGAAAAAAGAATGCTGCTGCGCATAGTACGCCCCCCTATGTAACAAACCCTGTGTTTCATTCTACTAATCTTGGCATCGGCTGACAATGATTGACAGCCGAGCTGCCAGTAACATAACCTAAATCAACCTATTCGGAGGTGTCCTTTATGAAAATTTTCACCGGTATTTCGGCGCTGGTATTGGCCTGCGCGCTCGCGGTTCCAGCGGCGGCACAGGACGCAGATGCTCCCTCCTTCGGGCCCGGAATGGGACGCGGCATGGGCATGCATCGCGGCATGGGCATGGGACCCGGCATGGGCATGAGGCCCGGCATGGGACCCGGCATGATGGGAAAAAAGCAGGGCATGCATGATAAGTTCCTCCACAAAGCCCATATCATCCTCATGAACGCCGAAAAGCTCGAACTCACCGAAGAGCAGGAGCAGGCTATCTTCAAGCTGATGATGGACACCAAGAAGACCGTCATCCGCGGCAAGGCGGACCTCGAGGTGATTATGGTGGACGTCGAGAGCGCCATGCATGAGCGCAAGCCCGACCAGAAGGCGCTCTACTCGCTGATCGACAAGAAGTACGAGACGAAAAAGGCGCTGGCCAAGAAGGTCGTCGATGCCTGCTTAACGCTCAAGGAAACGCTCAGCGACAGCCAGTACAAGACGCTCAAGAAGATGCTCCATAAGAAGGCGGGGCAGAAGGGCAAGGCCAAGCGCCGCAAACCCTAAGGCTGCTTGCGGCGAACGAAGAACATCTCGACGCCGTCCGTGCATTTGACCGCGATCATGCCCTGCGACCGGCACTCGTATTCGCCGTGCACGGCCTCGTAGACCTCCAGGGACACGCCGATCTCGCCGGGCGCGCAGCAGGCCTGCAGCCGGGCGGCGATGCGCACCGCGTCGCCCCAAACGTCGTAGGCGAACTTCCCGCCGCCGGCGATGCCGGCCGTCAGCGGACCGGCATGCACGCCGATGCGGATATCCCAGAAATTCTTGCGCGCCGCCATGGCGGCGCGCATCTCCCAGGCGGCTCGTACCGCGTCGAGTATATGCCCGGGCTTCATCTCCGGCAGCCCGCCGGCGCACAGGTAGGAGTCGCCCGCCGTCCGCAGCGGCTCCAAGCCGTGACGCCGCGCGATGCGGTCGAACTCCGCGAAGCGGTCATTTAATTCCCGGACCAGGTCGCGGGGATTCATCTCCCGCGCGCAGCGCGCGAATTCCGGAAAGCCGGTATACACCACGGCCGCCGCAGGATAAAAAACCGGGGACGCAGCGCCCTTTTCTTTAAACTCCGCCGCCGCCTTGGCCGGCAGGAAATTTCGCAGCAGCCGATCCCGCTCCGGCTGCGCCAGCGCCAGCGAATCCTCAGCGGCGGCCAGCGCTCCGCGCGCCGCCGCGAGCTCATTCGACAGCCCGGCGTCCTGATCGCGAACCGCCTCCAGATCCTTCCGGAAATACTCCGCGGCACGCAGCTTCCAGCGCAGAAAATCCTTCTCCCGGCGCAGCGATTCCATCGGATTGGGGCCATGCGGCTCCTTCTCCGCCGGCGCCGGCCGCTCATGGGGTCCGCTCCCTCCGCCGCCCTCGCCGAGCAGCAAGGTCGTCATGCCGGCGGGCTGCACCCGGCAGTCCTCTCCCGGCGCGGCCGGACCGAGCGCCGCGGACCCATAAAAGCCCGTGATCGGAGTATGCGGCGGCAGGCTGTCGCGATGCGCCGCGAGCTCGCTTCCCGTCCGCGTCCCCAGCATCCGCTGGCGCGCGGCGCTGGAAAACACCAGCACGGCTTCCGGCGGCCCCGCGAAACCGGCCGGAACGGAGGCGGCGGACCGCCGCGCTTCCTCGATGAGACGCGGCACGGGGAGCTCCGTGCCGCCGTCCGCGCTGCTGAAAGCGCAGCGCACCGGTCCCGAAAACAGGAGCAGCGCAACGCCGCCCTCGACCACGCGCTCGCCGCAGAACTGCTTGGGGGCTCCCGGCGCGACGGGATGGCGCGCGGCCGCGCCGCCGAAAACCGGACAGTCCGCGGCCAGCTCCGCATTAAGGACCGCCAGCAGCTCGCTATTCGCCTGCGGCGCTCCGTCCGGAAAAGCCAAACACAAGCTTTCCACCCGTTCGAGGTTCGCGCGCGCGCCCTTGAGCGCTTCGAGCGCCGCCCGCCGCGGCTCCTGAGACGCGTTCTCCCCCAGCCCGGCGCGGATATCGACCGCGTCGGAAGCGATGAGCAGGATATTGATCGAATACTCGCTCAAGCCCAGATTGGAGGAGAACTCGCCCGCCGCGGTGCAGCCGGCCAGCTCGATACCCGGGTAGCGGCGCCCGATCTCCGCCAGCATCGCGGCATGGTCATACTCCGCGCCGGCGAAGACGAGAGCGGCCCGCGGACGCCGCCGCCCGAGGTCCGCCTGCGCCCGCGCCAGCGCCTGGCGCGTGATATAGAGAGTATCCGTCCCCTCCGCGTGTCCGCTTCCCGCCCGCAGCATGACTCCTATAATACCTGATAAGCTATGGCATGTCGCTGCGCGCATTTCTCTGCAGCATGCTGTTCATTTCCGCCTGCGCCAAAGCCGGCGAGCCCGAAGCCGAGACCGACTGGGCGAGCGCGGCGAGAAAGCGCATGGTCGACAAGATCGCCGACTATTCCCCCCGCTACCGGGTAGAGGATCCGCGAGTCCTCGACGCGATGCGGCGCGTTCCGCGCCACGAGTTCGTGCCCAAAGAGATCGCCGATTACGCTTACGCGGACCGCCCCCTGCCGATCGGCGAGAAGCAGACCATCTCCCAGCCCTTCATCGTCGGCTACATGACCGCGGCCCTCAACCTGAAGCCGCAGCATAAGGTGCTGGAGATCGGCACCGGTTCCGGCTACCAGGCCGCGATCCTGGGCGAGCTCGCGGGCGCGGTTTATTCCATCGAGATCG
>JBDRPD010000072.1:0-2705 GCA_043827405.1 Elusimicrobiota bacterium | reverse complement strand
GCGGGAATGCTGGTCGCAATCCAGCAGGCGGCCTCTGTCAGGCCTGGCGCGCCCGGGCGAACCGGCCGGGGGAGGAGGTGAGCCGTGGCTGACCGCACCGTCACCTACCGCCTTCAGGTGATCGCCGACAAGTCGATCCCCAGCACGTTCAAGACGTTCGAGAAGCAGGCCCTGGCCGTGCGGGATCGGATCGACAAGCGGACGAAGCAGTCGGCCGACACGACCGGCAAGGAAGCGAAGCGGGCGGCCGATGCGGAGAAAAAAGAGCGCGAGGGGATTCTGAACGCGACTATCACCGCCCGGGAGAAGGAGGCCAAGGCGAAGGAGGCCGCCGATAACCGGATCGTCCGCTCCCAGCAACGCACCCGCGGCATCGTCAACCGCGAACACGAAGCCATGGCCCGGGCGGGAATGCGGACCTGGGAGATGACCCGGACGCCTCTTGAACAGTACAACCGGCAGCTTGTCCAGCTTCAGACTTTGCTTCGCAACGGGAGGATCAGCCAGGAGACCTATAACCGGGCCGTCCTGCAAGCCCGCGACGCATACGCCGCGGCCGGGACGGCAGGCATGGGCGCCTTTGGCACGCGAATGCTCCAATCGCTCACCACGCTGGGCTACGCCCTGGGCGCGCCTGTGGGAATCCTCGGAACGCTGATGCTCATCAAGACCGAGTTCAACTCTGTCATCGAGGCGCAGCGCCGGATGAAAGAGGCAACGCTTACGGTTGCCGAAGCCCAGCGAAACGCTCGAATCAACTTGCAAGCTGACACTCAGCAGGAGCAGGAAGAATTCGACAAGCGGGTCATGGAACTGTCGAAGCGCACGGGGGCTACGCCGCGGGACGTTTATAATGTTATGAGTTCCACTCTGTCGGCGAAGGGCGGATTGTCGAAAGAGCAGGCGTTCGAGGCCGCAGAGGCGGCGATCCGATTCACACCGTTCCAGCCCGAGGCAATGGTGGACATGGCGGGGGCGGTGTTGGATGTGATGAAGATGCAGGGGGGCCTGAGCGCCGAACAGTCGCTCGGATTCCTCCAGGCAGTTCAGGCCAAAGCGCGTATTGTCGACCCGGCCATGATGGCGATGCACGGGCCGAAGGCGATTGGACCGCTTGTCAGCCGTGGGGCGACGCTTCAAGAAGCCGGGGCGATCTTCGCCGCCTTGACCCAGCGGATGTTCGAGCAGGGCGGACGTCGCACGGGCACGGCCGCTATTTCGTTCGGTGAGCGGATGGAAGACTTGCCGGAATTGATCCAAGAGCGGCTTGTGGCCGCTCGAAAGAAAAAGGCTGCGCCGGAGCTTGTCGCGCAGATTCCCGAATTGGAAGCGGGCTTGAAGGCAATCGAGGGAAAGAACTTCTCTGAACTGATGCGGCTAATCGGGACATCGCCCGCAATGCAGGAAGCGTTTTTCCATCAGAAGTTCGAGAAGAAGGCACAAGAGGCGGTGGAATCGCTGTTGATTCCCGGGTATCCCGGCACGACGGCAATGGAAATGTACGGACAGTTCATGGGGCCGGGGGGAATTCCCAAGGCCGAGGACAGCGCGGAAGCGTATCGGCGGAGGCTGGCGATTGCCAGCGGGGGATCGCTTCAGGAAACCGCGCAGTTCGCCCGCGATATTGAAGCGGGCAAGCAGCGGCTGGAAATAACGAACCCGCCCGCGGCGCGGATGTCGATCATATACGACAAGTTCCAGGGAATTCTCCAAGACACCGGCATGCCGGCGACGAAGTCCAAGCTCGAATCGCTCTTCGCGCGCCCGGGCGGGCTTGAGGGTTTTGCGTCTGCGGTTGAGCAACGAAAAGCCGAACTGGAACACCCCTTCGCGAGCAAGGCGGCGCCCGTAAAATCGTTTTTTGAGAGAATTACACCACTTCTTCCCGGATTGGAGAGACAGCCAGAAGCGTTGTATCGCGAGCCCACGTCTGTGGAAGCTGCGCAGGCAACGGAGTTGGGAAACTTGGCCGAGATCCTCCGGACAATGGCGGCCGACCAGCGGGCGGCGGCGGCAGAGCAGACCGACAAGCTCAGCGAGGTGGTCGACGCGGTTAATGTGCAAACGCAATCCACGGAGGAGTTCACGGCGGCCCTGATGAACCGGTTCCTGCCGTCCTTCTTGCAACAGCCGGTACCGCCCGGTCGGGATGTTCGTTCCCGCGGCCCGGGCGTTCCTTCCATGCCGAGGGGGAGCCGCTGACCGATGGCCATCCTCATTTCCTACGGCACGTACATTCACTCCCAGGGCGAGCTGGAGGTCTCGGTCGCCCGGCAGTCGCTCTTTACCGAGGCGGAGACGGTCTATGCCGAGCGGATGCAGGTGACGCTCACCGGCACGCTGGTTGCTTCTACGACAACGGAGATGGACTTGCGGTTCCGGGCCTTGGTTGACGCCTACAGCGTCGACGGCCGCAACTTCGTGATGAGCGGCGGCCCGGCGGGACTGCCGTTGTCGCCCACGATCTACTCGGCCGGCACGATCGGCGGCGTGCGGGTGGTCCGGCGGCCCAGCATGACGGACGGGCGGAACGCGGCCTACGTGACGTTCCTGAACTACCAAATTGTCCTGGAGGCGCTCATTCCGGCGTCCGACCCGGCCACGCTGCTGCGTTCATTTCGCGAGCAGATCCGGTTCTCCGGCGGCGGCAAGGTGTGCGGCACGCTGGAGACCCGCGCCGGCAGACCGCAGCGGCAGACGTGGAC
>JBDRPD010000071.1:0-10869 GCA_043827405.1 Elusimicrobiota bacterium | reverse complement strand
CCGTTGAGGTTGAAGCCGTTCGGGTACCGCTTCCACAAACCGTCCGCCTCCTCCGAAGAGATGCACTTCGTGTTGCGCAGCAGGTAGAGCACCGCCGTCTTCCAGATGCGGGAGAGCTTGACGTAAGGGATGTAGCCCGTCTTGTGCAGGCGGCCCGAGGGCCCCAGACAGCTATCCGTAGCGATCATGTGCACGTGCGGGTTGAAGTTCAGCTTGTCGCCCGCCGTCTGCACCACCGCGATCACGCCCGGCATCGCGCCGGCCTCCGGACAGCGCAAAGACAGCTGCTTCATCAGCAGCCGCGCCGCGGTCGAAGACAGCATGTTCAGGAGCCAGCGCTTGCGCAGGAAGTGGCTCCGCACCTCGGTCGGCAGGGTGAACACCCAATGGCGGTGAGGGACGTCCAGAAGGACCTCGCCCGCCAGCCACTCGCTCCACTGCGTCATGCGCTTGCGCACGCAGGAGGGGCAAAGCCGTGACTTACAGGAAAAAGGAACCCTTATGTCATGGTCGCAGTCGCCGCAGTGATAGACCGCATGGCCTTTTTCCTTGTCGCCGCAGTCGACGAAGCGCTCGGCCGCCCAGCGGAAGCGGTCCTTCCAGGGCCCCAGGCTCTTGGCGAAGCGATGCCAGGCCGCCTCGACCGCGTTCAGCTCCTCCAGAAAGAGCTTGCGCAGCCGTAACCCGTCCGGATCGCGCGGCCGATACCCGGCGACCCGCCCCTGCAGCTCGCGGCCGGGGACGCGGAAACCCGGCGGCAGGACCTTGAGCGATTTAAGGGCCTTTCCCGCCCGCCGCCACAAGGTCTTGCGCAGTCGCCGCACGTCAATGTATACGATCACGCACCCCGTTTGGTTCCCTTTGCCCTGGCCGGCTGAACCCCAGGCTGAACCCGCCCACGACCGCCCGACCGCAGCCCCCCATACACCGCTAAACCAAGCCCGCGAAGCGTCGTATTGACTCCGCCGCGAAACGAACATAAACTTACTCCCGGACAAAAGCCATGACGACCCGCCCCACTTTTCACGTCAAGCACACCTGCCCGCTGCATCCGCTAAGCAAATGCGATTCATGCAACTGCTGGGACAAATGCGTGCTGAATTTTTTGGATGCGGCCTGGAAGAAGCGCTTCAAGCGCGAACGGCAGATCCGGCACTACAAGCGCCGCCAGCACATTTTCCGCGAAGGGGACCGCTCGGACGGGCTCTTCATCGTATGCAAAGGCCATGTGCGCACGCTGAAGGATGCCGGCAAGGGCCGGACGCTGACCCTGCGCTATTTGGGCTGCGGCGATCTGATCGGAGCAGCCAGCTTCATCTCCGGCGCGGCGCACTGCCATTCCGCCGACACTCTGCAGGAATCAATGATCTGCTATATCAACGGCGACTTCTCCCGGGAAGTGCTGGACGCCTATCCCGAGTTCGGCAAGCGCCTGCTGCTGCATCTCAGCGAAGTCGTGACGCTGACCATCCAGCACACCACCGGCTGGGCGGTCAAAACGGCGACCGGGCGGCTCGCCGAGTTTCTGCTTGCGCTCAATCGGCCCACCCTGAGAGGAACCGAAACCGACTGCCGCTACATGAAAATCCCGTATACCCGCAAAAGCATCGCGGAATGCATCGGCGTCGCATCCGAGACCGTCATCCGCAGCCTGGCCGCTTTTCAGAAGCGCGGCTGGATAAAGTTTACGGGCAAGCAGATCGAGATACTGGACCGCCCCGCGCTCGAAGAGATGGTTGAGAAGGAATAAGCGAAACGATAACATACTCACGGCAAGCCGTTTTGCGGCCTTATGAAAATTCGAACTCAGCTGGTTGTGGCGCTCGGAGGACTGGCGATCTTCAGCTTTTTCGTCGCGGGTTTCGTGACGATAATTTCCTCCCGCGCCGTACTTCTCGCCGTCCTGGCCTCCCAGCACAAAAAACAGGTCCAGATGTACGGGACAGTATCCGAGCTCGCTCTGCGGCATCGGGAGATGCCGGTACTGTGGCGCTACATGCGCCTTCTCGATTCGTTCCCCGGGGTGCGCTACTCGTATTTGGAAGGCGACAACGGGGACATCTGGGCGCATACCGACCGCCGCCTGGTGAACAAGCCGGCGCTGGAATGGAAAACCTCGACGGCCGCGGCGCAGGCGCTCGAGCATGCCGCCCGGGTAGAAGTCGGCGGCAAGGTCAAGGGCACCGCACACCTCGGCGTCATCGCGGATTTTTCCGGCGAGCTCACGCCGATCGTGCGGCGATCGCTCTTGCCGCCGCTTATCCGCTACGGGGCGATGGCCCTCGTTCTTAGTATGGGCTTGGGCATCGGACTGGCCTTCTGGCTGGCGCGGCCGATCCGCTTCATGTCGGAGGGCGCCCGCCGGGTCGGCAAGGGTGATCTTTCCGTGGAACTGCCGATCACGTCCTCCAGCGAGCTGGGCGACCTCTCCCGGAACTTCAACCAGATGGTCTACAAGCTGCGGGAGCTCGACGAGCTTAAAGATGAATTCATCGCCAACGTGTCGCACGATCTGCGCAGCCCGATGACGGCGATCCGGGCCAGCGCGGACTACCTGCTGAAGATGGATAAGGACCGGGACAAGCTGCAGCCGCAGCAAAAGAAGGTCCTCAACATGATCCTGTTCAACACCATGCGGCTCAATGTCTTTGTGACCAATATGCTCGACGCCGCCAAAATGAAAGCCGGTCATATGGAATATCACCTGCGGCCGGTCCGCATTGAGGATGTCGCGCGCAATCTCTCCGAGCTTTACGGCGGCGTCCTGGCCAGCAGGGGCCTGACGTTTTCCGTGGACGTTCCCGAAGGCACCCCGGCGGTTCTCGCCGATCCGGAACGCTTCGACCAGGTCCTCGCCAATCTGGTCTCCAACGCCTTGAAGTTCACGCCGCCGGGCGGCCTGATCACCGTGGGCGCGCGTACGGCGGGGGATGTTGTCTCCGTCATGGTTTCGGACACCGGCAAAGGCATCGCCGAGAAAGATCTGCCCAAGCTTTTCATGCGCTTCGAACAGGTGGACGTAGAAGATCAGCGCGCGAAGAAGGTCTCAGGCACCGGCCTTGGTCTTTTTATCGTCCGCGAGACGGTCGAGGCCATGGGCGGGACGATCCAAGTCGCGTCCCAGGAAGGCGCGGGAACCTGCTTTACGCTGACCCTGGCCGCGGCGCGTGACGCTTAGGGCACGGCGCGCGGCAAACTACTCGTAGCGCAGCGCGTCGATGGGATGCAAGGACGCGGCTTTGCGCGCCGGCCATAAGCCGAAGACGATGCCCACCCCGCCGGAGAACGCCACCGCGAGGATCACCGAGGCCGGCGAAACGACTGCGGCCCAGCCCGCCAGCTTTGACATCGCGAAGGTGATGCTCCAGCCGAGAAGAACACCCGAGACGCCTCCGGCGAGGCTGATGACCACCGCCTCGATAAGAAACTGCATCAGGATGTCCCGGCGGCTCGCGCCCACGGCCTTGCGCAGGCCGATCTCGCGGGTACGCTCGGTGACCGAGACCAGCATGATATTCATGATGCCGATGCCGCCCACCAGGAGCGAGATGGCGGCGATAGAGGCCAGGAGCGTCCCCATAGTCTTGCTGGTGGAGCTCACGGCTTCCTGAATCTCGGCGTAGTTGCGGATGCGGAAGGCGCCCTCCTGGCGGGCGGGCGGAACGCGGTGGGTTTTAATAAGGAGCTGTTCCGCCGCCGCCTGCACGGACTCCAGATCCTCGGCGCTCCGGGCCTCGATGTCTATGCCGTCGACGTACTTCTTCCCCAAAACCCGGCGCATGGCGGTATTCAGCGGAATGGCGATGGTGTCGTCCCGATCCCGGAATCCGGAACTTCCCTTCTCGGGCATGATGCCGACGACCAGGAAACTGATGCGGTTGAGCTTGATGGACTCGCCGATGGGATTGCGCCCATCGAAGAGCTCCCGCACCAAGGTCATCCCCAGCACCGCGACCCTGGCCCGGCGGCGGTTCTCATCCGCGGTAAAGAAGCGCCCGATCTCCGGCTCGGAGGCCCGCATCGCGGCGTACTCGGGCGTCACGCCCTCCACCTGGGTGCTCCAGTTCTTGTTGCCGAAGACCACCTGCCCCCGTCCGCTGACGGTCGGGCAGACGTAGCGGACCCCGTCCAGCTTGGCGATGGCGGCCGCGTCATCCGGCGTCAGCCGGGTGCCGGCGCCGGACTCCGAGCTGACCCCGCCCGAGCGGCGCGATCCGGGACGCACGCTGAGAAGGTTGGAGCCCATGGACGCCAGCTGTTTTTCAATGGACCGCTGGGCGCCGGTGCCTAAAGCGAGCATCGCGACCACGGCGGCGACCCCGATAAGGATGCCGAGCATGGACAGCAAGGTGCGGACTTTATTTGAAAGCAGCGCCCGGATCGCCTGCCGCAGATGCGCCATCGATTCCCGCAGGCTCGCCGCGAGAGAGAGCTTGCGCCGCTGCAAAGGCGCGGCGGGTCCGGCCGGTTCGACGGGAGACGCCGGCGCGGGAGCGGCCGCGTCGACGGTCTCGTCCGACTGGACCTCGCCGTCGCGCATGCGGATAATCCGCCGGGCCTGCTTGCCCACCTCGGGATCATGCGTCACGATCACCACGGTGATGCCCTGGGCGTTGAGCCGCTTGAGCAGGGCCATGATCTCCGTACCGCTTTTCGAGTCCAGGTTCCCGGTCGGCTCGTCGGCGAAGAGCACGCGGGGCTGATTGATCAGCGAGCGCGCGATGGCCACCCGCTGCTGCTGTCCTCCCGAGAGCTCATTGGGCTTGTGCTCGAGCCGGTCGCCCAGGCCGACATCCTCGAGAAGCTTGCCCGGCCGGCCGGGGTCATGGCCGTTGTCGGAGTAGATGAGCGGCAGGCTCACGTTCTCCAAGCTGCTGGTCCGCGCCAGCAGGTTGAACTGCTGAAAAATGAATCCCAGCGTCTTGCCGCGCAGAGCCGCCAGCTCATCCTCGGAGAGGTCCGAAACCTCCCGGCCATGGAGGGAATAGACGCCCGAGTCCGGCACATCCAGCAGGCCGAGCACGTGCATGAGCGTGGACTTGCCCGAGCCCGAAGGCCCCATGATGGCGACGAACTCGCCTTCCTGAATGGTCAGAGTGACGCCCTTGAGGGCATGGACCGTCATCTCGCCCATCTGGTACGCCTTGTGCACGTCTTTGAGCTGGATCATGATCGGCGCGGCTTTAGTGCCCGCGAGAGCCGCCCCCGCCGCCGCTTCGCCCCCCCCCACGTCCGCGGCCCATCGGCATGAAGGGATTGGTTCCCGCTTCCTGGCCCTTTTTGGAAATATTGATCTGGCGGATCAGGACCTCGTCGTCTTCCTCCAGCCCGGAGACCACTTCGGTCACCTTGCCGTCCGAAAGGCCGGCCTCAATCTGCACCCGGACGGGACGCTGGCCGCCTTCGGGGTCCCGGGTCAGCACCATGGACCGGTCGTCGCGCGTTTTGACGGCTTGCGACGGGAGGACCAGCACGTCGGTCCTGGAGTCCAGCAAAAACTTGACGTTGGCGGTCATGCCGCTGCGCATGAATTTGGGAACCTGCCGAGGCAAAACGTCCACTTCATATATCGTGACGTTGCTGACGGTTTTGGCCTCAAAGGCGACATGATCCACCTTCCCCTCGACGGACTCATCCGGATAGGCATCGAGGCCGATAGTCGCCGGCTGGCCGACATGGACGCTGCCGATATCCGTCTCATCGACCTGCGCCTTGACGATCAGCCGGTCGGACATGACAAATACCGCATCCTGGGCCGATACCGACTGGCCCGGCTCCACGTCCCGGGAGATGATGACGCCGTCAAGCGGCGCCACCAGCGGCGCCGGCTTATAAAGTTCCTCCCAATGCGCCAGCTCTTCGGGGCCCTTCGCGCGGGCGGCGTCGAGGAGCGCCGCGCGCTCGGTGGAGCTCATCCACGCCAAAAGCTGTCCCCGCTTTACGGCTTGTCCTTCCTTGACCAGGATGATCTCGGCGCGGCCCGCGATAGGCGGCTTGATCTCGACCCGGTTCTGCGGCTGGACGACGCCGGTGGCGAGGATGGTGATCTCGATGTCGCCGCGCTCGACGCGAACCGGCGCGAAGCTGGGGCGGTCGCTTTTGCGCTGCGTCCACTTCCATGCCGGAACCGCGCCCACGACGACGATTACGAGTGAAAGAATTACAATTCTCTTGCGGGTCATCGTATTACTCCTACGCCCTTGGCTAGTTCCCAGCCCGCGACCGCGACGGAGGCGTCCTTGAGGCTGGAGAGCATGGTCTTCTGCTTGTCTATGAGATCGTTCTCGATAATGTCCCAATCATCGAAGTCGAGCAGGCCGCTCGTATATTGGCTTCTCGATATCTCCGCGCGCACTTCGGCCGCCGCCAAGAACTCTTTCTGGACTTCGGTTTTTTCCGCGGCGTCCTGCATGGAGATAAAGGAATTCTGCAGCTTCAGCGCGAGCTCGTTGCGCAGGTCGGCGAGGGCCGCCGCCGCGCGGCGCTCTTCCGCCTTGGCGCCTTTGACGCCTTGATAGTCCTGGCCGCCGGAAAACAGCGGCAGGGAGATGCTTAAACCGGTGGACCAGCGGTCACGGTAGGGCGGCCAGGTCTCGGCGCTGCGCGACCCCGAGGCGGAGGCGGAGAGCTCAGGCACGAATTGGCTGCGCGAGATCGTCACCCCGGCCTGCGCCGAAAGGACCTGCGCCGAGGCGCGGCGGTACTCCGGAGTCTGCCGGACCAAGGAGTCGTAGTCCGGATCGTCCGTCTCCGGCGACAACTGCAGGCTGCCCGTAGCGACGAGGACGCCGAAGTTCGCTCGGCCCAAGGCCGCGGCCAACGCTCTTTGCCCGACCTGCAATGCGCGCTTGGACCTGGCGGCCTCAAATTCGGCATCCCGGTAAGCCGCCTTGATCCGGAGATAGGAGCCCTTATGCTCCTTGCCCGCCTCGAAGCGCAGTTCGAGCAGGCGCAGGTTCTCCTTGCGGCGGGAGGCGATGCTGTCGGCCAGGACGACGCGCTCCTGGGCATAGAGCAGATCGGAGAAGCTGCGCCGGAGATCGTAGCTCACCTGCGCCTGGGCCGCGCGCTGCTGCATCTGCGCGCTGTCGAGCTCGGCCCGCCGCCGGTCCAAAGTGGCCTTGTCGCGAAATCCGGAGAACAGGCTCTGCCGGCCGGAGAGCCCCATGCTGTATTGCTTGGCCTGCAGGCTGGTCTCGGTGTCGCTGAGAGAGTAGCTCCCGTTCGCGGAGAGGCTGGGGAGGAAGGCGCTGTAGCTCGCCTTGAGCGCGGCCTCGGCCTTGAGCACCGTACTCTTGGCGGCCGCCAGGGAAGGATTATACTGCTCGGCTTCCGTCACCGCCGTCTCCCAGGTCAAAAGAGCCGGCTCGGCCGCCCATGCCGGCATGGATATCGCGGCCAAAACGGCGAGCGGCAGGGCTGCCCGGTTTGTCTTCCTCATTTTCCGCCTCCACAGGTTAGACTCTTGGCGGACCGCCAAAGTGTCGCGCCGGGCGGGCGGAAACCGCTTATTCCTCAGCGAACTCCGGGCTGACGCCGTAGGTCCCGTCTTCGACGTAGTCGCGCACCCGGTAGCGGGCGGCGCTCCAGATGAAGATGAGCGAAACCGCGGCCATAAGGCCGGCGAAGAAGAAGAAGAACCAGGCCCCCTCGAAGATATTGATCTTGGAGATATAGGCGGTAAAGAGATTGCCCGCGAATATGGTGAGCAGCCAGAAGCTCATAATGGTGCTCTTCATCGCGCGCGGGGCCTGGGTGTAGGCGAACTCGAGACCGGTGATCGAGATCATGATCTCGGCGACCGTGATCAGCAGGTAGGGGATGAACTGCCAGGCCACCGATACCGCGACCCCGCGGTCGATCGGAATCTGCAGCAGACCCACGACCACGAATGACGAGGCCGCGACGGCCATCCCGGCCGACATGCGGCGCAGCGGCGTCGTCTTTACCCCCAGCCGTTCGATCGCCGGATAGACGCCGTACGAAAATATGGGGATGAGCGCCATGACCATAATCGGGTTGAGCGCCGAGATCTGCGAGGGCAGGAAGTCCATGCCCAGCACGTGCAGGTTCATGCTTTTGGCCTGCAGGACCCAGCTCGAGCCATGCTGATCAAAGAGCGACCAGAAAACCGAGACCGTGGCGAAAACCTTGAAGACCGCGGCCGCGGCCTCCGCCCCATCCACCTCCGACTCAGAATAGCGGACCCGGGCCGTATCAAAGAAGCTCTGTCCTTTCTTCCGCTGCTTCATATTCCGCAGCGCGTACAGAAATACCGGCATAAATCCCGTCGCGCCGGTCTTGCCCGTGGGCGGGACATGCACGTAAATCTTGCGCCCCAGCCAGAACACCCAGGTGGCGATCGCCATCAGGATGCCGGGAATGCCGAAGGCCCAGCCGGGACCGAACTTGGGCAGCACCCAGGGGATAATCAAGGTAGAGAAGAACGAGCCGAAGTTGATGGCCCAGTAGAAGACGTCGAATATCTTGGTGACCAGATGCTTGTTCTTCTCGGTGAACTGGTCCCCGACATGGGCGGAGACGCAGGGCTTGATGCCGCCCGAGCCGACCGCGATCAAAAACAGCCCGGCATAGAGGCCCTGCTGGTTCTCCCACAAGGCGAGCACGCCGTGCCCGATACAGTAGACGATGGAAAGCCAGAGGATGGTCCGGTACTTGCCCCAGTAGCGGTCGGAAATGTAAGCGCCGATGAGCGGAAACAGGTAGCAGGCGCTTACGAAAAGGTGGTAGACGGCCTTGGACGTCGACTCCTCCCGCGCGAGATACTGAACCATGAAGATGACGAGGATGCTGCGCATCCCATAAAAGCTGAAGCGCTCGCAGGCTTCGTTGCCGACGATATACTTGATCTGCGGGGGAAAGCGGTCATCTTGCGCGGAGGAGTTCGCCATGGACAGGAGTTTACCAGTTTAGGCCGTACCGGCGCGGCCCGCGGCGGCTTTAGGGCGCGGCATCCCTCGCCAGGCGAAAGCCGAGGCCGACATTGCGGAAGTCCGGGTCATTGCTGCTGCGATTGGCCGCCCGGACGCCCCCCATGGAGTAGTCCCAGGAGCCGCCGCGTTCGACCCGGCCGGAGCTCGCGGACGCCTCCCAGGCGCTGCCGTCGGCCGGCGCGCCGGCATATGAACCATGGTACCGGTCCTCGACCCATTCCCATACGCTGCCGGCCATATCGCACAAGCCCTGCTTCGTGTTTCCGTCCGGCCTTGAGCATACGGGCCAAGTCGATCCCTTCCCGCAGCCAAGGGCCTCGTCGAGCATCACCGCCCTGGCGCAGGAGGCCTGCTTGTCGCCCCAAGGGTACGCGCGGGCCTTTCCGCGGCTCCTGGCCGCGTACTCCCACTCGGCCTCGCTCGGCAGCCTGCCGCCCGCCCATTGCGCGAACGCCTTGGCCTGGTTCCAGTCCACGCAGTTCACCGGGTGATCATCGCGCTCGGCCTGGCTCCAATTGCAGTTTCCTTCCGCGCCGGGCGGGGAGCAGCCGCCGGCGCGCACGCAGGCGCCGTACTGCGCGACCGTCACCTCGGTCTTCGCCATCTGGAAAGTCCTGACTTTCACCCGGTGCCGGGGCTGCTCATCCTGCTCGCCGCTGTCCGACCCCATAGTGAAGCCGCCGCCGCGAATAGTCACCCACTCGACGGTCTTGGGCGCCTCGGCGGCGGCCGGCCAGGCGGCCAGGAGGACCGCGAAAATCAGGGGGCTGCCTTCCATTCTGTAGAAAGCTTAGCCCGCGCGGTGAGAATGCGCCAGTGGCCCCCTGGCGCTTCCCAGCCGTACGGTGTATCCTTCTGCTAGGGTGAAACAATCCCCGGTGAGCTAATGTGATAGACAATATGATCCGTCTCGATAAGGTGCTGGTGGTCCTGCTCGCCGGCGGCAAGGGCGAGCGGCTCGAGCCCCTCACCCGCGACCGCGCCAAGCCCGCGGTGCCCTTCGCCGGGATGTACCGCATCATCGACTTGTCGCTGAGCAACTGCATCAACTCGGGCCTGCGCAAGATCCTGGTGCTCACCCAGTACATGTCGCGCTCGCTCGACGCGCACCTGCGGGAGGCCTGGCGGTTCATCAGCCGCCCCCACCTCGGCGAGTTCATCGACCCGCTGCCGCCCCAGCAGCGCACGGGAGAGACGTGGTACACCGGCACGGCCGCCGCCATCCATCAGAACAAGACCTCGATCATGCAGGTCAACCCGGACGTCCTGCTGTCCCTCTCCGGCGACCATATCTACAAGATGGACTACCGGCACATGATCAACATGCTGCACGAAGAAAACGCCGACATGGTGATCAGCGCCATCGAGGTGCCGCGCGGCCAGAGCGGGCGCTTCGGCATCCTGGAGGTGGACGCCGGCAACCGGATCGTGAGCTTTGTGGAGAAACCCCCCCCGGAGACCGCCCCCGCCATCCCCGGCCGGCCGGACATGTGCATGGCGAGCATGGGCATCTACGCCTTCCGGCCCCAGCCCCTTTTCGCGACGCTCGATGAGGACGCCGCCGACGCGGCGAGCTCCCACGACATCGGCCGCGATATCGTCGGCAGGATGATGGCGCGCGGCAAGGTCATGGCCTGCCCGTTCATCGACGAGAACAAGAAGGCGTTCAAATACTGGCGCGACGTGGGAAACATCGAGGCGTACTGGGAAACCCACATGGACCTCGTCGCGGTCGACCCCCTCTTCAACCTCTACGATACCGACTGGCCCATCTTCATGAAGCCCATACAAACCCCGCCGCCCAAGTTCGTGTTCTCCGAAGGAGGACGGATGGGCGTCGCTCTGGACTCCCTGGTCTGCAACGGCTCGATCATCAGCGGCGGCCGCGTGCGCAATTCGGTCAGCGGCCCCATGG
>JBDRPD010000070.1:0-12446 GCA_043827405.1 Elusimicrobiota bacterium | reverse complement strand
GGCAATTGCCCGACCGAGGCTGCCGGGCGTGCCTAGGCGGAAGTAGGCGTTGCCGAGGTTGTAGTGCAGTTCAGCGATTTGCGGTTCAGCCGCCGTCAGCGCGCGATATTCGCGGACGGCATCGTCCAGCCGAGATTCCTCGTAGAGAAGGTTCGCGCGTGCGAAATCGGAAGGCTCCGCTGAATTCGCAGGCGCGCAGCTGAAGAGCAGAGTGACCAGCAGCAGGGTGCTGTTCATTTCCCGATGACCTCCTCGAGCGCCTCGAGGAGGACTTCAACCTCTTTTTCCAGCCGGCGTGAGGCATCGTTATCTCGCCCGTCCTGCGGGGCAAAGCGCATCACTTCCAGTTCCTCCCATAGCAATTTGATCTGGTTGAAGTGGCCCTCGGGAAGCTTGGGGAATCGTTCTTTCAGCCGCTGCTGGGCTTCGCGCTGGGTGAGTCCGGCGGCGGGAATGCCCAACTTGTCGGATAGGTAGCCCGTCAAGGCTTCGGCGAGACGGGCGGGCGCCTCCCCCGAAGAGGTGCCATTTGCGATGCGCTTGCGTGCGCGTGCGAAGGCATCGCGAAACCTGCGCCGCGCCGGATCGCGCAGCAGGCGGTTTCGATAGAAGCTGCGGCCGGAGCAGAGGATGAAGATTAGGGAAGGGATCATGTGCGGCCAGACCGCCCCCGTAAGCGCGGAGGCGAACCGGAGCGATGTCGGCTGGTGCAGCGAGCTTTTGATGTGCCGGATATCTGCGGTGATGCGCGTGATCTGAGACCCGGAGCCCTGAGCCTGGTAGCCTACTGGCGCCGTCGCCGCGTCGCCCGGGCTGACCGGCAGGTCGATCGAATGCGTCTGCAGGGCGACGTATTCTTTCTTGTCGGGGTCGAAGTAGCTGAACGGGATCGGCGGTATGGTCAGCGTTCCCGAGACGCGGGGCACCAGCACTGTTTTGTACGATTTCGCTCCCTTTACCCCGGTGACGTCGGTTTCAATGTTAAGCGAGCTCACGGTCTCGTACACCCGGAAATCGTCCAGCGTCGGCAGTGAGATGTCGCCGAGCGTTTTTATATTGCCTCGTCCCTTGATGGTCGCGGTTAGGGTTACCGCTTCGCCGACTTTGGCCGCTGACGGCTCGACTTCCGCGCGGATGGAGAACGTGCCGACCGCCCCCGAGAAGTGGTGCGGCTTGCCGTCTTTGGGGAGCGCTCGCGCCTTCACCTTCAGCGCTTTGGTCTGGATCGTCTTTTTCTTTACCGATACCAATGGCTGGGAAAAGAACATGCGGAAGAAATCAGGTCCCTCGGTATTGATGTCGATGCGGTCCTGCACCTTGACCGTGATCTTGGTCGGACCGACGTGCAGCGTTCCCGCGTTGATGGGAAATAAGGCCGTGCGTATCTCGTGCAGAACATAGTGCCGGTTATGGTTGCTGACGTTGCGCGGCGGCAAGGTCCCGAGGTTCTCCCGGGCGAAGCCGTGGGTGTCCGGGAACTCATATTCGGAGTCGCTGAGCGCCTGCACCCCCAGATAGAAGCGCACGGTCATCATGACCTGTTCGTTGACGTAGGGATCTTTCTTGTCCACCTCGGCGGTGATGAACATGTCCGGTCCTTGTTCGTCGCGGCGCGGCGCGGCGCGGGGGTCCGTTTCCTGCGCGGGCCTCTCCGGCGCGGGTGCCGGTGTGGCGGTGTCGGCGGGCAGTACGCGGATCGTCAGGGGTTTGGTCCGCGCGCTGGTTCCGTTATGGGTTACGGTAATCGGGGGAATGACGGCGTTGCCCACGAAACGAGGGACCAGTACGTAGTCGCTCTCCACGGTACTCGAAACGACGCCGTTGATGAACTGCATATTGGTGCGACTACCGGCGGAGTGTATGTTGAAATTGGGGATCGAGGGCAGTTGCGGCTTGGGCGCCCCTCCCTGGTCGAGCCGAATCTGGACCGTCAGCAAAACCTGATCATTGAGCGCGACGCGGTCTTTGTTGACGCGCGCCAGGATCGTGAGCGCGGCGGCCGGTGCAGCGCCGACGCTGCAGAGCAGGAGCAGCGGACCGAGTATCCGCATCACCAGTCTTTCTCCTTTTTGCCTTGCGACGGCTGCGCATCAAGACGACGCTTGGGCAGCGTTTGCTGAGCGGCCTTCTCCTTTTCCTTGAGCGCCTGGAGAATCCGCTGCGCGTCTTCTTTTGACAGCCCTTGGTCTTGCTGCTGGGGCTGAGGCTGCGTCGGATCCGGGTTGTCTTTCTTGTCTTTTTCTTCGTCCTTCTTCTTTTGGTCGGGTTTCTGCTGCTGGTTCTTCTTGTCTTTGGGCGGCGGCGGTCGGAGCGCCAGTACCAGGTTGTGGCGGCAGTCCTGATCCGTGGGGTCGAGCAGCAGGCAGCGCTTATAGGCTTGGGCCGCACCCTTGAGGTCCTTCTGCCGGTAGAGAGTGTTGCCGAGGTTGTAGTACGCCTGGGGCGCCATTTTCGCCGGTACTTTGACGGTGTCCGTCAGCTGTTCGAACATCTTCTGCGCTTCCGTGAAGTTGTCCATTTTATAGATCGCCGCTCCGGCGTTGAACGGCGTCTTCGCATCGCGGGGGTCGGCTTGGGAGTACTTCGCCAGCGCCTCCTCATACTTCTCTGCGCGGTATTTCTTGTTCCCCCGGTGCAGTTTTACGTCGGAGGGAAGGCTGCATCCGGCGGCCAACAAAACCGCTGCGGCGAGCGCCCCGGCTTTGGCGGCGGTGCGCGGTGCGCTGGCAGGCGAGCGCGGCTTCGTTTCCGAGGTCAGCAGTTCCAGCAGCAGCAGCAGCACCGCCAGCGCCAGCGGGTACTGGTAGCGGTTTTTGAACCGGTTCTGCGCGCCCGCTCCCAAGTCGGCTTTTTCCAAGTCAGCGATATGCTTGACGATGTTGCCCACTTCATTTTCCAACGGCGTCGCGCGGTAGTAGGCGCCCGTGGAGGCGGCTGCCAGGTCGATGAGGCTTTGTTCTGCGAGTCGGCTGACCACGGTCTCGCCTTTTTCGTCTTTCTTGTAGCCGATCGTTTTCCCCTGGTCGTTCTTGATGGGGATGGGTGCGCCTTCGGGGGTTCCCATGCCGATGATGTAGAGGTGTATGCCGGCTTCTGCCGCCGCCTGAACGTGCGCCAGCGGTTCTCCTTCGTGATCCTCCCCGTCGCTTAGGAGCACGATGGCCTTATGTCCGGGATAGCGCGTGAGATAGCGCGCGGCGAGCTGTACCGCGCGTCCCAAGGCTGTGCCGGGGCTGGGCACCATGCCCGCTTCCATCCGGCGGAGAAAGGACTTGACGGCCTCGGTATCAGTCGTTAGGGGACACTGAATAAAGGCGTCTCCGGCGAAAGCGATCAAGCCGATCCGGTTGCCTTTCAACCCTTCAATGAGCAGCGTCAGCGCGCTCTTAGCTTTCTGCATTCGGTTGGGCTTCAGATCTTCCGCCCGCATCGAAATGGAGGTGTCGACCGCAATCATGATCTGTGTTCCTTTGGTCCGGGCGGTAATGAGTTCGACTCCCCATTGCGGTCCGGCCAGCGCGGCCAACATCAAGACGAGCGCTGTTGAGCTAAGGAGGTAGCTCTTCTTGCGGGCGGCGGCCGCTTCCTGCGGGACCAGATGATGGAGCAGGCTGGCGCCGACGAAGCGCGCGGTAATCGCATTCTGCCGTGCGGCGGCCCAGCGGCCGAATAGATAGGCCGCCGCGGCCGCAGCCAGGGCCCATATCATGTAGCCGGGATCGCGAAAAATTTCCATTATGGGATTCTCAGCAGCAGCGTTCGTGAGAGGATTAGTCCGCTCGCCAGGAGCAGCGCCGCTGGGATCAGCAGTATGATGTAGTGGTCGTGGTAGGACAGAAACTCCGGTTTTTCAAAACGGTGCTTTTCCAGGCGGTTGATCTCTTCGTAGATTTCCTTGAGCTGCGTCGTGTTGGTCGCGCGATAGTACTTCCCATCAGTCTCCGCCGCGACCTTCAGCAGCGTGTCCTCATCGAGATCATCGTTGATTATGAAGCGCTGTGTACCGTAGACCGGATGGTTGATTGTGGCGTACGCGACGCCGCGCTTTCCTGTCCCGATCGTGTAGACCTTGATGCCGAAGGTTTGGGCGAGCTGGGCGGCGGTTACGGGGTCCAGTAGTCCGGTGTTGCTGCTGCCGTCGGTCAGTAGGATCATGACCTTGCTTTTGGATTCCGTTTCCTTTAGATGGTTTACGCCGGAGGCGATCCCGTCGCCGATGGCCGTTCCTTTCTGGTCGACCATCCCGGGCTGGACGTCGTCGAGAAACTCGAGAAGCGCGGCATGGTCGAGGGTAAGCGGCGACGAGAGCAATGGGGCGCTGCCGAATACCAGCAGGCCGATGCGATCGGAAGTCCGGCGGCGGATGAAGTCCCGGGCCGCCTCCACGGCGGCGTCAATCCGGTTGTGCGGCGCAAAATCCTCGGCCAGCATGCTCATCGACGTGTCCATGACGAGCAGTATGTCGATGCCTTCAGTTAGTCCCGCGGAATGGCGCAAGACTGTCTGCGGCCGAGCGAGGGCGGCTATCGCGAGGATCAGTGCGGCCGACTTCAGGATCGCGGGCAGGCGCCGCACCCAAAATACTCCGATTTTCGGGGTGAGGTCCGCCAGTGTTGCGGAGCCGGGATAGAGCATGGCGGCGCGGCGCTTTTCCAGGCGCAGCCAGCTGTGGGCAATGGCGGCGGCGGCCGGCAGGAGAATGATAAGCCACCCAGGGCTGTGAAACCTCAAGGCCGTTCTCCCCTCGGCCCCGCGGCGAGGTCGCGCACTGCTCCGGCTTCCCGCTTGCCGGGACTCAGGATGCCGATGATATCTTTGGCGGTTACGCAGTCGGCCGGGAATTGGCTCTCTTGGGGCTGGTGGCGGGCGAACTTGGCAAGATCGCAATGGTCAAGCAGCAGCTTCATTAGTGAGCGCGCCTTATCGTCGAGCTTCGCGCGACGCGTCTCCCGCATGAGATCGCAGCTCGTCATCTGCAGCGCGGTAATTCCACAGCGGCGTTTGAGATACAGCCGTACGATGTCTGAGAGGCGGTCATAAAACTCTTTTGTGGGCAGTCCCAGGCCGGGCAGGGCTTCGATCTCGTCGAGGGCGATCTCCTCGAAGGTGCGGGCGTCTTCGGGTGCGCTCTTCTCCCCTCCCCGTTCTGCCCGCGGCTTCCGCCAAAACGCGTAGTAGAGGCAGGCGACGGCGGCAAGCAGCAGCAGGACCGAAAGCAGTATCCAGGGCCATAACGGCGGAGCGAACGGACCTTTAATATCCCGAATGTCTCCGGTGTCGTGTTCGCCGGGTTTTGGCGGGATGATCGTAATCCGGACGGGAGGGCCTTGGAGCGCGGCGACCGAGCCGTCCGGTCCGAGCAGCCGCCATTCCATCGCCGGGACCTCCTGCTCGCCCAGGGCGAAACCGGCGGCGCGGATGCGGATTGGCAGGCGCTTGCGCCCGTCCGCCGATACGGGAGCGCCGAATTGGACGGAAAGGATCTCAAACTCCCCGCGCTGGGCGTCAGTTTCCGGCGGTCTGAGCGCGTAGCTTTGCGGCAGGTCCGCCTCGCCCGTGATCTCGAAGGGACTTCCGATAAGGGCCGTAGTTTCCACGGCTTCAAGCCGTATGACGGCGTCCTCCGGCTGCGCTCCGCGGGCGGGCGCGGCGAGCATGAGGACGGCCGGCGGTATAAGCAGCAGTCTTAGCGCGAGCGTAGGACCCTCCTCGAACGTTCGCGGAAGAATCGTACAATCGGATCAATATACGGCCGGTCGGTGCGTATGGAGATATGATCCAAACCCGCCGAGCTGAAAAGCGCATTAAGCTCGGTGCGTGCCCGCCGCCGCCGGTCAGCGATCTCCTCGCGCGATCGGCGGGACATCCCGCTGATAAGGGTCCGTGCTCCGCTCTCGGGATCCTCCAGCTCAAGATAGGCCGGCAGGTCCGGCAGGTTCTCTTCACGGGGGTCTTCGATGACAATGGGGATGAGATCGTGCTTGCGTGCGGTGTGGCGGAGACTTTTCTCATAGCCCGCATCCTGAAAATCCGAGACCAAGAGGACGATGCAGCGGCGCTGGAGCATGCGGTTGAGGGCGTCCAGGCTTGATGCGATATTCGTGCCGCGGTTGCGAGGCTGGTAGGCCAGGACATCCCGGATGATGGTCAGCGCGTGCCGGTGGCCTTTGCGCGGCGGGATGAAATGCTCGATGCGGTCGGTGAAGAGGAAAAGGCCTACCTTGTCGTTGTTCCGCAGCGCGGAAAAGGCAAGAAGGGCGGAGAGTTCGGCGGCGATCTCGCGCTTCAGTTTATCGAACGAGCCGAAGAACTGGGATCCCGATAGGTCGCAGGCCAGGATGACGGTGAGCTCCCGCTCTTCCTGATATTCCCGGATGAAGGGCTTGCCGAAGCGCGCCGTTACGTTCCAGTCGATCGTGCGGATGTCGTCCCCGGGCGTATACTCTCGTACCTGGGCGAACTCCATGCCGCGGCCCTTGAAGGCGCTCAGGTATTTTCCCGCGAACGTCTCGTTGACCAACCGGCCGGTTTGGATCTCGATTCGCCGGACCTGTGCTAGGATTTCTTTGGGAAGCATGACCTCGGTCAGGGAACTTCGATCGTTTCAAACAGGCTGCGCATGATGTCCTCGGGTGTTACGCTCTCCGCTTCGGCCTCATAGCTGGTGAGGATGCGGTGGCGCAGGACGTCCGGGCCGATGGACTTGACGTCCTCCGGGGTGACGAAACCGCGGCCGTTGAGAAACGCAAAGGCCTTGGATGCGCGGGTCAGGTTGATGGTCGCGCGGGGGCTGGCGCCGTAGCGGATCAGCGATTTCAGGCGCTCGAGTCCGAATTTCTGCGGGTCACGCGTAGCGAAGACTATGTCGAGGATATAGTTTTTGACCTTGTCGTCGACATAAATATGCTCTACGATCTGCCGGGCGGAGAACAGCTGCTTCTGCGTGACCACCTGGCGCGCGCTTGGCGGGTTCGGATTGGTCATGCGTTCAAGGATAATGCGTTCGTCGTCGCGTCCCGGGTAGTCCACCAGGAGCTTGAGCATAAAGCGGTCAACTTGAGCTTCCGGCAGCGGATAGGTCCCCTCCTGCTCGATCGGGTTCTGCGTCGCCAGAACCATAAACAGCTCCGGCAGAGGATAGGATTTTCCTCCGATCGAGACCTGGCCCTCCTGCATCGCTTCCAGCAGGGCGCTCTGCACCTTGGCGGGCGCCCGGTTGATCTCGTCGGCGAGGATGAGGTTGGAGAAGATCGGCCCTTTGCGCACGCTGTAAACATTGTCCTTGGGATTGAATACCATGGTTCCGGTCAGATCGGCCGGGAGCAGGTCCGGAGTGAACTGGATGCGGAGGAACTGCGCGGTGATCGTCGAAGCCAGAGTGCTGATCGTTAGAGTTTTCGCCAGTCCGGGAACGCCTTCGATAAGCACATGCCCTTTCGCGAGCAGAGCGACCAGCAGTCGGTCGATCATCTCCTCTTGCCCGACGATAACGGCGGAAAGTTCCTTCTTCAGTTCGGCGACGAAGAGGCTTTCGGCTTGGACTTTGCTGTTGATCTCTCGGATATCTGTCGACATCGCTATTCCACCCTGTTTTTTTCGAGAAGGTCCTTTTCGGAGTGCTTGATGGGCGACGTTAGCCCACCTGCCTGACGGTTGTGTTCGGCAAGCTCCTTCTCGTATTGTTCACGTATTTTGTCCTGCATCCTGCTGTGCTCGAGATCCTGCTTGGTCTGGATGATCCCCAGCGTATTGATGGCCTGCCGGCGCACGATGGGATCGGGATCGCGCAGGATTTCGACGATCGCCGCGGTCGAGTTCGGATCGCCGATCTCTCCGAGCGCCACCAGCGCGGCGATGCGGATATTGCGTTCGGTGTCGTTGAGCGCGCTGATCAGCACTTTCACCCGGTTGGGGCTGTCCACGTTCTTGATGATATCGAGAGATTTCTGGCGCACGGAGGACTCCGAGTCGATCACGAGGGCTTTCTTTAGGATTTCGTAGGCCCGAGGATCGCGGATTCGATACAGCAGATCGATGGCCGCCCAGCGCACTTGGGGATCGCCGTCCAGCGTCGCCAAGCGGATCTTCTCGATCTGCGCTTCCCCGAGCACCTGCGGCGGCATGTGCTGGAGAGCGGGCGGCAGCGGCGGCGGCGCGGGCAGTTCCTGCTCGGTCGCGGCGGGTGATTTCCGCATGTAGAGATATCCCATGCCGCCGAGTAGAACGCAGACGAGGAGAATGCGATACATTGAGGCGCTCCTACCGTTGTTTTTGCTGCTTGACCTGCTCTTCCCACTGACGCATCTGCTCCGCGTGCTGCGTCTTGGCTTGCGAAATTTCCTTGTTGCGCCGTTTCTCCAGCAAGTCCAGCGTATTGATCGCCTTTAAGCGGACGCGTTCGTTCGCATCGTGCATCATTTGTCCAATGGGGTGAGCCGCCTGGTAATCGCCGATCTGTCCCAAAGCGCTCAGCGCGTCGATGCGTACGTCGTCGTTCGTGTCGCGCAGTGCGCGGATGATGTTGCGCGTGACTACGGGTTCGTCATAGTCGGCGAGCAGCGACAGCGCTTTGCGCCGGTTATCCGGAGAGGAGTCGCGGTGCAGGATGCCGAATAGGGCATCGGACGCGTAGTCGTCCTCGATCGCGACGAGCAGGCGTGCGGCATCCCAGCGTACCTTGGGGTCGGTATCACGCGTTGCGTTGCGTACGCGCTGGAGGGATTCTCCGTCAAGCTTGAGCCGCTGCGGCTCTTTTTCAATGATAACCCGGGGTGGTGCCGTAGCATCCATGTCGGGATTGGGCAGCTCTGTCGATGCTTCCTGCTGCGGTTTCTTTTTCGCGGAAGACGTCATGAGCATTACGCCGATAAAGCCCAGCATGCATAAGCCGCCGATCATCATGACGTATTTCATATATGTAGGACCATGGTCCGGGAAGATGCCTTATATGAAACTTATCATAAAATTCAACCACCTGCAACTTGTGGTTTTTTCAGGTAAATTTAATAAACCGCCACGCGGACGTGGGCGTCGCGCACCGGGTCATTTGAGAGGCAGGCAATAGGACCTAGAAAGTTTTTAGGCCGCATATCCGGGTTTGATTGCCCGTATGGCCCTGCTCCTGAGAAGGGCTTTAGGCATAAAATATCCTTACAATGCGCGCAAGGTATGTCCCGATGCTCAAAAAAGGGCTGGCGATTAATGTCGCAGCGGCGCTGATTTTGGGCGCGCCGGGCCTCGGCGCATATGAGGCCTTGGCCGCCATGGGCGTGGCGCCGGTCAAGGTCGTGGTGCCGGTAGGCGGGAACGCCGCGGGCGCCGCAGGTGCCGGGATTTCCTCCGGTTTGCGGATGCCGATGAATGCCTTGGGCATGTCGGGTGTGATTCCCTTGGGCGGTTCGTTGGCGACGGTCGCTAATCCGGTCGTCGCCCCCAATAGTCCGCTGTCGCTGTCGCTTCCGCTTTCCACTATTCAGCCGGGCGCGACTCCGCTGCCCGCGGGCAGGACTCCGCGGACCATCCCGGGCGGGGACGATCCGTCAGCGGGCATCAAGGTTCGGCCCGGACGCATTCGTCGCTCCACCCCGGAAGATACCCAGTCGCTAATAGAGGAGACCCCGGACAGCCTGCAGTCGGTCCGTTCGCGATCCAATACGCTCGGCCTGCGGTTTAAGGAACTGCGCTCGGCGTTTAAGAACCGGTCTATCAGCGATGAAGACTTCGTCCCGCAGCATGCGCAAACGCCGGGCTCCGCGAGCCGCTATGCCGCGATGCCGGTGTCCGGAAGGACATTCCCCTTTCTGTCTCGTGTCCCGGGCCTGAAGAAGCTCGCAGCTCCGACTCCTTTGGCGCTCAAAGCCCGCCGCGGCGCGGCGGACATGCGCGTTGAGGTCGAACCACGGTATTCAGGAGTCGGGCGCTTGGGGCATATGAAGACCGGGGACGGCGGGCTGTTTAAGCCTGAAGATTTCGGCGCGGAAGTTACCGGTATCGCCGCGCAGGCCGTTCAAGCCAAGGCGAAGACCCCCGGTGCCGCAGACAAGGAGAAGGGCGCCTGGCTGGGGCTCGGTAAAGTCGCCGTCATGCTGATCGCGTCTTTGGTGGTGGCGCAGATCGGAATCGAGTCGCTGGGCGCCGCGATGCCCTCCTTGATTCAAAAGACGTTCGGGGATTTTACCGCCGTCGCGCAGCTGGCGATTGTCTCGTCGATCGCTTCGATCATCGGCCGACAGCTCGGACCGCTCGCCGTTAGACGCTTCAGCTTGAAGAATACCTATCTCGGAGCGGATACGGTTCGGCTAGTATCGATCTCTCTCCTGGCGGGACTGCTGGCGACCGGCAATATGTCCCTCCTGATGATGGGCGGCTTTTACGCTATCAACGGTGTTCTGGCGGGTATTTCCCTGACCGCGCTGGAGAGCATCCCCCCCGCCATCGTGGGCCGCGAAACCGCTAAGCTCGAGAAGTTCTGGACCTGGCAGCAGACGATCCTCGAAATGGCGGCCATTGTTACCCCGATCCTTACCGGCTCGATTGTCGCCAGCATGGGGTTCCTGCCGGCGCTGATCGCCTTCCCGGTGGCGATGGGCGTCAGCTTGGTGATCGTGTTTATGACGCTGCGTATTCCCAAGCGGCTTGAGCAGCTGCGCGCGCTCGAGCTTACGAAGAAGGCCGGCGCGGAAAGAGGCTTTTTCGGCAAGCTGGCATACGGCGCGAAGCTGGTTTGGCAGAACAAGCCTCTGCGTTATTCGTTTCTCGCCTATACGATGTATGTCTTGATCAATCCCCTCCTTTACACCATGCTCGCTCCGGCCTTCGGGCTGCGCCTGATGCCGACGCCGGAGCTGGCCGCCTCGGTGCAGGGCTGGCTGACCGGACTTTACAGCATGGGCGGCCTGTTCGGCGGACTGCTTCTGATGTGGGAGCAGTGGCGCAATAAGCGCAGTATGGGGAAGATGCGCGCCGAGGCCGAGGCCAATCGCGGCAAGATTTCCGACGCGGATTGGGCAAAAGAAATCACGCCCTGGCAGAATGAGAAGCTGCGCAAGTCGATGCTGACTTGGCTGCTCTTGGGTGCCGCGGGACTTTCGATGCTGGTGCCGCTCGCCTTCCCCCTGGCGACTCTGGGGCAGATGGTGGCTTTGCCTTCCTTCCTTTCCTGGGCGAGCGGCTTGACGGTGCAGGCCGCGGCGCTGATATTCTTCGGTATCGCCCAAGTCATTTCGGTGCTCAAGCTCCGCAGCTTCTTCCAGTCTCGGGTTCCCGCAACGGATGAAAACGGCGTCGAGGCCGACAATATGCCGGATGCCATGGGCTTTTTCGGCTCGGCATCGATGCTCGTCAGCACGCTGGGCCTGCTGGGGCTCAAGGCGCTGTTTCAGAACGTCGCGGGCTTCGCACCGTTCCTCTATCTCGCTTGGGGCATGATCCCCCTCGGCGCCTTCTACCTCTATCTCCGCTGGCGTCTGAACAAAAGCAGCCTCCCGCAAAATTAGTATTATTCGCCTATGCAAGAGGGTCTTCAGCCAGCGAAGATCACCGACCGTTTTCTGGCTTTTGTTCTGGACTTCGTGCCGTTTGTCGTCGGCTATTATTTGAGCCTGTACGTCCTCATCGTTCGGCTCGGCCTCCTGTCGAATACGGAAGCAATGTGGCGGCAGGTCTTTGCGGCATGGCTGGTCCTCTACATCGCCTACCAGGTCATTGGCAATATTTCCGGCGGGACGATCGGCAAGCGCCTGTTCGGCATTCGGGTCGTAAGACGCGACGGCGGAGGGCTCGGTATCGGCCGAAGTTTGCTGCGCGCCGGCGGCTATCTGGTGAGCACCCCGCTGCTGAATCTGGGGTTCCTGTGGAGCCTGTTCGACCGGGATTCGCGGACCTGGCATGATCTGCTGTCCGGAAGCGTTGTCATCGAGGTCGAGCCGAAGCCTCCCGCGGTCGCGCTGGCTTCGGCCTTCTTATCCTTCATGGTGCTGGGGCTGATCATTGTTTCCAATGTGTGGTTAAGCTTCAAGCAGCCGTCGCCGCAGGACCGCGCAGCGGTCGCGAAGGCGCGCGAAGGGCTTAAGGTGCTGGCGGCGGTCGAGGAGGCGTATAAAGTCGAACACGGCGCGTATACGGACGATCTGGTGGAGCTCGCCAAGACCAGCGGCGATGTGACAAAATTTCGCGGAGCGATGGAAAAGATTTTTCATACCGATGGTTTCGTGTTTGCGGTGATCGATGACGGCTATATCCTGCGCGCGCGCGCTAAGGATCGCCGCCATACCGTTGTGACTCTGCGGGGGCCTTGAGGCGAAAAGTCCCCAAAACCTCCAGTAAGCCATAGTTTCTGAACGGAAACGGCTTTTCGCCCCCCTCTACTGCTTCACTCTCCCCGCGGGGGAGAGTGAAGCTCGGTTCATGTTGTTGTTGCCGTCAACGAGCGCCGGTCCCCGGCGGGG
>JBDRPD010000069.1:0-3025 GCA_043827405.1 Elusimicrobiota bacterium | reverse complement strand
ACCCGCCGTCTGCACCACCGCGATCACGCCCGGCATCGCGCCCGCCTCCGGACATCTAAGCGAGAGCTGCTTCATCAGCAGCCTGGCAGCAGTAGACGAGAGCATGTTGAGCAGCCAGCGCTTGTGCAGGAAGTGCCGCCTCACCTCCAGCGGCAAGGTGAAGACCCAGTGGCGATGCGGGACATCAAGCAATACCTCCCCCGCCAGCCACTCGCTCCACTGCGTCATGCGCTTGCGCACGCAGGACGGACAAAGCCGCGACTTGCAGGAGAAGGGCACCCGGATATCGTGTCCGCAGTCGCCGCAGTGATAGACCGCATGCCCCTTCTCCCGGTCGCCGCAGTCGACGAAGCGCTCGGCCGCCCAACGAAAGCGCGCCTTCCAGGGACCCAGTCGCTTGGCGAAGCGATGCCAGGCCGCCTCGACGGCGCAGAGTTCCTCCAGAAAAAGCCGGCGCAGCTTCAGCCGCCGCACAAGAGCTTATACGATCGAGCCCGCCGTTTGGTTCCCCGCACGGCCGCCAAAGCGAAGTCCAGGAACATGGACATGTTCCCGTCTGGCGCGGCGGCCAAACCTCTGATAACCTAAGGGCGTAGACCTATGCGGGCCTATATCCCAGGAGTACTGGCTGTCCTGCTCGCCGCCCTGCCGGCGGCCGCCGCCGGTGTGCGCGTCAAGGCCGGCGGGGGCGCCGGCGTTTCAGGAGGCGCCGCCGGAGCCGCGCCCGCCGGCATCGGCTCCGCCGAGCTGACGAACTCCGCCCTGAAGGCGCCGACCCTGATCCCCGCGCTGAAGACTCCGGTCTCTGTTCCCCGGGTCGACGGCAAGATCAACGCCGGCAAAGCGCGACTCGTCCAGCCCGAGGTCGAGGCGCTCGATCTGCCGCAGCCGTTCGCCGCGCAGGCCGCGGTCGATCCGGTCCTCGCCGAAGCGATCAGCGGCGGTCAAGCTGCGGAGCCGGCAGAGGACACGCCGGCTGAATCCGGCGCGGAGGCCGCACCGGCCGCCGAACTGCAGGCGGCCATGGCGCAGGCGCTTTTTGACGGCGCGAAAACGCATTTGTCGCTGTGGGATTCGTTTAAGGGGATATTCCGTTCGCCTGACAATATTCCCGCCTATCCGGCAGGCGAAGGGAAGAGCGTGCGCATCGGCGGGCGCAGCTATTCCCTCGGCCGCAAGCTGTCCGCGACCGACGGATCCGTCCTTTATATGACGCGCACCAACGGCGACAACGCGGTGCGCATTATTCGTCAGGGCAGTCCCGCGGCCGAGGCCTTTAAAGAGGAACTGGCCGCACGCGCCGAGATGCGGCAAGCCGGTCTCCCGCATACCGAGGTTCTCGCGGTGAGCGCCGACGGGCTGGCTTTCGTCGAGCGGTACTATGATCGAGCAAGGCTGGACCGCATACTCGCCGATAATAATCTGACGCCGGACAAGGTCCAGGGTTTAGCGCATCTTGCCGCGCTGCTGCTGCGGCAGGGGCATACGGCCGATCTGCGTCCGGGCAACCTGGTATGGGATCACTGGCATGGGCGCTGGCTGCTCGGCCGGGCGGCGGGCTATCAGCCGGCGAGCGGCGCTGCGGTTCTGGGACAGCTCTTCGGCGCCGGCGTCGCCGACCGGCCGGGCTTTCTGTCGGCGCTGCGCGGACGTCTCGGGCCGAGCTCGAAAGCCTGGCGCGCCGCGGTGCGCGACGGTCTGGCGGACAGGCGGCTGCGCCCGGCATTTACGGAACTGGCGCGGCGCGACGAAAAGTACGGTTCGGGACCGCGGTTGAGCTTTACCGCTGAAGCCGCGCCCGGGAAGCTGGATGATTCCCTGCTCACCCGCCGCCAGGCAGCGAAGCGGCTGGGCTACGATCCGCGCACCGCCGCGCCGCGGCAGAAGCTGCATGGCGACGATCCCGGCAAGCTCAATACCGAGGTGGCGATGCTGTTCCCGGGGACGCCGGAGGCGAGTGTTTATAAAGGGGCCGAAGTGCGTATTATCCGCAACGAGCTCTTTATGCGCAAGATCGTTCATCGCTACTTCGCCCGCTACTTCAAGGCTCCGTGGTCGCTCGCCTACCTCGATGGTTACGAATCCGCCATGGTCATGGAGGCGTCTCCCGGCAGCGCCCAGTGGTCCAAGGCGCCGCTCTCGCCCGAGCAGCGCGTGGCGCTGGCCGTAATGGTCCGCACCTTCGGCGTCTCCGACGTCAATCCGGGCAATCTGCTATACGACCAAGGCGAGGTGACCTTGATCGATTTCGAGCAGGCCTTGAGCCGGGCGCCTCCGGTGGCCTACCGCCTGCCCATAGAGAGCATTCTTGAGGAGATGCCCTGGGTGCGCGCCGATGAGCCGATGGAGATTGAGACCTTCTTCGCCGGGATCAAAGACTGGCGCGAGCATTTCCACCGGACGGAGACGCAGGCGGAGATTCGACAGCTGTTGATCGACAGCGGCTTTACGAATGAGGAGGCCGGCGCCGCGCTCGGGCGCTTCGTTCTCAACGCGGCCGATCTCGAATGGGCACTGCAGACCGATGTCGATTTCGCCAAGCACTTTATTAAGAAAAAGACGCCGTCGTGACCCGCCGATTTCCCATCTTCTTCCTTTTTGCCTTGCTGTCGGCGGGTACGGCCGAGGCCAAGTTCTATGCCGCGGCGGGCAAAGCCGACATAACGCCGGACCTGAAGACGGAGACGGTATGGCTGGCGGGCTATGGCGCGTCGGGACGCCGGCCGGCGGGGGTCCGCGATCCGCTGTATGTGCGGGCGGTCGTCGTTTCCGACGGAACGCGTACCGTTGCGTTGGCGGCGGTCGACAGCATCGGCATTTACCGGGAGGACGTGCTCGATGTTCGCCGTCGTCTCGGCTGGGAGGGCCGCGACGACCGCTATCTCCTGCTCGCCGCCACGCACGACCATTCGGCGCCCGACACGCTCGGGCTGTGGGGACGCTTTCCCGGAGTATCCGGCTTGAACTCCGGCTATCACGAACGCCTCAAGAGCGCCGCCGTTAAGCTGATAAACGATCTCAGCGG
>JBDRPD010000068.1:0-68983 GCA_043827405.1 Elusimicrobiota bacterium | reverse complement strand
GACCTATCATTTATTCGCTTCGGATACGGAGAAATTCACGAGATTTCTAAACGGCGAATACGGCCCAATAAGCATAAAACTCAGCACTGAACCTCGACGCGAGACCGGACTGCACAATCTCCGCAAGTGCCAAAAGTATATCTCTCGTTTTTCAACAAGTTCCGCATCGGCTGAATCAGAACTGGCCAAACGCAAAGCCTCTTCGAAATACCTAGTCGCACGCGCCCGATTATTTTTCGCTTCATACAATAACCCCAAATGATAAGGCCCGCGGTGGTCATTCGGCCACCTGCGACGGGAATTTTCCGCTGCCTTAACCCCACTATCCCACTCTTTAAAAATCGAATACATCTCAATTACATCTAAAGCCGTCCGCCTCTCATTGCCGAACGCTTGTTCTAGGTCTTCATCCAGACGTGCCAGCAAGGAGGTGCGTATTTCGCCAACACGCTTTTCGCAGGCCCGCTTCTTTTCGCCGCCCATTTTCGGAATCGCGTAGACATACGCACTTAGCAAAGCTGTTTCAGTAGTGGGATTTTGACTGGCGAGACGTTCGCGCAATGCCAAGAATTCGTGAAGTCTGTCGGTGCTTCTGTAATGGTTCGACAAAACAAGCAGTGCCATCACGTCCTCTGGATTGATTTCCAATGCGAACCTCAAATGTTTTTCAATAACTTTTTCAACTAATGGGAGTGGAAGGTACGTTAGGCAATCCGCATACTGAATGTGTAAAGAGGAACGATAAGAATTGGGGGGGTGATCCATCACCGCCTCGATCTCTCGGTTAACACACTCACAATCAACAATTTTCCTTATTGATGATAGCGCTGACTTGCTCTGAGAAATACCCCAACCCGTGAAGGCCATGAATATCGCGGCGGCAGTGCAAACCAAGAGCACTGTGCGAAACCTGATATGTGTAGGCATTAGACTGCGCTTACCCGCTCTCCAAAAGAGCCCCTTTATACCCGTATAACAGAGAGGTTCACGGGAGTCAATTCACAGGGGTGTTACCCTGGGTATCACCGGTGTTACAGGACGACATAATCTGAACCCCACCGTCCTAAGGCAGTATTCCCCCTGACGCGTCGTTGCCCCAACCAACCGGAATCGCATCCCAATTTTCACTTCTCCGCGCAAAAGTGCTAGAATAGCGCCCGGCGGCACGACGGTTACGACGTGCTGCCGCATCGTTCTTTGATTTCAGACGTTTTAAGGCGCTTAGACCTCCCCAAGTGGGAGAATTGCCAAAAAGTGTTAGAATAGTGTTAGACTCGATTCTAACACCTTCCGAAAACACCAAAAAGCGCTGAAAAAACAACAAAGGTTGGGTGGCAGAGCGGTCAAATGCACTGGTCTGTAAAACCAGCGGGTTATCCCTACATAGGTTCGAATCCTATCCCAACCACCATTTATAGAGACCCGGCCTAACGGCCGGGCTCTTCTTTTATAGGTTAGGGACTATCCGGCCAGGAACACCGAATCCGCAAGCCGGAGTTGTCCCAACCACACTTTGATGACGAGCCAGGCCTCGGCCTGGCTTTTCTTTTCTGCTTTAACCCCTCCTAAGGAACCATTCACGGCATCACTCGTATATTGGGTAAAGATCGCTATTGATTATTTATATCCTTTTGGTTATACTAGTATGGAACATGCCAAGTGACGCCACAGCTGCACGTCGTCTTCTATCGACCGTTGCCGCAGGCCGCTGGTCCGGTCGAGAAAGAATATGAAGCCGCCGTCCGACAACCGAAAGACCGTGCAAAAATCGACGCCATGCTGGACTGCCTTGGCGAACATGGGTTTTCTTGCCCCGGCATCAGACATGAAATGATCAAAGGGGTACGAGAACGAATTCATGAGCCAAAGATTAAAGCCTTCGGCTCTGAACACAGATTTCTCGCAGGATACGCCCCGCGTCTGGCGCCGGATGGCCGACGAATTCTGGTCCTACTAAAATACTTGAACAAAAAACGCCGGCGCCTCAGGAGCGGAGACATCGAGACGGCAAAAGACAGGCTCAAACAAGTAAGAAGGGAACGGGGAGGCGGTGATGCCTAGAAAAAGGAAAACCCAATATCCGGACGCTTACGGAAAGCCGACCGAGACCCTCATCCAGGATCGACTGCTTGACGCAAATTACCGAAAGCACTATATGCTCTACCGGGTACGAGCGGAGATAGCCGTAACGGTTAAATCGCTCCGCCGAACGAAGAATATGACGCAGAAAGCGCTCGCACAAAAGTCCGGCATCCCCCAATCGCAGATAGCGCGGCTTGAGAGCCTGGAAGACGCGCGTATCCCCGGACTCGATCAACTCGTCAGAATATTCAGCGCCTTAGACAGCCGAGCCTTCCTGGAAATATTTCCCGCGCCGAATTCCCAGTCGAACCGAAAAGAAATTGTCCTAGTTTAGCAGCTCCTCATCCAGCGGCGGCTCAATAACCTTAAACTCGCGCGCCCGCTTGCGCGCCTCCGTATACCGCTCAAAAGCCATCTTCGCCTGCAGCGCCTCCACCGTCTTCACCGATTCTTTAAAACCCTGCTCCGCCGCCAAGGTAAACCACTTGAAGGCCTCGAGCGGGTCATCATCAAGCAGCATCACAGCCAAATTGTGCTGGCCCATAGCGTAGCCGCGCGAAGCCGAGCTGTTAAACCAACGCCGCGCCTGCACCGGATCTTTCTCCCCGCCCTGACCCAATTTATACAGCAGCCCCAGCTGAAAAGCCGCCCGCCGGTCGCCCCCGTCAGCCGCTTTTTGATAGGACGCCCGCGCCCGGGTAAAATCCTTGGCCGCCGCGAAAGCAGAACCCTTAGCAAACAGCGCCGCCGGCAGCCCGGCAGCAGCCGCCTTATCCAGCCATGCCGTCTGCTTGCGATCGGCTTCATAGAGCGCATACATCGCCCGCCGGTCGCCGCGCTTGGCCGCATCCCCCAGCCAGTGCCGTCCCTCCGCGGAATTCCCCTCCTCCAGATACAGCTTGCCGAGATAGAATGCCGCCGGAGGATAAGTCTTGTTGGCGTCCTGGAGAAAACCCCGCGCGACCTTAAGATCGCGCTTCACGCCTGTTCCCGACATATGCATCTCGCCGTAGATCATCAGCGCCTTGCCGTCGCCCTGCTCCACCGCATCGCGGATCATGCGCTTGCCGCGCCACGGTTCTTTCTTGACCCCGTAGCCGGTCACATAGAAGCGGCCGAGCAGCGCCTGCGCGCCCATGTCCTTGCGCCCGGCCAGACTCTCCGCGGTCGCCCGCGCCTGCTCATCGACAGCCATCCGTTCGCCATCCAGCGGCGGGGCCGAAGGCTGCGCGGACGGCGCCGGTTTGGGAGAAGCTGTTTTTTTCAGCAGTCCAGGCAGCACGAAGTACGCGGCGATGCCGAACGCCCCGACCATGGCGAGCAGACCGATAATGACGAGAAAGCGGCGGCCCTTCCGGGGCTTGGGCGGACCGATGATCTCTGGCGCGGACTTCTTCAGTGCGGTTTTCTTCACCCGCGCCGGCTTCTTCCCGGCGTCCAGGAAGCGGAAAGCCTCCGCCACCGCCTCTTCCTTGTGGCCGCCGCCGATCAGCGTCTGGCGCAGCTCCTCGTCGCTGTACTTGCCGCGGTTCTGCCGGATATAGTCGACGACGCTCTCGTCGGCCATGGAATCAACGGCTCTCCCGCGCCAGCAGCTCCGCATCCAGCTTTTTCAGGTAGGCGATGCGGTCCGGCATATAGGGATGCGACAGAAAGAAAGCGTTCCAACGCGAGTCCCCGTTTTTTCCTTCCTTGACCAGGCGCTCGAAGAACTCGAACTCGCCCTCCTGATGGCCGAAGGTCGCATGCGCCAGGCGCAGGCCGAACTCGTCGGCGCGGCGCTCGCGCGCGCGCGAGTGGCCCGCCTCGGCCGCCTTTAAGATCGTCTGCGCCGCGTCGATATTCCTACTCTCGCCGAAGCAGAGCGACATCGCGACCTGCAGCAGCAGCATGCGGCCAAGACCGCGCAGGGCGTCGCGGTGCTGGTGATGGCCCAGCTCATGACCGATCACCAGCGCCAGGCCGGCGTCGCTCTCGACTTCCTGTACCAAACCTTTGGTCAGGGCCACCCCGCCGCCGGGGATGGCGAAGGCATTGGGCTTTTTGGACTTCATAAGAAATAGATGATAGGGGAGCTCGCGCAGGTCGGAGCGAACCAGCAGGCGCTGGAAAAGCGTCCGCGCCCGGACCAGCTCCGGCGCGTCCTGCTTTTTTTTGTCCGCCGCGACCCACTTAAACAGCTTCGCCTCATAGCGGTCGGGGATATAGAGCGCCGTGATGTCCGAGGTCCAGCCCAGCACCAGATAGATTCCCGCGACCGAGAGGATAATGGACAGGGCGCCCTTGAGAAAGGCCGGCCAGTCCTTGATGCCCCGCGACAGGTCGGCGGTGCTGCGGGGAATCCGGGGAACAAACCTCACTTAGCGAACTTGACCGCCGTAGCGTAGCACAGCATCTCCACCGAGCCCGTCGACTTCTGCCGGCCGTTAAACAGCGTCGCCGTCTCCAGGCGCAGGTTGACGAACATATCCGCCTCCGGATACTCGGCCTTCATGCGCAGCACGGCCTCGCGGCGGCCGCGGTCGATAAGCGGAGAATAAGCCCCGACCTCGCCGCCGAAGATATTGCGCAGATGCGCCAGGAAGCGCTTGTAGTAGTCGATCGAGACCACCACCGAGCCGACGCACAGCCGCGACTCGGCGACCGGCTTGTCCTGCGCGAAGGTCTTGGCCGTGGTGACGGGGATATGCGCGAACAGCTCCTCGCGCTCGCGGATGCTCCGGAAGTGGCTGTTCTCGGCCCAGCGGCCGGCCAGATAGCCCAGCAGCAGCAGAAACAGCGGCGAGTAATTCGCCGCGGCTTCGATGAGCCTGCCGATATTTTGGCCCACGCTTACCCGACCTTGACCGCGGTGCCGTAGGCGAGGATCTCGGCCGCGCCCTGCGCCACCGACGAGGTCGAATAGCGGACATTGATAATGGCGTTGCCGCCGAGCTCCTCGGCCTGGGCGATCATGCGCTGGGTCGCTTCGTCGCGCGACTCGATCAGCAGCTCGGTATAGCCCGAAAGCTCGCCGCCCACGAGGTTCTTGAGGCCCGCCATGAAATCGCTGCCCAGGTGCTTGGCCCGGATGGTGCTGCCCGAGACCAGCCCGTAGCTCTCGAGGATCTGCTTTCCCGGCACCGACTCGATATTGGTCAAAATCATTCCTTCCTCCTGTCCGGCACTGCGGTTAATGTAACAAATCCGGGAAAGAGCTTCAGAGGTCGAGCCGGTAGAGCTCCAGCGGCTGGCGCGCCAGCATGCGGCGGCTGAAGCGGCTGAGCGTACGCTCCATCATGAGCACGGTCTTCGGATCATAGTAGCCGTCGCGCGGCGCGTACATAGCGAGGCCTTTATTGACCAGGATATGCGTGACCCCCAGCTCGCGCAGACGGGCATAGAGCTGGTCCGGCCCGTCGAGGTCGGCGTAGGCGATCTGCCCCTGGTTGAGAGGGTCCCCCCACATATAATCCAGGTCCAGATAATAGCCGCGGATCTCGCGAAACAGCAGCACCTTGGCGCGGGGCGGCAGGAGCTTGTTAACCTCAAGATAGAAGCTATAGTGGTCGAGCCGACGCTCCAGATAGAGCTCCCGCGGGTCGCGCCCGGGCTGCACCTGTGAGCGCAGGCCGAGCACGGCGAACAGCTCATTGTTCTGGGTCGCGGTCAGGACCGGCAGCAGGCCGAAAGCCAGCGCCAGCGCCGCCCCGGCGCATACGGCGGCGCGGCCCTTGATCAGGCGCGCCGCGGCCCAGCCGGCAGTCACCGCCAGGGCCGGATAGAAGGGCAGAAAGAAGCGCCAGCCCTCATTGTGGCGAAAAACCAAAGGCACGAACATCAGCGCCTGAATCAGCAGGAAGCGGACAAACGGCGGCAGCGCATGCCCTCGCAGGCTGGCGGCCGCCGCCAGCAGCGCCGCCGGCACCAGCAGGAACTGCGGACCGTAGCGCAGGATCTGCACCGAGTCCGGCGGCCAAGTCCAGTAGTTGCTGCTCAGGTAGGCGGCCTCGATCGCCTCCGCGCCGAAGCGTCCGCCCAGCATCTCGGAGAAGAACGGCCATAGCGGGTTGCCCGCGCCGATCCAGGTCTTGAGCAGCCACGGCGCCATCACGGCGAGCACGCAGGCGAGGTAGATCAGCGGCGCCGCCCGCCCGCCCTGGCGCTCCTTGCGCACATGCACCGCGATCCAGGCGGCGTTGATGAGAGTGGGATAGACGCCCAGCAGCTTGGCCGCGGCCGAAAAGCCTCCCAGCAGGCCCCCCAGCACCAGCAGGGCCCGGGTCCGCTCGCGCGTCCAGCGCCACACGGTCCACGACGAGAGAAAAGCGAACAGGGCATAGGCGCCGTCGCTGTGCGCCATCGGCGCGATGCGCAGGAGCACCAGCTGGCAGGCGATGAGCGCCGCCGCGAACCAGGCGGTCGCGGAGTCGAACTCCGTGCGCGCGGCGGCGGCCACCGCCAGCACCAGCGCGGCGCAGACGGCCGCATGCAGCAGCGCCGCGGCCTGATCCATCCCCACCGCCAGCGCGAAGGTGTAGAGCAGCTCCATCAAGTGCGGCCAATGGCTGTGCAGCAGCCAGGGGATCTCGCGCACGGCTCCCGCGCGCAGGTACAGCTTGGGCAGCGCGAGGTGGTACGCGGTAACGTCCCAGCCGGCCGGCGGCGCCAGGGCGGCGACCGCCGCATGCCACAAGGCATAGCCCATGAGCCCCAGAAGAACCCCCCGCCACCAGTTGAGCTTCGGCGGCGCCGGGATATCCATATCGAACGTTCGGCACAGCTCCGGCAGCGCATAGCCAGCCGCGGCCGCCGTCAAACACAGGATGCCCCAAATATTGAGCCCCCCCGCCAGCCCCAGCAGCAGCAGCGCCGTACCCGTCAGGCCGAGGCCCAGGGAGAAAGACGTAATCTGCTCTACCGACTCGTTCATTTCCAGACCGAAGAGACGCAGCAGGCGCCGCCCCGCGCCCCACAGCACCGTCGCCGCGCAGATCAGGGAGGCGACGGGGAGAACGGCGTGAAACAGGATCATGCCGACGGAGCGCGCGTCCAGCGCCCGCGCGGCGTAGAGCCAGGCCCCCATATTGCGGCCGATAACGAGCGCGGTGAATACGCCGGCGGCGATCCTCATCCTTTCGCTTCCTCCGCGGCGATGAGCTCGGCACGGATGCGCTCGCGCGCCGCCAGCGCCGGATCGCCCTCGGCGGCATAGAGCTCGGCCAAGCGCCGGTGCGCGGCGCCATCGCGCGTGATATCGTAGACGAACAGGCTGTGGCCGAGCACCATCAGCGGCTCGCGCCCGCGCAGCCAGGCGAAGGTTTCGCGGCCGACATAGGCGCCGGACAGGAAGGTCGCGCTCACCACCAGCCATTCGGCCCGCGGCCGGTCCGAGTTGCGGTGCCGGCGCGCGATCGCGGCCGTGGCTTTAAGCTGCTGGGCGAGAACGCCGTGATACTCCGCCGAAGCGGTGCCGAAATAGGCCAGCACCACCTCGGGCCGGCCGGCACGGCGATGCGCCGCGCCCAGCGCCTTGAGCTCCTGGCCCCAGTCGAGGTTGGAGTCCACCAGGATGCGGTATCCGTTCGCCGGCCCCCCCGCCGCCTGATTGAAGAAGGCGATAAAATGCGGCATCGCGATAAACGCCGCCGCCGCCTGCAGCAGGCCGCCGGCGAGAAGGATGGTCATCGCCCGCGGCGTCCGCGCAATGAGCCGGGCGGCCAGCGGCGCCGCCGCCAGTGCCAGCAGCGGATAGATCAGCAGGATGTAGCGGGCGCCGACCTGGATATGGCTCTTGGCTACCACCGCCAGCAGCAGGCCGGCGGCCAGCAGCGCGACCCGGACGGACGGCGGCGCCTCTGCGCGCCGGCGCAGCGTCCATAGCGCCGCGCCCAGCACCGCCAGCTCCACCAGAGTGGATTTCGCCAGCAGCGCCACCGGGTAGTAGGCGAGCCAGCCGGTCCGCGAGGTGCGGCCCAGCAGAAAGGTCGGATGCTCGCCGCCCGTTACCATGGTCAGCCGCTGGATAAAGCCCGCGGCCGCCGGCGGATAAAAAACGAAGTAGAGCACCGCCGCGGCCAGGCCCGGCAGGCAGGCCCAGCGCGCGAAGCAGGCGGCCGTCTCCGCTCCTTTGCGGCGATCCCGCAGGAATTCGCCAACCAGCGCCGCCGCGAACAGCGGCCACAGCACCAGCGCCGAGAACTTGCACAGCAGAGCCGCGGCCGCGGCCGCCGCCGCCGCCAGCGCCGGCCGGCGGCCCGGACGCTCCAGAAAAGAGAGGAAGGCCAGAATCGATAGGGTCATAAAAAAGACCGCGGGCATATCGGTCATGGCGACCGTCGCGTGCGCGAGGATGCTGGGCGAGCAGGCATAGAGCGCGAGAGCGCAGGCCGCCGGCGCCTCGCCCCAGCGCCGCCGCGTCCAGCTCCACAGGACGGCGGCCAGTGCCAGGGAAAGCAGCAGGTTCATGGCGCGCGCGCGCCGCAGCAGCCGGTCGGCGTCGTTGCCGCTGTAGTACAGGAGGCGCTCACCGAAGGCGTACATAAACCTCCCGCGGTACTCTTGGGTGTCGTAGGGGACCTTGAGGTCGAGCCCCAGCAGCGGCAGAGCCGCCCACAGCTGCGGCAGCGGCGCGTGAAAAGTATCCACCGCCTGGCCCCTCTCCCAGAAGACGCGGCCCGATGCGATATGCGCCGGCTCGTCGAAAGTGGCGCTATGCGTGGTGATCGACCAAAGCCCCAGAGCGGCATGCAGGAGGATGAGCGCGGCCGCCAGGACGATCCAGCGCCGCGGGGAAGATCTCTCGCTCATCGGTAAGCCGGCGCCATCAGGCGGCGAGTTGGGGATCGAGGAGGTGCTCCTTTTTGGCATCGATCAAGGCGGCGACATCGACGCCCTCGGCCGCTCCCAGAGTCGCCGCCACCGCATGCTTGAAGCGCAGCCGCCCTTTCTCAAGCTCCATCAGGTCGAGGAGAGCCGGAGGCGGACCGATATCGAACTCCGGCGCGATGCCTTTCTCCATCTCTTTTTTCTCGACCACGGGCGCCGGGGCGTCGAACAGGTAGACCAGCGGCCGGGCGGCATGGCCGGGATCGTTGCGCACCACGATGCCGCGTTGGCCGTCGGCCAGCCGCAGCAAAGTCCCCGGGGGATAGTAGCCCACCAGCTGGACCAGCGCCTTGGCCACCGTCGGATCGTACCACCGGCCGCGCCGGTGCAGAATACGCCGGAGCATGCGGTCATGGCGCGCCTTTTTCCAGTAGATCCGGTCGCTGAGCGCCGCCAGGTCGAAGGTATCGGCGGCGCTGAGAATCTTGTGCATAATGTCGGGCGTATAGCCCGTCGCGGCGGATGCCTGGGCCGGGTTGTCGTGGTGATGGGCCGCCAACAGCGGAATCGGCGCCGGCAGTTCGGGGTTGCGGGCGAGCAGCAGGAAGCTCCAAGCGGGATGCTGGCTGACGACCGCGCGCTCGAAGAGCGAGAGCGGGCTCTCCTCCTTGGCCCATTCCAGCGGGATAATGCAGCGGCCCACGTCATGGAGGAAGGCCGCGACGCACAGGGTCTGGACCTGGCCGGCATTGAGCCCGTACTGGTAGCCCAACGCCCCGCAGTAGATCGCGACGTTGACGTTATGCGCCATATGCGGATCGAAGCGCCGGCTCAAAACCGGCAGCAGCAGAAACGCATCATGCCCCTTGGTGCGCATCGTCGCCATCATGTCATCGGCGATGCGATAGAGCGGACGCAGGTCGGCCCGGGGGTCATCGAGAATCTTCTTGTGGAACTGCGGCAGAGCCTCGATGATCTTCTCGTACCAGTCGAGCAGCGTCTTGCGGCGGCCTTTCCGGTCCGCCTCCTCATCGGCCTCGGCCTCCACGATGCTGACGGTCTCCACGCCCGCCTCGTCGAGCAGCTCCGGCAGCGGCCGATGGTTGACGGATTTGGACGCCTCGTTGACGACAACGAAGAACTGCAGCAGATCCTCGACGCTGGCGTCCTTCATTATGGTCAGGTACTTGATACGGCAGAACTTCACCCGCTCGATGAGCATTTCGTTATTGCGCGTTTCATCGATCGACATCGCGCCCTCAATATAGAGGACCTCGTCCATATAGCCGATACCGAGGTCGTCCTGCTCGTTGAAAATCGGCCGCATCTGGTTGTGCAGGCGCTGGACCACATCCTTGACCTCGGAGTGGGTCGCGGGATAGATGCTCACGTTGTTAAGAGCGAAGTTGATCAGCTTGACGGTGGCGACCAGCTCGTTCCAGCACTTGAGCTGCGCGCGCGACCGTCTAATTCGCCGCGCCATCTTCCAGCTCCTTTTTCACCTGCAGAATAGAGGCCCGCACCGCGATGCGCAGCTCTTTGTTCTTCCCGGTCGCCCAGTCGAGCCAGCCCCAGTGATCGAGCGATTGCAGGAAGTTCAGCGTATCGGTGGTGCCGAAACGGCCCAAGGCGGTCACCAGCGCCACCCGGACGGCGGTATTCTCATTGGCCATATAGGCCTCGACAAGCTTCTGGCCCACTTTCGGATGGTTGATCAAGGACAGCGAGGTAACCGCCAGCTTGACCTCATTCTCATCGTTGTGAGTGACGATAAAGTTCGCCATGCCGCTGACCGACGCGTCGCCGCCGAAGCGGCGCAGCGCCTGAAACACCGCCTGCCGCACCTTGGCATGAGAGTGCTGGAGCAGCGGCGCGACTTTTTCCGCGGAGCCCGGCATATTGATTTCGTTCAGGATGCCCACCACCAGCACGACCTGGAAATAGTCCTCATCGCCGAGCGCCGCGAACAGGTCGTCGGGACCGAGCCGCCGGCAAACCGCGGCCAGCAGGGCGCAGACCTTCTGCCGGTGCGCCTTGTCGCCGACCTCCTTGAGGTCGGCCAGCAGCAGCGGCACGATGCCGTGTCCGATAGTAAGCACGAAATCATTAAGCGTTTGAAACCCGGGGCTCTCCGGCTCCACTTCCTTGAGCGCCGCGACCAAATTCTTCGCTAGGGCCGCCTGCGGAATCTGCGCCTGCACTTCCTTTCTCAGCGCCGCCAAATACGCCGCCCACTTGGCATCCGCGGCCATACTGCGCCAAATCTCGACCTCTTTGAGCAGCCCCTGGAGCTCGCCGCGGAGGGCCATGGAACCGAGCAGGCGCGTATAGGCGAACAGGGCGTACTTCGGCTGCTTGTCGCCGGCGGGCTTGGCGAGCACCGTGTGAACGTAGGCCAGCGCATAACCAAAGGCGGCGGCGGCCTCCAGCGGCTTCTCGTTTTCCTTGAACGCTTTATCTGCGGCGGTCATGACGGACAGGTCCGAGCAGAGCGCAGCCCGCGTCCACTTCGTCCGCCCGGCGATATCCTGCAGCAGTTGGTCCCAGCGCTGCCGCACCCGCGGGTCGTACAGGTCCCAGGGCATGCGGCCGGCGAAGTCGTCGAGAGAGATGCTGCGGTCCATAACCTCGTCGAATAGAACCGTCAGCTTGTCCGCCTGCTTGCCGGTCAGCGGCTCGTTCTGATGGAAAAGGAGAAACAGGAAGTCGGGAAGCGTGGCCGCCGCCACGACGTCCTGCACTTCCTCCTCGGTAAGGTGTCCCGGCGTCATCTGCTCCACCGAGTCATCGGTCTCGACGAAGCTCATGATGCTGACCAGCTGCAGGCCGTCGATGCGGGTCTGCTGGATCTCCTTCTGCATATCGATAAGCGAGCGTTTGACGTCCGGCCGCTCGGTGAGGATGCGCATAAACTTCATCATCCCCTCGTCCTGCAGCTTGCCGGAGAACATGACCTGGCCGATGCCGAGCACGTGCATGGTGGCGGCGAAGGAAATCATCTCCTCGGTCTCTTCGATGGTCGCCTCCTCGAAATAGATGTTCTTGGATTTGACGCGGATCGTAAGGTTCGGCTCGCGGCCGAGCGCGGTGCGCAGCAGGTTGTTGACGCGGGAGACGATCTGCCCGATCATCTCATGCCCTTCCTTGTAGAGCGCGATGGTCTTCGCCCCTTTGACGAAGCTCTCCAGGAAGGCGTTGACGGCCTTCAGCTTGTTCCTGTCAATCGGGGCCGCGGTCGTCGACGGGACGGCGGCGTCTTTTTTTTGCGCGGCGTCGGCCATGGGCTGATTCCGGCTTTACGAAGCCAGCGGTAGTGTATCAGGGTAAGAGGCTCTTCGCAAGGTGTCGCGCCCGGGTGTCGCGCCCGGGTTTTCGCGCCGGGGTCAAGCGCTGCGCGAAGAAGCGTTAATTACCGGCTTTAAACATGCCAAGATTATGCTGATCCCTAACGATGATCCGGCAAAGGAGCGATCCGCGGAAAGGAGCTCGCCTTAGCTAAAAAGAAGCAAAGACTCTCCGCGCCGAATCTCGCCGGCTCCTTGAGTCCGGTCTCCAGGCGCAATACAATAAATCGCTGTCCTGTCCGTTATGCAGTATGGGAGCGCAACGTGGATTCGGGAGAAATTGAGTGCGAGCGCCTGCTTTTGTCGCGTAATCCCGACGCCGTCCGGAAACTTATCGGGCGATATCAGCGGCCGTTATTCAGCTACTTATATCATCGGATGACGGATGTTTCCGCGGCCGACGACGTGCTTCAGGAGGTCTTCGTGAAGGTCTGGAAAAATCGCGACGCGTACGAGGCGCGCGGGAGCCTGGCGGGATGGCTGTTCACCATCGCGCGCAGAACGGCCCTCGATCACGAAGACAAGATCAGGCGCCGACGGACGGCTTCGCTTGATGCCGCGGAAGGAATCGGAGAGAGAGAGAGGTACGCCGATTCCGCGGTGGGTCCGGAGCGGCTGGCCGACTCCTCCGCTATGGGAGCGCGCATCGACGCTGCGGTCGCGGCTTTGCCCGAGGATCAGCGGGAGGTCTTTCTGCTGCGGGAGTACGGGGGCTTGAGCTTCGCCGAGATCGCCCGCGAGACCGGCTGCCCCTTGGGAACGGCGCTTGCCCGAATGCGCTACGCCGTATTGAAGCTTCGCGATAAGTTGGGGGACCTGGATGCATAGTGCTGAGCATGACGAATCCTGCCTGCTCTATCTGGCCGGTGAGCTTCCATCCGCGGAGGGCGAACGCTTTCGCGCGCACCGAGAGGGCTGCGCCGACTGCGCGGCTCTGACACGGGCGCTCGAAACGGGAACGCAGGCCGCCGCGCTCGCCGCCGTATCTGTTTCCGAAGGGGCGAGGGACCGGATCGTCGAACGCGTGCTCGATGAAGCGCCGCCAGAAGATAGCCTGCGTCCATTTTGGGGTGGGAGGATTTTGGTCGCGGCCGCGGCCATGCTGGCGATCGGGACATACTTTGCCATGGCACCGACGAATTCCTACGACGAACTGGCGTGGATCAGCGGTGTCGAGAGCGGTATTGAGCGACTCGACGCCCAGCTCGAAAGCCTGGACCGCTCGCTTGCTCTTGACGACACGTCGGTGGAGATAGATTCGGAGCTTGAGAGACTGCGGCGGGAATCGGAATGGATAGAGGGACGGATCCAAGGGGGATGAGATGAGAAACATTGCAATGGCGGTCGTGGCGGCGGGACTTTTCGCGGTGCTCACCGCGGCGCCGCAAGCGGGCTGGGCTCAGGAACATGACGAAGCGATGGCGGGAGAGCGGCATGACCCGGGCATGGACTTGGGCGAGGGACAAAAGGAGGAGCTCGAGAAGGCGCTTGCCGAAATCAAGAAGCACAATCCGAAAATGCACCAGAAGTTGGTGCAGATGCGCAAACGCAACCCGAAGGAATTTCGCGAGCGGGTCCGGCATATGGCGCCGATGCTGCGCGATCCCAAGCAGCGGGAGATGTTCCTAAAGAACGCCGCCTCCGAGCACAAGACGCAGGAACTCATCATGCAGTACCGCAAGTCCGAGGACGATGCGCAGAAGGAGAGCCTCAAGAAAGAAATGAGAGCAGCCTTGGCCGTGCAGTTCGACGCGAGGCTCGCGAAGCAGGAGATGCATCTTAAAAAAATGGAGGAGGATATCGCGAAACTCCGGGAGCGCATCACCAAGCGCCGCAATCTCAAGAAGAAGATCGTCGATAGGCACCTCAACGAAATCACCGGCGACGAAGAAAGCTGGGAGTGGCGCTAGCCGCGGGGCGGGGCGCCCGGCCGGCCGAAGCGCCGGGCGAGTTCGTTGCGGTCCAGGTGCAGCGAGGATTTTCTCCTACGCCGCGTGCTGGTCGATCAAGAGCATCCCCCCTTCGGCGTCGAAGACCAGGCAGGTGCGTTCGATCTGCCCAAGATTATGATGATCCCTAACCATGCATCTTGGTCGCACCGCAGCCGTCCCTTCCCGCTGATTTAACGCGCGACCCTGGCGCGATTCCGCCGCGCGGAATGCTTAGAGGCGACCGCGGGCAGACTACATCCAATTCCACGACATCAGACGATACGGCTCCGGTTTTCTCCAAGCCTGATGCCATACGATAGCTTCCGCTTCTTTTTCCACGCCATCCAGATTCACTCTGAATCTGATTCTAAAGTTTATTCCCGAAACAACCTGCTTTTGAACATTGATAATCTTGATGAGGCTGATTTTCGCTGAAGCTGTATCAGCGCTTTTCCGCATCTCCATTTCCTTAGCTTTGATCGCGAAGTCGGTCGCAGCGATTGCATCAACGCTTTTAGCCGATGCCGCGGAATAGCTGCCGAGTTGATTCGTCTGCTCCGCGCTTTTGCACCCGGCAGCGCCCGTTGCCATAGCCATGATAATGGCTAAAACTATGTTCATCTTCATTTTATATACCCTCCAGACAGCTTCACCTTTGAGTGATTTCTCAAAACGGCGCTGCTTCGCTCTGCTCCTGTACCTTGACAAACAACCGCGGACCTTCCGACCTGTAGAAAGCATAGCTTGCACGGTAAAAACGTGCCAGGGGTGATAGGAAATCGCTGGGTAATCTAGCGGCGGGCGAGCAGCTTCTTATTAGCTATTCAAGGTAGGCGTCGATGCGCCGCACTTCTCCGCGCCGTACGGCCGCGGCGAGCTCACCCCGCAGGCAGTCCCCGACCACCTCTTCGACGCGGCCGCTGCGCAGCAGGCAGCGGTAGGATCCTGGGCGCGCGGCGCGCGGGCCGTAGGTCGAGCGCCGCTTTTCGTTGTGGTAGACGATTGCGGTATGTCCCAGGAATTTGAAGGCGAAGGCGTTTTTGGGGACCGCAAGTTCGGTCCAGCCGTCCTGCGGATCGGTGTAGGGCCGCGTGCTCGCCTCCTTGGTAAAGAGCCAATCGGGCAGGCGCGGTTCGAAAGCCAGTTCGAGGCCTCCGTCCTCGCCGGTGCGGAAGGGCCGCTCGCCCGCGACCGCCAGAATCCACATGTGCAGGAACTCGCAGGTTAGCCCGGAGAGCCGCGGCTGAAAGGCGCGGCCGTGCAGGCGCGGGTCGACGTAGGCGCTGGAGACCAGGAAGGATGCGCCCTCCAGGGTGCTTCGCTTATAGACCGCCGGGTCCATGAAGGGAATAAGACAGGTTTTAGCGTCGGACCAAAACTCGCGGCATAAGCCGGCGCGGAGGATCTCGAGCAGGTACTTGTACTCCATGTGCAGGTAGACCGACTCATTTTCGATCCAGCCGCGGGGATAGGCGCCCACCGCCCGGCCCAGCTCGTGCGACTCCCCCCGCATATCTTCGCAGGACTTATACATCTTAAGCTTGCGGTCGTAGATGCCGGAGCGCCGTACGGCGGAGTAGACCGCTTTGGCGTCGGAGCGCCGGGCCTTCATCCAGTGCACCGGCCCCTCCAAGAACAGACGGACCGGCCGCTGGCGGAAGGCGCGCGGCTCGACCAGCGGCAGGTCGAGATGGCTGCGGCCGCCGGTGAGGCGGTGGCGGGTAACTTTATTGACGAAGTAGGTGTAGGGTACGCCGTCTCTGTTAAGGAAGCGCCGCCGCCGGGGGCCGCGGCACAGGGTGTCGAGCAGCTCCTGGGCATCGGCAAGAAACCCCTTAAGTTCGGCCGGCGAAATCTTAGTCTCGCTCCCGGTGACGCCGAACTTTGTGCGCTCCCGGTAGCGCTCCTTGAGTGAATTGGATTCGTCCCAGTAGCGGAAGTCGGCGATTTTAGCGCGGGAGGCGGTTCGCCGCCGCATGATCTTGCGCAGGGCGCGGATAAAAGAAGCGAGCTCCCCGTAGAGCGTGACCCTGCCGCCGTCCGCCAGTTTTGGGTCGCTGATGGCATCGTGGAGGAAGCGCACGGCGCGGCGCAGTTCCATCGCCTCGGACAGCCCTGAGCCGAACAGCCCGGGCAGGCCGTTCATCGAATCGTTCCAGCCCGGTTTGCCCGCTTCTTTTTCGACGCCGGTGCCGGAGGCGTCGAGCGTCGCCAGGCGGTTGACGACGATGCACAGCAGCTTAGCGAGCAGGTGGGTCCGGTATATCCGGCCCCGGCCGCCGCGCGTACGCACCGTGTAGGGCAGGGATATTCTGGCCGCGATCATCTTCTGCTTATCCGGATCACGCACCACCGCTCCGTAGCTGCGGATGCGGCCGCCGGCATCGACGCTTTTCTTCGCGCGCGGCAGGATAATATCGGGATCATCGAAGAAGGTGTAGTCGCGGCGTTCAAGCAGCAGACGCCGCAGGCGGTCGGGATACACCATGAGATAGTTTTCGAGCAGGTCAAAGTTGTAGTGCCAATGATCTACCCAGAAGCCTTCGTGCAGCCCGCCGAGTTCGTCTTCGACGCAGAAGGTGAGAGCCTCCCGAATGATGCGCTCGCGCCGGGCGCCGGAGCGGGCGTTCCAGGCGCCGCCGCCGGAATGCTCCAGCCGCCGCAAAAACTCGCCGGGCGAGAAGGGGCGGCGGATAAGCTCTTGCATCGCCTCGCGGGTGCGGCGCGAGCGCACACGGCGGCGCAGCCACAGCCGCATGCCCTTTTCGTCGGCGACCCGGTAGGCGGCGCAGCGCACTTCGAGCGGGTTGTAGCCGTCGAGCTGGATCAGGTTCATGAAGGTGCGAATATTGGCATCCTCCACCTGGGGGAAAAACCAGGTGTCGGTGCGGCGGTTCTGCAGCACGCTGCGGTAGTGGCCGTTGCCTTGGGACAGGTACGTGGCGTCGAGCACGAACTGATGGTAGTCGCGCTCCAGGCCGCCGTTCTGCCGTGAATAGAGGTAAAAGGCGCTGGGGCCCGCGGCGGTGTCGAACATCAGCGGCATGCCGCCGCGGATCACGTTATCGAGAAAGTCCTGGCCGCAGTAGGCGTCGAATGCGGGCGCCGCCGAGGCGGTGAAGCAGTGGTGCGCCACCGCGCCCGCGATGCGGGTGTTTTCGCGGCGCTTGCGGCTGATGAAGCTCTTGCGCTTAAGCGCCGTTAGGAAGGGGAGAAGGTCTTCGTCGCGGCGCACATGGCCGAGGAAGGAGACCTGACGCGTTTCTTCCCGGCCGGCCAGCCGCTCGCTGCGTACGGCAAAGGCCGCCGGCGTCTTATTTTCGCGGATTTGCGTGCGCGCCAGGACGCCGCGCGCCCCCTCCTCCTCGAAGCTCCACGGATGGTCGAAGTTCAGCGTCTCGCCGAACAGGACCGCGGGGTCTACGACGATGCCGCGGTCGCGGGCGCTTCCCAGCGGGGCGTAAAAATGGCCGTCGGTGATCTTATCTATCCGTTCGGTGTCCGCCGCCGTTTGTTTAAGACGGAATACCGGGAAGCCGTGGAACATGTCGACTCCCATCATGGCTTCAATGTGGCGCGAAGTGAACTTAATGCTGCCCTGGTTGAGCCCGAACGGCAGGATGCGCGGGGCGCCGTCGATCCACTCCAGACGGCGCGACTTGCGGCGCAGGTTGCGGATGCGTACGTCGCGCGCCAGCGCCGCGATCGGCAGGTTCGGCAGCGGGAAGTAGCGCACTTCTATTTCGAGCCCGAGCCGGTCGTTGGTCTCCCGGATCATGAGCTCGGCCGGCGAGATGCGCATCAATTGCCGCACGCCGCGTTGCCGCGTCTTGCGGAAGGGTTCGTAGACCGGCCCGCCGTCCGCCCGGATGAAGGTCCGGAAGCCCTCGCGGGCGACGCGCATCACGGCCTTATTGAAGGAGTAGAACTCCAGGATCTGGCCGTCTTTATTGCCCACGCCCATGGAGGCTACCGCCTGGCCGCGGTTGATGTAGTAGCACCATAGGGGTATGCCCCATTTGCCGGCGATGCCGGGGAAGAAATTGGAGAAAGACTCGCCCCAGTTGTAGTTCTCAATAATGAAGGAGGAGGTTTCCGGTTCCAATCGGTAGCGTGCTTTCGGTTGGCTCATGCCGAATAGGATACAGCAATAGCGGCGAAAGTTTAAAGCGCTATAATAGCCGCATGCATAAGCCTTTTCACACTGTCGCCGAAATTTTGTTCATCATTTGCGCGCTTGGCGCCGCCGCCCAACCCGCGGCGGCGGAAAGCTGCGCCGGCTGCCATGAGAAGCGCTCTCCCGCGCTGGTGCAGGAGTTCAAAAAGTCCAGGCATGCCGAGATGGGCTTCGACTGCCTGACCTGCCACAGCGCCGAAGAGAAGGATGTGGACGCTTGGAAGCACGGCGGCGAATGGGTCACCCCGATCGTGACGCCGAAGGACTGCGCGCAGTGCCATCAAGCGCAGTTCGAGGAGTTCTCCACCAGCCACCACGCCAAGGCCGGAGAGATCCTCGCCAGCCTCGACAACGTGCTCGCCGAGAAGGTCGCCGGCATGCCCGGCAATATCGCCGACGCGGTCAACGGCTGCTGGCAGTGCCACGGCAGCATCATCAAATACATGAAGGACGCCAAGGGAGAGGTGCTGCGCGATAAGGGCAAGCCGGTCATCGACCCCGACTCCTGGCCCAACAGCGGGGTGGGCCGGCTCAATCCGGACGGGTCGAAAGGCTCCTGCCACGCCTGCCATTCGCGCCACTCCTTTGAGGCGAAGCTGGCCCGGGCGCCGGAGAACTGCGGCAAGTGCCACCTGGGGCCGGACCATCCGCAGATAGAGATCTACAACGAGTCCAAGCACGGCATCGCCTTCCACGCCAACCGGCACGAGATGGCCCTGGAAAAAGACGGCGACTGGGTGCTCGGCCGCGACTACTCGGCCGCTCCGACCTGCGCCACCTGCCACATCTCCTCATATATGACCCCGGACGGCAAGGCGCAGGGATACTCGCACGACGTCGGCTCGCGCATCAGCTGGACCCTGCGGCCCATGGTCAGCACCAAGCTGAATCTAGTGCTGTTCGCCGACGGGTATAAAGAGGACTATCCCGAGAACCGCGCGCTGCCCAAGATCGGCGATACCGTCGACACCAGCGAGACGGCGGTAGAAAACGACGCCCTCATCAGCCGCTCGGTCAAGCGCAAGGCGGCGAAGATCGTCCGCTGGGAGGAGCGCCGCGCGGCGATGCAGGGCGTCTGCCGCAACTGCCACGGCGAGACCTTCGTCGAGAACTTCTATAAGCAGTTCGACAGCCTGGTGGCGCTCTACAACGACAAGTTCGCCAAGCCGTCGGTCAAGATCATGGCCGAGCTGACCGAGGACGGCATCCTCAACCCGAAGTCGCCCTTCGCGCAGGAAGTCCAGTGGGTGTTCTGGGAGCTATGGCATCACGAGGGCCGGCGCGCCCGCCACGGCGCCAGCATGATGGGGCCGGACTATACGCACTGGCACGGCATGTACGAGGTGTCCAAGCACTTCTACAACAAGTTCCTCCCGGCGGTGATCAAGGCGGCGGAGAAGAAGAGCGCCGCCCTGGGCAAGAAGTGGCAGGCCAAGATCGACAAGCTGCTCGAGGGCGAGGAGCACTTGTGGCTCCAGGGCCTGTCGCCGCAGGAAATCGAGGCGCTTAAGAAGGAGTACCAAAAGCGCTACAGCCAGTAATTCGGCGGCACCGAAGGCGCGCGCTCGATCACGCGCGTCACGGGCTCTTCACCTTCTATCTCCTCAATGGTCTCAGCGGCGCCGCCGCCGACCTGTATCTGCGCTAGAGGCGCGGACCCTCATCGTTTTGCCCACGCAGCTTTCTATCGGCTGAATTCACGCGCGGGCCATTTTGCTAGAATGGCGCATACCCGACAACCGAGGTGCCCCCGTGGAATACAAGGCCAAGCTGCTGCTCTGCGACGTGGTGACCGTATCCCCTACCGAGACGGTAAAAAACGTCGCGCTCCTCATGCGGCGCAAGGGCGTCGGCTCGGTCGTGGTGGCGGAAAATGACGAAATCGTCGGCGTATTCACCGAGCGGGACCTCGCCAACAAGATCGTGCCCGAAGGCATCGACGCGGAAAATGCCGCCGTCTCCGAGCATATGACGCGGGAGCCCGCGACGGTGGACCGCGAGGAGCCGCTCGAGAAAGTCTTTGAGCTCCTGTCGCGGCGGCGCTTTCGCCACGTCCCCATCACCGACGGCAAGAAGCCCGTGGGGATGGTCAGCCTGTCGGATTTCGCGGGCGTCCTGCGCGAGGTCTTCGACGAGGAGAAGTACCTGCAGTACTTCGTCGACTACATCGAGCGGAGATAGACGCCGCTACGCCAGGGCCTGGAAGCCCTGGACGAACTTGGCCGGCGACGGGCAGCGTTTGCTTGGGTCGGGCTCCAGCCCCCAGGCCATCACCTGATCGAAACCAGCCGGCAGGTCGGGTGCCAGCTTCGACGCCGGCGTATACGTACGGCGCAGCTTGGCCAGCGCCATTCCCGAACTGGTCCCGTTAAAGGGCAGGACTCCGGTCACCAGCTCATAGAGACAGACCGCCATCGCGAAGACGTCGGTGGCGGCGCAGGCTTTCCCTTCATCCTGCTCGGGAGCCATATACGGCGGCGTGCCGGAGATCGTATAGGCTTTGGAAAGCATGGCGTCCTTGGCCTGACGCGCCACGCCGAAATCCATGACCTTAACGACGTTTTCGCGGCTGATCATGATATTCGAGGGCTTCAGGTCGCGGTGCACGACCCCGTTGCGGTGCGCGAACTCGAGCCCGGCCGCCGTCCCTTCAAGGATGCGCAGCGCGGGGGCGAGAGCCAGCCGCTTGTAATGGTGGATATAGTCGCCCACGGTATGCCCGTCGACCAGCTCGAAGACGAGATAGGTGTCCGCGGGATCCGCCACCACGGTATGGATTTGGACGATGTTCGGATGGCGCAGCAGCGCGACCGTTCGCGCCTCCCGGATGAAGCGCTCGCGCTCGCGCGGATCGCGGCTGATCTCATCGCGCAGCTTTTTGATCGCCACAGAGCGCTGCAGGTTCACGTCCAGCGCCTCGTAGACGACGCCCATGCCGCCGACCCCGATCTTGCGGCTGATGCGGTAGGTTCCCCCCAGCAGCTCGCTGTGCGGCGGGGCGATACCCACGCCGGCCGCGGCGCCGGACGCCGCGCCCGAGCGGCCGCCGAAGACGTGCAGCACGCCCAGGGCGACGAGGAAGCCTCCCATGAGCGTCAGCAGCAGAATCATCGCCATGCGCCCGCTGACGACGCGGCGCACCGCATTGCGCGTATAACGCGGCGCTTCGGCCGCCAGCTCACGGCGGAAGATCACCGTCCAATCGGCTTCGTTGGGCAGCTCAAGCGCTTCCTGGTAGTACGGAATATATCTGCCGTCGAGACGCGCCGCCTGGGCGAGAGTATGCAGCGCGTCCTCTTTGTGGTCCAAAGACACCAGCGACCAGGCCTTCTGGAACAGCAGCTTGGCCTGGATATCGGCCGCCGGCCCCGTCGCGAGAGCCCGATCGACGGCGGCCAGCGCTTCCTGCGGCCGGTCGAGGCTGTTGAGAATGCGCGCATGCAGCATCAGCAAAATAGGATTGGGCTTGGCGCCCATGAGCGCGACGGCGGCCGAAGTATCGCCCAGCGCCTGGTCGAATCGCTTGAGCCGGTAGTTGGCATGCGCCCGGCGGAACAGCGCCGAGGTATTCTCGGGATCTTTTGCCAGCGCTTCGCCGGTCAGCCGCAGCGCGGACTTGAAGTTTCCGTCGCGGATCTCCATGCGCGCCTGGTCAGCCAGCTGCTTTGACGCCCGCAGGCGCTCGACGGCTCCCGGCGACAACGCCCGCGCCGGCAGCAGCCGGCCCGCCGCTCCTGCCGTCAGCGCCTGGACCGCGTCTTTGGCCGGCGCATCCTCCGGCGCGAGATCGAAAGCCGTAACCGGCGCTCCGTCGAAGCCCGCGCCGCCGCCGCTCTCCTCGCCGTCGTCGGAGCGGCTCTTGGTCAGCTTCATGATCGAGTAGGCGATCTTGTCGCCGGGATCGAGCAGCAGCGCCGAGGCGGCCGCCTCATGCGCGCCCCCCAGGTCGCCGAGGGAATACTTCGCGCTGGCCATGGTGGTAAAAGGCAGCGCCCGCGTCGGATTGAGCCGGATGGCGCGCTGGCTCGCCGCCACCGCCTCCTCCAGATCTCCGACGTTCAGGTAGTCCTGCGCCAGCCGGCCTTGCAGCAAAGCGTTCTGCGGATCGATGCGCGTCAGATCGCGCGACAGCCGCAGGCCCTCGGTCCCCGCCGAGGCCAGCGAGCGGATATCGGAAAACAGCCGGACATAGGTGTCGTCCCGGTTGCTAAGGAACTCCTTCTCGGCCTTGCGCGAATAGGCGTCGACCTCCTGGAAGAACTTCTCGGAGTGAAAGGCGCGATCATCGGACGGCGTCTGCGGATCTTCCTTGCCCCGGTAGTGGTAGGCGATGCGCAGAAAGCGCAGCATGGTATCGGTCTGCTGCCGCGGCGACAAACGGTGAAGGTTGTCGCGGATACGCTCGACGAGATTCTTGCGGCCATGCTGGCTGTTCTGCTCGTTCATCTGCTTGCGCTCGAGCCGGAACATGGTCTCCCAGAAGGCGCCGCGCACGGCCTTGCGGCTTTTCGGCGGGACGAAGCGCAGCTGCGTCTGCCGCGGATTGTCGACCACGGCCGAAACGGGCGCCGCCCCGCAGAGCAGAAAAAATGCCGCCGCCAGCCTTAAGATATTCATCTTCTTTTTAAATATTAACAGAAGCCCTTGCGACTCGAATGAGCCGAAAGACCCTTTTCCTTTATTTTTTGGACCTATTCCCCAGGCCAACCCTTAGGGGCCGGGGGTGCCGGACATGTAGATATTAAGATATTTCAGCCGTTGAATCAACAGGCAAAAGCTTCTCATTAGTCACCGCGCCCTCTTTCATCTCGAAACGCCACTTCCATACCGTATAGATGGCGGGATAGATCATAAGCTCCATTATAAAAGATGTGAAGATGCCGCCGATCATAGGCGCGGCGATGCGCTTCATCACGTCGGCGCCCGCCTCATGCGTCGCCGCCCACATAATGGGAAGAAGACCCAGAAACGTCGTCCCCACGGTCATGATCTTGGGCCGGATGCGCTTGACCGCGCCGTGCATGACCGCCTCTTCCAGATCCTCCAAGGTCTTCATCTTTCCCTTCTTGATCCAGTCCGCATAGGCGAGGTCCAAATACAGGAGCATGACCACGCCGGTCTCGGCGTCGACGCCGGCCAGCGCGATGACGCCCACCCATACGGCGATGGACATGTTGTAGTCAAGGATGAAAAGCAGCCAGAACACCCCGATCAGGGAGAACGGCACCGCCAGGAAGACGATCGCGGTCTTGACCCATGAGCCGGTGTTCAGAAACAGCAGGAGCAGGATGATCAGCACCGTCAACGGCAGAATCACCAGCAGGCGCTTGCGCGCCTGCTCCATATATTCGAACTGGCCGCTCCAGCTCAGGTAGTAGCCGGCGGGCAGGGTGATCTCTTTCGCCACCAATGCCTTGGCTTCCTTAACATAGCTGCCGATATCGCGTTCCGGCACGATATCCACGTACACCCAGCCGGTCAGCATGCCGTTCTCATCCTTGATCGCCGGCGGGCCCGTATTCACCTTGATGTCGGCCAGTTGAGCGATAGGAACATGAGCGCCCGTCGGCGTCTGCACCAGCACCCGCTTGAGCTTGTTTAGATCATCCCGCAGTTCCCGGGAGTAGCGCACGTTCACCGGATAGCGTTCGCGGCCCTCGACCGTGGTGGTGACATCCTTGCCGCCGATGCCCGCCTCAATGACGTCCTGGACATCGCCGACCGTCAAGCCGTAGCGCGCCGCCTCCTCCCGGCGCACCTCGAAGTCGATGAAGTAGCCTCCGGTGACCCGCTCGGCATAGACGCTGCGCGTGCCCTCGATGCGCGGCAGGACGCCCTCGATATGCTCGCCGATCTGCTGAATGCGCGCGAGGTCCGGACCGAACACCTTGATGCCGATGGGCGTGCGAATGCCGGTCGTCAGCATATCGATCCGGGTCTTGATGGGCATGGTCCAGGCATTGGTCGTGCCCGGCATCTTCACCTCATGGTCCAGGGCCTTGATCAGCTCTTCCCAGGTCCGGGACTTCATCTCGGGCCATACGATCCCCAAACCGTGCTTGAGCCAGCCGGGCGCCCAGCCGGAGTACCAGCGGTCATGATGCACCGGCGGCCAGTTCTTCTGCGGCTTGAGCTTCACCGTGGTTTCCACCATGGAGAGCGGCGCTGGGTCGGTCGGCGTCCGCGCCCGGCCGATCTTGCCGAATACCCGCTCCACCTCGGGGAAGGTCCGAATCAGCTTGTCCTGCTGCTGCAGCCAGGTCTTGGCGGCTTCGATGGATATCCCGGGCAGGGTCGTGGGCATGTATAGGAGGTCGCCTTCATTTAAGGGCGGCATGAACTCGGAGCCGAGCTGCAGGTAGACCGGGATCGTGGAGAGTATCAGCGCGATCGAGACCGCGATGGCCGCCTTTCGCCGCTGCAGAATCCAGCGGAGAATGGGTTCGTAAATGCGGAACAGGACCTTGCTGATAGGATGCTTGTCCTCGCGGTAGATCGTTCCCGCCCAGAAGAAGTTCACGATCTTGCCCAACCAGGCCGGGCGCAGGCTCAACTCCCGCACCGGCCGCAGCAAGGACTGCATCAAGACGGGGACCAGGGTCACCGCCAGGAGCGCCGCGAAGAACATGGAGAAGTTTTTGCTGAAGGCCAGTGGCTTGAACAATCTGCCCGCCTGCGCCTCCAGCGTGAACACCGGCATAAAGGCCACCGCGATCACTAGCAGCGAAAAGAAAATCGGCCGCCCCACTTCCTGCGTCGCCCGGATCAGGACCTTACCGATATCCTCTTTTTTTCCCTCGTGCTCCCACTCCTCAAGATGTTTATGGGCGTTTTCCACCATGATAATGGCGGCGTCCACCATGGCGCCGATGGCGATGGCGATGCCGCCCAAAGACATTATGTTCGAGCTCAATCCCAGGTGATACATCGGGATAAAGGACAAGAGCGCCGCGATGGGCAGCATAATGACGGGCAGCAAGGCGCTGCGAAAATGCAAAAGAAACATCATTATCACCAATGCCACAACCAGCATCTCCTCGGTCAGCTTATGCTTGAGCGTGCTGATGGCGCGATGGATGAGATCGGAGCGGTCATAGGTCGTTACCAGCTCCACGCCGGGAGGCAGCGAACCTTTCACCTCCTCCAGTTTTTTCTTGACGCGGTCGATAACGGCCAGGGCGTTCTCGCCGAAACGCATGACCACAACACCGCCCACGACCTCGCCCTCGCCGTCGAGCTCGGCGGCGCCGCGGCGCATCTGCGGACCAAAATGCACGCGGGCGACGTGTTTTACCAGAACCGGTACGCCGTTTTCGTCCACCCCCAAGGGGATATTCTCCACGTCCTTAAGACTCTTGATATAACCGCGCCCCCGGACGAAGTATTCTTTTTCCGACATCTCCAACACCCGGCCGCCGACGTCGTTGTTGGAGCGCTTGATGGCCATCCCCACCTGGCTGAACGGAATATTGTGCGCCAGCAGGGCGTCCGGATCGATCTCCACCTGGTACTGCTTGACGAAGCCGCCGATGGAGGCGACTTCCGCCACCCCCTTGACCGACTCAAGCCAGTAGCGCAGATACCAATCCTGAAAGGAACGCAGATCCGCCAGGCTGTTCTGACCGCTCTTGTCGACCAAGGCGTACTCGAACACCCAGCCGACGCCGGTGGCGTCCGGGCCCATAACAGGATTGACCTTGTCGGGAAGGCTGCCGCGAATCTTGGAAAGGTATTCCAGCGTCCGCGACCGCGCCCAATAGATATCGGTGCCGTCCTCGAATATGATGTAGACGAATGAAAGCCCGAGGAAGGAATAGCCCCGTGCGACTTTGACCTTGGGCGCGGCGACCATGGCGGTCACGATCGGATACGTGATCTGGTCCTCAACGATGTCCGGGGAGCGCCCCGGCCATTCCGTAAAGACAATGACCTGAACGTCGGAAAGATCCGGGATGGCATCCAGCGGGATATTCTTCATGGCGAAGAAACCCCAAACCACGGCGAAGGCCGTGCCCAGATAGACGAAGAAGCGGTGCGTCGCGCACCAAGCGATTATTCGATTTATCATGGCATCACTCTCCAGCCGTTAGTGCTGGTGGCCGCCGGCGATAGCCGCGATAGCCGCCTTAAGCTTGGACTCTGAGTCGATAAGGAAATTGCCGCTGGTCACGACTGCCTCGCCTTCGGCAATGCCTTCCCGAACTTCGACGAACTCATCATCGCGGACGCCGAGCACGGCGATGCGGGGCGTGATATAGCCCTCTCCCTCATCCACGAAGACGACCTGCCGCACGCCGGTGTCCACCACCGCCTCGGCCGGAATCGCGAGCCGCTTCCCCATGTCGACCTGGATGCGCGCATTGAGGTAGGTATCGGGACGGAGCAGGCCCTTGGCATCGTCGAGCTGGACCCTGATGCGGACCGACCGCGTCTTCGGATTGATCGTCGGATCGATGGCCTTGATCCGTCCCTCGAACACCTCGCCGGGCAATGAAGAGGAGACGGCCTTGACCGCCTGGCCGACACGCACTACCGGGAGATCGCTCTCGTAGACATCGGCGTAGAGCCAGGGCGTAGAGCCCTTGCCCTGCGCCAGCAGCAGGCTCACTTCAGGCTTGCCGCGCTTGGCGAGCTCTTCGATCTGCCCCTCCGAGATCCCCAGAATCTTCAGCCGCAGCTTGCTCGATTCGAGCAAGGTCTTTGACCGCTGCGCCGCCTCCGGACTGCCTCCGGCGCTGATTTTGCGATAGCTCCCCAAGGCCGTCAGGTACTCCTCCTGCGTCCGGTAAAGCTCCGGATCGTAGGCCACCCGACCGACCGATCGAATCACCTTGACCATATGGCGCTCGGCCGCGGCCGCGGTCTTTAGACCGATAAGCTGGCGGCGCCGGGAATCCACCTTTACGCGCGACTGGCCTTCCACCTGATGCTCCGCATGCTTATCAACGCCGCCCTCGTCATCCTCGATCGGCACCAGGTTCATGCCGCAGATCGGGCACTCGCCCGGCTCGTTCGACGTATAGGTCGGGTGCATGGGGCAGTGATACAGGGCTTTTTTCTCGGCCTTGGCCGTTTTTTGACCGTCATGCTCCTTAATGACGTCCTGCTTCTTGCCGCAGGCGGCGCCGAAGATTGCCGACGCCACGACAAATACCGCGATTATTTTTCCAGGCTTCATATCTCCCCCCCGACAACACGCTCCAATTCGGCGACGACCTGATGGAACATCACCTTGTGCCGTTCATGCCCGAGCTCGAGATTAAGCAGCGCCCGCTCGGCATCCAGTAGATCCAGAAAGCCCACGGCGTCGGACTCGTAGCCGCTCAGCGTCGACTGCAAAGCCGCGCGAATCTGCGGCAGGATCGACTCCTCGTCAACCTTGGCCAGACGCACCGAGGTCTCGGCGCGGACCGCGAGGTCCTCGAGCTCCGCCAACGTACGGTTGACGAGATCCGCCCTGCTCAGCGAAGCGGCCTTTTCGCGGGCTTCAGCTTCCCTATGCGCCGCCTTAAGAGAACCGCCCCAGATCGGCAGGTTCAGCCCGATCGACAGTCCATGCGCGTCCTTGCCGTCGAATGAAGACATCGTCGTCCCCGCGCCGATGCGCGTCCACTCGTAGCCGACGAGGAAGTCCGGGAAGAAGCGCTTGAACGCCAGCTTCCTCTGCGCCTCCGTCTTCCCCTCCAGCGCCGCCAGCGCCTGGAGCTCGGGTCGCTCCCGCAGCGCCCGCTCCCTCAGCTTCTCGACCTCCCAGCGGAGCTTGGGAAACTCCGGCGCCTGCGGCTTTCCGACCTCCGCCCACGGCTTGCGGTTAAGCAAAGCGTTAAGCCGCGCCCGCACGCTCTTGGCTTCCTGCTCCGCCGTGATCACGTCGTTCTGCAGGCGGGACAGCTCGGCCTGGGCGCGAAAAACCATTGCCTGCGCGCCTTTGCCGACCGCGTATTTTTTCTCCGCCACGCGGGCGAAATGCCGCAGGAAGCCGACCTGTTCTCCCAGGATATCCGCCGCTCGATTCAGATAGTACAGGTCGTAGTAGGCTCCGATGACCTGAGCGCGGACTTTAAGCTGGGCGGAGCGATAGGCCGCCTCCGCGACCTTGGCCTCCCACGACGCGGTCTCACTCTGAAGCGCACGCTTCCTAAAGAACGGGAAGCGCTGCGACACCCCGACCTTTCCCTGCAGCGGTCCGGCACGGGTCTCCAGCTTCTCCGTCATCTGCGAGACGGTCAGCTGGGGATCGGGAAGCGCCTTGGCCTGCGCCGGCCGCTCCAGCTCAGCGGACCACCTTTGGCGGGCCGCCTTAAGACCGGGATTGGCATTGAGCGCTTGTTCAACCAGCGCATTTACAGCGATAGGCTCAGGCGCTGTCTCAGCGGCGGCTGAATATCCGGCTGCCAGCGCCGCTAGCAGGATCGATAATTCGATGCATCGGATGCGTATGTTCATCTCTGACTCCAATCGGCAAACGTATTAATGCGTCAACGCGGCAATGACGGTTGCTTGCTGAACAGACGAAGGAGAGTTCAGCCTGGAATCAGGCGAACGGAGGTGCTCTGGAGGAAGGAGGACGGCGGAAATGCGTACTTGCTCCCGGCGGAGCACGCGCGAGAACGGTTTCTCCGGTTTCAGGCTGGCTTGCCGGCGCGGAGTTCGCGACCACGGCGGTCCAAACCTGTTCGCCCTGCGGACGTATGGGCAAAAGAGCTGCGTTGCCAAGGATGCCGGGAGCGAAAACACAGCACCCCAAAACCTTTTCCGGCTCCTGCGGGTCAGGAGAGCCGTCTCCATCGCGGCAGCAGGCATGGTCGTCCTGCGCCCCAATCCCCATGTTCATGCCGAGCCCGGTATTGAGGTAGGAGCCCAACGTCAGGGACAGAACCAAAACGCAGCGAAAAATTATTCTTGACATCCATAGATACTGTAGCAGGAGTTCCGTCCACACGCAACTCAAATGCACCTCAACTCTTCGGCCGGCGGCGCCGTTTCCGTGGTATAATAGTCAGGTAGTGTTAAGACGTAGCGCTCGTATAACTCTGGTCGGGATACTCTCCCTCTCCCCGCTCAACACCGCGTTATCCCAGGACCGCGCCGAAAGCGCGCCTTCTCCGCAGAAGGCTCGTTCGCGGTCCGTGCTGTTGGCCTATGCCAGCGTTCCGCGCGACCTGTGCAAACCCAAAACCCTCAAGGGCACGCGCCATCCGCAGGTCATCCCGTCGCCCAAGGCCTCGCGCGCCTACCGCCGGACGTTCCGCGTTCTGCGCGGCCGCCCGCAGATCACCGACCGCTACGACCAGCTGATCCTCAAATACGCGCACCTGCACGGTCTCGATCCGCGCCTGCTCAAGTCCATCATCGCGGCCGAATCCGAGTTCAACCGCAGCGCCCGCTCGCCGGCCGGAGCCATCGGGCTCATGCAGCTCATGCCGCACACCGCCCAGGAGATGGGAGTCTCCCCGGGGCAGCTGACCGACCCGGAAGCCAATATCCGCGCCGGCGCGAAATACGTCGAGCATCTATTCCAGCGCGCCTGGCGCAAGTACAACCTCAAGGGCGTCCGCTACCAGGACGCGCCGGTATGGGTCGTACAGCGCGTCGTCGCGGCCTACAATGCCGGCCCGCGCTTTCTGTACCGCAACCGCTGGCACCGGCAAACGCGCCACTACGTGCGCAAAGTCCTCCTTTTCTACCAGTCCGACGTAACCGATATCCGCCGCCTGCCGGCGAACAGCGGCATTCCCACCGCCTTCCACCTGATCCGGCAGTCGACCGGAATCTACAACTAGCCCCGCCTTACGGCGGGACCAGCCGCCTGGATAAGCCGTGCGCCGGAATGGATATTCCCAATAGGCGGCTAGCAGGTTCCGCTCGAAATTCATACACTCGAATCGTGAAGCTGGCGACTTTCCATGCCGACGATGCGACGGCGCTGGGCGCTGTTGTCGACGGGAAGATCTATGATCTGAACGCGGCCTCCCATGGCACGCTCCCCGATGACATGCTGGCCTTTATCCAGCAGGGAGAGTCCGCGCTGCGGCGCGCGCAGGAGATTATGGTGAAGCCGCCCGCGTCCGCCGCCCGGCCGCTTGAATCGGTGCGTCTGCTCGCACCGCTGCCCGCCCCGCCGTCCCTGCGCGACTTCTTCGCTTTCGCCGACCATGCCCGCGCCGCCGCTGAGCGCTCCGGCGCGGCGCTGCCCGAACAGTGGCACGACCTCCCCGCCTGCTTCAAGGGCAACCATCGCGAAATATACGGTCCGGAAGAGGAGATTCCGTGGCCGCATTATACGCGGCGCTTCGATTTTGAGTGCGAGATCGCCTGCGTCATCGGCAAGCGCGGCCGGGATATTTCCCCGCAACAAGCCGCCGAGCACATCTTCGGCTATACGATATTCAACGACTTCTCGGCGCGCGACATCCAGAAAAAGGAGATGCTCCTCGGCATGGGGCCGGCCAAAAGCAAGGATTTCGCGAATTCCTTCGGACCCTGCCTGGTCACGGCGGACGAGGCGGTGCCCTCCCGGGACTTCTCGATGACGGTCCGCGTCAACGGCGAGCAGTGGTCGGCGGGACACAGCCGGGATCAGTACTGGAGCTTCCCCCTCCTGGTCTCGCATGCCTCGCAGTGCGAGACCGTGCACCCCGGCGACATTCTTGGCTCCGGAACATTCTACGGCGGCTGCGGGCTCGACCTCGGCCGCTGGCTCCGGCCCGGCGACGACATCGAGCTGGAAGTGCCGGGAATCGGCGTTCTGCGCAACACCGTCGGAACGCCGGATGCCGCGCACCAGCGCGAGCTGAACTACCGCAAGCATCCGGCAGCAAAACCTTGATGCGCCAACGGTCCCTCGCCGGCCTGCTGCTGCTTACCGCCCTGCTGCTCGCGCCGTTTCTCGCCAAGCCCTTCCATATCGACGACGCCTATCAGCTGCGCGTCGCGCGGCAGATTCGCGCCGCGCCCGCCCGGCCCTACGGCGCGCTGTACAACTGGACGGGCACGCCGGCTCCGCTCTGGCTCAACAACCTGCACCCGCCGCTCAACGCCTATATCCTGGCCGGTGCGGTCACGGCGCTGGGCGAGGACGAGGTACGGCTGCACGCCTTTTACCTGCTCTTCGCCCTCGGCTGCGTTCTCTGGATGTACCTGCTGGGACGCCGGATGTGCCGGAGCCCGGGGCTCCCGGCGCTGATGACCCTGGCTTCGCCGGCGTTCTTCATCAGCGCGACCAGCGTCATGACCGACATCCCGCTGCTGTTTTTCTGGCTCCTCGCGGTGCTGCTCGCGCGCGCGGCGGGCGAAGCGGACCGTCCGGCTCTGCTGTGGCCGGCGGGCGCGGCGGCGGCCGCCGCCGCGATGACCAACCTCTTCGGGCTGGCGCTGCTGCCCCTGCTGATCGCCGACTGGGCCGCGCGCTCCCGGCGCTGGACGCCGCACCTGAGCGCCCTGCTGCTCCCCGCCCTCGCGGTCGGCCTGTGGGGCGGCTACTCCGTCGGCGAGATCGGCTTCTTCCATCCGCTGGCCGCGGCCTCATTCGCGGCGAGCACCGGCCGCGACCCGGCATTGTCGCTGGGCGCGGCGGCGGCGTTTCTCGGCGGCTGCTTTCTGTGGCCAGCCGTCCTGCTGCCGGCCGCCGCCGCGTACAGCCGCCGGCTCGCCGCCGCCGCCGCCGGGCTGTGGCTGCTGCTGTGGCTGGCGATGCCGGCGGGCACCGCGGCCGGCGGGCTCTGGCCGCCGCTCGCCCTGGCGGGGATAGTCCTCCTCGCGCTGGCCGGCGAAAGCGCGCTGCGCCGTGCCGACGCCGACTCGCTGCTGCTGATTTTATGGCTGGGGGGGACCGTAGTGTTCGCGACGGGCCTCAACTGGACCGTGAGCGCCCGCTCCCTGCTGCCCGCCGCCTTTCCCGCGGCGCTGCTCGCCGTCCGCTGGCTGGAGGGCCGGCCCCGCGAACGGCTGTGGACCCAAGCCCTGTCCTGGATGCTGGTTCCCGCCGCCGCGCTCACGCTGTGGGTCGCGGCGGCCGACCACGCCATGGCCGAAGCGCACCGCTTTCTCGCCCGCACCGCCGCCCGCGCTCTGGTCGCCGACGGGAGAAAGGTCTCCTTCATCGGCCACTGGGGCTTCCAGCACTACATGGAGCAGGAAGGCGCCGCCGCTTTTGATTACCGCCGCCCGCGGCTCGCGCGCGACGAGATTCTCCTAGTCTCCACCAACAATACGGGCGCCCGCCGGCTCCCCCCCCCGCTGCGCGAAAATGTACGCACCCATATGAAGCTCCCCGTTCATAACCGCTACGGGGTGCAGACGACCGATACCGCCGGCCGGCGCGCCGGCTTCTACAGCTCGCTGGTCGGCCCGGTGCCTTTCTCTTTCGGCCGCGGCCTGCTCCACGATACCTTCCTGTTTGAGATGCGAAAGTGAAGCCCCGCCGGGCTGAATGGGCGGCGGTCGCCGCGGTCCCCGCGGCCCTGCTCTTCTATTCGGCGGCGAGCATGCGGATCATCCCGAACTTCACGGGACTCATCGATCACGCGGCCTTCGCGCTGCTGTTTCTCGCTCTCTTCCTTGCGACCGCCAAGCCCCTGGCGCGGCTGGCGCTGACCGCATCCTGCGCCCTCTACTTCACCGGCGAGGTCGTCTATCACCGGGTCTTCGGCTCCTGGGCGCATTTCGAAATTCTGCTTCACCGCTCCGAAATGCCGATCGCGCTCGACGGCATCCGCGCCCTGCTCAGGCCGGCGGATATGATCCTCGGGCTCGCGCTGCCCGCGGCTCTGGCCTGGGCCGCCCGCTCCTTCGCTCCGGCGCCGCGCTCGCGCGCGGCCCTGCGGCTGGCGCTGGCGGCCGCTCTCGGGCTCGCGCTGCATGCCGCCGCCGCGCGGCCCGGCTTTCTATTCGCCGAGAACAACCCCTTCTTCTTCCCCTTCCGCCAGGCGGCGCGCGTCGCGCAGCTGAACTGGTCCGGCGGCCGCGAGCTCGCCCGCATCGCCGCCGACGCCGACCGCTATCAGCCGCTGGACCGCGCGCGGCGGCGCCGGACAGGCGGCCGGAGCTTCCCGTTCGAGACGACGCCGCTTGACGACGCGCCGCCGGCGCAAGCCCCGGGCGCGAAAAAGATGAACGTGGTGCTGGTCCTCCTCGAATCCGTACGCGCCTTCGAATCGGGAGCCTACGGCGCGCGCCCATCCTTCACCCCTAATTTTGACCGGCTGGCGAAAGAGGGGCGGCTGTTCTCGACCTTCTACGCCAACGCCTCGCAGACCACGAAGTCCGAGTATGCGCTCCACGCTTCCTACATGCCCAACTACGCGGGCGGCGCGACTTACGTGCGCAACCCCGCGCAAGCGGTCGTCACTTTGCCGGCGATCCTGAAGCGCGCGGGCTACCGCAGCCATTGGATCAGCTCCTATCCGCCCACGTTCGGCAGCAAAAAGTCCTTCCTGTCGCGCCATGGCGTCGATCACTTCCATTCGACCTACGGCTCGGGGCTCCCCCGGCTCGGCCCCGGCCCCTCCGACGAGAATCTATTCGATTTCGCGCTCAATATCCTCGACCGGGAAACCGGACCCTTTTTCGCCGAGATCCTCACGCTCACGAACCATTTCCCCTACCAATGGGATTACCCGACGAAAAGACGCACCCCGCGCGTCCGGGGCGACCCGCTCTATCAGGCCTACACTCAGGGCATCTACTATACCGACCACGCGCTCGGGAAGTTCTTCCAGGAGGTTCGCCGGCGCCCGTGGGCCAAAAACACCCTCTTTGTCGTAACCGGCGACCACGGCATGATGCTGTTCCCGCAAGACGCCGCGCTCGACAACGCCGCGCGCCAGGAGATATTCTTCCGGGTGCCGCTGCTCCTATGGTCGCCCGGAAACGTCGCTCCGGGCGCCGACGGCCGGCTGGCCAGCCACCTCGATGTCGCCCCCACCGTGCTGGACTTCCTCGGCCTGCGCGCCAAGCACTCCTTCCTGGGCCGCAGCCTTCTGCGCCCGCCGGCGGCCGAGCCGTTCGTCTTCACTTTGCACGACGAGCGCTGGAACCTGCGCTTCGCCGACGCCTATCTCTACGACGCCGAAACCGTGCTCTACAACGATCACTTCCCGTTCCGGCCGGAGGCGCAGCGCGGGATGTTCACCCCGTCCCGACACGCCGCCTTCACGCTCGACGGCGACCTCCTGCGCGACCATGCGCCGGAAAAGCGTCGTCCGCTGCCGGAGCAGCGCGGCGCCCGGCTCGAGAGCTTCGCCGACGAGGCGCTGGCGGCCTACCTGGTAACCAGCCTGCGCGATCGGATCTCCCGGCCGGCCGACGTCTATCCGGACGGCGCTCCGGCAGCGGCGAAGACCCGGCCGCCGAAATGGATCGCCCATGCCGGCGGTGCCGTAAACGGCGAGATCTACACCAACAGCCTGGAGGCGCTGGAGCAAAGCTATCACCAGCGCGGGCACCGCTTCTTTGAGCTGGACTTCGAGCTGGCGGCGGACGGACGCTACGTCCTGCTGCACGACTGGCAAAAAACGTATTCCCGCCTCTTCGGGCGCCGGGACCGCGTCGGCGCGGATGAGTTCGTGAAGCTGAAGATGCGGGGCGGCCTGACGCCGCTGACGCCGGACGCGCTCCTGCGCTGGCTCACCGCCCATCCGCAAGCCCAGATCGTGACCGACGTCAAAAACGACAACCACCGCGCGCTCAATACGCTGTGGCGGCAGAATCCGGAACTGATCGGCCGCTTCATCGCCCAAATCTACCGCCTCAGCGAATACCGCAAGGTCCGCTACCTGGGCTACGATCGGATCATCCTCACGCTCTACCGCTCGGGCGCCTCGGACGAACAGGTCCTGACATTCGCCGAGAACAACGAGCTCTACGCCGTGGCCATGCCGGTCCAGCGGGCGCTGGAGTCGGACCTGGCGCAGCGGCTCAGCGCCATGGGTATCTTCGTCTACGCCCATACGGTCAACGACGAGAAGCTGGCGGAGCGCCTCGCCCAGCGCGGCGTGCGCGGCTTCTTCACCGACACCCTCGCGCCGCGCAGCAAGCCGCCGGACCCGGTTGGCGCGCACCCGCCGACAGATATATAATCACCCACCATGAAAAAGTGCCGCTTTTGCGCCGAAGAGATTCAGGACGAAGCCATCAAATGCAGGCACTGCGGCGAGCGCCTGGATCGAGGGGACGCCCTGCCCTGGTACTACGGCAACAGCTCATTATTGGTCTCGTTTCTCTGCGTCGGCCCCTTCATGCTCCCGCTCGTATGGCTGCATCCCGTGATGCCGCGGCGCCGGAAAAAGATATTGACGGTTATCATCGGCATCATATCGATATTCATGATCTGGTCCACTTACAAGTCCATTATGAAGATTCTGGAATACTACAGGATGCTCAGCATTTAAAGGCTTTTTCACGTTCCCTCCTCGCAGTCGAAAGAAAAGGCTTATTTTTGCGTGTTAAATCCTTGTTAACGCAGTCTTGAAATCGTAACAGCCCGCTGTTACTATTGGAACGAAGCGCTTCAACGCCGATTCGTGCCGGATTGCGGGCACGGATTGGGAATTCTATTGCTATGTTAAGACTGCGGAACCTACTTATCGCATGCTTCTGCCTGCTGCCGGCGCTGGCGGGCGAAGCCTATGCCGCGTCCGCGTCCCCCTCCCAGACCATCGAGACGAAAATCGCCCTCGAAGCCTCCCTCGAAAAGCGCCTGCTGACCGTGCTGCAAAAAGCCTTGGGGACCGACGACGTCATCGTCATCGTCAAGGCCGAGCTCTACAGCGCCGAAGAGCTCGAGGACGAGCTGATGCCGGGCGTCCCCGCGCCAAATACGCCGACCACGGGCGGCATCGCGATGACCATGCTCAAGAGCCTGTCGGCGGTCGTCATAGTCGAACATAATACGCCGCCGAAGGACCTTGAGCTCATCGAGCGCACCGCCAATGACATCCTCGGCCTCGACAAGGCGCGGGGCGACCGCTTCCTCATCGAGAAGCTCCGCATGCGGCGCGAGGCCGGCGCCGAAGGCGCAGCAGCAGCAGCCGGCGCCTTCAGGGACTCGGCCTGGGGCGGCGACCTGCTCCGGCCGCAGACCATCATCTCCATACTGTGGCTCCTCTCCGCGCTATGCGGGATGCTCCTCGCCTATATCAGCTTTGCCCGGCCGATCATCCGTTTGGCGAGCGAGGCGCTGACGCACTGGTCCACCGCCAAGCATGAGCCGCCGCCGTCCGGAACGGAAATCCCGCGGCTGGCCGCGGCGGCGGTGGAGGCCCCCAAACTCGCCAACGGCGCGAAGACCTCCAACGGCAACGGGCATGCCCATGGCGCCGAGCGGGAGAAGCTGCCGTTCGGCTTCGTCAGCGAGAAGAACCTGCCGATGCTGGCGCATCTCATGCGCCGCATGACGCCGCGCACCACCGCGGTCATCACGCATTATCTGCCGCCGCGTCTTGCCGCGCAGATTCTGGTCGGCCTGAAGATAGACAAGCGCCGCGAGGTCATCCGCTATATGAGCCGCGTAACGCAGCTGGAGGAGACCGAGGTCAAGGCGGTCGAGGCCAACGTCTTCAAGAAAATCAATTATCTGATGGGCGGCGAGGACAAGCTCGCGGCCATCCTCGAGGAAGTACCCGCCGGGATGCAGGAGGAGCTCATCAGCGCGCTCGCCAGCAAGGACCCCGATCTCGGCCGCCGCCTCGGCCGCCGCCTGGTGACGCTGGAGGACCTGGCGCTGCTCGGCGGCGACGACTTGAAGACGCTGTCGCGCAGCGTGCAGCTCAAGAGCATCGCGGCGGTCCTCAAGGGCAACCAGGATCTGCAGGGCCGCCTGCTGCCGAAACTGACCGCCGGTCTGGGACAATGGCTGACCCAGGAGATCGAGCTGTCCCAGGACCTGCCGCCCGGCATGCTGGCGGCCGAGCAGAAGACGGTGCTCTCCGCGCTCACCCGGCTGGTACGCGACGGCGAGATCATCCTGCGGCGCGACGATGCCGATGCGGGCACGCCCGTCGCCGCCGTCATGGACGACGAGGAGCTGGAAGGCACGGACACCGACGAAGAGGTGGATGAGTCCTGGCTGCATGCCGCCTCTGAACCGGAACGCTCTCCCGCCGCCGCACCGCCGGCGCCCAAGGCGCGGCCCCGGCCGCGGCCCGCCGCGCGGCAGGAACCGCCCGCGGACGACTTCGACATCGACGACGACGAACCGCTCGACAGCGAACCCGGCATCCGGCCGCGGCGCTTCGAGCAACCGGAGGACGGCTCCGCGCCGTAGCGCCTCATGCGAATCGATTTCATGACCATCATCGGCGCCACGGTGGGGCTCGGCGTGATTCTATTCGTTCTCATCGTCAGCGACATGGTTCAGTTCCTGCTCAACCCGGAGGCCATCGTCCTGATCTTCGGCGGCACTCTCGGCTCCGTGCTCATCAGCTACCCGGCGTCCGCCCTCAGACATATCCCGAGCGCGGTGAAGATGATGGTCATCCCGCCCAAGCGCCCGCAGCCCAATCACCTGATCAGCACCTTCGTCCGGCTGTCCGAAAAGGCGCGCCGCCAGGGAATCGACTCCCTGGGCACGGAGCTCAAAAGCCTGCCCCACCCTTTTATGCAGGACTGCATCCAGATGCTGCTCGATGGGCTCGACAAGGGAACGGTAGCGGAGCGCTGCCGGCGCGATATTTTGGCTACCCGCCACCGCCACGACCAGATCAGCGGCGTCTTCCGCTCGGCCGGGACTTTCGCGCCCATCTTCGGCCTGCTGGGAACTTTGATCGGGGTGGTCGCCGTCCTCAAGAACATATCGACGCCCTCGCTCATCGGCCGCAAGATGGCGGTGGCCATGACGGCGTCCTTCTACGGCATCTTCGCGGCGAATTTCCTGTTCCTGCCGATCTCCAACAAGCTGACGTTCTACTCCGACGAGGAGGTTCTGGCGCGCGAGCTCATCGCCCAGGGCATCCTCGCCATGCAGGACGGTGAAGCGCCTTGGCTTATCGCCAAGAAGCTGGAAGCCTATCTCACTTTTGAGCTGCGGCGCAGCGGGGCCAAGGACTACCAGGTCCCGTCATGAGCCTGCTCGACCGCTACACCCGTCCGCAAAGCGAAGACAAGAACCCGATCTGGCTCGTCGTCCTGTGCGACATGATGACCATCCTGATGCTGTTTTTTCTCATGATGTTCTCCTACACCTATCAGCCGGAGGACCAGCGGGCGGAGTTCGTCCGCACCTTCGCCGTCAAAGAGATCATCGAACCCCCTCAGGAGATCACGCCGGATGAGCCGCCGACGCCCCCCGCCGCCGAAACGGCGGAGCGGCTGCGCCGCCTGCTCAAGGAAGAGGGGCTGCAGGATGCGGCCGAGGTTCTTGAGACCGAGACCGCGGTCCGCGTCCGCCTGCGCGAAAACCTCCTGTTCAAAACCGCGCGCTCGCAGCTCGACCCGCGCGCCGGCGGCACGCTCAGCGTCCTCGCCGGGGTCCTCAAGACCATCCCGAACGAGGTCGTGATCGAAGGCCATACCGACAATATCCCCGTCACCAGGATGCGCTTTCGCAGCAACTGGGAACTGTCGGTGGCGCGCTCGTACTCCGTCATCGAACGGCTCATCGCCGAAGGCGTCGCGCCGGCGCGGCTGGTAGCGGCGGGCTACGGCGAGTTCCATCCCGTCGCGCCCAATGACAGCAGCGGCAATCGCGCGCGCAACCGGCGCGTCGAGATCGTCATTCTGCGTCAGGGAGCGGAGGGATGAGCACCGGCGGCAGCAGGGACGCTACCGGGCTGTGGATGGTGCCCTACGCCGACCTCATGACCATCCTTATGATCCTGTTTCTCGCGCTCTTTGCCTACTCCTTCAACAACGCCGCCGGGATGGAGAAGACGCTGCGCAAGATCGAGCAGGTCCTGGCCAGCGCCGAGAGCGCCGAGGCCGCCGCGATCAACCTGCGCCAGGCGGAACTGGCCTCCGATGTAAAAGACCTCATGGAGGGGCTGGCGCTCAAGGACTTCGGCCTGCGCATTACCGCCCACTACATCCACATCACCCTGCCCAGCCCGGTGCTGTTCCGCTTCGGCTCCGGCCGGCTCAGCCGGAGCGGCGCGGGCGTGCTGCTGCCGCTGGCACGGCTACTCGCCGACGTGCCCAACGCCGTTATCGTGAAAGGCCACACCGACGACCGGCCAATCCGGCGCGGCGAGCACCGCACCAACTGGGAGCTTTCCGCCGCCCGGGCCTTCTCGGTGATCCGCTACTTTTCCCGCCAAGGTCTGGCGCCCGAGCGGTTCCATGCCCGGGGCTACGGCGAATACCGGCCGGCGGCGCCCAACGACACCGTACCGGGACGCCGCAAGAACCGCCGCATCGAAATCACGATCATCCGGGAGATGCGCAGCAAATGAGAGGCCGGGCACTGCTGCTGGCCGCGCTCTGCGCCGCTCCGCTCGCGGCCCGTGCCGCGACGGTGACGGCGGCCCCAAGCGATGAGAAGCAGGAGCTGCTGGATTTCAAGGGCCACTACAAACAGGCCTTTGAATACTACACCGCCGGCCAATTCACGAAAGCTATAAAGGAATGGAACGAAGTTCTGGCGATCGACCGCAACCAGAAGACCGCGGAGAAGATGATCCGCGACGCCCGCACAAAGATCGACGAACGCGACAAGAAGGCGCAGGACAGCCTGTTCGACAATGTCGCCGAGGGCGACTATCAGGCGGCCTACCTCGAACTGCAGCCGCTGCTGGGCCGCGATCCGGATCACCCCTTATATGTAAAGCTGCAGAACCGGCTGGAGCTACTTACCGAAGTCATCAAAAAAGCCCCGCATCAGCAGGCCTGGGTGCGCGCGGCGCGCGGGCTGACCGGCTACATCGCGCGCGAGGACAATCTGCGGCTGGCCTACAACGGGCTGCGGCACGCCAAAGACCTCAACGCCGGAGAGAAGCGCTTCGACCTCATACTCCAGCTCATCCTTAAGGAAGACAAGACGCTGGCCGACGAAAAGATTACGCCCGGGATGAAGCTCATCGACTACAAGCGCGTCATCGCCCTCGACTACATCTACGACGGGAAATACCATTTTGCGATCAAGCAGCTTAACGAGGTATTGGCGCTGGAGCCCAACGACATCGACTCCCTTAAGCGCCTGGGCTCCGCCTACTACCAGCTGAAGCGCTACCCGCAGGCGCGCCAGATATGGGGCCGGGCGCTCAAGCTGGCGCCCAAAGACAAGACGCTGCAAAAATTCCTCGCGCGCGCCCAGCGCGCCGAAAACGCCCCCAAGAAGAACACCCCGTCGAATCGCGCGACCCGCCAGAGAAGGAAGCCGCGGCCCTAGCCGCCTTTCAGGTAAGGCGGGGCAGACCTAGAAAGAGTAGGACAGCCGGCTGGACAGGACGATCTCGTTGTAGCTGTTGTTCGCGCGAATCTTATCGGTGTTTTTGTTGTAGCCGAGCCCGAAGGTCAGGTTCAGCACGTTGGACTGCGCCCAGGTCAGCTCGGAGTTGGCCGCGACGTTCTGCGTATCCGCCGCGAGAAGCGGATTGTCGTTTTGGGTCTGCGTGAGCGTTCCCCACAACTGCACGACATAGGAGCTCGAAAAGCGTTTCGAGTAGCTGGGCGATACCGTGCGGCTGGTGCGCTTCGAGCCGTCCCCTTTATCCTTGGTCTCCGACTGGGTGACGCCGAACGAGCAGCTGGCGCGGTTGGGAAGGACGAAGCTGCCGGAGAGCGATACGGTCATCGTATCCAGGTCGCTGGCCAGCTTATTGTTGTCGCGGAACTGGCTGAGCGAGCTGTTAAGCGACGCGCTATGGCGGCCCAGGCTCTGCGAGATGCCCAAACCCGCGGTCGTGGTCTGGTTGTCGAGCGCCGATTTGGGCTTGCCTTCGGCGGTATTCATCGTCATCGAGGCATTCAGGTTGGTACCGGTCTTGAGCTGCAGGGCATTACCGACCGACACCACGCGCTGGCTGGTCGTCACCCGCGCGGGATTATTGTCGAGGTTGTCCTCGTACTGCGTGCCGTTGAGCGTCACCGTGTACCAGGACGCGGGATAGAGGCTCAGGCCGCCGGCGAAGGTCCGCCGGTCGCCGACGATGCCCGGGGCGCCGAAGGCGACGAAATCCGGCCCCGCCTCCTGCAGCGAGCTCTTGAACTTGAAATACCTGCGCTCCCAGCGCAGCTCTCCGCGCCAGGCGGTATCCTTCACGCTGGCGCCCGCTGAATCATCAAAAAACGCATTGCTCTGATAATCGGCCAGGAGCTTGAGCTTTTCCACCGGCTCCCAGGAAAGCGCCGCGCCCGTGCCCTGGTTCTTCTGCGGCGTCAAAGACGGACCGCGGTACTTGGGGGAATCCGGGTCGGTGCTCAGCGAGCCCGGCTCGTCGGCGCTCAGGAAGTAGGTCAGAGCGGTCTTGACCGACTCCGCCGCCTCGATGCCGAGCTTGCCGGCGTAAAGGGTGCGCGCGAAACGGCCGTTGGTCGCCGAAGTGCCGGCCTGCGACTCGATCGACTGCCCGCCGAGAACCGTCCAATCGAAGCGCCCGCGCCGCTGTTCGAGCATGACGCCGCGGAAACCCTGGCCGTTGACCGACAGCTCGCTCAAGGTCGGCGTAAGGTCCCCGCCGTACACCGTACCCCAAGGCGCGTAGTAGGTGAAGAGGAGGATAAACGGATCAAAAGCCTGACCTCGCTCATGCAGGATATAGGCGTTAAATAGATAGGAGGACTCCTTGATCTTGCCGACGGCGTTCATGGTTGTGGCGCCGGTATGCTCGGAGGATGCTCCGCTGCGCCGGACATTCTTGTAGGAAACCGTAACATTGCCCTCAACGCGGTAGTCGACGACCTTGGGCTTGGGCGGCAGAGGACGATACAGGACCTGGAACGGCGTGTACTGCGATTCGATCAGGGTCTGGGCATTCTTAACCAGATAGATGCGGTAAAGATGACGCCCGACCAAGGTTTCCGGCACCCGGAACGACAGCGATATCGAAGCCACCGCGCCGCGCCGCACGTCCTCGGGCGGCGAGACCTGATCGGTTCGCGCCACCAGGTTGTATTCGAGGTCGTAAACCTCCGCCACCCAGTAATAAGAGCCGGCGGTCCAGGTCTGGGCGCCGGTATTGACGCCCAGCGCCTGCAGGGCGAGCGTCTCCCCGGCCTGGATGGGATTCGGCGCGGGGATGGTAAATTGCAGACTCGCCGAATCCGCCGCCTGTGCCCCGGCGAAGCCGAGGCACAGGCAGGCGGCGGCGAGTCCTAGGGGGAGTACGCTGCGTCTTAAGTCCAGCATGCTGTCTATTCCAGCCGGCCCTCAGCCGGCGTCTTACTTCTTCTCCAGTTCCAGGTTCAGCTCCTCCGGCTTGCCGTCCTGCATGTACTTCAGCTGGACCTTGCGCTCCTTGTCCGCCTTCTGCTGCAGGCGCTGGAGCTTCTTCTCGATGGCTTTCGGCTGCAGCGCATTCTGCCAGCTGCCCTGATCGCCCTCGCCCATACGGCGCGCGCCCGCCGGAGCGACCCCCGGCCCCGAGACCGACGTCATCATCCCGGCCCGCAGCGTCTGAGTGCCGTACTTGTTTGAGACATCAACGTGGCCCTCATAGACCTTGACGTCCAGGCGCTGGCCCATGTCCACGTCCGCTTCCGTACCGCGCACCGCGGCCACGGCCAGCGGCGTGCGGATGTTCATGCCCGACTTGCCGTGCAGCATCCGCGTCCAGGCCTGCCCCACCCGGGTGAACAGGCTTGTCGGCCGGCGCCCCCCCCCCGATTCGACGACGAACTCCGAGTTCGAGTTAATGCGGACCTCGGCGCCGCCCACGAAGGCGACCGCCGCCCGGTCGCTGCGGCCGGTGATGATCACATCGCCCTCATAAACGAACTTGTTCGTCTTAAGCCGCTGGCCGGCCTTGTCCTTGTCCTCCCGCGATATGCCGTCCAGCTCAGCCGCATCCTTACGCCGCACGATGCGCGGTTTGCCGCGCACGTCGATGACGACGCCCGCGGTAACCTCCTTGCCCTGCGCCAGAAGCTCCGGCGGCGCCGACGCCGCGACCAGCAGCGCGCAGGCCGCCAGGCTTCCTATTCCCATCATTATTCTTCTCATGACTTTACCTCCCCCCTGTTTCGCTAACATGCTCAAAGCGGATCTTCAGCCCCGACTTCGGGATCACCCGCAGGTGATAAGGCACCAGATCGCGCGCCGCCGCCTGCTGCGGACCCAGCGGCGCCAGCATACGGCGGTGGACAACCCGCCGGTAGAGAACCCGCAGGCCGGAAAGCGACTTGCGAACCTCGACGATCTCAACCCGGTCGGATCGCTCCTCGCCGCCGGCGACGACGCCGATGACCATGTACTGTGCAAAGTCGATCTTCGGCGTTTTCTTTCCACCGAGGCGCTTCCACACCTTGCTCCAGTGCTTGTTCGATGTGATTTTCAGGTGCGCGGTCTTCTTGCTCAGCGCCGGCGCGAGCCCCCGCCACTGGCGGTCTTCATCCGCCGCCGGAGGCGGCGGCGCGGCAGCCGGCGGCGCGGACTCCGCCGCGACAGGCATCACATCGGGCGCCGCCGGTCCCGACACCAGGATCTCGGCGACGCCGCTTTTGACCGCGGCCAAGAGAATCTGCAGCTCACTGGCCGTCAGCCGCCGGTCGGCGCCGAGGACCGCGAACTGGGTCAGGTCGAAACCGCGTCCTTTGAGCGGCGGCTGCAGCGCCTGCCACAGCTCCTTGTCCGTCATTATCCGCTCCTCGCCCTTGTCCGCCGGCAGGTCATCGGGCGCGTCCGGCGGCGGTCCCGCCGAAACCGGCGGCGGGATGAAGGACGGCAGGTCCGCCGCGCCGCCCGCCGGTCCGCTCACGGAAACATCCGCCTGGCCGCTGCGCAGCGCCGCCAGCAGCGCTTCAAGCTCGGCCCGCGTCATGTCCTTGTCCATGCCGACGATAGAGTACTCGGTCAGATCGACGCCGCGATCGCGCAGCAGCTCTTGGATCGCGCTCCAGATCTCCTCGTTCGACAGCTTGCGCGCGGCGAAAATCGACGCGTCGCCGGCCGCCTCTTCCACCGTCCGCGTCAGCTGCATCGTCTTGCAGTTGTTGGCGACATTATCGTCGAAAAACTCAACGCAGCCGATGGCCAGGCTTTTGCCTTGGTCGGGCGGGAGCTGCCCGGTAAAGTTGTAGGTCTTGACTGCGCTCGGTGACAACAGCGGCATCTGCACGGGGGAGCCGGCCACCGGGACCCCTCCGATGCTGAACTTGAGCTGCAGGCCGCTCTCGCTGGTCCCCCCCTGGTTATGCACGGTCACCTTGAAGGTAATATTATCGCCCGACTTGCCGATAATCTCCAGCCCGGTCACAGCGATATCGCGCGACAGCGACGCCGACTTGACGGTGAAAGAGAAAGGAACCGCGCTTTGCGCCACGACGTTATCGTTGGCGTCCAGCCCCTCGATTCTCCAGTAGTACACCGTGCCCGCCGCGAGCCGCGCCCGGGCATCGGCGGGGTTCTCCGGATAGCTGATGGCGTTCACGTTGCCTTCGGTATTGGCGTTGTAGACGGAGTTGAAGAAAGACGGGTTATCTCCGACCGTGATGCGATATTTGGCGGCCCCGCTTGATGACCAGCGGAACATCAACGGTTTGTCGGCGACGTCCTGCGCGCCGTTGGGCGGATAGATCAGCAGGATATTGGGCGACGAAACGGTGAAAGAAAGCTCCTGGTCGACGACCTGAGCGTCCAGGATCGCGCGCGCGGTCAGCTTGTAGACGCCGGGCACGGTATAGAGCGACGAGATCTGCACGCCGGCCAGCTGGCTGGCGGCGTTGCCGACGCGGCCGGGAACGGCATTGCCGGCATGCCGGAACACCTCCTTAAGCTGGGGATCGGCGACGATGAAGGTAAAATAGATTCGGCCGCTGCTGGCCGCGCCGTTGGAGACTTTCTGCTGGAAGGTGGCTCGCTCGTTGGTTGAGAAAGAAGTGCGCGGGCTGCGGGAGGAATCCAGCACCAGGACGGCCTGCCCCGCCAACTGCGCGTGCGCCGTCGTCAGGCCGCTGAACGCGCAGAGCACACAGATTAGCGCTCGAACCATCCCCATTACCGCACCACCGCGATCTTCTTAACCACCTTGGCCGACTGCCCGTTGGCGCCCTTCACCTTAACGATGAAGATATAAACGCCGGACGCGACGTCGTCGCCGTCCATATTCTTCAGGTCCCACTTCGCATGATAGAGCGCCGGCGACGGCGACTCCATATCCAACCCGACGATCTCCCGAACCAGCGTCCCCGCGATATCAAAAATTCTGACCTGCGCTTCCAGCGGCAGCAGCGCGGTAACAAAGCGTATCGTCGCGCCGTCGCGCGCCGGGTTCGGGAAGGCGAACACCGCGTCCTCATTGAGCGGGTCGAAGACGAAGCTGACGTCCTGCACCTCGCCTTCGAGCAGAATCACTTCCTTCTGCTTCGTATACTCCAGCCCGTTGAAAGCCCGCACATAGTACTTGCCCGGGAGGAGGTGCGCGATGCTCCACCGCCCGGTCGGCTGAATCCCCGTCTGCGCCACGACCTTGCCGCGCTGGAACAGTTCTACGCGGCTGGTGCCGAAGTTATTGTCGGCCGCGGCCGCCGCGAAATTGGAGGAGGCCGCGCCCATCGACAGCGCGTTGAGGCTCCCCTGCATCGTCGACAGAGTATAGTTGATTTCCAAAACGAAATCGATAAGAGTCGTCCCCACCGGGATCCCGTCAAGCCAGACCGAACTGATGATCTCGTTGGCCTCCCAGGTAGCCTCCACCCGGTAGTTGGCCGGGGGCAGACCCCCCAGGACGTAGGTGCCGCTGCCGTCGGCTACCGTAAGAGCCGTGGAGACGAGGACTCCTGAGGCGTCATAAGCGGCGATGGATACGGCGGTGATCCCCTGGCTTGATGCCGTCACCACATGCCCCTTGATCTGCGACAGCGGCGAAGGCGCCGACTGCACCGTCGCGCCGTTGGACAGCGGCGACCAGTTGCCGGCGTCGTCCTGCAGGAAAACGCGCAGGTAGTAGGTCGTGTCCGCCGCCAGCCCCTCGCTCAAACCGACCAGCAGCCGCGCTTGGCCGGCGCCCGGCGCCACCACCGCGGTCGAGAAGACGACCTGGGCGTTGGTGGTGCTGAATCCGACTCCTGCATCGGTGGAGTAATGTATGCGGTACTCGCCGAGCAGGATCGTCCCGACGGCGCCGTCGTCGCCGGTCGCGGTCCAGGTCAGCAGAATGTCGCCCGGCTCGGTGCCCGAGGAGGCGTCCAGGTCGGCGATGGCCGCCGGCGGCGTGGTATCCGAGAAGGTAAAGGTGGCGCCCCCCACCATGAACTCGGTCTGATTCGGCGGCGCCGCATTATCGGAGGCCTGTACCGCGACAAAGTAGCTGGTCTGATCCTTAAGGTTCGCCTTGAGCAGTTCCGAGGGCGTTACGCTCCAGCTGGTCAAGCCCGATGCGATCTCGGTCACCGCCGTGCCCGACCAGGTCTCGGTGACGAAGTTCCACCACGTACCGTCGGCGAGGTTCCGCACCCGCACTCCTACCGCCTGCAAGCCGGACGGATTGCCGCCGGGATCCGCGGCGGTCCCCGTAATCAGCGGCAAAGACGAGATCGTGGAATCCGGGACGGGAAGGCCGATGCTGACCGTCGGCGTGGCGGAGTCGAGCGTGAAGGTCACCGTGGCGTAGGTGACGGTATAGTTCCCGGCGCTGTCCGATGAGCGCGCGACGATCTGATACTCGACTCCGTCGGCCCAGGGGATACCCGGCGCCAACGTCCAATCCGTGGTCCCCGTGGCCGGCATCCATACCGCCGCGCCCGCCGAGAACGCCGGGCCTCCAGGATCCCAGTAGTTGCCGCTGACGATCCGGACGTTAAGCTCGGTACCCTGGACCCCGATCAGGTCGTAGGCGGTGCCGGATATCGAATCCAGAGAGGGCAGGAAGCCGGCGGACGGATGGGTGATCCCGATGATGGGGCCGCTGGTGTCCTTGATTACATGGAAGGCGTCGACCACCGTGCTTGTGACTCCGGAAACGTTCCACGACCGGACCGAAACATAATTGGTCGTGCCTTCAAGCAGCGCCGCGAAGTCCACCTGCCAGTCGGTGCGGTACTCGGTCGCGCCGGGAGTCAGCGTCGCGATATCCGTCCAGGGAACGCGCCCCCCGTCGGCGGACGTCGCCACCGTGCTGGCGCTGTACTGGAAGGCGGCGAGCCCGCTGCCGGGGTCCACGGCATCCACATCGTAGGCCGTGCCGGCGGTAAAGCGCGCCTGGCTGTCGCCGCCGGCCTCATTATTAATGTACACGGGAGGCGAAGTATCTTTAAGAACGTAGAAGGCGTCAATCGTGGTAGACGAGTTGCCGATACCGTCATAGACGCGCACGGTGATGTAGTTGGTAACATCATCGGCCAGCAGGTCGAACACCGTCGAGAGCGACCAGTCGTTAGTGAAGGCATCGACGAATGTCGCCAAATTCGTCTGCACCGGGGTAAAGGAGAAGAGGTCCGGACCGCCGCCGCCCGGATTGACCGAAGCTTTGACCTCGATGCGGTTGAGGTGCCGGCCGCCCGTATCAAAAACGTCGAGATCGTAGAGGGTCGCCCCATCGCGGCGCCAGACGCCGTCGCCGAGCTGATTGTTCGTCATGGTCGGCGGGATGATATCGTCGGGCAGGGTTACCGTGGACTGAACCGTCGTGTAATCGGTCGGTACGCCGCGCACGTTCTCCGCCCGCACCCGGAAGTAGTACGTAGTCTGGAAGGTCAGGTCGGCGCCGGCGCCTTGATTGCCGAAGATCACCTCCGTACCGACCGTCACCGACGAGCGGTCGACGAGCGCAAACGAAGCGTCCAGCGCCATTTCGGCGGTATAGACCGTGCCGTCCGGGTTGCCGTTCGCGTCCCAGACATAACGGATCGCGTTGTAGTCCACCTGCGCGAAGGGCGTCGAGACGAGCACCGTAGAAGGCGCATTGGCTTGGGTAGCCGACGAGCCGACCGCCGCAAAGGCGGTGGCTCGTCCCAGCCGGTCCACGGAGCGAACGAAGAGATAATAGGTCGTATTCACCTCGAGGGACGTGTACTCGGCCGACGGCGCACCGGCCGGCGCGGTCGATACCGGCACGTTGCCCGCAGCGGTGAGCACCAGTGACGACGCGGTGGACAGCACGGTCTCATAGCGGGTATCGTCGGGCGGATTGCCGTTGGCTCCCCAGTCGCCGACCAGACCCGTAGTTGAACCGGAGGAGAAGGCCGGGACCGCGGCCACCGGCAGCGCCGCCGGAGTGACGGTCGAACCGAAAGCGGCATAGCTCGTCGACGTGCCGTCATGACCGATGGTGCGCGCGATGAGGTAGTAGGTTGAGTTGGGCGTCAGAGCGGCGAAATCGGCCGCCGGCGTCCCCTCCGGCCGGGTCGAGACCTCCACATCGCCGGCGAAGCTGCTCGGCAGACCGCTGCCGGTGGAAACGATCGCTTCGAACAGCGTGCCCGGAATATTGCCGTTGGCTTCCCAGACGCCGGTCAGGCTCGTCGCCGCGACGCTGGAGAATGTGGAAGCCGCGGTGACGGGCGGCAAAGCCGCGGTGACGCTGGAGCCCGAATTCAGATACGCCGTCCGGGCGCCGCTGCGGCCGAACGCCGCGACATGCAGGTAGTAGGTCGCGTTCGCCGACAGCCCCGTCAGCGTGGCCGTCGGCTGAGCCGCGGCATGCGTCGTCGAGATCTCGACGCTGCCGCTGTAACCGTTCGGATAGGAGGACCCGGTCGACAGCGCCACGCTGTAAAGCGTCCCCGTCTGGTTGCCGTTCTCGTCCCAGTTGACGGTCGCCGAAGTGAAGTGGACGGCGAAGAACGGCGGCGCGGCGGCCGCCGGATCATTGGGCAAGGTCGGCGTGGAGCCGAGAACCGCATAATCGCTCCGCCAGCCGTCGGGATTGACCGCCCGCACATAGAGGTAGTAGGTCGTATTGGCGACCAGACCCGTGATATCGGCCGTCGGGGCGCCGGCGGGATGCGTCGAGACCGTCTGGTCGCCGGCGTAGCCCTGAACGCCGCCGGAACCGGTGGACAGCACCGCCTCATAGACCGTGCCCGCGCCGTTGCTGTTGGCGTTCCAAGCCGCCGTCATGGAGCTGTGATGTAAGGCGGTAAAGGCGGACGCCGCGCTCGCCGGGACCGCGGCCAAAGTATGCGTCGACGCCGTAAAGGCGTAGAGCGTCGGGATTCCGTCGCGGTTAACCGCGCGTACCCGGAAGTAATGCGTGGTGCTCGGGTCCAACGCCGCGCCCTCGCCGGTCGTCCCGAATACCGCCGCGGTTTCGCGCGTCGCCGAAGTCAGGCTGACGGTAGCGAAAGCGTCGGTCGAGACCTGGGCCTCGTAGAGCGTATACGCCGGATCAGGGCCCGTCCACTGGAAGACAGCCGAAGAAACTCCGATATCGGCGAATGAACCGCCCACCGGACCAGCGGCCAAGGTCGCCGTCGACTGCTCCGCGCCATAAAGCGTATAGGTACCGCCCAGGTCGCGGGCGCGAACGCGGAAGTAGTAGGTGGTGTTTAAGTCGAGCGTCGGTCCGATGCCGCCCGCCCCGGCCTGAAGCGCCGTCGCTGTCGTCGACGATACGAAAGTCAGCGTCGCGAAGTCCGCCGCCGTCCCGACCTCGACGTAGTAGTCGGTAAGGCCGCTCGGGTTGGAGTTCTCTCCCCAGTTAAAGGTGACCGAGCCGACTTGCACATCGCTAAAGACCGGCGCGCCCGCCGCCGGGATCGCCGCCCGGGTATGGGTCGACTCCTGCAGCGTGCCGGTCTCCAGCCCCGCATGGCTGACGGCATTCACCTTGAAGTAATAGGTCGTATTCTGGTCCAGCGCCTGGCCTTCACCACCGGTGCCGAAGAGCACCGAGACGCCGCGCGTCCACGAGGACAGGTTGACCGTCGAAAAATCGTCCGTCGACAGCAGGACGCGGTAGAGCGTCCCCGGCTTATTAGCGTCCGGGTTCCATTCATAGGTCATCGAGGACAGATCGACGTTCGGAAACGGCGCTGCCGCGCTCAGCGGGAGCGTCGCCCAGGTCGGCGTCGACACCACCGCGGTATTGACCGTCGGATTGCCGCTTGAGTTCAGCGCCCGCACGCGAAAGTAGTGGGTCGCATTGGTCAGCAGCGCGAGACCCTCGCCGCCCGCACCGAAGAGCGTCGAGGTGCTGTAGGTCGCCGAAGTAAGGTTGAGCGTGGCGAAGTTATCGGTGGAGATATCCGCCTCGTAGAGCGTACCGGCCGGATTACCGCCATCGCCCCATGCGAATTCTATCGCGTCGGCGCCGACCACCGGGAACGGTTCGGCGGCGGTCCCCGGCGCCTCGACGAGCGTCCGGGCCGAAATGGTCGAGGTGAAAATAGTCGGCGCGCCGCGCCGGTTCACGGCTTGGACGCGAAAGTAGTACGTGGTATTAAGAGCCAGATCCGCCCCCAGACCGCTGGCCCCGAATATCGCATAGGTGCTGCGGGTAAAAGAAGAACGGTCCACCGGAGCGAAGCTCTCGTTGAGCGCGAGCTGTGCGACATAGCCGGTCCCGTCGGCATTGCCGTTGGCGCTCCACTCGAAGATTGCCGACGACTTCTCCACCTGCGCCGCGACCGGCGCCAGCGGCGGGTTGGCCGCGGTGACCGTTGAGCCGAGGTCCTTAAACGCGGTCTCCACCCCGTCGCCGTTGCGCGCCTGCACGCGGAAGTAATAGGTGGAGTTCCCCGCCAGGCCGGTAAAGCCGGTCGACAGCGCCACCGTCCAGCCCATGGCGTAGAGCGTGCCGCTGAAGCTGGGGGCCGACGAGGCTTCGGCCCGATAGTCGGTGGCGCCTCCGGTATTGCCGTTGGAGGTCCATTGGAAGGTCGCCGAGGTCGGGAAGACGGTCTGGAAGGACGGGGTGGCGGTACTCGGCACGGCCGCCAAAGTATAAATACTGAACAGCGCGGTCTCGCTTGATTCGGTGCCCGCCGAGTTGCGCGCCTTGGCCCGGAACTGATGGAAGGAGTTCGGGTTCAGGCCGGTGAATTTTTGCGTCACGCCGGGATCGTACTTTTCGACCACGTCCCGCGGTGAGCCGTCGTGACCGCCAAAGACGTAAAGTCTGCCGTCGACGACCGTGCTCCCGGCGAAGGCGCGCGTCGTCAGCATCGGCTCGCGAGCCGCCCAAGAGTCGGCTCGAGCATCGTACTCCTCGTTCAGCGCCACCACGCCGCCCATATCCTCGCCGCCGACGACGACGATCTTGCCCCCGATAGCCCCCGCGGCCATGCCGTGGCGCGAAGTCGGCATCGGAGCTCCGCTGGTCCAGCCGTTGCCGACAGGGTCGTACGCCTCGACATCGTCATAAAGCGTGGTTTGGCCGCCGTCGCTGCCGCCGAAGACGTAGACCTTGCCGAAGGTTCCGACCGCGACCGCATACGCGCGGGCCTGCGTCATCGCGGTCTTATTGGCGCCGGCCCACTGGTCAGCCGCAGGATCGTACTCCTGATTGGTCGCCTGCTCGGTCCCGCCGGTCAGTCCGCCGACGGCATAAATCCTGCCGTTCAATGCGGCGGCGGCTATGGCCGCGCGATTCGACGGCATGGTGTCGGCGAAGGTCCAGGAGTTGGTATCGGGATCATATACTTCGGCCGAGTTCAGGAAGGCGCCATTGAAGCCGCCGATAGCGTAGAGTTTGCCGTCAGCGACCGCCAAGCCCGCCGCCCGCCGGCTGGTGTTGAGAACATTCGTGGAGCCCCAGGAATCGCCGCCCGGATCATAGGCTTCAGTCCGATCCAGGTAGCCGCCGTTGTCGCCGCCGACGGCGTAGACGGTACCGTCGATCGCGCCGCCGCCCAGCATCGAACGTCCGCCCGCCGCCAGCGGCGAGAGCAAAGTCCAGGTGCTGCCGCGCCAGTTGGCGTAGCCGCCGCCGTCGAGCCTGATCGCCGTCGCCGAACGTCCCGCGTGCAGGTTATTGAACGCCGGCGTCGGCGCATAAGCCGAGGCCACTATGGTGTCGCTGGAAATGCGGTCAAAGAACACCTGGGTCGGCGGAGCGATGCGGGTGATCGTGGAACTGAGGATGGTATCGCCGGTGCCGACGCCGGCATGGTTGAATGCCTCGACGGCGAGGTAATAGGTCGTATTGCCCCGCAGGCCGGCGAAATCCGTCGACAAGGCGCCGGAAGGCGCGGTCGACACCTGCAGCGAACTGGAGAAGGGGCTGGAGGTCGCCAGCATCACCCGGTAGAGGGTATTCGCCGGATTGCCGTTGGCGCTCCAGGTCACAGTCAGAGAGTGGCTCGAAACAGCGCTGAAGTCGTTGCCGGTAGTCGCCGGGAGGTTCGCCAGCGAGGGCGTCGTTACCGTAAGGATATAGGGAGTCTCAACGCCGCTCAGGTTCCGCGCCGCGACCTGGATATAATAAGTCGCATTGACTTCGCTAATCCCGACGATTTCGGTAGAAGCATCGACGATCCAACCCGCGCCGCCGGGCGGATACTTGAAGCCGCCCGAGAAATCGGCGGCGGTCGTGGCCCGCACCGCGTACTCGGTATATGCGGGGTTGGCGCCGGTCTGCCAGGATACCGTCATGCTGGCGGGATAGATCGCCGCCACCGGCACGGCGGCCGCCGAGGGGTGATCCGCCAAGGTATTAATCCAGGCCGCGGTCGAGGTCACGGTCCCGCCTTCGCTTACCGCGGCGACGTAGTGCTCGTAGGTCGTATCGGGCGTCAGGTCGGTCAAAGTCGCGCTCACGGTACCGGGGCCCATGGTATTGGAATCAACGCGCAGCGAGAAGGCGGCATCGACACGGCCATAGCTTGAAGCGTAGAGACGGTAGCCGACCTCATTGGCGCTGTTGTCCTGCCAGTTCCAGGTAGCGCTGGCGATATAGACCTGCGTCGCCGTCATCCCGGTCGGCGCCTGCACTTTGCCGCGCGGATTGCCGCCCATCGGCACGGCAAAGCCGGTCGCGGTCCATGATGAGATATGCAGCGAACGGTCGGCTTCCAGGTCGAGGTAGCTGATGTTCACATTGGCATTGCCGTCGAGGGCGATGACCGGCACGAAGCCGATGTTCCCGTCCGAGGCCACCGTCATCGTCGACCAGGATGCGCCGTCGTAGTACGCGTACTTCAAATCCCCGGGGGTGTTCGCCATGTAGGCGATATGCGGATAGCCGTCGCCGTCAAGTGTCAAGGACGGCATGCCCGGACTGCCTCCGACGTCCACTACGAATGAATTCCAAGAACCACCATCGTAGTACAAGTGAAGGAGATTGCCTGTATCTTGAGCGGCATAGGCGACATGCGGTCGACCAGCGCCGTCGATCACCAATGAGCCGTTTTGTGAAGATGCCGAATCGGAGTATATGCTGATCTTGTTCCACCCGCTCGATGTCCGGCTTGCGTACATAAGATTAAGGCCATCCATGTATATAATGTGCGGGCGACCGTCTCCGTCCAAGACCAGGCTCGGCGAGCTATTGCTCACTCCGCTGATAGATTCACCTTGAGTCCAGGCTCCGGTAGAATTCTTAGTGTATTGCAGACCTCCGTTATAAAAAATGACGTGCGGACTTCCGCGTCCGTCCAGCGCAAGATCATGCGTCTTTGCTCCATATGGATAGATCTCATCTGCAGTGGTAAAAGTTGCTCCGCCATCAGTTGAGGAACTGTAGCTGACCTTTGACGATGTTTCTGCCCAAACGATATGAGGGTTGCCGTTAATATCAACAGCAACTGCAGGCCGTGGTGGGGTACCCCCCGCCAACGGCCCGACATTCACCGGCGCGCTCCAAACGCTGCCCGTTCGCTTGACGTATTTGACCTGACCGGCGATCCCGTCGTCGTAAACGACATGGACGTTCCCATCCTTATCGACCGCCATGTCATGCTCGTCGGATCCGGCGCCGAGACCGGAGGCGAGCACGTCGCTGGTGAAGGGGGCGCTGAAGCCGCTGCCTAGGCCCGAGCGCCGCGAGTAACGGCCCAGCTCGTCGCGCGACCAGATCCCCAAATAGACCGTCTTGCCCGCCGGCAAGCCGCCGATGGTATGGCTGACGCTGACGCTGTTGACCGGGCCGGTCGCCTGCACCACCTGGGCGTTGGCGGTGCTCCAGTCGACGCTGTCCGGCGTCTCGGTGCTCCACTGGATGTAGTACTCGCTGCCGGAGACCAGGCGGAAGCTGGGTCCGTCGCGCTCCGACCCGCCCCAGCTGACCTTCAGCGTAACCGAAGAGCCCGTCTGCACGGCCGCCACATTGGTCGGCGGCGACGGCATCAGATCCGTCCACTTGATCTCGCCGCTGTCGGAGTCGTAATCCTCCCCCCCCATATCGCCGTGCCAGCGGCGGAAGTACCAGTCGGGGGTTGACGCGCCGACCGAGCGCACGTTGTAGGCTGTGACTCCCTCGGTGCTGCGGGCGCTGCCGAACTTGACGTTATAGAAGGTCGCGCCGCCGGAGAGCTCGTTGGCCGTAATGTATGAGTTGACCGCCGCGGCGACGCCCATCTGGTCGAAGGTCGAAGTAGCGATCACGACCGGGCCCGCTCCGCTGAGCCAGACGCCGTTGTAGTCGACGTTGGTGATCGAGGAGTTGACGGCGGTGAAGGAGCCGGAAGACACGAATGAGTAGTAGGTCGCGCCGGAGTCGATGCGGTCCATGATCGTCGGGTAGCCGGGCTGGCCGCTGAGGACCAGGCCGCCGCCGGGCTGGACCTCGAACTTCGAACGGCCCTCGTTATAGGCCGGATCCGCCGGCCCCATGAGGAGCCTCTTCTGCCGGTTGGCGTCGTTGGTGCCGGCGAGCAGGAGGAGGTCCATCCGATCGCCTTCGCTCGGCGCGCTTTCCGTCACGCTCAGCCGGAACTGCCCAAAATCGGTGCCGGGGCAGGACGCGACCGCCGCGATCCCCATATAGCCCGATGAAGACCCCCGCACCTCCCAGTTCGCGCCGACCTTTGTCGCGTAGACGATCTGGGACACCGCCGAGGCGGCGTCGATCGAGCAGACAGTGAGGAAGTTGCCGCTGCCGCGCGTAAGACGCGCTTGCGTCGTGGTCGGTCCGGTCAGCGCGTCAGCGTAGCCTATGGTCAGGGTGTCGTCGAGCGGGACATGCCCGAAAAGCCGCAAAGTACCGGTATCATAGTCCTGGTTCCACGATACGAGAAGCTTTAACTGGTCATTGAAGCCCGAGGTCGAAATGCCGGAAGCGGGGTTGACTCTCGACGACCGCAGATCGACGATTGCACCCGGGGGCGACGCTGGATCGAGCTGGACTTCGGCGCCGCCGTCGGGCCGATCCGCGCCCTCCGCGTCATAGCCGAGCCAAGCGTCTCCGAACTCCGCGTCGGACGTCTGCGAGTACCAGATGCCGTCGCCGGCATTGTTGTAAATGCGCGCGCCCGCAAAGCGGTTGTAGTCGCCGCTATACAAACGCACGCCGTCGCCGGCGTTGGAGTGGGAGGTATTGCCGGCGAACACATTGCGCTCGGAATTCTGCAGGTTGAACCCGTGCCCTTCACCTGTGGTATTGGCATAGGCCTCGTTCCTTATAAAAGTATTGTTATCCGAATTGGAGAGATAGAAGCCGGCCCCGAAATTGCCGTGCGCGCTATTGTCTTCGAACACGTTCAGGTCGGCGGTGCTGAGAACCGTGCCGCTGCTGGCATTCCTGTAGGCGATATTGCCGGTCAACGTATTGCTGCCGAAGTCCACCAAGTACAAGCCCCGGCCGCCGTTGCTGTGCGCGGTATTGGATGAGAATTCGCTGTCGTAGATGCGGTCGACCTCAATACCGTCGTTTAGGTTGCTGAAGGCGTAGTTTTCACGCAGCCGATGCTCGAAGCCCTTGGACAGACGGATGCCGTCGTCGCCGTTGGCGAAGACCATATTGGCCTGAAGCATGTCGTCGCCGCCGGTACTATTGAACAGATAAATGCCGTGCTGGCCGTTCTCCATGACGCTGTTGTAGGCCACCGTGCTGCCGGCCATATTGATGGCATAGATACCGCTTGCCGCGTTGTCGTAGAGAACGTTGTAGGCCAGCTTGTGACTGCTGCCGACATTGACGTAGATGCCGTAGTAGCCGCCGCGGATCGTCGAGCTGGAGATGCGCCCCTCAACGCCCGAAGACATGAACTTGATGCCCTGCTTGTCGGCCGCGTTGGCGCCCAGATACGCGAATTCGCCGTAGTCCAGAACGAAGTCGCCGGGAGACTGGGTCAGATTCTGGATATAGGCGGTATTGGCCGCGGTATCGGTGCCGGAGGAACGCACCAGGACGTTGCGCGTCAGATTGGCGACCACGATCGGCGTCGTGGAGGTGCGGACGCGCGTCGCGCCGACGCTCCCCGACAAAGTCACCGTGCGCGGATTGCCGGCGTCGATAGACTGGATAAAGAACTCTTCAGTCAACCCCTCGCCGTCGCCATCCGTCGGCCCGAGTGCCAGCCGGTCGCCGGCGACCCAGCCCACGGCGTCCACGCTGGGCACCCGGACCTGGGTCTGTCCGCCGGTGGCGCTCTGCGTCGCCAAAGCGAACGGCGTCCGGGTGGAGCCGCGAACGGTAAACTTGGCGGTATTGTTGACGATGAGGCCGTATTCGCCGGCGCTGGAGCCGTAAGCCAGCACGACATGAGCGTCAACGCCCGTCGGGACCGGCGAGGCCTCAGTGCCGTAGTCGAGCGTACCGCCGGGGCTGAGGTTGAGGTCGCCGGCAGTGATCGTCAGACTGCTGCTTACCGCTCGGCTCGCGCTCAGCGTGCCGTCGATGGCGAGACCTTTCGCGATCGCGCCCATTTCGTCGACGACGACCGCATGACCGCCGGCGATTGTAACGGCATTGCAGACGGTCGGCACAAAACCGCCGTCCCACATAGTCGGATCGGACCAGTCGCCGTTCTGGGAGCTTACAACGCCATTGCAGTGCCGCCAGGCGACGCGCCGTCCGGCGTCGTCGTCATAGGTGTCGCCCCAAAGCGGGCCGAGGTTCTGGGTGGTAATGGTCCACGCGAGGTTTGAGTCGTCGCCTTCGACCCGAATATTGTAAGAGGCGTTGGTGCCTCCCGGCAGGCCGCGCGACAAGGCGAAGGTCACGCTGTCGATTGTAACCGCCGAATCAAGGTCGCGCACCGTGATGTAGGCGTTGGTGGCCGTGGCGAAACCCAGGTAGTCGAAGACCGTGCTCGAGATCGCTATCCCCTTGTCGCCGGACAGCTGAAGGCCTGAGTAGTCCATATTGGTAAAGGAAGAGAAGGCGGCGGTGAAGGCTCCGGAATCGACGAAGGTGTAGTAGGTCGACGCGGCATTGAGCCGGTCCATGATGGCATGGCTGCCGGCCGCCCCCTTGAAGACGATGCCGCCGTCGGGAGCGACCACCAGCCGCGACTTGCCCTCGTTGAAGGCGCCGGCCTGCCAGCTGGCATTGGCAAAAAGCAGGCGCTTCTGGAAGCCGGCGTCCTTGGAGGCCGCGATCAGCGCGAAATCGAAGCGATCGCCGACGTTGATCACGCCGGCGGGATTCAGGGTGAAGTCGACGACCGGATCGGTGAAGCCGCAGGTGTTTCCGGCCGGGCACCAGAATCCGCCGTCAAGCACGCCTGAGGCGGAACCCTCGACCCGCCAGTCGGTCCCCATCCATTCGACGCTGATCACCTCATTGACGGCCCCAATATCCTGGGGCGCGATGTTGTATATCTGATGACCGCTGCCCCGCATCAGCCGGGCCGCGGTATGCGTTGCGGCATAGAGGTTGAGCGAGGTATCGAAGGTCCAGGTGCTTCCCAAGAGCTCATAGTCGCCGTACAGACGCAGTGTGCCGGTGGCGTCGTCCTGGTCGTAGGACAGCAAGGACTCGCCGGACTCGTTTAAGCCCCACGAACTTATACCCATCATGCTGTTAACCCGCACATCCTTGAGGGTTAGCTTGTCCTTCTTGCCGGCGGCGGCGTCGAAGTCGACCTCGCCGGACGGAGAGTTCCACCTATCCGCGCCGGTCTCGCTGTAGCCGAGGGCGCCGCCGGCGAAGACATTGCTTGACGAGTTGGAGGTATAGACGCCGCCGGGGTTGGAGTAGTAGTGGCCCTCGATGAAGAAATTGCCGTCGGAAGCGTTCTCCAGGTAGACGGCGTAGCCGCTGTTGCCCGAGGAGATGCTGTGGGCGAAGACGTTGTTGTCCGAGCCGTCCAGCCATATGCCGCGATCGGCGTTGCCGCGGAAAACGTTCGACGACACGACATTGTCGGCGGCGGCGGAAAATACGAGACCGCTGTTGTTGGCGAAGGCTTCGTTGTCCTGCACGCGGTTATAGTTGGAGCCGCCGCCGGCGTAAATGCCGTAGAAGTTGTTGCCGTAAAAACTACCGGCAGTAACCGTATGGCTGGAAGCGCCGTTGAGCATAACGCCATTGGCGGTGTTGCCGTATGCCGCGACAGAGTCGAAATCGTTATTAGCGGAGTAGGATGAATACAGCCCGCTGCCGCTGTTGGCGAATAGCCGGCCGCCGGCGATGCCGTTATCGTCGGAGTCGAGCAGATAGATGCCGGAATTCCCGTTGGCGTAAACCATATTGCCGGACAGCGTATTGCCGTCCGACTGCGTCAGGTACGTCCCATAACTATCGCCGCCCAAAATATGGTTATTGGCGATCGCATTATTAGAGGATGAGGCGCCGTACAGGCCGATAGCCGCGCTGTTGTAAATCAGGTTGTCCGTAAACGTATTGCCGTCGGCCGAGAACAGGTAGATGCCGTGATAGCCGTCGCGGATCGTCGAACTGGAAATGCCGCCTTTAACGGGACCGCCGTTAAAGGTTATTCCGTACTTGCCGGAGGCGCTTGCCCCAAGATAAGCGAACTCACCGTAGTAGGCGTAGAAGTCGCCGGCCGTCTCCGAGAGATTGCGGATGTAGGCGGTATTGGCGCCAGTATCGGTGCCGGAGGAGCGGATCAGAACCGTGCGGCTGAGGTTGGTGACGATGATCGGCGCCGTAGACGTATTCACGCGCGTCGCTCCCACCCCCGGCGTGAAGAACATATCGTTTGGCGCCGGCGTACCGAGCTGCGTAATCGTATGGGTGGCGATAGCCGCCGGGCCGCTGCCCGAGGTCGGAGCGATGGCGATGATGTCGCCGGTCTTCCACCCGGTCAGACCGGGCACGTTGATCGTCATGTAGTTGCTGCCGGTCGGGATTTGGCTGCTGGACGGAGTATATGCGGGCACTTTAGTCGCGCCGAAAACGGTGAAGCGGCCTCCGTTTTCGACGATTAGGCCGAACTGACCCGCGGCCTGGCCGTAGGCCAGCACCAGAGTCGCCGAGGTGGTCGCTATCTGGTCGCCGCCCATTCCCATGTCCAGGTGTCCGCCGTTAGCGACCGTAAGGTCGCCGCCGACCATGGTCAAAGTGCTCGCGGCCACGCGGCTGAAGCGCAAAGTCCCGGCGATCGTCGTCGTACTGGCCGTTGCGGTAGTGGTGTCGACCGTCACGGTATCGCCGGTCATGATCGTCACCGTCGTGCAGGCCTGCGGGACATACGGCGGGTCCCAGGTCAGCGGGTCGGTCCAGTTCCCGCTCTGATTAGACACATGCGGCATGCAGATGAGATCGTTCCACGTGACCCGGCCGTTCGCATCATCCTCGTAGCCCTCCCCCCAGTAAACGCCGGAATTGGTCGCTACGCCGGCGAAATAGACGTCGAGGTTGTCATGCGGCGCTTCCACCCGAACATTGTAGGCGCTGTCGAAGCCGGTGGAGGAGCGGCTCATGCCGAACTGCACGCCGTAGAAGGTCGCGGCCGCGGTCAGGTCGCGCAGGGTGATGTAGGTATTGGTGCCGCTGTTGACGCCGTCCCAGAAACCGAGGCGGTCAAAACTCACCGTTGAGAGCACGACTCCCTGATTGCCCGAAAGCTGCAGGCCGTTATGGTCCAAATTAGTGAAGGAGGTGTACTCCGCGGTGAAGGCGCCCGAGGAGACCAAGCTGTAGTATGTCGTATTGTTATCCATCCAATTGATGATGGTATAGGTGCTCGAATTGCCGCGGAAGACGATGCCGCCGTCGGGCGCCACCACCAGCTTCGAACGTCCCTGGTTGTAGCCTGCCGCCGAGGGGCCGATCCACAGGCTCTTGTCCCTGTTCACATCGCCGGAAGCCGCCTGCATCAGGAAGTCGATCCGGTCGCCCGGCGCCGGGGCGGCTTCGGTGATATCGATCGAAAACTGACCGGCCCCCGGGTCCAGGCACAGCCCCCCGGCGACGCTGCCCATAAAGCCGTCCTGCGAGCCGTAGAGGTCCCAGTTGGCGCCGTTGTATGCCGCGTAGACGTACTGGGTAACGGCGTTCGTATCGCTTAGCGCGCAGATCGCCGCGCTGTGGCCCGAACCCCGCATCAGCCTGGGCGTCGTCGCCGTCGAGGCGTAGAGCCGCTGATTGTAATCGATGTTCCAGGTCTCGCCCGAGATCGTGTACTCGCCGTTAAAGCCCACCGAGCTCGAGCTCGCATCGACGTCATAGGTTATGAGGTAAGTCCCGGAGTTGTTGAATGCCGCAGTGGAGAGCGGTCCGTCGTCGCTCTTGACTGCCTTGGCGACCAGGGTCTCAGGATTGGCATCCGGATCTATGTAGAGGACGCCGGCGGCATTCGACTGCGGCAAGCCGACCGAGCCGTTCACTATCTGGTTGCCGACGGAATTCTTCAGCGCATAGCCGTAGCCGCCGTTTCCGTAGACGCTGCCGGAAGAAATCACGGTGCCGCTCGCCCCATTGAGGATATAGACGCCGGTGCTCTCGTTCATATAGATCTGGTTATCCACCAGGAGATTGGCCCAGGAGTTGTCGATGCGGAAGCCCAGGCCGTTGGCGGACTTATTCGCGGAAACACTATTCCCTTGGAAGGTATTGAGGTCCGACTCGTTGCTCACATAAAAGCCCGTTCCGTCGTTCTCGTAGACGTGGTTGTTCAGTAAAATGTTGCGGTCCGCATAGTTCAGGGTAAAGCCGTGCTGGCCGTTGCCGAAGGACAGGTTATCCTGCAGCAGGTTGCCGATTGAGCCGCCTGAATCAAGGTAGAAGCCGTGTAGGTTGTTTGCAAAGCTGTAGTTCTTCTCGAATACGTTCTCGGTGAAACTGCCGCCGATATAGAAGCCAACCGAGTCATTGCCGGCGGCGACATTACCGCGGTAGATATTATTATTGCCCCCATACAAGGTGAAGCCATTGGCCGCATTGCCGTAAGCCACATTGTCGGTAAAGGTTAGATTGTCGACGTTGTTGGCATAGAGGCCGTAGCGGCAGTTGCGAATAGATGAGCTCGAGATCTGCGCCTGCGAGCCGTTCTGCAGCTTGATGCCCCAGGTCGGATCGCCCTCGGCGCCGAGATAGGCGAACTCGCCGTAGAAGACGCTGAAGCTCGTAGTATTGCTGACCAGGCTTTCCACGTAGGCGCTGTTGGCGGTGGTGTCCGTTCCCGACGAGCGGATGATGACATTGCGGCTAATATTGGCGGCGATGACGGGCTTGGTAGAGTAGCCGACACGGATTTGTGGTCCCGTATTCGGCTCAAACATGATCATACGCGGGTCGCCTGGACCGACATTGGTAATGGTATGCGAAGTCGCGACCGCTTGGCCGAAGCCCGAAGTCGGCCCCAGAACGATCATATCGCCGGGCTTCCAGCCCGTGGAGCTCGCTACCCCTACTTGGAAGTTAGTGGACCATGGGTTGATAAAGATTCCTCCCAGGTCCGCTACCGAAGTCCGCGTCGCGCCGAACACAGTAAAGTCGCCGCCGTCTTTAATGATAAGGCCAAACTCGCCGGCAACGCTGCCGTAGGCGAGAACGAGCGAGGCGGAAGAAGCATCTATTGAATCGTCGCCGGTGCCCATGTCCAAATGGCCGCCCGGCTCGACGGTAATGTCGCCGCCGACGATAGTCAGCGTGCTGTGCGTCACCCGGCTGAACTTAAGCGTGCCCTCGATCGTCGTGGTGCTGGCGACGGCGGACTGTGTGTCCACAACTACAGTATGACCGCCGGCGATCGTCACCTCGGTGCAGTCGTTGGGGACCATATCGCCGCTGCCGACCCAGGTATCATGATCGGACCAGTCGCCGCTCTGCAGGCTCGTCATCGTACCGCAGATCTTGCCGGTCCGGAACTCCACTTCGCGGCTCCAGGTGCTGCGGGCGAGCCCGGCGTCGATGGCCTGGATCCGCACGTAGTAGGTAGTCTCCGATAGCAGCCATCCATTGGGCAGGTTGGGCGTCGTGCTGATCATGACGCCGTGCTTGGGCACGGCGTCGCCCGGCCATACCTGGTAGGCCGGACGCAGGTATTTACCCAGCAGCGGCGAAGCCTCGACGCCGGAAATCGTGAAGGATGAGACATTGCCGGCCGCCGGCTTGAGGATGCGGCGATTGTCGGGTGACAGCATCATCGGTATTGTCGTCAAAGCCACCGCGTAGTAGACGCTCTCGGTCGAGCCGTTGGCGTCATAGTCGGAGGCGTCCCACTTGATGGTCAAGGTGCTCTGCATGATGTCGCCGTCGAAGACCGCGGCGATGCCGCCGGGCGCGGTCGGCGAGGTATTGACGACGGAGAAGGAACCGCGGTAGACGCGATTCGACTGCGACCTATTCGAAGCCAGCAGATCGAGCCCGCCATCCCCATTATAGTCCCCCCAGGCGATCGACTCGGTATTATTGGCGACTGCGCTAAACCAAATCGATGAAAAACTCTGATCCCCGTTGTTGACATAGATGCGGTTCGCTTCAGCATAATTCCCGGACGCCAAATCAAGCAGGCCGTCGTTGTTAAAATCACCTAAGGCGACACTGACCGAATCGTCACTCCTACCATCGTTCCATATCTCGCCGAAGCTATCCGTCCCGTTCTGACGGAAGACGCGATTGGCCGCGCTTCTGTATCCGAAGGCCAGATCGAGCCGCCCGTCGTTGTCGACGTCCCCCCAAGCAGGGCTGCGCCCGGCACCGCCCGGGCTGCCGTCGTTCCAGACCGGGGTAAACGTGTCGGCGCCGTCGTTGCGGTAGACGCGACTGGCACAATCTTCGCACGCGACAGCGAAGTCCAAGTCCCCGTCCCCGTCGTAGTCCGCCCATGCGGCATCGTTCGTGTTCTCCGACTCGGAGTCGGTCCAGACCAAGGTAAAGGTCCCGTCGCCGTTGTTGCGGTATACACGGTTAGCCGTAAGGTTCGCGGCAAGGAGATCTAAGTAGCCATCGTTATTGTAGTCTCCCCAAGCGATTCCCTCTGTGTCGTCAGCTTCGCTGCTCGACCATACCGGAGCGGATCCGAAGTTGAAGTTCCCGTTGTTGCGGAAAACGACGTTAGCTTCATTAGCTCGCCCGATCGCGATGTCGAGGTCTCCATCGTTATCGTAATCACCGAGTGAAACAGCGTAGTTGGACTTTGCCCCCTCGGCGTTGCTGTCCCAAGGCAGGCTGAAGCTGCCGCCGCCATCATTGCGATAGACCTGAACGAACGTTCCTTGATTGACCGCGACAAAGTCCAGATCGCCGTCATTATCGAGATCGCCCCAGGCAGCGCCCATACTCTGGTCCGTTTCCCCAGTTACAAACTCCTCATACCAGCCGTCGGTCCGCGCCGCGATCGTCGAGGCGAAGTTGCCGACGCTGTTCCAGTTGAGCGATCCCACGCGGAAGTAATAGGTCGTGCCGGCATTGAGGCCCGTCACGGTCAGCGTGCTCAAGCCGATCAGCGGCGTCTGCGCTGAGTAGATGGTCGTGCTGAAGTCTTCGGCGTCCGAAGCCTGCAGGATATAGCCTTCGGCGGTGCTCGTGGAGCCTTCCTGCGCCGCCGTCGGCAGCTTCTGCCAGGTAAAAGTAGCGCTGGTGAGGAAGACGCCCTTCATCTCCACCCCGCGGACCCGATTGGCCAAGGTCGAGGTCGAGGCCGGCTCGTAGTAGGGGCCGGTGCCGGCGCAGTTCACCCCGGCGACGCGGAAGTAATAGGTCGTGTTCGGATAAAGCCCTTCGAGGTCGCCCGACGAAGCCGCCGAGTCCGTACCGGTGATCACGTCCCAGGCTCCCGTATAGTCCGCCGCCGTCGAGGCATGCAGGCGGTAGTAGTCGGGCGTCACGGCGAGCAGCCCCCAGTCGACGGCCGCCGTCGTCGTCCGCACCTGCGCGTACGGCGGCGAGATGGAACCCGGCGCGCCGTCGATGACGGGATCGGTGATGCGCACGATCCTGGCGTCGGAAGGCGCGGCATTGGCGATCACCCGCAGTTGGTAGTAGCCGCAGGCGATGCTGCTGGGGTCGATCGTGAACTTCAGCGTATCGTCGGCCTGGCCGTTTTTGTAGTACGTCTCTTCGGCGGTGCCGTAGATGCGGTGCGTCAGGTCGATGAAGCGGCCGCCGCCGCCCCGATGGTTGGAGCCGTCGGCGCCCATCGGCATCAGCAGGAGGCGGGGATGGCCGCCCGGCGAGTCGTGCTGGTGGCCGCTGTCGGCGGCGCTGCCGCCGGTGAAGGTCGAGCCGGTGATCACATAAGTCCCCGTGGTCAGCCAGACCGGGAACGAGGCATTGCCGGCGATCTCGTCAATCACCGGCCGCATATGGTCGACGCCGGCCGCGGCATGATCGTACTCGGTATAGAGCGCGAGCTCGGTCGAGCTCAGGGCGGCGGCGCCGCCGAAGCCGCCCGCGACCAGGATTCTGCCGTTGGGCAGCAAGGTCGCCGTATGGTACTCGCGGTTCGCCGTCAAGGTCGGCATGGTGGTCCAAACGCTGGTCCCGGGCGCGTAGACGGACACATCGTTCAAGGTCGGGCCGGAGAAGTTGCCGCCGATGACGGCGAGCTTGCCGTCGGGAAGGAGGGTCGCGGTATGGCCGCGGCGCTCGGTACCCCAGTTATACGAGGTCCAGGCCACCCCGGGAGTGTAGATGTCAGTGTCGTTGACCGGCGTGTTCTCGCCGCCGAAGACGAGCACCCGGCCGTCCGGCAGCAAAGTGGCGCTGTGGCCGTAGCGCGCCGTCAATATGCCCGGAGCGGAACTCCAGCTTTCGCTGTCGGGATCGAATATGAAGGCGTCGTTGTATATCGAGAAGAACTGGTTCTCCAGGCCGCCGGCCACCAGCACGGTGCCGTCCGTCAGCAGGGTCGCGGTATGCTGCTGACGCTTCGACGCCGCCATGAGCGACGCCGTCGGCCGCCAGCCGCCGCCGGCATATATCTCCGCGGTCTCCAGGGAAGGATTGGGGCCGAAAATGGCGACGCCGCCGACGACCAGGACCTCACCATTGGCCAGCAATGTCGCCGTATGATAGGCGCGCGAGGTGCTCATGGGGTCGGCCGGCGCCCAGGTGCCGCTGCCCGGGTCGTAGATCTCGACCGAGGATAGGATCGTATTGCCGGCGCCGAAGCCGCCGGCCACCAGCACCGTGCCGTCGACCAGCAAGGTCGCGGTATGGTGGTCGCGCGCGGTGTTTAAATTGCCGGTAGAGGCCCAGCCCCCGCCGGGCGTATAGAGCTGGCACTTGTTGACGGGGTTCGCGCCGTTATAGCCGCCGGCGATCAGCACCTTGCCGTTGGGCAGCAAGGTCGCCGAATGGTCGTAGCGGGCGTTGTCGGTAAAGTTCCCTGCGCCGACCCAAGAACCGGTATCCGGATCATAGAGGTCGGTGGTGGCGTTTCCCGTGCCGCCGGCGATCAGCACCTTGCCGCTGGGCAGCAGGACCGACACCGCGCTGGTGCGCGCGCCGTTGCTCAGGTTGACCTCAAGCGCCCAGGAATCGCCGACCGGATCGTAGATCTGCGACGCGGAACCGCCGCCGTCGCCGCTGTCTCCTCCCGCGATGAGTATCCTGCCGTTCGGCAGCAGGACGGAGGAATGGGTCGAATGCGTGCGCGTCATGTTCCCGCCGCAAGGCGCGAAGAGCTGCGTGCTCGGGTCGAACAGGTCGCAGGTATTCCGATCGGTACCGGCCGGCTGGATGCGGCCGCCGGTGATCACGACCTTGCCGTTGGGCGCCAAGGTCGCGGCGTGGCTGCGTACCGCCGCCGACATAGTGTTGAGGGCCGGATTCCAGTTATTCAGGAACGGGCTGTAAACCTCCGCAGTGTTGACGGTATTGCCGCCGCCGTCCTCGCCCCCCGCCGCCAGCACCGTACCGTCCGGCAGCGAGGTCAGCGTATGGTCGTAGCGCATGCTCCCCATCGGCGCCGTCGACTGCCATTTCGGTGTATCGCTGGCGACGTAGACCTCTGCCGTCGACAGCGTCCCGGCGTTCCAACCGCCCGCGACCAGCACCCGCCCGTCCTGCAGCAGGACCGCGCTCGGAATAACCCGGGCGGTCGTCATGCTGCCGGCGCTGCTGAAGGTTCCGCTGTCGGGATCGTAGAGCTCGCTCGAGGAGAGAACGGCATATACCTGATCCTGTCCGCCGAAGACCAGGACCTTTCCGCTGGGCAGCAGCACCGCGCCGTGATTGACGCGCGCGGTAGCCATGTTCCCCGTAGTGCGCCAGGTGCCGGCGAACGGGTCGTAGATTTCAGCCGTACCGATAGGAGTCGGACCGCCGTCCATGCCGCCGGCGACCAGCACGGTGCCGTTGGGAAGCAAAGTCGCCGTGGCTGCCTGACGGACAGAGTTCATATTCGATGCGCCCGCCGTGGTCCACGCCGGATCGATCAGCAGCGGATAGCGCAGGCCGCGATCGTCGATCTTCATGGCGAGCGATGTCCGTTTGCCGCGCTTGAGCTCGAAGCGCCCCTGCCGGCGCTTGCCGGCGGCATCGAACACCACCGGCCGGGAAAGCTGGAAGACCGTCCGGTCGGCGGCGTCGACGGCTTCGAGGCGTCCCGCGGGATCCAGCCGGAAGGACTTGATCCGTCCCCGCGGCGTCAGTTCCTGCGTGAAAGTCTTGGGCGCCCGCGGCGACTTCAGGTAGTAAAACTCCTCGATGCCGCCTTCGCCGGCGGCGATAAAGACCGTGGTCTCCGGATACGCCTCCGGATACTGGATGGCGCCGCCGCCGACCTGCGCCGTAACCCCGCGTCCCTGCGCATGCCGCACTTCCACCGCGGCATCACCGGCACGCACCGTATAGGCGCGTCCGAAGGTATTGGGAAAGGCCGGAGCACCGCGCGCGGCCAGCGCCCGCAGCGCTTCCCGCTCCTGCGGATTGCGGCCCTGCGCGGCAGATCCGGGAAGGATGCTCCTTCCCGATCTCTCATAATTGAGCGCTGCGAGCTTGCTCCAGGTGGATTCCAGGCCGGGGTACTCACGGCGCAGCCGGGGCATAAACTCTTCGGCGGCGAGCTCACGGGCAACCGCAATATTGTGCATGACCTTGGCGTCCGTCGGACGATGCTTCAAGGCCAGCTCCAAATAGCCCTCGGCCTTCGCATAGTCGCCGCGGTGGATATGAATGGTACCAAGCTGAAAGTAAGTCTCGCCGCGATCCACCCGCACCTGCACTACCCGGCGATAATCCGCCGCGCGCGTCAACAGCCCCGCGGCCCACGGCTCAACAGCATGCACGGCGCCGCGCTCGGCGTCGCCCAGCACCTCGATCGCCAGCGCCTGCCGGTAAGCGGCTGCCGCACCATCCCAGTCCCGTTCCGCCACCCGCACCTTGCCCAGCGCCGCATGCAGCCGCGAGGACTGGGGACAGGTCTTGAGGCTGGCGGTCACCAGCGACTCGGCATCGCGCCAGTCGCGATTGCGGTCAATGGTGATGCCGGCATAGGCCAAGCAGACGGCGACTAACGCGGCCGCGCGTGCGCGCCCCGAATGCTCGAGGATTTCGCTGACTATCAGACCCCAGCCGATAAGCGAGAGATACATGAAACGCTCATTGATGATGGTGGTCAGGGGGATCAGGTTCGACACCGGCGCCAGCGCCCCGGCAAAGAGCAGGATGCCGACCCCGGCCTTCGGAGCCCGGCGCAGCAATTTGACCCCGAGCGCCAACAGGCTGCCGAGGAGCAGCGCGTAGAACGCCGTCTCGGCGTCCAAGCCCTGCTTGGCGGGCCATAGGTATTCGAGGCTCAGCGGATAGGGCGCCAGCGCCAGCTTCACGTAGTAGGCGAAGCCCTTGAGCATGGTCAGCGCCTGGAAGTAGAAGCTCCCCGCCCAGTAGCCGGTCTGCGCCGTCTGTCCGAGAACCAGCGAGCGCAGGACGGCGAAGCCGCCAGCTCCGGCGCCATACAATGCAACCGGCAAATAGGCGGCCTTCTGCCCGTCTCTCCGGCGCAGCATGACGATCACAGCCATGAGCATGGGGAGAGTGACCGCCATCTCTTTGCTGAGCAGAGAGAGAACGAAGCAGAAGGCCGAAAGCGGGTAGTAGGTCTTGCTGCCGGTATCGAGCGCCCGCAGGAAAAACAGCGCCGCCAGCAGATAAGTCGTCAGGAACAAGGGGTTGGCTAGGGCGCTTATCCAGGCTACCGACTCGACCTGGGCAGGATGCAGCAGAAAGACAAGAGCGGTAATAAAGCCGGTCGTCCGGGACCGGAACAAGGCCGTGATCAGCCATAGGACCAGCAAAGCGTTGAGGATATGCAGGCCGATTCCCGCGGCATGGAAGGGCAGCGGCGCGCCGCTTCCGGCCGCGTACAGCGCCGCATAC
>JBDRPD010000067.1:0-16403 GCA_043827405.1 Elusimicrobiota bacterium | reverse complement strand
CGTGTCGTAGCCACTGATGCTGCGGATCAGGGTATCGATTTCCACTCCGCTTCCTCTGAAGAGCTTCTCCTCCTCAATTCCTTTCCAGTGAATCGAGATGGGCTCTACGAGAGCGCACCACTTTCCCAGCCAGCGATGCCGCCAGGTCAAATTGCCGATCCGAGCGGCCTCCATGTAGGGAAACATCGCGCCATAGAAGTAGTGTCGTCCATAGTTCTTTGCTTTCGGAGCCCTCCGGGACGAAATGTCTTCGTGCTCCGCGATGACGAAGCGTCCTTCCAGTAAGTCGAGCAGCCCTTGAAGTCCGTCCCGAGTCGTCTTGGAGAAGAGTTGCTGGACCTGTTCGCCTGCGTCCTGTCCTACAAGGATATTGAGTTCGAGCAGACCCTTGAGATAGCCGATAGCTTTTTTCCGGTTCTTCTTGTTCTTGATCGGATGAGGGCCACGCAGAAGTCCTGCCTTTGTCTCCGTGAACGAGCCCGCGTAGCTCGCCAGTTGCCATGCAAAAAAGAGAAATCCTGCCGCGCCGCCTTCGCGGGTGAAGCTGCGAATATGTCTTTTCACCTCGTCCGCGAGCGGGCGCAATTTCTTTAAGTTGTTCATCGCTGGGGCAACCCCACATCGGCGTGACAGTCGGTGGCGGAATTTTGTCCCTGCGACTGTCACGCGCTTCGGAGTGTCTTCGACTACACTCTTTCAGTCTTATCAAGATGATACGAATCTGGAGGATACGATGACAGAAAAGTTACTTGGCCCAGGAATAGTTTGCAGGCGTCTCGGTATCCGGCGGGCCGTCCTGTATTACAAGGAGGAGATCGGAGCACTCCCTCGCGCAAGGAGGACTGAGAACGGACACCGTGTTTACACCGAGGCCGACCTGCGGAGATTGAGGAAGCTCCTAGCGAAAAGGAATATCAACCTATAGCACAAGAAAACACCGCCTCGACCCTGGCAGGCGGCGGTGTTCTTCGGCGCGATTGAGACGGGATATGCCCCAATCACCAAGACCTATTTTAGCACACCTTGCCGCTTCGAGTGACAAGCGCGACCAGTTCGATCAGGATCGGACCCTCGGTAGAGGTCTTTATAATAGCCCCCTCTCCTCCCTGGGCCTCCCGGAGCGCAAGGATCGGAAGAAGCCCCGTCCCTCCCGCGATGAACTCCTGGACCGGGCCTACAAGGCCAACCGGGACATCGCCGCCATCCTGCGCCATATAGATTATGCCCGAGCCCTGAAGATCGAAGAGTGCCAGCCCGGCGCCCGGTGCCAGCAGGTCAAGCTCTGCTCGATCTGCGGATGGGTCCGGGAACGAGTGTTCCTGACCAAATACCAAGCCCGGCTGGCCAAGATGGGGAGCGCTCTCCACCTGGTCCTGACGAGCTACCCCGTGATCCGTCTGACCCGGAGCGTCCTTGAAGATCATTTCACTCGGTTCCGCGAGTTCCGAGAGATGCCCGAGTTCCGCCAGGCCGTCCAGGGTGGAGTCGTCAACATGCACATCATCCACGGGACCGAGGGCTGGCTTCCTCACTTTGACGCCCTGCTCGACTATGGTGGGGGGCTCTCGGACAACTGGTTCAAGAAGAACTGGGTCCGGCTCGGAGGCGCGTGGAATGTTGAGCCCGAGACCGTGACGCCCGGCACCCAGGGTCAGGTCCTGGCCTATGGCGCACGGAGGCAAGAACTTCCTCACGATGTGCGCTTGCTCCGCCAGTTTCATCAGGCGACATCCGGCCTTACGATGATCCGGTCCTGGGGCACGATGTATCCGACCCACGCCTCCAACCGGGAAGATACGGCTCGGCGCAAGGCGGCGAAACGCATGGGCCGCCGGACTCCGAAGCCGCCTTGGCACCCGTCCGGGCCGATTGATCCGAGAGGACTATCGTGAACTCTCGCCCTCCGAGATTCCTTGGGCCTGAAGAGTTCCGGTGTGCCCGGTGCGAATACACACGTCCCGTCACCATCCCCCCCGGCATCACGATCGACCTGTTCCTCGGGGGCTACCCTTGCCCCGAATGCGGGACGGTCATGTATCCCCGACCGGAGAGCACGAAAAACCCCATGGCCGCTGACCCGAAGGGCGAGCACACTCTGGCCCGAATCATCGTCACGCTACGGCAAGCCCCGGATGGCCTGACGACGATCGCGCTCCTCCGCGAGGTCAGGGCACGGTGGGCGTCGGTCTTCCTGGCACTCCGGCGACTCCGGGAGGCCGGACTCCTTATTCAAACCTCAGAGCGGAGAAGAGCGCGAGACGGACGGCTCCGGCTCCAAACGATCCATCGACTGATTGAAAGAGGCGGGCAACCCACTGCCCGAGGGACTGAGCGGGCTTCAGGGAGGCACAGTGGCCGCTGACCGAGTCCTGGCCATGGACGCGGTCAAGGTCATCGACGCTCTGGATCAGTATCCGGGTGGCCTGGGCCTCATGGCTCTGCGCCGGGCCTCCGGGCTCAGAAATCAGACATTCGGCTACGCCCTCAACCTTCTACTCGATCGGGGTTTGGTCATGAAGAAGACCAAGCTCGGCCTGGCCGAAGACGAAAAGCGACGCGAACTTGTGCGCTATTCTCGGGCCTCGGGGCATCGGGGATTGAACCATGAGCGTTGCCAACCCAATTCCCGTGGCCGCCTGATCCCCGGCCCCCTATCAGTCCTCCGCTATCCTGGGGGCAAGTACAAGCTCATCAAACACATCGCCCCACTCCTCGCCCCGTCTCTGGCTACGGCTAAGGTATTCGCCGAGCCCTTTGTCGGCGGCGGGTCCGTCGCGCTCTGGGTCGCCGCAAACTATCCGAGGGTCCGGCTCGTCCTCAACGATCTGGACCCGGCGATCGCGGCCTTGTGGCGAACTCTGACCGACACAGAAGGGCACCAAGCTTTGGCCGAGAAGATTCGGCGGCGTAGACCGACGCGCAGATTCTTCAATGAACTTGGCCGGGGCGAGCCGAACCTCGATCTGCCCGCTGCGTTCCAGTGCCTCATGATCAACCGTCTAAGTCACGGTGGCCGCCGGGAGTCCGGGTTTTCCCAGGACCACTGCGACCGCTTCGATGGGGCGGAGTTCGCCCGACGGATCAGAAGGATACATCGTCTGCTCGTTGGCCGAACCGAGGTCCGATGCGAGGACGCCCTGGGCCTGATCCGCACGCTCCCGAACCGGGCCGTCGTCTACGCCGATCCTCCATATCCGACCGCTGGGCGCCAACTCTATCGTTACTGGATGGACGACTACGAACACGAAGCGCTGGCCACGGCGCTGATCAAGCGTGGGGAACCGTGGATTGTGAGCCAAGAATCTGGGAGCGATGTTCGGGAACTCTACGCGGGGTGCCGGATCGAGCGGATACCGAACCGGGGGAAGACGGAGTATCTGATTTTGTCGAGGGGCCTGGAGCGAAGCGCCCCGTCGGAATCTAGGAGGAACAATGACAGAGAATGACTCACACCCGAAGTCCTACTGGGACCAGCAGATTCTCGAACTCAAGATCAGGCGCCGCCAGGAAGAGGTTCTCAGGGTTCTCCGGTCGCAACCCCCCGAGGGCCTGCCTAAGACCCACCTGACCAGCATCGTCGGCGGAAACCGGGAGCGAGCAAACCAGGCGATCCAGCGGCTCATCGAAGCCGGAATCGTGAGGCAAGTTCTTGACCCCTGGAGGGTAGTCGGGGATCAGCGGAGGCCGACCAAGATGATCCGCTTGGCCCAGCACCCAGGCGGCAGCGCCCGTGAGCCGCAACCCGATTGGTCGAGAATCTTCAAGAGCAAGGCAGCAAACGAAGAGTCACCATGTCGTCCACCTGAGGAACCGGAGGCCCGCCCATGAATTCCTGGACCCGCCCGGTCGAGCACTGGTGCCGTCGCTGCGGATTCCGCCGAGTCGGCCAAGTTCCTGTCGCCCTTGGCCTCAACTTCGCGACCTTCCCCTGCCCCAAACGCTGCGGCGGGAAGCTGGAGGTTAGGTGGCTTCTTTTCGGATATGTCGAGCGCGACGATGATCAGCCTGAGCGGAACGCGGCAGGCCCTGGCGGGCAGGAGGTCATTGATGTCAGCGAGTGAACGGGGCGAAAGCCGAGATGGTCGAGCCGTATTGATCGCGAGGAGAAAGAGAATGGCTGCCCAAGAGAATCAGACAGAGAAGCTCCGCACCTACATTGTGCGGGTGCCCGCCGAAGTCACCATCGAGGTCGAGATCGAGGCCCAGAGCGAAGAGCAGGCGTTTTTCACAGCGCTGCACGAAACGATCTTGGACGAGGGGCGATGGCAATTCCAGGTGGATCGGATATCGACGACGAAGCTGGTTTGGACGAATCCCGCCCCTGTCGCGCAGAAGTGTCCAGCGTGCGGCGCTTCCACGGCCAAAGGGCAGTCCTACTGCTCTGCCTGCGGCTGCGAACTGAGCCCACGGGGTGTCCCCAGGTGTTCGTCATGCACGGCGCGAGTGGAGAGTAAAGACCGCTTCTGCACTGAATGTCGGGAACGACTTTGCACTTGCGACCTTTTGGACGAGTCGGAGCCATGAGGATCACGTCCTGGGCGTCGAAGAGGGTAGAGGATACCGAAGCTCATCACGAACGCGGAGAAGAGAGATGAGCAGTCCTAAGCTCCTCTTTTGGTTCTCTGATTGCGGCGGGGACACATGAGTCACGATTTCCTCGACCAAGTCCGCTGTTGCCCAGCCCACAAACTCGACTGGGTGCCGCCCGAGTCGATCGACGCGATCGTCACGTCGATCCCGTTCGAGCGGATGCGGACCTACTCGGACGATCCCCAGGACCTCGGGCTCTACCAAGGCCGTGAGTTTATTGAGCGCCTGGGTCCGGTGATCAGTGAGTGGAAGCGCATTCTCAAGTCCACCGGGAACTTGTTCTTAAACTTCATGCCCCAGTCGATCGGTGGCACCCTCTCTCCCACGAACTACCTATTGCCCCAGGCGCTCGCTGGTCGGGGTTTCCATATTGTCCAACAGCTTTCGATCATTAAGACTAACGCGCTGCCCGGTAATGATTCGCGCCTACTCAAGCGCTCCGTCGAGATCGTGTTCCATGCCGTCAAGGACATAAAAAGATACGCCGTCAACAAAGACGCGGTCCTCCGACCTTCCCTCTGGGCTGCCCGTGATAATCGTTCGTGGAAGTATCGGGCTGACGGCGCGGACGGGGGGAACTTCATCGCCCCGGCCCTGGAGCGTCTGAACAGGCTTCCGGTCAAGGACGTGCTCCGCATGGTCTGTGCCGACGAAGCAGATGCGCTGTGTATCGCTAACGGCAGGAGGGAGAGCAGTGTCCATCCCGCCACGATGGACCCTGAGGTCGCGGAGTGGCTTGTGCGATATGGCGCACCGATCGGCGGCGTCGCTCTTGATAATTTTCTCGGTAGCGGAACCACTGCGATCGCGGCCAAGCGTTTGGGACGCCACTATGTCGGCTCTGATCTGAACGCGACCTACATCGCCCAGGCCGAGGCCGCGATCGCCGAGGCTGAGTTCGGTTCCCTCTTGGGTCATAAGGCCGCTTCGGCACACGCTCTAGTGCGCCCACGCGGGCGAAGGCGCGGGGCGCCCCAACGCTACGCGGCCCTGGCCTGCCCCGCCTGCGGGAAGAACTTTTTCCAGAAAAAGCCGTGGCAGGAGTTCTGCTCGAAATCCTGCCGCTTCCGATATCACAATGCTCGACGGAGAAAATGATGGCCCGGAAACTCACGTTGAAAGAAGTGGCCGCATTACTGCGGCGAAGCCCGAAGACGATTTACACATGGACTTCTGAAAGGAAAATCCCGTTCATCAAGATTGGCGGCATAGTGCTCTTCGATGAGGAAGAACTCGAAAAATGGATGAAGGAGTTCCGGGTCGTGCCCCATGTCCAGAGGCGCCGACCTTGACGAAAATGGAAACGCCTGTTAAGCTAAGAATGTCCGCATCGTCGGCGAATTTGTTTCCGTGCGATGCGACCGTGAGCCTTTGCGACAGCTTGGGTGCCACGAAAGCGCGGCCTAAAAGTAGAAGGCGGTAGTCTGAACTCCGTGTCCTCTTTTAGGCGCGGAGTTTGTTTTTTGTCCCATCGGGGGCACGGAGGAGTAGCGTATGGCTGATGGACTGTGGGAACGGGACGGAATCTACTACTTTAGTATGAGACATCCGGTAACGAAGCAGCGTATTCGCAAGAAGATCGGGACGAACAGGAAGGCCGCGCTGAGAATCGTTGCCAAGCTCAAGAACGACCTCTTGAACGAGCGGTTCGGCATCGATCTCGAAGAGCGGGCGCCGACTTTCGCCGAGTTCTCACAGAAGTATTTGGATTTGGTGAAGCCGCACAAGAAAAGTTGGAAAGAGGACGAGGCGAGTATCGAGACCCTGATGCCTGCGTTCGGACACCTGCCGCTTAACGCCATTACCATGGCCATGGCCGATGACTTTCTGGTTGCCCGTGCCGAGCAGTTCGTTCAGCCGCCTCTCAGGGGCCGTTTCGGCACCGAGGAAGGCATCGCCGAGTGGAGCCGGACGCACAAACCCAAGCTGGTCTCCAAGACCACGGCCAACAAGGATGTAAAGTGTTTGCGAGCGATCCTGAACATGGCAGTCCGTCGGAAACTGATCAGGAGTAACCCCGTGGCCCGAGTCAAGCTGTTCGACGAGAAGAAGGCCAAACGCAAGCGCCTGCTCCAGCCGCAGGAGATCAAGGCTCTGAGAGAGGCGGCGGAGGTGTTGGAAAGTGAGCGCGACGCCCGTGATATGATCCTGCTGGGTCTTCTTATGGGCCGCCGACGCGGTGAGTTTCTATCCCTGAAGTGGAAGAACGTTGATTTCGAGACCGAGTCCATCTACTTCCCGGAGACGAAAGACGGAGACCCCCAGCAGCCGCCGATGCCGAGGGAGGTAGCGCAGTTGCTCGCCGAGCGGAGGGATCGGGCCGAGGCAGCAGGAATGAAGAGCCTCTACGTCTTCCCCGGACGCGACGGCAAGGGACACCGGAAGTCGATCGACACGGCGTTCAACACGATCAAGCGCAGGGCGGGTCTGCCCTTCCTGCATTACCACGATCTACGACACGCATATATTTCCTACGCGGTGATGAAGGGGCTGGACCTCATGACCATCGCTTCGCTGGTCGGGCACACGACCGCCGACCAGATACAGGAACGATACGGCCATCTGCGGCGGGAGCATAAGGTCGCCTCGGTTGAGCACTTCGCGCCCGTCATGGGTGCCATGCTCGGCCTGGACGAAAAGAAGCCTCCGGCTCCCGGCGCCGTTGTCCCCGCCGCTCCGGGCGACTTACACGCATGGAAAACTTTGGCCACGGATTGGCCACAAAGCCAGGTCAGGCGGGAGACGCTGAACTAAAATCTGTTGTAAAATAAAGCAATTGCCGGCGTAGCTCAGGGGTAGAGCAACCGCCTTGTAAGCGGTAGGTCGGAGGTTCAAATCCTCTCGCCGGCTGAATTTTACCGGCGCGCATTACCGAATCTGGACAGGATTCCGTTCCCCTGCTATACTCGGATGACGGCGCCGAAAAACCGCATGCGCAATATAATGAGACGCCCGCTGTACTTTTCCGCGGGGCTCTGCATGCTGGCCGGCGCGCTTTTCGCCTCCAGCTGCAAGCCGCCGCGGTATATCCAGTACCAGTCCAGTTTCGGGGATTATACCGTCCAGGTTCCCTGGGGCTGGAATGTGTATGTGGACCAGCAGGGCCAAAACTTCACCAACTATACCTTCGTCGGACAGTTCGATCAGGACTTCTTCAACGGCGTGCCCAGCCTGTCGATACGCTGGTACCGGACCAACTCTTCGATTCCGCTGCGCGACAACACCTATGAGCGCTACGCTTCGGCCGACGACTACATCAACCAGAACCTGCGCGATGTCTACGGGCCCGACCGCCGCATGGCGAAGAATATCAATCGCGTATCGATCTCCGGCTGGGAGGGCAAGCACTTTATCGTCGAGTCCATCGCCGATGTGCCGGAGAACTACACTTTCGGCGTGGCGATCGACCCCGAGACCAACCGCCACGGCATCATCCGCAAGCACGAGTATGTCGTCCTGCCGATGGACTCCGGCTTCTACGTGCTCGTCTATCCCGCCACGCGGCAGGGCTACGACCATCACATCAAGAAGTTCAACAACCTCGTCAATACCTTCGCCGTACTCACCGACGGCCCTGCCGGCGAGAAACTGCGCTGAGTAAGAGCGGCGGCCGCCTGCTGTTTGTCGTCGGGCTCGCCGCCTGGGCGGTTATCAGCTTCGACCTGCTCCCTTTCCTTTTTCACGGTCTGCGCTACCTGTTTTCCCTTGAGGACGGCCGTTGGGGCACGCATGAATGGGTGCATCCGCTCTACGTTCCGGTTCTGGGAGCGCTGCGGGGCATGCTCGGTCTCGCCGGCTATCACGGACGGATGCTGGTGCCCGCCGAGATGCTCAATATCGTCGCCGCCGCGCTGACCTTGACCGGCCTGTTCCTGGATGCCGAACGCCGCAGCCGTGATGGAATCGCGGCGGCCTTGTGCGTGCTTCTGCTGGGCTACTCCGCGCAGGGCTTTTGGACGCACAGTCTGCGCGCCTCGCCTTACGCGCTCGGCGCGGCCTGCGTGACGGCGTCGCTGCTGCTGCTGGGCGGCCTACCGGGAAGCTGGAAGGCCCCGGCGCGTTTCGCCGCCGCGGGCGCCGTCGCCGCGCTGGCGGCGGGTTTTCATACCGCGGCGATTTCGCTGCTGCCCGTCGCGGTATGCGCCTCGCTGTGGGAAGTGCGGGCCGGCGGCTGGCGCCGCCTGCGGCCGTTCGCATGCTTCTTCGCCGCTTTCGTCCCGGTGCTGGCCGCGATCTACGCGCTGTTTATATATTGGCACGGCGCCGGTACGGACATGTTCGCGTTGGGCGGCTTCGGCGACCTGTTCCGAGCGGCTGAGAGCATCCCGGGGACTTCGATCTACACCAGTGCGAGCCTGCGCGCTCAAGCGGCGGGCTTCGGCCGCTCGCTGTTCATGGAGCACGGCGCCGCCGTGCTGCCGCTGCTGGTGATCGTCCTGCTGCTCGCGATCGTATCGCGGGATCGAGACGGTTTGCGGTGGCTGCAGCGCAACCGCGGCGTGCGGCTGGCGTTCGCCAGCTTCCTCTTCTTTTCCCTGTTCTTCCTGATCAATAATAACCGCAACAGCTTTATTTTCGCCGCTGTTCTGCTGTTGCCGCTGCCGCTGGCCATGACGCTGGCGCGCTTTCCCTGGACGCGCGGGGTGTTCGCGGTAATCTGCCTGCCGCTGCTGGCGCTCAATGCGCAGCATATCTGGAACTCCGAGTTCGGGCCGGATAATGACCCGATCCTGGCGGAATCACGCTTCCTGCGCTCTCGTCTGGGTGAGCGCGGAGTGGCGCTGACGCCGGGCTGTCCGTTTCCCGAGATGCTCTATGACGGGCATCTGAACTTTATCCGGATCGGCGGCGGAGAAGACCGTGAATGCGAGGTGCCCGCGGCCGTGCCGGGGCCGGCGCTGGGCGGCCGTATCGAGCGCTATCTGCATGCGGGAAGAACCGTTTTCTTCGCGCCGGGGGGGGATCGTCCGGCCGGTATCCGGGAAGGCGACGACTTCCCGCGCGGACGGCAGATATCCCAGCCCGCGGTCGGAGGCCTCGCCGCCGCGCGGTCTTTGGCCGGCGGGTTCCGGCTGCCTCGGCGGCATGTATCGCCGCAGGGCCGGGTGTACTGGGAGCTCGCGGCGCGCGCGACCTCTCCCATTCCCGATCCGGCGGACTTTTCCCCGGAGGCGGCGGGCGCCCAACGGCTGGCGCGCAACTTCACGGCGGAGCCCTGGATCCGGCGCCGGGTAGAGTACCTGCGGGCTTGGGTGGCGGCCGCGCCGGAAGACGGCTATGCCGTCAATGAGCTCCTCGCCGCATTGCAGGAACGCCGGGGGTGGGGCACGGCGGTTGATTTGGAGCTCGCGCGGCTGCGGGCTTCCGTGCTGGATAAGCTGCCGGCCGGCAACGCCGAGTCCCTGCTCGACCGCGCGCTGGCGGCGCTGCGGCTGGGCGATCCTAAGCGCGCCCGGCGGGAGCTGGCTGGGATCAGAATTTCCGCCTTAAGCGTAGACCGGCGGATCCTGCTGGCGGACGCCTATTCGGCATTGGGAGAAAGCGCCAAGGCGCTGGCGCTTTTCGACCAGCTTCTCGCCCGCCGTCCCGGCGATGCGGACCTGCGCATCCGACACGCCCGCGCGGCCGCGGCCGCGGGAAAAGAGGCCGCCGCAAAAGAATCATTGGCGCGTGCGGCGGCGCTGGCCGGGAATTCCAGCGAGACGCGGCATCGCATCGCTCTGGTCTATCAGGAGCTTAAGGAGTATGAGCCGGCGCTCGAAATCTATCGCCGGCTGATTCGGCGCGAGGCGACGGCGAGCCTGCTGAAGGATAAAGCGTTATGCGAGTATCTCAACGGCTCATCGGAGCAGGCGGTGCGGGATCTGCAAGAGGCCTTGCGGCGCGAACCCGGGTTATTGTCGGCGTACCTGACCTTGGCTTCCATCCATGAAGCGCAGGGACATCCCCGCCAGGCGCTGGCGCTCTATGAACGGGCGCTGAAAGCGAAGCCTGTTGAGGATAACCCGGATCTGCAGCGGAAGCTGGTGGAAGGACGCGACCGGTTAAAAACGAGTCGAGACTGACAGCCGCTGCGTATTGCCGAGCTCGCCGGCCGGGGCAAAAGAGTAGTTGAGCGTAGCCCGGCCGACCTTGAGCCCCATGCCCATGCCCATGCCCTGCAGCTGCGAGATGGCGCTGCTGGCGCTGCCGGCGCTGCGGGTGCTCGAATTGAAAAGCGTCCCGTAGCCCGCGCGCAGCGTCAGGGTCGGAAGCACTATGTATTCAGAGCCAAAGCTGAACGATGTCTGTTGGCTGTGCGGGCGGTGTCGGATATCGGCCGCTAGAAGTATGTTTGAGAACATCCGCAGACCCGTGCCGGCGGAGAATGTGAGCGGCAGGTCGTCGGTCTCATCGAGGTAGCGCATGCCGCGTCCGATGTTCATGACCGAGGCGCCGAAAGTCAGATCCCGGCCGCCGGCGTTGGTATGCTGTTTGACGCCGATATCAACGGCGAAGGCGCTTGCGCGCGTATCTCCGAGCGCGCTTTGCAGATACTTCCCGCTCAGCCCGAAATTGGTCCCGCTATTGAAGAAGCGCCCGCTGTAGGCCGCTTGGTAGGCGGTATCGGCGGCGGTAAATGAGCCGGTGGGACGGCGGTTCTCGTCGCGGCCGCTGATCGTCTCCTGGCTGAGCCGCGAGACGCCGATGGCGAAAGTGCCGGATAGGCCCAACTGGTCGAGCGGCTGCGCGTAGCCGATAAAGTCGAAGCGCGTATGGGCGTAGAGCTCGGCGTGCATGAAGGAGGCCTCGCGCTGCTTGGCGTCGGCCAGGCCGGCCGGGTTCCAGGCCAGGGCGTTGAGGTCATCGGCTATCGCGGTGAAGGCATTGCCCATGCCGATCGGCCGTGCCCCCGGGGATATTTTCAAAAAAGAGGCGGTCTCTCCCCCCTCGGCTCTCCCCCCGGCGCCAAGAATGAGACAGACCGCCCAAATCGATATGAGCTTGCGCCTGCTCATTTGACTACCGCCACTTTGCCGCCGGCGCGGAGGGCTTTGCGTCCCGCCTTATGGGCGGTGACGGTGAAAATATAGACGCCGCTTCCCACGCTTGCTACGTCCCAGACATGCTCATACGAGCGTACGGGACCGCGGCCCGAGCCGTCGTCGATCATGGCCGCCGCGTCAATGGCGGCCGCGTAGACGCGTTGTCCTGAAAGGTCGTAGACACGCAGCTCCACCCGGTCGGCCGCCTCGGCTTCCATATGGAAGGTCGGCGAGGCGCCGCGCTTGGCGGGGTTGGGGAAGGCGTATACCTCGCGGAAGTGGAAGTCGGGCTCACCCTCCTCTTGCGCCGCCGGCGCGCCGCCGCTGAGGACCTGATAGAGCGAGAAGTGCGTGGTCTGGGCGCGCACGACCCCCGCTTCGGGGTCGACCGCGGAAACGAGCGCCTCCCATTCCTTCTTGCCCGGGTTCCAGTAGTGGATCTGCAGGCCGCCTTCCTCGGCGCCGTCGGGCAGCAAGGCGGCATCGTAGGGCAGTTCGAGCGTCACCGGCTTTTGGAACTGGGTGCCTTCGGGGCCGTATTCGATCGCCGGACCGGCGGCTTTCAATTCCTTGCGCAGCTTGGCCTCTTCCCGGTGGGTGTTCTTGATATCGTCCGAGGTGTCTTCGGGCGTCACGCAGATATGCACGCCGCTGTTGGTCGCGCCTTCGGGAACGTCGACGGCCGCTTTGGCGGCGCTCTTGATCTTGCCGCCCTGGTTTCCCACGATGCCGAGCGCGCCGTTGTGTTCGTAGGATACCGCGGGCATCTTGAACGCCGCCTTCCGGGCCAGACGCTTCTTGGGTTCCTTGGCCCAGACGGTGTCTTCCGCCGAGAAAACCGTGCCGTCCTTGAGGCGGCCCTGGAACTCGATGCGATTGTCGCCCGCGCTCATCAGCGCCGCCAAGGAGGAGCGGTCGAACTTGACCATGAGGTCGGCGATGCCGTTGTCGTTCTCATCTCCCAGGCCGGTCGGCTTGGCGAGCGCCGCGAGCGCCGCCGGCTGGTCGTTCACGCTCACGATCAGCACCGAGGCCGGATCGATCTCGGAGGCCTGGGCGGCGAAGGCGGGGAACTCGAGATACAGGGTTACGAAGTTGCCGTTGCTCAGCAGGTTCAGGGTATTGGGATGCAGGTCCGCGGTGGCGACCGGCGCGGATTGCGCTTCGAATACCATGGCGTAAACGGCGCTTTGCGCCGCGGCGCTGTCGGAGCCGCCCGACACGTAGAGCGCGCCGTCGACCGCCGTCGAGGCATGGCCGTAAAGCGGCGCGGGCAGCGACGGCGCGACCTCCCATTCGCCCAGCGACCGGTCGGCCAGTATCGGCGCGAACGATACCTCGCTGGTGGGCTCGGTGCCGGTCATGCCGCCGCTGACGAAGATGCGGCCGTGCACGACGGCGGCGGCATGCATGCTGAGGGGCCGCAGCAGCGGCGTGGTTTCGCTCCAGGTGCCGATCACCCCTTCCGCTTCGATACGGCTCATATAGACCGTGCTCTGCATATAGGCGTTGCCGTCTATCCCGCCGAGCAGGTACAGGGTCCCGTCCTGAACGGCGGCATGGGAGTGCAGGGACTCCGGCAGGGCATTATGCGCCTGCCAGTTGCCGAGCGAGCCGTCCGCCAGTATCGGCGCGGAGTAGACGCGGTTGCTGAGTACGCCGTAGCGCCAGCCGCCGCTGACGTAAAGCGTATTGTCGGAGACCACCGCTGTATGCGAGACCAGGGGTTCCGGCATGGGGCGAGCCGCGGCCCATGGGCCGGGGCTGCCGTCGGGATTGAGCGTTGAGTAGTAGACGACATTGGACGGCCGCGGGGTGCGGTCGCGCGAATTGTAGATGTCCGCCTGGCTGCCGCCGAGGATATAGAGGGTCTTGTTCCATGCCGCCGCGGCGTGATCGAATACCGCCCGGGGCAATAGCGCCGCTTCGGTCCAGGCGCCGATCGCGCCGGGGCTTTCGATCGCGGCGTAGTAGGCCTTGTTCGCGGAGTAGATGCCGTTGGCCCCGAGCCCGCCCAGGTGGTAGAGCCGGCCGTCGGCATGGACCAGGGCATGGTTGGTGAAGGCTTGCGGCAGGGAGGTCGTCGCCGCGAACTCGGAAGGCTTGGCCGAGGGCGCGGGAACCGGAGCAGGCGCCGGCGCGGGAACCGGCGCGGGAGCGGGCGCCGGCGGTTCTTCGGCCGGGGGCTCTTCTTCTACCGGCGGCTCGTCCTTCTTCTTGTCCTTGTCATTGCCTTTGGCTTTGTCGTCGTCTTCACCTTCCTCTTCGACCGGCTCTTCAACCAGAGGCTCTTCAACTGGTTCTTCAATCGGAGGGACAACTTCAACCGGAGGTTCCTCTACCGGCGGCTCTTCTTGCGCGGGCGGCTCCGGCTGGTCCTTGTCTTTGCCGGGCTTTTCCTCTTCGGTCGCCGGCGGCTTGCCGGTGTCTTTGTCTTCGTCCTTGTCTTTCTTGGCGAAGACGGGCATGGCCAAGCAGCAGATCAGGGTGAAGATGAAGCTGAATCTGATCAGGTCTCGGCGCATCTTAATCTCTCGTTTACGTTGGTTAAGCCGGTCGAGGGGGTGACCTACTAATAGGGTAACTGTGCAGGCGGGGACTTCAATCCCCGGAATGTCAGGAGAAGTCAGTGCGTGTCAGGAAACGTCAGCCGACTATTTCGTAGCCGCCGGGGTGGGTGACCAGGCGCGCGCTTTGTTCAGGTCCAAGATCTTCGCGCAGACGCTGTATGGTCTTTTCCAGCAGGTTTTCCTTGTCTTTTTCGTCCCAGACGCCCGTCATCAGCTTTTCCCGGGAGACGATTCCCTTGGCCTGGAGCAGCAGCTGCAGGATTTTGGCGCGTTTAGGAGCCAAAGTCGCCACCCGCTTATCGTTGATCCAGACGGTTCGCAGATGCGGGTCGAAGCGGACTACGCCTTTGGCGATATGGTCGGTTTGCTTATGCTGTTCCTTGGGGCTTTGGCGGAGGATGATGCGGATCTTGAGGAGGAGTTCCTTGAGCTCAAAGGGCTTCTTGACGAATTCGCGAGCCCCCTGGGCTATGACGGCGCCTTCGAGCAGATTGTCCGCTCCGGCATGCGCCGTCATTACGATGACCGGGATATCGCGCAAGGTCGTATTTTCCGCCATCAGCTTGAGAACTTCGGTGCCCGACATCTTCGGCATCTTGAGGTCGAGCAGGATCAGGTCGGGATGCACCGACAGAATCTTGTCATAGCCTTCCTTGCCGTTGAAGGCATAGTGCACTTCATAGTTCGCCTGATACAGCACATGGCTCATCATCTGCACCAGGTCCGCGTCGTCTTCGATGATCAGGATTCGGCTCATGGCTTAAGCGCTCCCTGGAAAAGCTCGCGGAAGTCCTGCTCGGTGACCGGCCGCGGATTGAGCGGATGACAGACGTCGGCGAAGGCCGTCTCGACCAGATCGTCCAGGTGCCGGCGCTCCACGCCCGCCGCCGCGAGACGGCCGGGTATGCCGATGTCGGCATTGAGCGCCTTGATCCAGGCGATGAAGTCCGCGGTTCCGACGGTCTGCGCCATGACCGCGAGCTTGTCTTCGATGGCCGGCCGGTTATAGGCCATGACATGGGGCAGCATGATGCCGCAGGCCAGGCCGTGATGCATGTCGCAGACGGTGGAGAGCGCGTGGGCGCAGGAATGGACCGCGCCGAGCCCTTTTTGGAAAGCGACCGCGCCCATCATGGCGGCGTTTAGCATATCGCCGCGGGCCGCGATGTCTTCCGGGGCGCGTACCGCCCGGCGCAGGCTGCGGGCGACGAGCCGGATGCCTTCCAGGGCGATGCCGTCGCACATCGGGTTCTCGCTCGCCGGCGTGATATAGGCTTCGATCAAATGGGTCAGGGCGTCGAGCCCCGTGGCCGCCGTCACCGCCGCCGGCAGGCCGAGGGTCAGCTCGGGGTCGGCGAGGATAACGCGCGGCAGCATCTTCGGGGTGAACAGAATCTTCTTCTGGTGCGTGTCGTCGGTGGAGATCACCGAGGCACGCCCGACCTCGCTGCCGGTGCCGGCGGTGGTGGGGATCGCCACGATAGGGGGGAGGTCCTGGTCTATGGGTTTGGCGTCCGGCGCCCCGTCCTCGTAGTCGAACAGCCCGCCGGGATGGTTCACCAGCAGGGCGATCGCTTTGGCGACGTCGATCGCGGCGCCGCCGCCGAGCGCGATGAAGCCGTCGGCGTCATGCTGCCGGTAGGCCGCGAGCCCGGCGGCGACATGCGCCTGCGCGGGGTTGCCCGCGAAGTCGAAGAAGGTTCCGGCGGCGGGCGCGTCCGCCAGAATCTCGGGGAAAAACGGCAGCTGGGCCACGGTGCGGTCGGTGACGAGCAGCGGCTTCTTGATGCCGAGCTCCTGGAGCTTGGCGGTCAGGAGCTTGCGGGCGCCGGGGCCGAAATGAATCTCGGTTGGGAAGTTGTAGGTATGGATCATGCGGGTATTGTAGGAAGAAAGTGACGCCGCGGGGCAAGCGCCGGCCTAGCTCGAGGGTCCGTCGTTGGCGATGGGCCGCCGGATGACCTCGACCCCGTGCGGGGTTTGGATGCTCTCATCGTCGTAGGAGAAGTGATTGCCGACGATCATCGACTCGGGGGACGGCGCGTCCACGCACAGGAAGGGCGCGCCCATCAGCTCGCGGGGTTCCTTGGGCGCGCCGTCCGCCGACTCGAGGTAGCGCTCCCAGAGCTTCCCTTCGCGTTTGAGCGAGAAGAAGAAGTAGCCGCGGCGTTTGCCCTCGCCGTCCCGGACCGCGGCGAACTTGGCGGGGTTTAAGACC
>JBDRPD010000066.1:0-128341 GCA_043827405.1 Elusimicrobiota bacterium | reverse complement strand
CAAGCGCCTTTACCGCGCGAAGGAGACACCGGGCGCGCATGCCGGCATCGAGAACATCGAGCGAATCGACAAGGCGATCGTAATCGATCAAAGTCCGATCGGCCGCACCCCGCGCTCCAATCCCGCGACCTATACCGGTTTTTTCTCCAATATCCGTGAACTCTTCGCTCGGGTACCGGAATCCCGCAAGCGCGGCTACAAGCCCGGACGCTTCTCGTTCAACGTCAAAGGCGGCCGCTGCGAGGGCTGCCGGGGCGACGGGACGCTGCGCATTCAAATGCAGTTCCTCTCGGACGTCTACGTTAAATGCGACGAATGCCAGGGCGCGCGCTTCAATGAAGAGACCCTGCAGATCCGCTACAAGGGGAAGAGCATCGCGGACGTGCTGGAAATGACGGTCGAAGAGGGGCTCGCTTTTTTCTCCGCGATACCGGCGATCGCCCGCCTGCTGGGTACGCTCGCCGACGTGGGCCTGGGCTATATCCGGATAGGTCAATCCGCGACCACGCTTTCGGGCGGCGAGGCGCAGCGCGTCAAGCTGGCCACCGAGCTGTCCCGCCGGGCGACCGGCAAGACCATCTATATCCTGGATGAGCCGACGACGGGGCTGCACTTCGCCGATGTGGAGAAACTGCTGCAGGTTCTGCACCGCCTGGTGCGCTCGGGGAACTCCGTACTCGTCATCGAGCACAACCTCGACGAGATCAAAACGGCGGACTGGATCATCGACCTGGGACCGGAAGGCGGCGACAACGGCGGGCGCATCGTGGCCGCCGGACCGCCGCACAAGGTGGCGGCGGACCCGCATTCGCACACCGGACGCTATCTCAAGAAGGTGCTTTAAGATGCGGGGCGCTCCCCGCGTGACCGTGCTTATGACGGTCTACAACGACGAGAAGTTTCTCGGGTCCGCGATCGAAAGCGTTCTCCGGCAAACCTTCAAGGACTTCGAGCTGCTCATTATCGATGACGGCTCCACCGACCGCTGCGGCAAAATCCTGCGCGCTTATGCCGGCAAAGACGAGCGTATCCGCGTTATCAAGCAGGAGAACCAGGGGACAACCGCCGCGGCGAACAGGGGATTGGCGGCGGCGCGGGGCCGCTATATCGCTCGTCTTGACTCCGATGATATTTCATTCCCCTTCCGGCTGCAGACGGAAGTCGATTATCTCGATCGGCATCCGGATGTCGCCCTGGTAGGGGGCGGGTCTGAAATCATCGACGATGCCGGAGCAGTCATCGGAGTCAGGAATATCGCGGCGCAGTCCGCCGGGAAGACGCTGCGGCACCGCTGCATTTTCCAGCAGAGCGATGTCATGTTTCGCCGCGATACGGCCCTCAAGGTCGGCGGCTACCGCGAGAAGTTCCAAAACGCCCAGGATTACGATCTCTGGCTGAGAATCAGCGAAGTGGCCGAGGTCGAGAAGCTGCATACCGTTCTTGGCCAGTGGCGGCTCAACGCCGGCGGCTACACCCTATCGCGAATGGCGGAGCAAAAGAAGGAAGTGCGAACCATTAAGGAATTCGCCCGCCAGCGGCGAGGCGGCGGCAAGGACGGCTACGACGGCTATGCCGCCGCTGAAAAAAAGAAACACCGCGCTCATATCGCGCCGGAAGAGTACGACCTGCTGGTCGGTTTTGTTCTGCTGCAGAGCGCCCGGCCGATTGAAGCAAGGCGAAAAATCGGAACGTTCATGTCCGCACGGCTCACATCGACGGCTCTCGCCGCGTATATTCTCACCTTCGCCCCCAGGCCGCTTATCCGCCTGCTCTTTCGCGCCCGGAACCTTTACCTCAACAACCGAAATTAGCGCCTAGCGCTCGGGAACGAGACTATGGTAGTAGAAGTGCTTGAAGCCCACATTCTTGAACCGCTTGCTCTCGCCGTCAGAGGCGGGCGCTTTTACGCTCGCGGCGGCGCGCGGCTGTTCATGCGGGCGAATTTTCTCCTGCAGCTCGGGCAGCGCGAGCCACTTGCGCCAGGCGGCCTCCAGCTTGTCGACGGACGCGTAGCGATAGGCCTTCCATAAGGACTGCTCCAACGATTTTCCGTCACGCAGCATCCCGCAGAAGCTGCGGAACTGCATCCGCGTATGCTTGCGATACAGGAAATAGACAAGCGAATAGGCCTGAACGTACCAATGACTAACCTGCTCCTTTTGGGCGTGCATCATATCGCGCGTCGGGTTCATCGCGAAAAAGTTTTTAAGCCGCAGAGGGCGCGCTTGGCTCAGCACCCACATTGAGCGATGCCAGTCGGAGTCCTCGGGCAGCTTGGGGTCGACAGCTTCCTCCATCATAGCCAGCCCTTCATTGATCCAGACCGGAGGTGATTTCTTCTCCTCCGCCCAATAGCTTTCAAACAACAGATGAGTCATCTCGTGGGACATGATGGCGATGAGTTTCCGCTTTTCGGCCTGCTCGTGCGTGGCGATCAGCTTGCGTTCGGAGTACGCCACGCCGTTGGACCATGCCGGCGGCTTAAACTCGCCGGCCACATAGCTTTTCGCGGTGCTGTACAGGTAAACATGGATGCGCTCCTTCGCCATCCAAGGGCTGAACATCGATAGGTCGAGACGCAGGCGGCCATGCATCTTCCCCAACTCCAACAGCAATCCCGGAGGCATAAAAGACGACTCATGGCGCACGATGAAATTCGGGGAAACGCTCTCATGCCAGCGCCCCGTTGCGGCAAACCCCGGGGCGTTAAAAGCAAGCAGCAGCGACGAGAATAGGAACGTTATTCCACCAGCCACGGTAATAGTGTAGCAGTTGCGCTCGCCTACCGTCATATCGCGTTTATCCTGTAATTTGCTACCATATTTACTTATGGAGCCCAATCAACGAGGAGCCTGTGCAATGCGCACGCTCCTTCTGGTGCCGCCGCTGATTGATGCGGCCAGCAGATACGGCGGACCCGGCGGTTTAGGCGCGCTGGATTTCCCGGCCGCGTTGGCGCAGGCGGCGGCAGTTGTCGGCAACAGCAAGCTCATCGACGCGCCCGCTGATGAGCTTAAATCCTCACAAGTTATTCTGCTGGCCAGGGGCTTCGAATTGTGCGCCGTATCCGCCGATCTTCCGAATTTGCAGGCCGCGCTCGCCGTCGCCGCGGGTCTAAAGGGCGCCTATCCCCGGATGATGCTGGGATTAGTGGGAGTGAGCGACAGCGCGCTGCAGGAACGCGCGCTTGCGCCCGCCGCGCCTTTTGATTTCGCCTGCGGACACGACTTTGATCAGATTCTGCGCGAAACGGCAAACAGCCGGCCTTTCCCGGAGATTCGCGGCATCGCGTACAAATCGGACGGTGAGATAACGCGTACTCCTTGCCGGAATGGAGCGGACAGCGACCGCGAGATTGCGTCCGTTCTGGAAGTCTACCGCCGCGACTTGACCCTTGACCACTACCAGCTGCCCTATCTGCGCTTTCCCCATCTAACCCTGCCCACCGCCGCCGGCGCACGCCGGCTCAGGCCGGAGGCCGTCGTCGCCGACGTGCAGCGAGCGTTAAGCGTCTATCCGCAGCTGCAGGAGATATTCCTCGACGACGACAGCATAACGGCGAGCGCCGATCGCGCAGAGAGCATCGCCAGAGGACTGAGCACGACAGGCATCTCCTGGTCCTGCCGCGCCGCGGCGAACACTCCGCCGCAGCTTCTAAAGAAGCTCAAGGAGCGGGGACTGCGCCTGCTGGTACTCGACTGCGCGTCGCGAACCATCGAACCCTCTCTCATGTCCGCGTTCGCCCATCATTGCCGCGCTCTCGGCATCCGCGTCCATGGGCGATTCCTGCTCGGCGGCCCCGGTGCGACCCGGCAGACCCTGCGGCAAACGATACGCCATGCCTGCGCTCTCGACCTGGACTCCATCCATGTCGACGCGCAGCGGCCGACGGAGCACGCCGACATCGACGACGAAGATGTCCGGCGCGGGCTGTTCCGCTTGTACGCCCGCTTCTATCTCCGTCCGCGAGCTTTCTGGCGGGCCGTTCAGGCGATCTGGCGCCATCCCCGCCAGCGCGCGCGACGGCTGCATATCGGCAGGCAGTTCCTCCGCTTTCTTTGGAACGGTCTTGAGGTTGCGGGATGAAGCTGCTGCAAAAGCTGATCTTTCTTGCCGGCCTGATAACCCTCGGCGCGCTCTTGTGGAAAATGGACGCCCCGGAGGTCTGGCGATTAGTGCTCATGGTAGGCTGGGGCTTCAGCCTGATCATCGTTCAGGAGACCATCGCGCATGTGTTTAACGCCTACGGCTGGCGCCTCGCCTTCCGTGCCGACCAGGCCGCCGCGGTCCCGTTCAAAAATCTGATGCTCTTGCGCGTGATCGGCGACGGCGTGAACTATTTGACGCCGAGCGCTCAGCTGGCGGGAGAATTCACGCGCGCCGCGCTGCTCGGAGCCGGGCTTTCCGTCGAAGCGAGAACCTCGAGCGTCGTGATCGCCAAATTCGCCCAGGGTTTCTCACAGTTTCTCTTCGTCTTGTTCGGCATAGCGCTGTACCTGCATGGCCGTATTCCCGCGCTCCGGCCATATGAAGGCGGTATCAGGATTGCCGCGACGGCGGCGGCGGCCATGCTTGTGCTGTTTATCTTATATGAGAAGTTCGCCGCGCCCGCGCCCGCGCCCGCAGAGCAGGATGCCGGCACCGGATTATGGTCCATCCCCCGACGCCTGAAGCTCTACCTGCGCGGACATCCCGGCAGGTTCTCGCTCTCCATCCTCGCGTTCATGCTCGGCTATGTTTGGGGGGCGTTCGAGGTCTACTGGATATGCCGTTTTATCGGGCTGCCCGTCTCCAGCGAAACCGCGATGCTCATCGAGGTCCTTTCGAGCTTGATCGACGGCATGCTCTTCATGGTTCCCGCCAAGGTAGGAACGCAGGAAGCCGGCAAGACCGCGATCTTCGTACTGCTGGGGCTCCCGGCTCAGTCGGGACTGGCCTTCGGTATCGTGCGCCACATCCGCGAACTCTCCTGGGCGTCCCTGGGCCTGCTGCTCTATTCCACGCTGCTTAAGAAATCCGCCGGCAGTAAAAAGCGCAGCGAAACAGAAGCGTTGGAAATCGTGGGGAAAGCGGCACGGCCGGTTTCCGGCTAACCGGCAGGCTGCGGCGCATCGCTCCCGGAGCAGGGGCTGATTGCACCGTCGACATCCACCGTGTAGCCCCAGTTCTGGAAGCGAGTATCAGCGGTTGCGTCGCGTTTCGCGCAGGCCACGATATTGCCGGAACCGCATCCGCCGCAGGCCGATGAACTGGTATCGCCGTCCACCGCCTCGAAGGTGTAGCCTTTTTGACTCCATTTCTGGTTGCCCAGATACTTGCACTGCACCAAAGCGCAGGCATTCGGGGGGCTGGAGGGATCTATCGTCGGGCAGGCGCTGCCGCAGCTGTCGGCCAATACGCCGGCGGCGTATACGCCGTTATCCAGACGGAACATGCGGTTGGTATAGCCGATCATTTTTACCGCCGCCGCCGCGTCGTTCGCCTTGGCCGTTTCGACCGTTTTTGCATAACGCGGAATAGCTACGGCGGCCAGCACGCCGATGATCGTCACGACCACCAGCAGCTCAATCAAGGTAAATCCCGCCTGCCGATTTTTCATTTTATGACGTACGCATACCCTAACACATCTTAACAGGGGTTCACCCCACTGTCAAGAACCGCATTTAGTCCGTAACGATGGTCGGCGTAATGAAGATCACCAAGTCGGTATTTGTGCGCTGATTTCTATTGCTGGTAAAGAACCAGCCGATCAGCGGGATGTAGCCAAGAAACGGCACCTTGCGCACCGTCTTGGTCTCCCGCGACTCCAGCAGGCCGCCCAACACGAGAGTCTGGCCGTTCTTTACCCGCACCAGAGTCGAAGCGCCGCGCGTCACCGGGTCGAAGACCGGTGAGTCCAGCGATGAGATCTTGGATTCGATGACGTTGGTAAATGAGGGCTCAACGAACATCGTAATGTAACCTTCGCTGTTGACCTGCGGCGTTACGCGCAGCGTCAGGCCCGTCTGAAAGCGCTCCGCTGAACTGCCGGAAGAAGAGCCTCCGGCAGTCTGCGATGCCGATTCTTCGACTGAAACCGCCTGCTGCTGCGAGACCTCGATGAGCGCGGGCTTATTATTGAGGGTCAGGATCTTCGGCTTACCGAGGAACCGCGCCTCCGCCCGTGAGACCAAGGCCCGCAGAACAACGCTTAGCGAAGTCAGGTCGAGTATGCTGCCTATGACGTTGTCGGGGACGACTCCCGCCCCGGGCGCGTCATAAATCGTTGCCGACGCGTTGTTGGTACGAGAGATGTAGGTCCCGACAGGGTTAAAGAACCGCGTCTTGGTTATATTCTGCGGCAACATCATCGGAAACGTAGTATCGCGCGCACCGGCGGCGAAGGTCGCCAGCTCGCCCGTTGATCCACCCCACTCAAGGCCCAACTGCTGCGCCCGGTCGGAATTGATTTCAACGATCTGCGCCTCGATCATGACCTGCGGCGCCTTGCGGTCAAGCTCGGCCAGTATCTGCTCGACCTGGGGAAACACCTCGGGGATATCGGTCACGATAATGGCATTGGTCCGTGCATCGACCGAAATCTTGCCGTACTTCTTGGACAGCACACTGGCGATGACATTAACAACCGCGATGCCGCTCGAGCCCTCCCCCTCCTTTTTGGCGCCGCCGCCGCCGCCTCCAGCGTGCGCGCCTCCTCCTCCCCCCCCGCCGCCGCCGCTGCTCTTATTCGCGGCAAATGATTTGGTCCCTGCATCCACGCTGATAAACGGGATATGGTTGAGAGTATAGATGCGCGTGATCCGATTGGGCACGCCTTTGGCGCGCGGAGACACGACATAGGTGTTGCTCCGACCGATCCGCTGATAGGTCAGCCCTTTGATTTCCAGCAATATCTGCAGCGCTTCGCGGACGCTGACATTCTGCAGGAAGGCGGTGACCCGCTTCTCCTCCAACCCCTCGGTAATGATGAAGTTGACCTTCGCCTGCGCCGAGATAGTATCCAAAAAGGTCGACAGCGGAGCGTTCTTTACCCGCACGACGATCCGGGTATCCAGTGGATTAGTGGGCGCCGCAGGACGCGGAGGAGGAGCTTGCTCGGCGCCGATCTGTACGCGCTGCTCCTGCTGCTCCTGTTGAGGCGGCATGCCTTCGCCGGACTCACTCTCTTCCTCGTTGGGGACGCCGAAGGGACCGCCGCCGCCGGGAGGACCTCCCGCTTCGACCGGCCCGCCGCCGGAACCGGGCCCACCGGCGGACTCGCCTGAGAACGACGGCGTGGCCTCGGGCTCGGACCGCCGTCGCTGCGCCCATGCCGGGATTACCCCGACCGTCAACTGCAGGCCCCAAATCAAGGCCCAAAGCGCGATTAAAGTCTTAGGTTTCTGTTCCAGGCAGCTCTTTGTTGTCATCATGGTACGCCCTCCATGGGTGCCTGCGCACCCCTGTGTCCGCTACTGAACTCTCTTGTAAAAAGTTTGGCCTTTATACCTAAAAATCACCGTGCTCCCCGTAATCTTCTTGATCTCCGCATTCAGGACCGAATCCCCCAAATAGCGGACCTCATCGTTGACGATCGCCGCGCGCCCATTGGGCGTCGATATAATGCCCTGGACGTTGATCTGCTTCCATACGGGCGGGGCTGTCGGCCGCGGCGGCGGCGGCGGCTGACGCGCCACTTTTTTTTCGGGCGGCGGCGGCGGCGGCCTCAGCGCCTCCATACGCTGCTCCTCCAAAATCTTTATCATCTTGATGTCCAGGATCGACAAGGTCGGATCCCGATTGGTATTCGGATTATACTCCAACACCTTCCCCCGAACACCCCCGCTCGGCGGCGTCGCTTTTTTGCGCTGCATCGGCGCACCGGTCTCGGATGCCGGCACCGCGGGCGCGACAGGAGCGGGCTGCCCGCTCCCAGCCTCCGCGTTGACGCCGGGCGCCATCCCGGCCCCGCTCGTTGTCGGGCTGCTGGACGCTACCCCGCCGGACTTCGCAGCCTGCCCGGGAGGCGGCTGCGCCGTTTTGCGGCGAATGGGGTTGGCCGGGGCGCCGCTGCGCGCGCTTCCAAACATCCCTTCCGCCTTGCCGCCGTTGGCCTCCATAGCCGACGGCTTTTGCATCTTGGTCCACCAGTTGTAAAAGAAGACCGCCGGAACGGCCAGCGCGACGAGCAACAGCAGCCAACCCATCGAAGATTTCATTACCCCTTACCTTTGATCACCGTCATAACCTCAACGGTCACCGCGTTCTGCCCGATATTATCCGTATCCTTGCGCATAGATAACGCCTTGATGTACAGCAGCTTCGGGTTCCGCTCCAGGCGCGAAACCCATGAGGCGAGCTGCGGGAAGCTCGCCTGCAGCTCCACCGTGATCGTGATGAAGCGATAACCCTTCTTATCCTCCTCCTTGGACTTGGAGGTCGACAAAGCGACGATCCCCTCCTCACGCAGAGTCTTGCGGATGGAGTTCAGAAGCCACTCCTGAGGGTTCTTCGAACGCGGCAGCTTGGCATTGATGCCCTCGATCTGGGCCTTCAGCCCTTTATATTCATCGGCGAACGTGGCGGTCGCAGCCGCGGCATCCACCTGCAGCGTCATAGCGTTAAGCATGGTCGCCGATTTTTGAAAAAAGTAGAAATAGCTTGCGAACACCAATACGGCGCCAATCGCCAACGGCCGCTGCAGATATTTGGCGCCCTTGAGCTTCAGGACCATCTGCAAAGACTGCAGCTCCGACTTAACCCGGCTGAGGTTGCGCAGCACCGCGTCTTTATTAAACTGCAAGTTCTTGATACCCATACCCGCCCGTTATTTCCTTTTCATGCTCAAGCATTCAATGGTGAATCTCGATGCCCGTTTAAGCTGGTTCTTGATATTTTGCTCCTCGTTGCGTACGGCTTTGGATTTATTGGGAGCCTCACTGAGCTGCGGCCGCGACACTTCGATGGAGATTGATTGGAAGGCCTTGGAAAAATCCTTGTCTTCCTGCAGCCTTTTGGCGAAACTGTAGGCGATATCCTGCTCCATGGACACGCTGTGCTCGATAACGTTACCCGTCAGGTTCAGAGTGCGGGGCTGAACCGTATTTTTTCCGCCCGCGCCTCCCATGGATACGGGATTGGTGTAGTTAAAATCTGAAATCCAGGCCGCCTCGGGTATCAGCTCCGCTATTTTCTCCGCGATATTGGTCAAAGGCAGCCGGGTCGCGGTCAGGGAGCCGAACTCCTGCGCCCCCTTCTTCATATTGCTCATCAGATACTGGATGTCGTTGGCGGTTTTGCCTTCGAACTCCTGCAATATGGCCCCCTGACTTTTCATCGCGTTGAATTCGCGGGCCTTAACCGCGTACATCATAAAGCGAAACGAACCAATAACAAGGAAAACAGCCGCGACCATAGCGGAGAGCAGGAGGATCGTCTTGGCGGCTTGGCGATCCTCATCGCTGATCTTGCCGGACGCGCTTAGATCCAGCGTCAGGGGCGTCGTCCCAAGGTGCCTCACGGCAGTCCCGACGGCGGCATAGGCGCCCCATTGTCCGCCTTTAAGCCCCAGCTCCTTGTCCGTATCCTGATACTCCACCTTCCGGCTCAGATCCTGGGAGAATGCCTGCAGCCAGGCGCCCATATCTCCGATTCTGCCGCTAAGCCTGACCTTTTCGGGCGGCTGAGAACCGATCTGCTTCTTGGTAAAATTGATGCAGCCCGCCAGGTCCACCTTGCGCCGGTCCATAACCGTAGCGTCCTGCGGCAGGAAAATCTCCCGGAAGAAGATCGGCAGCCCCTGGTCGGATATCAGGATGCGGATATGACCGCCGTCGAAATGCACCTGAGCGTACGGGGAGCCTGCCGCAGCGATGTCGAGGCGGTCCCATAATCTCTCTACCGAACACGGCGCCAGCTCGACACCTACGAGCTGCAGACCGACCGCCTCGGTCAGCACCTTAAGGTTCTCCAGATTTTGCTTCTGTGTCACGCTGAACAGCGCGCCCATACGCGGCCGACGGTCAGCACCCGGTTCCAGATCATGCACGAGAAAATCATGCGACAGGGTGGCGAACGGAATCGGCACGTATTTTTTCGCCTCTGCCGGCACCGCTGTTTTCCAGAACCGCCGGTCAATGGCGGGCATCGCGAAGTAGCGGAGTATGCCGAAATGGTGCGAGAGCGACACCATCAAGAACTTCGAGCCCCACTTCACATCGGTTATAGCCTTCTTGAGCAGGGCCTGCAGTTTTTCCTGATCAGCCAGGAACTCCGTATTCAGCGAGCCGATACCCTTGGTCATCTGCGAGTCGTCCGCTCCGGGGATCGGAAGCCGCACCAAATGGAGGACCTTGGGCTTGGCACCCGTCAGCGAGACTTCCGCCAAAAAAATAGCCGTCGGGCTGAGAAACATCCCCAGGCAGGAACTCATGCGGGGGAGCGATCGCCCGAACGATAGCTGTTCAATCTGCTCGTCGATATTCATGCTGCGCTAGCTCCCCCCGGAGACGATATATATCTCAACTTTATGCGACTCGCTTTCCAGAATCTTGGTCTGCACCTGGATACGATCCCGCTTCATTCCGTAGCGCTCGATGAGCAGCCGCGACACGGCGTCCGCGCGCTGCGAGGCCAGACTTTGCGAATTCCGCTCTCCGGTATAAGCGTAGCCAACTAGGTTGATATTGTCGAGAGGATAATAGTGCATCGTATCCGACACGCGGCTCAGGATATTCTCGCCGTCCGGAGTGAGGCTCGCCGTGTTTTTAACGAAAAGCACCTGGTAGTTGACCGCTCCTGCCCGCGGCGGGCTGCTTGTCTCTTTTTCTGCGGGCTTCTTAGCCGTCTCGATGGTCTTGGCTTTCAAGCCCTTCTTATCCTGCGCCGCACGCCGCCGTGCCCGGCGGTCGCTCCGACGCTTTAGCCGGCGCTCCTTAGCTTTACCCTCCTGGCGCGGATCGACGGTAACGGCTTTCGGCCTGCCGGCAGCGGCGTCCTCATCGGGCGGCAGTTCGGCGGGCGGCGCCTCGCGGTTTTCCTCCGTCTCATCGGCTTGTTTTTCCGCTTTGGCCGTTTTGACCTCCGGCCTGGGAGCTTCCGGCCCCTGGACCTTGATCCACGCGTAGCGCTTGCGCGTACGTCCCTGCTGATCCGTCGCCGTCAGCAGACACTCGTAACGGCCGCCGGCCAGCTTCTCGCCGAAGTACTTAGCACGACCGTTCCAGAAGATCTGATGGAAGACCGGTCCGGCGCCCTTGACCTCCTGCAGCGGGATCATCTTGTCGGAGGATCCGTCTGAGCCCAAGAGTTGAAACCGCCAGGAACGCAGCCCTACGGGCGGCTCCATGACCGAGAACTCGATGATGGAGCCCTCCTCCTTATCGGGGTCCAGCTCTCCCGGTGAAACGCCGATGGAAATCGGCGGTCCCGACTCAGTCCCAACGGCGCCGTCCGCGGTCAGCGTCAGCGGCTGGTTATACACAAACAGCAGCAGGATACCGCGAAAATCATTAATCCCGCGAGGGATATTCACCTGTGAGCTGAGCAGGTTCACACGTATGCGCGCCGGGGCTATCCCTTCTTTGATCAGATGCGAACTGACGCCCATAGTCCGCCGCAGGTCGATAATCTTGGAGTCATCCAAAATCGAGTTTTCAGGCAGAATAACGACCTGGGTCGCGCCGAGACTGAACACGAGATGGGTAAGCGCATCCAAAATCATTATGGAATCCTTCTTAAATTGCGTCCCTTGGGAGAACAGCAGCTCGGTGGGAATGCCCACGGCGCGCGGCCGGCTGGAATTAGCCATAAGTACCCGAATATCCTCAAAGCGCCGGAGCTTGCTGAGCAGGACGCGCACTCTGTTTTTCAGCTTCGATTCGATCTCCTGCTTCATCAACGCGCGATCCTTCTTCGTCAGCTGCGTCTTGCGCCGCTGTTGGGACTCCCGCGATGGGGGCGTCTTCCTCGGCTCAATGGACTCGATAACCACAGTATCCTTGGACACGCTCGACGGCGGAGTCTCCCGCTCGCCCCCACCGACTTCCTCGATCTCGGCCGGCCCGGCCTCCCGCTCCTCGACCACGGTCACCGCTGGCGGCGGCTTCTTGTCGAACTTCCCCCCCAGCGCCATCCGCTCGGAGATCAGGTTTAAATACTGGTTGGCCATCGGCCGCTCTTGGGGATTACCGCGTACCAGTATCTGCATGAAATGATCCATCGCCTCCAGATCTTCGCCCTTTTCGTAATATTGGATCGCAACGCTCATGTTTTTGCTCAGGCCGACCTCATGCCTGGCGCGCTGGGCATGTACACCCAACGGCACGGCAAACAGCAGGAGACCGAAAAGCGCCGACTGCCGATAACGGCATTGACGCGTCCGGCTATCGAATATATTAGGTACCGCTGCCCGCGGTGAGCCAATTCGATTCACCCTACGCTATGTTTAACTCACGGGAATTGTTGAATCATTTCGTGATTGTTAACAAATTGTTACACCATGCGGCTTATAATAGGAAGGTCCGCTGCCGCCGCAAGCGCGACGCCCGCACCGCGCCGGCGTAGGCGGGGTGCGGGCGTTGTGCAAATGCGAACGTCGGAAGCTTACTGGAAGTCCGAGCAGGCCGATGCGACCGCGCAGTTGGTAAACTTGAACGCGGCTTCGCAGCTGTCATAGCTCACGTTGTACTGCCCATAACGCTTCGGGGCCTTCGATTTCCCCTCATAGCGCTTCAGCACGATTTTAAAGCCTACAGAACCGTCTGAGCATGCAGCCGTACCCGCGCCGATGCTGTCCACTGAGAAATACTGCATGCCGTAGTTCTGGGCCTTGCCGCCGGCGAACTCGATATCCAGACTTTTGAAATCGTTCTCATCGGTAACATAACCGCCGAACTGGTTGCTGTACCGCTCGTTGGATTCCTTGAAGTGGCCGATCCAACTTTGTCCGTCGACGAGTTTGCCCTTTTCGACGACCTTAAAGTATTGCGGAATGGCGATGGACGCCAAAATACCGATGATCAGCACGACGACGAGAAGCTCGATCAGGGTAAAACCTTTTTCCCCTCGCGGCAACTGCCCATTCTGCGATACGTTCATAGTCCCCCCGAATAAGTCAGCGCGACACTCCTGGCGCCCTAGTCGATCCTAGTATACTCAATTCTCTTAAAATTCTCCAGACAAAATATACAGAATTATCCGCCAATCTGCGACAGCTGGAAAATCGGCATAAAGATTGAGAGCACGATCAAGCCGGTCACCGCGCCGATGAACACGATCATAATCGGGTCGATAATCGAGGTGAAGCGCCGAATAAACTGGTCAACTTGCTCACGATAAAACGCCGAAAGAGTCACCAGGATATCCGGGAGTTTACCGGACTCCTCACCCATAAACATCATCTCGGTAACCAGGGGAGGAAAGACTGCCGTACGCTTGAAGGAGTTGGAGATCGATTTACCGCCGGAAACATCCTGCTTAACCTTCTTGAGTGCGTCCAGAAATATCCTATTGGTCTGAAAAACACCTTCCAGCACCGTGATCGCATTGAGGATGCTGACGCCGCTCTCAATAAGCGTAGTCATCGTCGTCAACAGACGCTCGACCTGGATATTTTTCATGAAGGGCCCGAAAAACGGAATGCCGAACAAAAACCGGGCTTTCCCGTACTGTCCGGCCTCCGTGGCGAGGTATCCCTTGAGCATGAAAAATAAGCCGGCCAAGGTCACGATCAAGGCCAGGAGATGGTTTACAAGAAGGTTCGAGAAAGTGATCACGATCTGGGTGATCAAAGGCAGTTCGAGGTCGAAACTCTTGAAAATTTCGGCGAAAGTCGGGACGATCTTAATGATGAAGAAGGCCAGCACGCCCATCGAGATGCAAAACAGAACTCCTGGATACGCCAGCGCGGTTATGACCTTGGCCTTGAGCGCCTCCTGCGAAGCGATGTACGTGCCGACCTGCTTGAGGGCCTTGGGAAGCTGACCGCCCATCTCGCCGGCCTGGACCAGAGAAATCCATAGGTTGTCGAAGACCTTCGGATGCCGCTCGAGCGACTTATGCAAGGACGTTCCCGCCGCGACGTCCTTGGTGATCTGATTAAGGGCCGCGCCCATATTGGGATTTTGCGCGTGCTCGCCGAGCAGCGACAGCGCCCGCACGAGCGGCACGCCGCCGTTGAGCAGCGTTGAGAGCTGCTCGCCGAAGAACACCAAGTCCGTGCCGGGAACGCCGCCGCCGCCCGACAGCAGCTTTCCCGAGCCGCCGGAGCCGGCTTTTTCAGCCTGGATGGAAAGAATGAAGAATCCCTTCCCCTGCAGAGAATTAATCGCCTCATTCTCATCGGCGGCGTCGACGCTGCCGGACGACGTCTCTCCCTTGCTGTCCTGGACCGTGTAGATGAACTTGCCCATCAATTACCCCGCGGCTCAATCTCCGACGGTAGCATCATAGAGTTCCTGTACCGTCGTGGTTCCCTCGATCACTTTGGACCAACCGCTGCGGCGCATCCGGAACATCCCGTCCTCTTGCGCGACTTTGTATAGATGCTCCAAGTCGTCGTGCTTCGACGCGATGGCGCGACGGAGGTTCTTGGTGATGTAGTAGACCTCATAGATCGCCCGCCGCCCGGTATAGCCGGTGTCGTGGCACTTGTCGCAGCCCACCGCTTCATAGAAGACCAGGGTATTGGGGTCCGGCTTAGGGTTCATGTTGGTTTCTTCCATGCAGGCTTTAAGATCCTCGGGGCTGGGCTTGACCGCCTTTTTGCAGTCCTTGCACAGGAAGCGGACCAGGCGCTGAGCGGCCAGCATGCGCAGCGCCGAGGCCAGCATGAAAGGCTCGACCCCCATGTCCGCGAGCCGGACGACGGCTTCCAGCGCGCTGTTGGTATGCAGCGTCGAGATGACGAGGTGGCCGGTCAGTGCCGCCTTCAGGCATATCTCCGCCGTCTCGTTGTCGCGCACCTCGCCGACCAGGATGACGTCGGGGTCCTGCCGCAGGAAGGACCGCAGGGCCGAAGCGAAGGTCAGCCCGATATCCTTCTTGACCATCACCTGATTGATGCCTTCGAGTTTGAATTCGACGGGATCCTCGATCGTCATGAAATTCATTTCCGGAGTGTTGACGGTATTGAGGATGGTATACAGCGTCGTCGTCTTACCGGACCCGGTGGGTCCCGTCATGAATATGAGCCCGTGGGGCGATTCAGCCGCCCGCAGGACATCCTCCTTCTGGCGCGGCTGGAACCCCAACATATCGAGATCCAGGCTCGTGGAACCTTTATCGAGGATACGCATGACGACCTTCTCGCCGAAGACCGTCGGGCAGATTGAAACGCGCATGTCGACGGCGCGGTTCTGGATCTTCATCGAGAACGCGCCGTCTTGCGGGAGCCTCCGCTCGGCGATATCGAGCTTGGCGATGATCTTGATGCGGCTGACGACCGCGTTGAAAGCGGACTTCGACGGAGCTTGCCGCGGGTAGAGCGTTCCGTTGATGCGAAAGCGCAGGCTTATTTTCTCGTCATAGGCTTCGAGATGGATGTCCGAACATTTCTCGTTGATCGCCTGCTTGAGGATGGCGTTGACGACCTGAACGACCTGCTCGCCCTTGCCGGCCAGGACCATCGCGTCGAGGTCGACCTTATCGTCCTGGAGGACCTCCATATCCTCCTCATCCCCCCCTTGAGCCATCGCCTTGTCGATCGCGCTCTGCGAGCCGCCGTAAAACGCGTCGATCGCCTTGATGATCTGGGTCTTGGTCGAGATGAACGGCTGGACCTCCTGCCCCGTCATCAGGCGAAGGTTCTCGAGGATCATCATGTTGTTGGGATCCGCCATCGACACCGCCATGGTGCCGTCTTCGAGGAACAGCGGGATAACGAGGTGCTCCCGCGCGAAATCCTCCTTGATCACATTCTCGAGTCCCTGATCCTTCTCCGGCAGCAGGATCTTGTTCTCCTTGGAGGCATAGGGCACGCCCGACAGCTTGGAGACGGCCATCGCGATGGCCTCTTCCGTCGCGAAGCCGAGCTTCTGAATCGCGATATCCAACGGCATATTGCGCTGTGTCGCCGCAGTATGCGACTGCTGCAGCTGCTCGGCACTCAGGACCCCGCTTTTAATCAGGATCTCGCCCAGCTCCATTTTAACTGCCATATGTGTACCTTAGAGCGTACAGAGTTCTACTGCCATAAATCTACAGAAAAATACCTACTCCGTGAGTATAACGGCGTCAAATACATTGTCAAGTCCGGCGTCATTTACGCCGACCCCCGCGCTATCGCGACAGCGCATCGAGCTCGGCACGGGCCCTGCTATTGCCCGGGTCCTGCGCCAGTATCGCGCGGAAAACATCGGTCGCTTCACGCCGCTTGTTCTGCTGCTTCAGCGCGAAACCCAAATTCATCTGCGCGGCGATATTGCGCGGGTCCTTCTGCACCAGCTCCCGGAGCACCGTTTCCGCTTCGCCGAAGCGGCCGTTCATCAGTTCGAGATTGCCGCGATAGAGCTGCGCCGGCATAAAATCAGGGAACCATTCGGAAACCCGGCGCGCGCGGGCGAGGACATCCGGCCCGAAGCGTTTGGCGCGGAGGTCCGTCTCCAGTTCCCGGTACTCATCGACCTGCTTGAGTATCTCCGGCGGCGGCTTGCCCGAATGCCGCAATGATACGCGCAGGTTCTTCTCCGCCACGGCCATGGTCGGCTGCTTACGCAGCAAGTCCTGATAAATCTTGTCCGCCTTCTCGTACTCCTTGCCCAGGTTGTACAGGTATCCCAAATTATTGAGGAAGTTCACATCGTCCGGGAAAAAGTGCGTCCCCCGCTCCAGCAAAGCGACCGCTTCGCGACGATACTTGCTTGGATCACTGAAATAGAAGCGGCTGAGGCTCATGTACAACTGCTCCGATAGAGGATTAATCGCCCACGAAATCAGGTAGTTGCCCAGCGCCTCTTGCGGGCGTCCGAGACCGGCGATGACCGTCGCCCGGTTGAAATATATTTCATCGTACCCGGCATTAGCCTTCAGCGCTTCGTCGTACGCCCATAAGGCCTTATCGGGCTGCTCGGAGCGGGCGTAGGCGTTGCCCAGCTCATAGTTATTGTTGACGTCGAAGCGGTTCCAGCGGTACGCCGTGCTCAGGTCACGGATCGCGTCGGCGTAGTTCTGGCGCCGCATATGCTTAAAGCCCATAAAGTAGTGGACTTCACGCTTCCAAAACCCGACCCAGTACCACCCGCCGACCACCGCGCCGAAGACGATGACGGCGGCGGCGGCGAGCGCCGCCGCGCGATTGGGGAAGCGCAGCGAACGCCAGCTGCCCTGACGCGCGGAAAGGTGGCCGCACACCGTACCCGCCTGCCACCAGAAGAGAAAGGCGGGCACCGCAAAATGCAGCGAGACATTGAGCAGGTTATCAACGAGCATGCCGCATACGCCCGCCCCGCCGGCCAGCAGCCAGATGCGCTCATTATCCGGCGGCTCCTTCACCGTCTTATTTTGCTTCTTTTTCTTGACCGTCTTTATCGGCTCCGGCTCCGCACTTGCGGCGGCGGAACAGCGGGGACGGGCATCCGCCCATAGACCACGAAAAAATACCGTCCAGAGCCAAAACAGAATCCCGACACCGGCGATGCCCGTTTGCGCCCAAACTTCGACGACTTCATTATGGGCGTTATTGGCATGCGTGCGCATGATGCGGTAGAAATCGAAATGATCCAGAAAGTGGCCTTGATAAAACGGATAGAACAGTTCGAAGAGCCCCCAGCCTTTCCCCAGAATGGGATTCTCCGCGCCCATCGTCCAGCCGCACATCCAGATCAGCCAGCGCTGGAACCAGGGGCTGTACTGGTAGCCCTCCTGGAATATCTGCTTCATTTCGCCGATACGGCCGACCATGCTGGAGGTATAGCCGCCGATAGTGCTCGACGGCCAAAACACGGCGATGAGGAACATCGCCGTCGCCACCAGGCCGTGGAACTCCAGGTTTTTTCGGGCGAGACGACGCAGGCGTTGAGAAAGCAGCAGGGGCGCGAGCGCCGCCAGAGCGCCGGCCCACGAGGAGCGGGTTAGGCTGCAGAGCAGGCCCGCCTCCAGGGCGACGAGCACGGCCGCATACATGACGCGATGCGAGCGGCGGTCCGCCTGCAGATAGTACACGACGGAAAGCGGCAGCAGCATCACCAGGTAGGACGACATGAAGTTCGGATTACCAAACGTGGACACCGAGCGGCCGCCGTAAGGATTAAGCACCTTCGGCCATAAGAACTCCATCCCAAAATACTGCGCGATCCCATAGACCGCGGCGAGAAAACCGACCGCCAGCGCGACATGCCATACGGCATGCACGGTGCCGGAACGTGCGAGCCAGATGATGCCCGCGAGTCCGCCGACCCACAGCAGCACGCCGTAGGGATCAAAAGCGTTGGCCCATATCGCATTCATCGGTCCGGGCGCCGAACGCAGCTGCGGCATAAACGTCCACAGCCCGCCCCAAACGACGACGAAGATCGCCCACCGGCCGACCGGGATGCTCGGACGCTCGACGCAGTCCTCAGCCGCCGCCGCTGCCAAATAAAAAACCAATACCGCGTTGGTGAGCATGAAGAGGAAAACGCGCAGGCCCTCGGCACGCATGGCATCCCGGTAAAAAGGCCGGTGCCCGAAGTAGGCATAGAGCCAGCTGAGCGCACAGACCGCCACCCAGGCCGCGATGGGCAGATCGAGGCGGGTCCGCGGAAAGCGCCATTGCCCCCGATCCGACTGCTGCCACAGCGCCCACGCCGCGGCAGCCAGCAGGCCGATATTAAGAATGGCGATCTGCGAAATATAAGGGTTACGGGTCAGATTCGTAAAGAAGATCAGCGGGCAGATAAAGTGGAGAGCTGCGAGGAGATGGTGCGCGGAACCGATCACTTGGCGGGCGTTATCTCGAACTGATTAGGTCCGTTGATCTTGAGACGGCCCAGCTTCCGGGCTTTTTGCAGCACGACTCTCAGGTTGTTTCGCGCATGCTCGTTGTCGGGCTGCATATTCAGCGCCTTCTGATAAACCGCCACCGATTCGCGCAGACGATCCTGCAGATACAAAGCGTTGCCCAAATGCGTGTAGGCATCCGTATCGCGGTGTTCATGCTTCCACCTCTTGCCGCCGCCCTCGTCGACCTCGAAGTACCACTGGTACTTCAAAATGCTGTCGCGCAGCAGCTTTTTGTCGGAGAGCGGCTTTACCACGCGGCACTGATCGGCCTCGATGAGCGCCTGGTACGTCTCGACCGCCTTGTCGTACTGCTGGCGCATCATATATATCTGTCCCATGCGGAAATAGTTCGGGGCGAATACGGGATCGTGCGCCCGGTAGAGCTGCATGCGTTCCAGCGCCTTGTCCAGATAGACTTCGGCGTCCTTCGCGTGGCCGGCGGCCTTGGCGAGAAGGGCTTGCGCGTCCGCCGTCTTTCCCTGCCCCTGCAGCGCTTTGGCCTGATCACGCGACTGCTGCGCCTGGCTGCGCTCCCACTGCCCACGCTTGAGGTGCAGGACGCCGACCTGATGGTGCATCTGTACGTAGTTGGGTGCCTTGGAGCGCACCTCGTCATACGCGTCGAGCGCGCGGTCATAATCGTCGCGCGCACGATTATCCGTGTCGCCCCACCGTTCGACGTATTTTTTCGTCATGTCAAAGCGGTCATTGAAGACGTTGCCTTTGAAGTAAAAAGACATGACGAAGGCCGGGTTCAGCTTGCCGACGATGAGATAGTTTTCCAGGGCCTTCTCCCAGTCCTTCTGCTTGGAGAAGAAGATAGCGATATTGTGATGCACGTCGGCGCGGAAGAAGCCCCAAGTCAGACGCAGCGGAAAGATCATGAGGACGATCACTATCGGGATGAGGGCATTCTTCGCCAAATACGTCACCCGCGCGAAGATATAGCCCTGCGAAAGGACGCAGAACAGAAATGCCGCCCAGGCGATCGCCCACTGCAGCTTCTCGCCGCCCAAGCGCATGCGGTGAAACTCGCCCTGCAGCGCATGGAAGCTCATGCGCGGCTCGAACCACTGGAAGCCCTTGCTTGAGGCGAACTCGATTGTATCTCCAGTTCCGGTATATGCGATGAAAACAAAGAGGAGATACGCAATCCCCGCCCAGGCGGCCAGCCGCGCCGGCCAGATGAGGAAGGATGATATCGAATCCCAGACGCTTCCTTCCGGCTCCGCCTCATCCGGCTGCTGCTGGTGCAGTTCGGCCAGCGATTGGCCGCGGCAGAGGTTCACCACCATGCCCGAAAGCAGGCCCAGGTAGATGCCGGAAGAAACAAAGCGCATACTCACGTCGAAGAGATTATGCGCGAGCATGCCCTGGAAAGCGATCAGATAGCCCAGGATGTCCCATGCCCGCGGGGGCGCCCGCTGCCCTTTTTTCAGGCTCCCCGTCAGTTGGCCGAGACAGCGGTAGGCGATAAAACAGGCGGTAAAGATCAGCCACACGAAGATCCCGAAGCCGAGAATCCCTTCATCGTAGAGGACTTCCAGCCATTCGTTCTCGGAGTGGTCGGTCTCGGTATTGTGCTTGCCTTCGATATGGAAGATCGGCGGACGCCGGAACGCCGGATAGATGACCCAAAACGACCCGATCCCCGTACCGATAAGGGGCTGGGTCATAACCATCTCCCAAGTCGCTTCCCAGGTGAACAAGCGAAAGTTTACCGAGGTCCAGCTGGAATTATTAAGCTTGTGAACGATACCGCCGCCGACGACCGCGACCGCGATCAGAAACGCTCCCGCGAGGTGCAGCGCGTAGCGGCGCAGGATATCCCGGTTGAAGAAATAGATATAGGTCCCGCTCAGCAGGGACGCAGATATCACCATGCCGACCCATGCGCCCTTGGTCTCAGTCGCGATAAGATCCCATAACAGCAGGCCGATAAGCGGCACCAGCTTCAAATCCTTGGTCTTGGCGTACTGGCAAACCAGGATCGGGAACATGATCACCAGGAAGTCGGCGAAGAAGTTCGGATTGCCGAAGGTCGAGAACACGCGTTTGCCGAAAGCCTGCCGCCAGATGAAGGGGTCCGGGCCCATACCCACGCCGGGAGGGAAGAACGTGATATCGAACCACTGCAGGAAGCCGTAGCCGACCGTGATCCAGGTAGTCCAGATCAGAATACGGGTGAACCGTTCGGACGCCTTGAGGTTGAACTCGCGGATCAGGATCAGCGGCACCGTCATATAGAATATGCGGCGCAGGAAAGCGTCGAGCGAGGAGAACTGATAGGGCGCGTGAAGATAGGAGAATATGCCGTACGCGAAATAGGCTAGAAACGGCGCCAGCGTAACCAAATCCGTCTTGGTAAAAGCGCGTTTACCCTCAGCCAGCAGTCGGCAGAACCACAGCGACAAAAGACAGATGCCGCCCATCTGCACGAGAGTGATCTTCACCTGGGCGGAGTCGTAAGTGCGAAGATAAAAGGAATCGGAGATCAGAAGGTAGAGGAAAGGCAGCCACCAAATAATCGCTTTATTGCTGAAGGAACCCGCGTCGGCGGTCTCCTCCTGCTCGACGACGGCTTCCTGCTTTTCCTTTTCCCGCTTACGCTTCTTTTTACCCATACCGTGGCGCCGTTGGCATTATAACGCGATTGCAGGTCGCCTGCAAGCGAAACAACAGCAAAAACGCTGAATTTTACGCTTGAAAAGGAAAGCCGGACTTCCGTGAAGTCCGGCGGTGCGAAAGAAGAAGGCCGAGGATGGGATTCGAACTTTGATCCTCGGCAGCTTGCGCACAAAAATGAGGAAGCCGAGAATGGGATTCGAACCCACAACCTATCGCTTACGAAGCGATTGCTCTACCGTTGAGCTATCTCGGCGACGCGGACAATTTAGCATATTTCATAAGGAGAAATCGATACACCGATATTTGCCAAACAACACAAAAACAGCCGAGTGTCCAAAAAGTGTCCACATGCGATTCCATCAAACATCGGTGCCATAGATACTATCGAAATCTCTTAACCTTCCAGTTTAATGGGTGACGCCACCGACTCAGACGATGCTAAGGAGCGAAGAGTTTACTGCTGATTGATTATCGCGAGCAGGTCGGGAATCTCAAAGGGCTTGTCAATAAAGGGCAGGCTTGCCTCCGCAGCCCTTGATCGGTTGGAAGGATCTCCGGACATCAGGATAAGCCTTTGCTGCGGATAGTCCTGTAGCACCCGCTTCGCCAGAGCGACGCCGTCGTCACCGCCGAGATCGACATCCATCATCACAAGATGAAAGCTCTGGCGATCAAGCGACTCTACAGTAGCGTCGGCATCGGCGACGGATTGAGTGGCATGGCCCTCGCCTTCAAGGATCCGCTCAATAATGCGCCGTGTCGGCTCAGAATCATCGACGATTAATATCTTCTTCATCGCGTACTAACATGATTCTAGCATGCGACAGCCAGCTTCCGACATGAAAAATAGGCCGCCAAGCCGGCTAATTCAGAAATGTGACGTCAGCGCCGCGACAGGGGGACGCGCAACAAGCTCGCGCTCACGGCGAGCAATTTGCGAATATCCAGCGGCTTGCGCATAAAGGCATCGGTGTTGTCCTGGATGAAGCGCTGCTTCTTCGCGAGGAGACGCTTGCCTGTGATGGCGATCAGCTTGACGCCGCGGGTCGCGGGATTTTCCTTAAGAGAGGCGCAGAGGCTGGCCCCGTCCATTATCGGCATGACGACGTCGAGGATCACGAGGTCGGGTGGATTCTTGCCGATCGTCACCAAGGCGTCGATGCCCGATGAGACGGTTTCGACATCAACCGTCTCTTTACTGACCTCAAACGCTCTCTTGAGCATACGGCATACGGAAGGGTCATCGTCCACAATCATGATCCGCTTGCGCAGGATTGTCGCATCCAGCGGCGGGTAGCCGCACTCGTGCATAAAGCTCGACAAGTCCGCATGCGTGACCCGCCGATGACCGCCCGGCGTCTGGCTGGCCTTGAGGCGTCCTTCCTTGATCCAGTTGATCACCGTGCTGGGGAACACCCCGCAGATCTTCCCAATCTCAAACGTCGTATAGAAGCGTTTCTCCATATCCGCGCAATGTAAGAATACCAATTATTGCAATTAAAGGCCAGCCGTTTGACACGGCGCCAACATAACACGTAGACTAGTATTCCTAGTATACATACGATTTCGAAACCGAGGCTATCATGCATCGCCAGAAAAACAATCAGCCCACCGTCGTCGAGACTCTGCTGCGTTATCTAGAGAACGAAGGCGTCGACCACATCTTCGGCATCCCGGGCGGCCCGCTGATGCCGCTTTATGAAGCGATATTCGCCACGTCCAAGATCCGACCGATCCTCGCCAAGCACGAAGAAGGCGCCGCCTTCATGGCCGACGGCTACGCCCGAGTGCGGCGCGGCCTCGGCGTCTGCTGCGCCACCACCGGCCCAGGCGCGACCAACGCCCTGACAGGGCTCGCCTGCTCGGCGATGGACTCGGTGCCGGTCATTCTGCTGACGGCCCAGGTCCCGACCTGGTCCTTCGGCAAGGGCGCGGCCCAGGAGAGCAGCGCCTATGCCATCGATATCGTCAGCCTATATAAGGATGTGGTCAAGAAGAGCGTCATGCTGGTAAACAACACCGCCTGCGGCGACAATATCCGTGGGCTGCTCCGTTGCGCGCTCAGCGGCCGCCCGGGTCCGGTGCACCTCAACATCCCGGCCGACCTCGCCAAGCGTCCGGGCTCTCCCGATATCCGTCCGGTCGACTCTTACCGCTCCACGGCGCAAAACTTCGACCGCCAGGCGGTCCGGCAGACGGCGCAGGCACTGCTGCGGGCCAAGAGGCCGGCGATCATCGCCGGCCACGGGGTCGCGCTCTCCGGCGCCTTTACCGAGCTGCGCCGGATCGCGGAGCAGCTGTGCGCGCCGGTGGCGACCTCACCCAAGGGCAAGGCCTGCTTTCCAGAAGACCACCTGCTGTCCTTGGGCGTACTGGGATTCGCCGGCTCGCCTCAGGCCGAGCGCTACTTCAACTCTGACGAGGTAGATGTCCTGCTCGTTGTCGGCAGCGGTCTCGGGGAACAGGTGACCAACGCTTGGGACCCGCGGCTGGCTCCTACCGACACCTTCATCCAGATCGACGTCGATCCCGAGCAGATCGGACGCAACTACCCGGTCACGCACGGCATCGTCGGCGACGCCCGCTCCGTGCTGACGGAGCTCCGCTATCAGCTGGAGCGCGAAGCGCGGTGGACGGAAGCCGGTACGCCGGCCCCCGCCAAGGAGGCATTGATTCGAGGTTTCAAGTCGCAGCTGCCGCGCCTGACCGAGCCGGCGAAACTCGACGATGCGACACTCCCGCTCAAGCCCCCCCGCCTCATGCGCGACCTGCAGGAGGCGCTGCCGAGTGACGCCATCCTATTCGTGGATATCGGCAACTGCATGGCCTGGGCCATCCACTATCTGAAGCTGACGCGTCCCGGCTCGTTCATCGTCAACATGGGCTTCGCCTCAATGGGCCATGCCGTGGCGGCGGCGATCGGCGGCAAGCTCGCCGCTCCCGAACGTCCAGTGATCGCCATCGTCGGCGACGCCTCCTTCGCCATGAACGGCTTCGAGGTGCATACCGCAGTGGAAAACGACGTCCCCGTCGTCTGGCTGGTGCTCAACAACGGCGGGCTCGGGATGGTCTATCACGGCGAGCGCATCCAATTCGGCGGCAAGTTCGTGACCTCGCGCTTCGCCAAACCCATGGACGTTGCGGCCATGGCGCGGGCCATGGGCGCGCAGGCGCATGTAGTGGAGAAGCCCGACGAGCTGCAGGGCGTTCTGCGCTCGGCGCTGAAATCGGGCCGGCCCACGGTCATCGACGCCCGAGTCGACATCGAGGCCTGCCCGCCGACGGCCGACCGCTTCCGGACGCTGGACAAGTTCATGGGCAAGTCGAGCGCCGCGACGCAGGAGGCTGCGGTATGATGGCGCTGGAGAGTGCGGCGGCGAGTCCTGCCGCCTTAGGGACCTTGGCGACTGGATATCGCAGCGCCAAGCTCCTGTTGGTGGCCGCCAAGCTGGAGCTGTTCACTTGGCTGGCCGGAAAGCGCGCCGGCGGCGAGGAGATCGCCCGAGCCTTCGGTCTGCATCCCCGCGCCGCGGAGATCTTTCTGGACGCGCTCACGGCCCTGGACCTGCTGGCAAAGACGCAACGGCAGTATGAGAATACCGAGACTGCCGAACGCCTGCTGGTGAAGGGACGGCCCGGCTATATCGGCGACAACCTCAGGTATCAGGAGTTCCTGTGGGATTCCTGGTCGGACCTGGAGACGACGCTGCGGCGCGGCGAGCCGGTGACGACGCTGGACTTTCGCCTGCGGGGAGAGAAAGCCTTTATTCGCGACTACATCGGGGGGATGCGCGATATCTCGCGGCTTCCGGCCGCCGAGTTGGCCGCCTGCCTCGGACCGCTGAACCCGGGCCGCATGCTGGACCTGGGAGGCGGTCCCGGGGCGTACTCCCTGGCGCTGTTAGAGCGCAATCCCAGACTTGAGGCCGATATCCTTGACCTCCCGGAGACGCTGCGCGTAACCCGGAAGCTGATTGTGGATTCTCCGTATCGCGAACGCCTTCGTTTAATCGAAGGCAGTTATCATGAGGCGGAACTCGAACCCGGCGCCTACGATCTGATCTTATTATCCCATGTCACGCATAACGAAGGAGAGGAGGCCAATCGACGGCTGATCAGTCGCTGCCGGGACGCCTTGAAGCCGGGCGGGCGGCTTGTCATCCATGACTTCATGACCGATGAGACAGGGACCGCGCCCGCCTTCTCGGCCTTGTTTTCGGTCCACATGCTGGTCTGCACACGCGCCGGGCGTACCTATCGGTTGGCCGATTACCGGCGATGGATCGAGGAATGCGGATTTGCTAGAAACAAGCGTCAGCAGATCTGCGCTGACTCGCCAAACCCCACATGGGCGCTTATCGCAAGAAAATGACGGCGGCGGCGTGCTCTTTGCTGGTCGCGGTCGGAGTTTCGGCTAAGGAGCCGGTCGCTGCCGCGCGCCGGGTCAAGCGGCTCGTCGTTTGCGACGACATCAGCGATCCGGCCACGCTCGATCCGCATAAGCAGTTCGCGGAGAAGAACCACACCATCCTGCAGCAGATATACGAGGGCTTGGTGCGCTTCGATCCGCAGGGGAAGATCGAGCCTGCCCTCGCCGTTTCTTGGCGGCGTATCGACCCGCTGCGCATGCGCTTTTCCCTGCGCCGCGATGTCCGCTTTCATAATGGCGAGCCGTTCGACGCGGACTGCGTCCGGGCGACCATCGCCCGCTACCTCGATCCCCGGACCGGCTTTCCCGCGCTCGGCATGATCGCGACGATCGCCCGCGCCGAGGTGGTCGACGGCCACACCGTCGACATCGTCACCCATCAGCCGGACGGGCTGCTCCTGCACCGGCTGGCGGGTTTCGTCCTAATTATCCCGCACCGGCAGCTAGCGGCAATCGAGATCGCGCCGGTGGGCACCGGCGCTTTTCGCTTTGAGGAATGGCGGCGGGGCGACCGCATCGTGCTGGAAGCGAATAGGGATTATTGGAGTGAGAACGAACCGAAGGTCGACAAGCTGGTGTTCCGCTTCATCCCCGCGAAGGAACAGATCGCGGAGCTGTTTGCCGGAAATGTCGACGCCCTATTCGATGTTCCCGGCACCATGACGCTGGCCGTTCAGCGGCATCCGGAAACCCGCATCCTCAAGGGGCGAGCATATTCGACCATGGGAATCAGTTTGCGGTTCGATAAGGGGGTGCTCGCTGATCGCAGGATCAGGCAGGCGCTCAATTATGCCACCGACCGGAAAGCGCTGATCCGCTACGACCTACTTGGAAACGGCACGCCGATCGCGACGCTGAGCATGCCGGGAGAGGAAGGGCACAACCCTGATTTAGAGCCGTATCCTTATGACCCGAGAAAAGCCGCGGCTCTGCTCGCTGAAGCCGGACATGCGGACGGCATTAAACTGACGGCGATGGTGCTAGAAGGCGCCGAGCGGACAGCTAGAATCCTAGCCGCCGACTGGCAACGCGTTGGTATCGATCTTAAGTTTGAGACTATGAAGGAGCATGAGATCCTCGCGTTCTTCAAGGATCCGAAGTACGATCTTGCTATCGGGGAGTGCCCTGACCCCATGGCGCACTCGTACTTCATTCAGGCGCTCGCCATATTTTCCAAGTCGCCGCGCAGTCTGGCGCGCGACGAAAAGTTCGACGTCATGCTCGAACGGATGGCGTCCACCATCGACAACGCGGAGCGGCAGCGTCAGGCGATGGAGTTGGACCGCTATATCTATGCGCAGGCTCTCAGCGTCTTCACCTACCAGCGGCGGCAGACCTATGCGCTGCGCAACGGCGTCACGCTGCCCCATTATGTGACCGGCATGCCGTATCTCTTCGCCGCCGACGTGCCGCAATGAAGCCGCACCGCGTTGACTGGATTGCGCTGCCAGTACGGATGATCGGCGACCTCGCGATCCGTTCGTTGCCCGTTGATAAGACAGGTTTTCCTGTTTCGGTGCTGCACAGCGCCTTGGCCCCTTACAGCATGGAAGGCCCCGTCGTCCACGAGCGCACCTCCGAGTTCGTCTTCGTAATCCAGGGCGAAGCCGAGGCTGAACTTGACGGCCGCAAGCTCCGCCTGCGACGCGGCGACAGCCTGCAGATTCCGGCCGGAACGGCACATGCTTTCAGGACGGAAGCCAGCGGCGTCGAGGCGCTGTCCGTCTTTTCCCCCGCGTTGGACGCCGAGCGTCCCGACGCGAAACTTATACGGCGCCGTCGAACGCGCGCCGCCCAGGAGCGCCCATAATGCACATCGCCTTAATCAACGCCAATGCTGTCAAGCCCCCGCTGAGCCCGATCGGATTGCTCTACCTGGCGGCCTATCTGCGAGACCATGGGCATATAGTCGAGCTGCATGACCCCTATCTTGACGATGATGCGCGCTCTCCGCAAGATGCGCTAGTCGGCCGGCTCAGGCGCGGACCGCGACCCGACCTAATTGGTTTCTCGATACGCAACATCGACAGCGCGCAGATGCAGCAGAGCCGCTTTTTCCTGCCCGAAGCGGATGCGCTCATCCACGCCGTGCGCGCCGCCTATCCGGATGTTCCCATGGTTCTCGGCGGCGCCGGATTCTCGCTGGAGCCCGCCTCCATTCTGGAACTGACCGGGGCGGACTACGGCATCGTGGGCGAGGGCGAGCTCGCCCTGGCGGCGCTGGTCGAGCGGCTCGCCGCGCGGCGCGCCGTCGACGACGTGCCGGGGCTCGTCTTCCGCTGGGACGACGGCAGCCTGCAGGAAAATCCACCGGTGAACGCGGACGCGGAATTTCTCAGGCACCTGCCGCTGCAGGCGCTCGACCTCGTGGATTACGAGCGATATTTCCTGCACGGCGGCAGCGCGAGCGTTCAGACCAAGCGCGGCTGCGCCCAGCACTGCAGCTACTGCACCTATCCGCTGATCGAGGGCCGCAGCTACCGCCTCATCGCTCCCGTCCGGGTGGTCGACGAGATGGAGTACCTGGCAGGCAAGGGCTACGACTATTTTCACTTCTCCGACAGCGTGTTCAACGTGCCCAGAAAACACGCCCTTGACGTCTGCGACGAGCTGAGCAAAAGGGATTTGGGCGCCCACTGGCATGCCTATACGTCGCCGTACCGCTTCGACGATGAGCTCGCCGCGCGCATGGTTCGCGCCGGCAGCGACGGCGTCTATTTCGGCGTCGATTCCTGCTCCGACAAGATTCTGCAGTCCTACGGCAAGAACTACCGGCAGCGGGACATCTATTCCGCCGCGGAAGCGTGCCGGCGCCACGGCCTGGAGTTCAGCTTTCACCTCCTCATCGGCCCGCCCGGCGAAAATGCGGAAACTCTGGCCGAGACGCTGGCGGTAGTCGACGATATCAGACCCACCGCCGTCTTCATCGCCGAGGGCATCCGCATTTATCGCGGCACTCCGGTGCAGAAACAGCTCATCGCACGCGGTCTACTGTCGCCGACTACCCCGCTCCTGAAGCCGTATTTCTACTATTCAGAGGAGCTGCCGCCGGACGCGACGCGGCGCATCCTGGATTTCGCCCAAGCGCGGGACTTTGTCTACTGTACCGCCGGCGGCGGCTCGCCGCAGCTCAACCGCACCATCGTCGACCTCTACCGCGAGGGGTTTCGCGGCCCGCTATGGAAGATCCTCGCCGAGATGAAGCGCCGCGCCCGCCGGGAAGTCCTTGCGGGAGCCGCCTAATCCCGATACACTAAGATGCGGGCCTTCGTCGGTCCGTCGGCCGATGGTCAAAGAATCCCGGCGGCGCAATCGTTCATCTTTATCGTTGGCTCAGCGGGTGCTTATCTGGGTCATCCCGTTGGCTCTTTTCGGCATATTCGCCGCCGCTATCCCCCTCTACCGTGCGGCCAGGACCCAGATCCTGAGCGACGTCCGCAAGCAGGTCGACGGCTTCGCCGCCATCACCGCACTCTCACTGCAGGGTTTCTTTAAACAGCGGCTCAACGACCTTGATGCCGTGGCTGAATCGTCCCTGTTCAGGGATTACTATAAAAACAAGGAATACGGCCTGAGCGAAGAGGCCGAGGCCTACCGCAAGGACATCGCGGCCTATCTTCTAGCCTTCCGCGGACGTACCCGCGCGTACGAATCGGTGCGGTTTTTCGACGCCTCCGGACGCATCGTGGTCGACTCGACGGCCGGCTCCGTCCTCGCCCCCCCTGCTGCGGACCTGTTCCAGCGGATAAAGGAACAGCCTATGGGCGGGCAGTTCCGCTCGACAATTCAGCCCGCCGCCGCCGGCGCTTACCCGCATTGGGATATCGGGAAGCCGCTCTACGACGATGGTGAACGCTTCCGCGGCGCGATCTTGATGTCCTGCAACCTGCAAGAGGTCGAGGCGCTGCTCGCGAGCCATCAGGCGGGCGAACACGGAGCCGCGGCGCTCGTCGACAGCGCCGGTAATGTGCTGGCCGGAAGCGCTGGTTCGCAGGGACCGGAAACGCTGTCGGGCTCGCAGGCGATCCTCGGCACCCCATGGCGGGTCCGCACCTCGGCGCTGCTCGAGGATTTCATCGGACCGCTCAAGCGCATCCGCAACCTCACAGTATCGGTGACACTGACCTGCGCTCTGGTCGTCATGCTGCTGATCTTCATCCAGGTAAGATCGTTGACCGCCCCGATCAAGGATCTCACCGAGGCGTCTCGCCGCTTCGGGGAGGGCGACCTCGCGCACCGGGTCGCAATCCGCGGCAGCGACGAGATCGCCGAGTTGGCCCAGCGCTTCAACGCCATGGCCGCGAGTCTCGAGGAGCGCACCGGCGAGCTCGAGTCCCGGCTGCGGCAGCTCAGCGCCCTAAAGTCCCTGAGCGACACGGTCGCGCATCGGCTGAGCCGGGAGGAAATCGCCCGCGTCTGTCTCCAGGCGGCGGCACAGGGCCTGAGCTTCGACCGCGGCGCCTTGTATCTCACGGATGCCGACGGCGGCGGACAACTGCGCGGCTGCTGCGTGCTGAATACGCAGAGCATGGGCCTGAGCGATACAATGATCAGGGATGAGCGCGTACCACTTGGCAGCAACCGGATTCTCGCCTGGGTAGCGCGCGAGCGCAAGAGCGTCAATATTCCGGATGCGGACGCGGATCCCCGCTGTACCGATCCGATAATCAAGAAAGTCCGGGCCGAGGCTTTCTGCGCCGTACCGATTCTGGTCGATGATCGGGTTTATGGCGTGATCATGGTCGACAGGTACGAGTCGAGACAGGAAATCACGGAGGAGGATGTCGGCGCGCTGTCATTATTCTGCGGCGCGGCGGGCCTGGCCTTCAAGAACCTCGAGTTGTTCGAGGGTCTGCGGTTGTCGGAAGCCCGCTATCGCAGCGTCGTCGACAGCTCGGCCGACGCGATCATCGGGCTTGACGCGGACCTACGGGTCGCTGTGTGGAGCATCGGCGCGCGCCGCATCTTCGGCTATGCGGGAGAAGAGATGCGGGGAGCGACAATCGAGCGCTTATTCGCTCCGGGCGACTACCGTCGGCTGCTGCGCCACGCTTTGGAGAAGGGGCCGCTGATGAACTATGAGATGCGCGGCCGGACAAGCGAAGGGCGGGCTCTGGATCTAAGTCTTACCTGGTCCGGCTCGGGGGACGGTGCGGAACCCCAGGAATGGTCGTTGGTCGTCCGTGACGTGACGACGGAAAAGGCCATTCATGCCCACCTGGTCCAGACCGAAAAGCTGTCCTTGACCGGACAACTTCTTTCCGGAGTGGCGCACGAGCTCAACAACCCGCTGACCAACGTCATCGGCTATTCGGAGATGCTCCAGCAGGCGCCGGACGCCGCGGACCTCCCGACCAACATGCGGCAGGATCTCGAGGAGATCGCCCTCAACGCCAAGCGCTGCGCGGCGATCGTCGACAACCTACTGCTTTTTGTGCGCAAATCCCGCGCCCGCAAAAGCGCGTTGTCGCTGCGCACAACGGTTCGCGAGACGCTGCACCTGCTGAAATACGGTTTGGAAAAACAGGAGCACATCCAGGTCGAGACCGACCTGGAAAAGGGGCTGCCGCGCGTGCTCGGCAATCTGCAGCAGCTCGAGCAGGTTCTGCTCAATATCGTCCAGAACGCCTGCCAGGCGATGCGCGGCCAAGAGGCGGAGAAGAAGATAAAGATCAGCGCCCGGCACGAGGGCGGGAAGGTGCTGCTGGAGATCTGCGATTCCGGACCGGGCGTTTCTTTGGCCGACCGAAAACGGATACTGGAGCCATTTTTTACCACGCGGGATGAGGGCACGGGCCTAGGTCTGGCGATATGCGCGCGGATCATCCGTGAGCACGGCAGCGAGCTGGAGTGCGAGTCTTCGCCGCTGGGCGGCGCGTGCTTTCGCATGCGGCTGCCGGTCGCCGACAAGCTGGCCGCCCGGGAGAAGCCGCGGCGCAAAGCAGCGCCGATCCGAGATCAGCGGGTGCTGGTAGTCGACGATGAGCAGGCGGTGCTGACGCTTATGGAGCGAATGCTGTCGGCCGCGGGGCACCGGGTGGACATCGCCCGCTCGGGAAGAGAGGCGCTGCGCCGGCTCCAAGAAGCGCGCTACGATCTAGTGGTAACGGACCTGCATCTGGGCGGCATGGAAGGCCGGCACGTCGCGACGGCAGCCATGCGAAGTAAGCCGGCTCCGGCGGTTCTACTCGTTACAGGGGACGTGACAAAACATGAGTTCCCTCCTGGACATCCGCTGGAGAGGCTGCCGGTGCTGGCCAAGCCCTTCACGCTGGAGCGCTTCCGGGCGGCGGTGGACGAAGTCCTGCTGCGAGGCAAGGCTGCCTAAGCGGCCGAAAAGCGCTCGTATCTTCTAGCTGTCTAGTATCCGGCGCACGGTCTGCAGCAGGACTTCCGGGGTGTATGGTTTGGCAAGAAACTCGATATCGCCGCTGAGCAGGCCGTTATGCGTCGCGGAACCTTCGGCGTAGCCGGACAGAAACAACACCTTCAAACCCGGACGATATGAACGCAAACGCTTGGCTAATTCGGGCCCCTTCAGCTTAGGCATGATGATGTCCGTCAGCAGAAGATGGATGCATCCCGTATGCGTCTCGCTGATCTGCAGCACCTCCATGCCGTCGCGCGCCTCCAGGACATCGTAGCCCTGCTCCCGCAGCGCCCGCGCGGCCATTCTCCGCACCTGGTCGTTGTCCTCTGCGAGCAGGACCGTCTCCGTACCTCGATCCAGACGCGCCGGCACCGACGGCCGCCGGAGCGCTTCCGCGCTTTCGTCCACGCGCGGCAGGTAGATCTTAAACGTGGTCCCGTGCCCCAGCTCGCTATAGACCTCTATGCTGCCGCCGCTCTGCTTGACGATGCCGTAGACCGCGGCCAGTCCAAGCCCCGTGCCCTTGCCTTGCTCCTTGGTGGTGAAGAACGGCTCGAATATCTGGCTCAGCGTCTCCTCGTTCATGCCGCAGCCGTTGTCGCTGACCGAGAGCACGACGTGAGGGCCCGGGCGACTTTCAAAATGTTTGCAGCTATAGTCCTCGTCGAGCTCGCAGTTGGCGGTTTCGACGCTCAACTTCCCACCATCCGGCATAGCGTCGCGGGCGTTGACCACAAGATTCATGATCACCTGCTCGACCTGGGCGAGATCGGCCAGAACGCTGCCCAGCCCGATCCGAGGCAATGTGATCAGCTCGATATCCTCTCGCACCAGCCGCCGCAGCAGCTTGTCCATATTTCCGATGACGGCGTTGAGGTCCAAAACCTTGGGTTGATGCGGCTGCTTGCGGCTGAAAGCTAAGAGCTGCCTCGTCAGCTGAGCCGCGCGCTCCGCGTCCGCTTTGATCGCATTGACATCCTCTATCATTTGGACGTCTTTTACGTGCGTCTGCAGCAGGAAGGCGCAGTTGCCGAGGATCGCCGTCAGGATGTTGTTGAAGTCGTGGGCGACGCCGCCGGCCAGCCGGCCGATGGCATCCATCTTTTGCGCTTGACGGAACTGCTGCTCCGAGCGCCGCAGCGCCTCCTCAGCCTCCTTGAGCTGGGTTATGTCGCGAAACACCCCGAGATAGCCTGTCGGGCCGTTGCGCGGATCCGATATCACCGAGCCGGTGAGCAGGACCGGGATCGTAGTGCCGTCCTTTCTCAGCGCCGCGCTCTCGAGCCGCTTCTTCACGGCCGGTTCCTTCAGGTTTTCCGCCATCATCGCTTCGAGCTTGGTCCGCTCCGCCTCGGGGAAGAGGGACCAGGCGGACACGCCGCGCACCTCCTTGGACGTATAGCCCCAGAGGTCGCGGAACGCCCTATTGACCTTCGTTATCTTGGCGTCCAGAGTTAATGCGACCAAGGCGTCGCCCATGACGTCGAGGTAGACGCCCGCCTGCACGAGTTCGCGCTCGGCTTGTTTTAGTTTGGTGACATCCTCCTTCATGGCCACGAAATGCGTGACCGCGCCGGCGACATCTTTGACCGGCGAGATGGTCATGCGTTCCCAATATAGTTCACCGTTTTCCCTCTTATTCTGGAGTTCCCCTTGCCAGCTCTTGCCGGCGCAAATCGTCTCCCACAGCCCGATATAAAAATCGCCGTCCTGTCTGCCGGACTTGAGAATGCGCGGGTTCTTGCCGACGATCTCCTTGAGGGTATAGCCGGATATTTTAGTGAACATGGCGTTGGCGTACTCGATGTCGCCCTTGCGGTCGGTTATAAGTATGCCGTAAGGGGCCTGCTCGATGGCGCAGTCGAGCTTACGGATCTCTGCGTCCGCGCGCTTACCGATGCCGAAGGTCATGGTTTGCTCCTGGGTGAGGCGTCCGGCGGCGTGGTTACTTAAGCTAGTATAACATGTATAATTCTTAAGTACAATATGGCAGTTCTTCTAGCTACGCGGCTGCGATCAACGTCTCCCCTGGCAATTGGGCCAATGGCGACAGGCGATCACGAAGCCCCCCGACCCTGCCCCAAAATCCAGATTGATGCCGGGCCGCAAACAGAGACGGCGTTGTGCCGAGTGAGCTGTGCGGCCGTTCGTCGTTGAACTCCCTCCCGAATGCCGTAATGATGACCTCGGCTTCTGCCAGGGCTACGAATGTTGAGCGTCAGATAAGTTCGTGGAAATTTAGGTTAAACCGCAGTACTGCATTCTTCTTGTCAAGACTGAACTAGTATCACCTATCTCAACAGATATTACCGTTCGGGAATATCCATTGACTTTTCTCCATTCCTGGATATAATATTACCGAACGGGAATAAATAGTTCATTTTATTTATAAAACAGTTAAATAATACCGTACGGGAATGAAATGGCTGACAGAAACCAAACAGGGCCCAAAAAAACTATATCCGCAATCATTGTCAAGCTACCTGCTGAAATTGGAGCAATAGTCCGGCAAACGAGAAAATCGGCTGGCTTGTCTCAAATCGAAGCCGCCTCGATGTGCAAGGTGGGCACTCGGTTTCTTTCCGATTTAGAGAACGGAAAGTCCAGCATCCACCTTGGAAAAACAATGCAGGTTCTCCGTGCCTTCGGCCTAGTTGTACAGCTAAAGAAAAAGACTCTAACGAATGAATAACCTACTCAACGTTTATTGGGCTCAGCAAAAAGTCGGTCGCCTGTGGCTCACGGATAAAAGGGCTTTCATCTTTCAGTACGATTCCGATTGGGTTTCATCACCGGAAGCGCTTCCGATTTCACTCAGGCTGCCACTTCAAGCGGAACCATTCGAAACCGACGTCTCTAAACCTTTCTTTACCAACCTCCTGCCTGAAGCTGACATTCGGGACATGATCGCAAAGAATATCGGCGTTTCAACAACAAACGACTTTAAGCTCCTGGAAGAATTGGGAGGAGAGTGCGCCGGCGCGTTGTCCCTCCTGCCCGACGGACTCCCCCCCGAGGAAGATGGCAGTTACGAGGAACTCTCCGAAGAAGTTCTCGACCATATGATCGAGGCAATGCCTCGGAGAGCATTGATTGCAGGCAAAGATGGCCTACGTCTATCTTTGGCCGGAGCGCAACACAAATTACCCGTCTACGTAAAGGATGGTTCCATCTTCCTGCCAAAGGGCGCATTTTCAAGTTCACATATCTTAAAACCAACGATTCCAGATTATACTGACACAGTCGAAAATGAGGCCTTCTGCATGATGCTCGCGAGAGAATGTGCCTTGCCCGTACCGAAGGTTGATATTCGAGGAGGCAAGATTCGAGCGCTTCAAGTCGAACGCTATGATCGCACGCTGGCCGCTGGATCCCCCATTCGCCTACATCAGGAGGATTTCTGCCAAGCTCTCGGATACAACCACGATCAAAAATATGAATCTGCCGGAGGCCCTGGACTAAAAGAATGTTTTACCTTACTAGAGGAGCGCAGCTCCGAGCCGATCATAGATAAGCGGAATCTTCTCCGCTGGGTCGTCTTCAATTACCTTATCGGGAACTGCGATGCCCATGCAAAAAATGCATCCATACTAATCACGCGCGACGGCATACGTCTCGCGCCATTCTACGATCTGATGTCTACCGTGGTTTATCCCGAACTTTCCAAGAAGTTGGCGATGAAAATCGGCGGAGAGAACCGTCCGAACTGGATCATGAAGCGGCACTGGGAAAGGCTCGCAGAAGAAGCCGATGTCGGGGTCAAGGCCGTCTTAGGTATCTGCAACGATCTGGGAGAGGCTCTCCTCATGGCTGTCAAAAAACGAGAGAAGACCTTTGTTCCTGAGTTCGGTGCGAAAAAGAGCATCCGGGAAATAGCAAAAGGAATCGAGATTACAACCAAGCATCTTACCGAACGCTTGAGCGAGGCCGCACAGCCCAAAACTGTCGATTCCATAGAAGAATCGGCGGCGAAGTATGTGGCAGAAACCAAAGCTGCGGACGATTTTCTTTATGCAGAGGTCGCTAGTAAATTTATGCACTTTGGCGGCTGGGAAGTTCTCTCCCACCCGACGAGGTACAAAGCTGAGCGACTGCCGGACCCGAGAGACGTGAAACGGTTGGTAAGCGCGTCAGAAGTCAGTCTCCGGGGCTGGAACTTCCCCCACACCGATAAAGAAACCTCAAGTTATTTTTTAAAGGGCTACCAGTCCAAAACGACCTGGGAGCGCTACATAGAAGGCTATCGCGCTTATCAAAGCGGACTGTTCGTATGGAAAAGAATCTTCTGGGAAGATCTAGAAAATAAAAGAGATGAGCAGGGGCGACGGATTCTCTCCTACATCTATTTGATTTGGGAGACTACGGAAATTTTCCTCTTCTTAAAACAATATTACGGAGAACAGCCTCTTATCGACGGAGTGCACGTGAGCCTAACACTCAACGGAACCGGAAACCGAAATCTTGTCTGCCTCGACCCTGGGATCGACTTCAGAGGAGACTATATCGCTCAGGAACCACAAATAGTCCTCAAAGAAGATATCGACATTACCGACCTACGAGAGTCCTGGGAAGGCATCTCTAATAGGTTCATTATGCGCATACTGCCGCTATTTGGAGCAGAAGACTTCAGCAAAGATGCGATAACCAACTGGCAGAAGAAACTGATCGAGAAAAGATTCTAACCCAAGTGCCCAAAAAGTGTCCACTCCTAAGCTCAAAACGACCTCACTCCCCCATAGAGCAGTAACAAGAGCCAACTCAACGTTTTTCTATCTCTCCGTCGAGTAAACGATCCTACGTCGGGCGGTGAGAGAGAGGATAGATCTAGAGGAAGGATTACGAAGCGATTGCTCTACCGTTGAGCTATCTCGGCAATGCTTGATTTTACAATATTTAGGGCTTTAGGCCGACACCTCATACGCCGCCACCGGCTTCTTTTTTCCCTTAACCATGATCTCCCGCCGCTCGGCTGCGGAAAATCTCTCCTTTCCTCTGAGGTAGAGCTCTTCGGCGATCAAAAGCTTCCCCGGCGTACAGTTCGACTCCAGCCGCTGCGCCGTATTGACCGCGTCGCCGATGAAGGTATACTCCCGCCGTTCGGTTCCCCCCACGTTGGCCCGCACCGCTCGCCCCGCGTTGATGCCGACCCGCACGGTAAAGGGGTTCCCTTGTTCCTTAAGAACCGCGAACAGCCGCTGAATCCTGAGCCCCGCCTCCACTCCCGCGTCCAGGTCACGAAAGGCGGCGAAGATGCAGTCCCCGATATATTTATCGACGTCGCCGCCGCACTCATAGATCGCCTCGGTAGCGGGCTTGAAAATCTCGTTTAGCGCGCAGACGACTTCGTTTGAACCATGCTCCTCACTGTACGACGTAAATCCCTTTACGTCCATAAACAGAAAGCAGCCGTTGAATTCGTCGTCGTGGAGCTCGTAGTCGCCGCGCGATACGTTATCGCCGATCTGCTTCCAGACGTCGTGCGGCGTGTAGCGGTGGATGATCTCGTTCTGCTTCTGAATCTGCTCGCTGTCCTGGTAGGACTTGCGGCTGAGGTTGGCCATGAAGCTCTCGGTGTTGTCGAGGATCTCTTCGCTCTTCTCCAGCAGGCCCCGCAGATAGGCGGCATCCTTCTCGGCGTTCTCGCCGGCGTCCGGCACGCCCGCGAGCGCCGGATTCTTCGCCCCGAGAGCCAGAACTCCGATCGTCGTGGCGTGTGAATGCGAGCCGGAAAACTCCTGCTTTGGATCGACGACGTCCTCGTAGCGGCTCAAGAACGGCACGATCTCACCGGCGGAGTAGAAGCCGAATACGGGGACGTCCCGGCCGAACACCTCGCGCACGGCGTCGACTTCCTTGGCCATGCGACTGTGGAGGATGGCGTTGCGCGTGCAGCAGCTGACGATGAGGACGAGGGCCGGCGCCATGCCGTCCAAAGACTCCTTGGCGTGGACGGCGGCGGCGCGCGCGCCCTTGATCGCGCTGCGGCGGCTGGAGAGGATCATCTGCACCTTGCGGCCCTGCATGTCCTCGGCCGGGAAATAGGTGATGCAGCCTTTTTCGAAGTCGACGGCGACCGGAACCTTCATCACCGAGCGGACCGCGCTATTCTGGTCGAGAAGCATCGAGAAGGCGTAACGCTGGAAGTCCCGCTCGAAGAACTCCTCGCTCTCCTCGCGGCTGATGAACTGCCGGTAGTAGTCGATGACCGGCACGCCCCCGACCGCGTAGACTTTGTTGTGCTCGCAGCGGGTAAGCTCGACCACGGGGCCGACCGGCTGCCAGCCGTGCGCGAAGCCGAAGCCGGCGCGGTAGTCCTCCGCCGGCAGCTCGAGAAGCGCCAGGCGCGCCGACTTCTCCCTGAGCCCGTCCCGGCAGTACTGATAGCTCTTCCAGAAGTCGGGATGCATGCTCCCCGCCTCGTAGTCGCCGCAGGACATGCCGCCGAAGACCGGGGCTTTCTCCAGACGCTCCCGCAGCGCCTTGAGAAGGTCGTTCTCGCGGCCGGTCGCGAAGTTCGTGGACATGAGGCCGAGCGGGAAGCTGCCGGCCCGCGGCCGCCAGTCCAGGAACTTCGCGGCCAGGGCCTTTCCCGTTTCGTACGGGACCGGTTCCGCTGCAACGTCGGCCACGCGGACGGCGGCGCCGTCGAACGAGAGGAGGAGCGCCGCGATGCTGCCCTTGGTGACGCCGGCCGTTGTTATCTCGGCGTAGGACGAGCCCCCGAGAAGCACGTCCGGATCGACCTTGGCCCGGATCGCTTCCATGACCTTCTCATGATCGCGATGGTACGATGCGTAGACCAGGGCCAGGTCCGGCTCGGGGACGGCCTTGAGCGCCTCGTCTATCGCCGCCGCCGCCGCGCGCGCGCAGTCCTTGTCGCGGCTCAGGCCAATACCGATACGCATGGAACTACCTCTGGGCGTGTTTAGGACGATAGATATGGGTGCAGGTGCCGCTCAGGATTTCGGCCGCTTCCATGAGCGTTTCGGAGGTTGTCGGATGGGCATGAATCACATGCGCCAATTCTTTGGCCGTGATTCCGGCCTCCACCGCCAGCGCCGCCTCGGCGATAAGATCGCCCGCGCCGGCCCCGACAATGCCGGCACCGAGCACCGTTCCGCTGCCGGGCTCAACAATAAGCTTGGTCATCCCGTCGGTGCGGTTGAGGGTCAGCGCCCGCCCCGAGGCCGCCCAGGGGAAGCGCAGCACTTCAATCCTGCGCTCATCCTTCGCCGCCTGCGCTTCAGTCAGGCCGCACCAGGCCGCTTCCGGATCAGTAAAGACCACGCCCGGGATAGCTTTGGGAGCGAAACGAACGTCTTCCCCCGCGATCACGCGCACGGCGGCGCGTCCCTCATGGGACGCTTTATGCGCCAGCATCGGCTCCCCCGCGACATCGCCGATCGCGAAAATGGACGGCTCGGCGGTCCGAGCCTGGTCGTCGGCGACAATGAAGCCGCGCTCGTCGATTCCGACTTTCGTATTCTCGAGCCCCAAGCCTGCGGAGTTGGGTTTGCGCCCTACGGCAACGAGAACGTTTTCGAATAGCTGCTCGGGCCGGCCTTCGAAGAGGACCTTGAGCCCGTCCGGTGCCTCCTCAATAGCGGCCACCTTGGACGCCAAAAAAACCGCTTCGAAGTTTTTCCTGACGCGGCGGGAAAGGATATCCACTAAATCCTTGTCCGCCCCCGGCAGCAGCGCAGGAAGCATCTCCACCGTTGTGACCCGGGTTCCCAAGGCGGCGTAGAGCGTTCCCATCTCGAGGCCGATATAACCGCCGCCAATGACGAGCAGGCTTTGCGGGATATTCTTCAATGCCAGAGCATCGCTGGAGTCCCACAGGCGTTCCGATTCGAGCTGGATGCCCGGGAGCGGAGCCGGCCGCGAGCCGGTGGCGACGATCGCATGTTCGAAGCCGAGCTTACCATGGCCGTCGATCTCGACCGTATGAGGGTCGATGAACTTCGCCCGCCCTTGAATCAACCGGATTTTGCGCTGCTTGGCGAGCATGCCGAGGCCGCCGGTCAACCGGCGCACGATCCCGTCCTTCCAGGACCGCAGCTTGTCGACATCCACCGCGGGAGCGGAGAAAGCCAGCCCGATGGCCGCGGCATCTTTGGCTTCGGTGATAATGCGTGCGGCATGCAGCAGCGCCTTGGATGGGATACACCCCCGATACAGACAGACCCCGCCCGGATTCGCCTCGCAATCGACGAGAACCGTCTCCAGCCCGAGATCCGCCGCCAAAAAGGCGGCGGCGTACCCTCCCGGGCCGCCGCCGACGACCAGAACCTTCACCTTATCCATTCGTTATTTCTGGGCGAGTTCCTCGATCATTTTCCAGCGCTTGTCGACATCCTGCTGCGCCAGCTCGAGCAGACGCTTGGCCTCGTCGGGATGGTCCTTCGTCAGCCGCTTATAGCGCGACTCGGTGTAGACGTAGTCTATGAGCGGGATCTTCGCCTTCTTCGAATCCAGCTGCAGCGGGTTCTTGCCCTCGTCCGCGAGCCTGGGGTCATAGCGGAACAGCGGCCAGTAGCCGCTGTCGACCGCGAGCTTCTGCTGCTGCATTCCCTGCGACATCGGGAAGCCGTGCTCGATGCAGTGGCTGTAGGCCACAATCAAGGACGGCCCCGGATAGGACTCGGCCTCGACAAAGGCTTTAACGGTCTGGGTATCGTTCGCTCCCATCGCGACGCGGGCGACGTAAACGGTGCCGTATCCCATGGCGGCCCAGGTCAGGTCCTTGCGCGCCAGCTTCTTACCGGCCGAGGCGAACTTGGCGACCGCCGCGCGCGGCGTGGCCTTCGAGGCCTGCCCGCCGGTATTGGCGTAGCACTCGGTATCTAGGACGAGGATGTTGATGTCCTCGCCCGAAGCGATGACATGATCGAGCCCGCCGTAGCCGATATCGTAGGCCCAACCGTCGCCGCCCACGGCCCAGACGCTCTTGCGGATCAGGCTGTCGGAGACTGAGACCAGCTCCTGGGCCCAAACTTCCTTGCTGCTCTTCAGCTTGTCCTTGAGTTCCTTGACGCGCTTGCGCTGGGCCACGATGTCGGCCTCGGAGCGCTGCGTTGCTTCAAGCAGCCCCTTCGCGAGGTCGCCGGGAAGCTCTCCCTTATGGCGTTCGATCAAGCCCTCAGCGTAACGCTTTTTGTTGGAGTAGGCCAGACGAAAGCCCAACCCGAACTCGGCGTTATCCTCGAACAGCGAGTTCGACCAGGCCGGCCCGCGTCCGTCCTTGCCGTCCGCCCATGGTGTCGTCGGCAGGTTGCCGCCGTAGATCGAGGAGCAGCCCGTCGCGTTGGCGACGGCGAGTCGGTCGCCGTAGAGCTGAGTCAGCAGCTTGAGGTAAGGGGTCTCGCCGCAGCCGGCGCAAGCGCCCGAGAACTCGAACAAGGGCTGCAGCAGCTGCGAACCCTTCACGGTTCCGACCGGGACCAGCGAGCGGTCGGCTTCAGGCCGATCCAGGAAGAACTTGAACCAGCCGGCCTCCTGATCCCGATGCGGCTTCTGCTCTTCCATATTGATCGCCTTGCGGCCCTCTTCCTTCTTGTTCTTGGCCGGGCATACTTCGACGCAGACGCCGCAGCCCGTGCAGTCCTCGGGCGCGACCTGGACGGTATACTGCGTCCCCTGCGGAAACTCCTTGCCGCGCCAGTCGACGCTCTTATAGCCTTCCGGCGCCCCCTTGAGGGCGTCTTTCGGATACGCCTTGACCCGGATCGCGGCATGCGGACATACCATGGAGCACTTATTGCACTGAATGCAGAGCGCCTTATCCCAGATCGGGATCTCCATGGCGAGGTTCCGCTTCTCCCACTTGGTCGTCCCGGTCGGATAGGTGCCGTCCACGGGGAAGGCGCTGACCGGCAGCAGATCGCCGCGGCCGGCGACGATCTCGCCCGTCACCTTTTTGACGAAGTCCGGGGCCTCCTCGGGGATCGGCGGCTCGGGCACGAGCTCCGAGGTCACCTTCTCCGGCACCTTCACTTCGGTCATATTGGCGATCGCCTGATCAACGGCGGCGAAGTTCTTCTTAACGACCTCGCTGCTCTTCTTGCCGTAGGTCTTCTCGATCGCATCCTTGATCGCCTTGATCGCATCCGGGAGGAGATCGACGAGCTCAAAGAAGCAGGTCTGCATGACGGTATTGGTGAGACCGCCTAGACCGGCTTCGCGCGCGACTTTATAGGCATCGACAACATAGAACTTCATCTTCTTCTCGATGAGCCCCTGCTGGACATTCTTCGGCAGGCTGTCCCAAACCTTGTCGGCTGGAACCGTGGAGTTGAGCAGGAAGGTCGCGCCCTGGGCGGCGCGCTCGATCATCGGCACGGAGTTCAGAAACAGCTCCTGGTGGCAGGCGATGAAGTTCGCCTGAGTAATCAGGTAGGTCGAGCTTATGGGATGGGGGCCGAAGCGCAGGTGCGAGGTCGTCTTCGAGCCGGACTTCTTGGAGTCGTAGACGAAGTAGCCCTGCGTGTTCAGGTTGGTCCCTTCGGCGATCATTTTGATGCTGTTCTTGTTGGCACCGACGGTCCCGTCCGAGCCCAAGCCGTAGAACAGCGCGCGATAGGTATCCTTATGCTCAGTATTGAACGCGGGATCCCACTTAAGCGACAGCTTGGTCACGTCGTCGTTGATGCCGACGGTGAAGTGCTTCTTCGGCGCGTCCTTCGACAGCTCGTCGAAGATCCCCTTGACCATCGCCGGCGAGAACTCCTTCGACGACAGGCCGTAGCGCCCGCCGCTGATCTTGGGCGCGCCGTCCTTAAACTTCTTAAACACCGCGTTCGCCTGATCGTCCAAAGCGCCGACCACGTCGAGGAAGAGCGGCTCGCCGACGCCGCCCGGCTCCTTGGTGCGGTCAAGAACGGCGACCCGCTTTACACCAGCGGGAAGCGCCTCGACCAAATGCTTGGAGGAGAAGGGCCGGTACAGCCGGACCTTCACCAGGCCGACCTTCTCTCCTTTCTTCACGAGGTGCTCGACGGCTTCCTCGGCGGCGCCGCAGCCGGAGCCCATCATGACGATGACGCGCTCGGCGTCGGGCGCTCCGACGTAGTCAAACAGCTTATAGGCGCGTCCCGTCTGCGCCGCGAAACGATCCATAACCTTCTGCACGGTATCGGCGCAAGCGAGATAGAAAGGGTTGATCGCCTCGCGCGACTGGAAGAAGACGTCCGGGTTCTGCGCCGTACCCCGCATCGACGGCCGCTCCGGATCAAGGCCCAGCTTGCGGAACGCGAGCAGCGCCTTCTGGTCGATCATCGCCTTCATCTCTTCCGTGCCGAGCACCGCGACCTTCTGAATCTCATGCGAGGTGCGAAAGCCGTCGAAGAAGTGCAGAAAGGGCACCCGCGTTTCGAGCGTCGCCGCATGTGAGAGCATGGCGCAGTCGTGCGCTTCCTGCACCGAGTTCGAGCACAGCATGGCGAAGCCGGTCTGCCGCGCCGCCATGACGTCGCTGTGGTCGCCGAAAATAGACAACGCCTGAGTGGCGACGGAGCGCGCGGCCACGTGAATGACGCAGGGCGTCAACTCGCCGGCGAGCTTATACATGTTCGGCATCATGAGGAGAAGGCCCTGCGACGCCGTAAAGGTCGTTGTTGAAGCGCCCGCCGTCAGCGAGCCGTGTACGGCGCCGGCGGCGCCGCCTTCGGCCTGCATCTCTATAACCTGAGGCACGGTATCCCAAATGTTTGGGCGGCCGGCAGCGGCCCAGGCGTCGGACAACTCGCCCATAGGGGTGGCCGGCGTAATCGGATAAATCGCTATGACTTGACTCAAAGAGTAGGCGACATTCGCCGCCGCCTCGTTGGCGTCCATCGGCTTAGTAAGCATATTGGTTTTATTCATAGTTTTCGTTTTCATAACGAAAATAATAGCAATATTCCTGCCAGCGGCTATTGATGTCGATCAATACGCATTTTATACAGCAATTATATGGATTTCTACCGAACCGCCCCAGGCAAAACGCTCTAGCCAGCGTTCGCGACTGAGACAGGCTTAAGCCCAATCAGGATTTTTTCCTTCATCAAATCCGCCAACGGGACGAAGTGCGCCGAGCCGTCATCGAGACGCAGGCGGATGGTCCGCGGAGTAATGGTCTCGACCATGCCCCGCGGATGTTTACCGATCTGGACGACCTCTCCCTTGCCGAAGGGTCTCCAAACGGCGATCATCAGACCGGCCACGAGGTCGTCGGCAATCTCCTTGGTCCAGAAGCCGGCCGCTGCCGACAGGATGCCGACGACGGAGGTAACACCCGAGACGGACACTCCGAGCAGCTTCAGGATATAGCCAAGGCCGGCAACGTAGGAAGCGTTGGCGCCCCAGCCGACCAGCCGCGAACGAGCGCGCAGCTTCTTGTAGCGCTCGCGATCGGGCAGGGCCTTTTCCGCTTTCAGCTGGATGCTCTGTGCCCACTCCTTGGACAGACCGCCGGCCAGCCACAGCCCGGCGATGGCGAGATACGGGAAGAAAGGAGCGAGCGCCGCCAATGGCAGCGCCGCCGCCGCGAGCAGCCCGACCTTGCTGCCGACCTTGCTGTGATTGGTAAGGCCAAGACCGCGGACCTTTTCATTAGCCATCATAACGCTGTTGTACGCCGCGTCGGGATTCATGCTCGTGTCCAGAGTCAGGAAGCGGATATTGATCGACTCCAGCCGCCCCTTCTCGCCCCATAGCGTGATCTCATCATCGAAGTCGAACTCGAACTCGCGGTTGCGGTAGAGCTGAAGACCCGACGCGAGGTTCTTCGCCAAATCCTGGTTGGCGAGAGCCATGGTGGCCGCGAATAAACCGGCATTGACGCCGAGGGCGGCGAAGCCGCCAAGCGTATAGACAGCGAAGCTGATAGCGCCTAGCCAAGCGGCGGCCGAGGCGAGGTTCACGAGATAGGATTCACGCAGCTCGTCCCAATCCACTTGGTTAAACAGCCATTTACCGACCGCGCGCACCAGCTTGGGCAAAACCCAGGCCGCGCCGAAGCCGGTGCCGAGGGTCAGTCCCGTCTGCAGCCATCCCGGCATAGCCGTCATGACCGTCAGAAACCGGCCGATATGGGCCTGCAGCGCGGGATGATCAAGTATCAAATTCAACAGCTTGGGCAGGCCGGCAATTGCCGCCATAGCCGCCGGAAGCACAAGCATGCGCCGCAGCTGTCCCGGCTTCTTTTCGTAAACCTGGGGAGCTTTCTTCTTGGCGGCCGCGCTGAAAGTCAAATCCGCATCCGTCTCGCCTTTCTTCATCTCGAGAGAGGAGAAGCCTCTTTGCATCCAGCCCTTGCCGGCGCTGACCGGCGAGGTATTATCGCGGCGCCGGGAAAAGTCCCACAGCTTATCCAACTGCATCTTGGCGGAGGTGCCCGACGGCCGCGCTCCATCCTGCTGTTGAACGGCAGATCCCATTGTTGCGAGCGTGCCGCGCACCGAAACCTCAGGCATCTTGCCGGCGGCGCTTCGTCCCGCCATCTCACGCACCGACGAAACCGCCTTGGCGGGGGTCATTATCCGCAACGATTTTATGCCATTGACCGCCGCGACAGCTTCCGGACGGTACAGCGTGGAGCCGATATCCAGTTTTATCCCCCCCGCCCCGGTCCCAAGCAGGTTATGCGGCACGGGAAGGTTCAAGGAAGCTCCGACCGCACCTGCGCTCCCGCTGACGGAGGCGGCCTTGATCGAGGCCGCTACCGCAACGGCAGCTTGCGCCGTCCCGGGCCCTAAGGAGAGATGAAAAACTGCGGCGCATAGGACAAGCGAAATCGGTTTTCTCATAGCTACCATTCTACTTATGGCGCCCGCGATGCCGGTGAGTCTAAAGGCCTATTTTTACGGCGTTATTCGACCCAAACCCGAGTAGGACAATCGTTAAAGGACGTATTGCTGAAGGGACGGCAGGATATTGTCGACAGGAAGTCCGAGAGACCTTAGAACGCGAGCCTGCCGGTCAAAGCGATTCCCCGCCGCGCGCGCGTGCAGATATCCCCCGCCCACCAGCGCGGGATAGGAAAAGACCGGCAGCGGATAATCCGTGCCGAAGAGCAGGCGGTCGAAAAGCTCGGGGCGCCGCCGGATGCGCATCAGTGCGCCCACGCGATTGGGCAGAGTGAGCGCCGAGAGATCAACGTAGAAGTTCGGGTAGCGGCGCACCAGCGCGCACATCGTCCGGAAGTGCTTTTCCAATAAGACCAAGCCGCTGCTGCAGCCATGCGCCGCGATCACGGTCACCCCCTCCTCCAAAGCGGGGATCAGGCGATCGACGTCGCCGACGCTCTGGTCGTGCCCGATCAGGCTGAACTCGAAGCCGACATGGCTCAAAAACGGCAGTCCGCGCTTGGCGAGCCGGCGGAAATAAGGCGTAAAGCGGCTGTCCGCCGGGTTAAAGACTTGAGCGTTCGCCAGCGTCTTAATCAGCACCGCCCCCTTATCCGCACAGCGGTCGATCTCATCGAGCGCATCCGCGCGCATGGGATTCACCGAAGCCCCGGGGAGGAAGCAGGGCCGGGCGGCGGTCACGGCGAAAAGATAATCGTTGGAGATGAGAAAGTTCGTGCGCTTTTCATCCAGCTTTCCTTTGGCGTCATACACCCCGTCCATCGCCAGCAGCACGGCGCGTTCGACCTCCTCCGAAGCCCGCAGCTCCTGTTCGAGACAGTCCAGGTAGCGCCGGTTCGCCTTCTCCGGATCGTCAAGCGGCAGGTTCTGGACAAACGCGATCAAGCGCGCCAGCGGACCGGTGCGCATCCTTCTGGACAGCCGGCAGCCGTTGTCCGGAGTCGGAAACGCGGCGAGATGGACATGGACATCGACGGTTTTCATGACGCGAACTCCTGAGCCAGGGCTTTGAGCTTCCGCAGGTCGAGCTTGCCGGAGCCCAGCACGGGAATCTCATCGACCGCATGGAACGCATCCTGCGCGGGCAGCCACAGCCGGGGCAGGTCGCTGTCCCGGAGCTTGCGCCACAGGTCATCGGTCTTCTGAAAGTCTTTGCACAAGACCACCAAGCGCTCGCCCCTCTTCTCATCCGGAACCGCCGTGACCACGAAGGTCCGGTCGACGATCCCAGCCAGATCGTGGAGCGCCTCTTCGATCCTGATATGCGGCACCATCTCGCCGCCGATCTTGCTGAAACGGCTGAGCCGGTCGGTGATGCGCACAAAACCGTCCTCATCAATCGCGGCGATATCGCCGGTGACATAGTAGCCGTCGCGCAGCGCCTCCGCGGTCGCCTCCGGGTCATCGATGTAGCCCAGCATAACATTGGGTCCCTTGACGAGCATGAGCCCGGCCTCGCCGACGGGCCGCTCCTCCCCGCTTTCGGGATCGACGATCTTGATCAGCACTCCGGGAAGGGGCTGTCCGATGGTGCCCAGCTTCTGGCCTCGCTGGCGATGCCCCTTCGCTTGGAAGTCGGGGATATTCACCGACGTCACGGGAGAGAGCTCGGTGCAGCCGTAGCCCTCGAGCGGCAGCAGCTTGTATTTCTCGGCAAAGGCCCGCGCCACTTCTTCCCGCAGCTTTTCCGCTCCCGCGATCACGTAGCGAACGCTGGCGAGCTTTGCCGCGTCGATGCGCCGCAGGTATGCGAGGAGGAAGGTCGGAGTCCCCATCATGAACGTCGCCCGGTACCGCTGAATCATATCGCCGATGCGCTGGGAATCAAGCGGGTTAAAGTGATAGACGGCGCCAAAGCCGGCAATGAGCGGAAACCAAAGCGTGACGGTGTGGCCGAACGAGTGGAAGAAGGGAAGGGCGCCCATGACCCGGTCCTCAGCGGTAACTTGATAGAGCTGCGCCATGCCTTCGATATTGGCGTGGATATTCGCATGCGACAGCAGCACGCCCTTCGGCTCACCGGTAGAGCCGCTGGTGAAGATCACGGTGGCGGGCGACTCAAGCGGCCGCCGCGGCGAGGCGAGATACAGGCGTTCGACCGCGAACGCCGGCAGCAGGCGCATGCCCGCGGCGGTCAGCGCCGCGGCGAGCTTGGATATCCCGGCGGCGATATCCTCGATAAAATACATATCCTCCGTCTTATCCCATCCCAGCTTTTCCAGGAACCTCCGCGACGTGACAATGCCCGAGACTTTCGCCTTCGCCGCGCATTGCCGGACGACCGCGGGCGACGCCGTATAGTTCAAATTGACCGTGATCTTCCCCGCCATTGCTACGCCGAGATTCGCCAAAGCCCCGCCGATCGACGGCGGCAGCAGCAGGCCGACGGCATTTCCATTCGGCAGAGCGTCGACTATAGCCCGGCCCAAAACCCGCGCCCGAACCATCGCCTGGCCGAAGGTAAGCGTCTGGCCCGAACTATCGGCCATCGCGAATCGCCGCGGGTATTTTTTCGCGCCGCGCACAAAAGCCGCCGGCAGCGGCGCCTGTTCGGCCAGCCGCGAGCCGAAAGCCGCCGCCCCCAGTTCCAGTATTTTCTGCCGCACGGCATGCGCCGAGACCATGCCGCGCATGGGCTCGCCGAAACTGACCGTCACCGGATAGGGGATCCGCCGGGGACGCTTGAACAGGAAACGCCCGCGCTCGTAGCTGAAGATGCTGCCCCAAACGCGATCGAGATGCACGGGGATCACCGGGACATCGAGCCCTTTGACGATGCGCTCAAAGCCTTTTTTAAAACCGAGCATCTGGCCGTGACGGGTGATAGAGCCTTCCGCAAAAATAGCGACGAGTTCACCCTTCTCAAGCGCTTGGCGCGCCGCACCGAACGAACGCATCATCTCTTTGGGGCTGTCGCTGCCCGCGATCGGGATGCACCGCATCATGCGGAATATTTGTCCCACAACCGGAAGGTCATAGTAGACCCGGTACATGAGAAAGCGGATCAGTCGCGGAGTGGCGGCCGAGATAAAGAGGGGGTCCACATGCGACACATGGTTCGCCACGATGAGCGCTGGGCCGCGCATCGGGACGTGATTGCCGCCCCGCACATCGAGCGCATAGAGCAGATGCGCGATCGGATAGAGGATGAGACGCAGAAAAAAGTCGGGCAGCATCCAGACAATGTAGGCGGCCACCGCCAGCGTCATAGCCGCCACCACGAGAAACACCTGTCCGGCATGCAAACGGAAAATGTCGGTCAGGGCCCACAGGCAGCCCGACGCGGCCAGGACGGCGGTGAAAGAAACCACGTTTCCGGTGGCGATATACTTCCCCCGCTCCCCCTTGGGGCTCCGCTGCTGAATAAACGCCTGCAGGGGGACGGCGAAGGCGCCGGCGCTGACGCCCAGCATAAACAAGTCCGCCAACGCCCGGATCTGCGAACGAAAAGCGAAGGCGAGATCCAGCGAGAAGAGGCAGAGGCCCAGCGCGGCGGCCGGCACCAATCCCAGCTCCACGCGGCCGCGCGACATGCGTCCGGCCAGCCAGCTGCCGGCGCCGATCCCGACGGCGACCAGGACCTGAAAGCCGCCCAGCGTCGCCTCCCCGACGCCCATCAATTCCTTTCCGTAAACGAGGATGTTCATTTGGAAGATGGCGCCAAGAAACCAAAAGTATGCCGTGCCCATCAATGCGAGATAGACGCCGTAGCGCTGGTGAATATCCTGCAGATTACGCCAGGCCTGTCGGATAAAGTTCAGCTGGAACGGCGCCGCGTCGTCCGCCGCCGGGACGTCGGAGACCCAGCGGCTCGTGCCCAAACCCGCGGCCGCGACCACGATGAACAGCAGCGACGCCCAATGTATCCGCGTCCGCAGCGCGTGCACAAGAAAGCCCGCCGCGACCGTACCGAGCAGAATCCCGCCGAACGTCATCATCTGCATCAATCCGTTGCCGTGAGAGAGATCGCAATCGTCGAGCAGTTCCGGCAGGATCGCGAGCTTGACCGGACCGAAAAACGCGCTTTGCGCCCCCATGAGAGTCAGCAGGACGAGCAGGAAAGGGATATTCCAGGTATAGAGCGCGATGAAGGTCAGTCCCATCAGCGCAAGCTCGACCGCCTTAAAGAGCACGATAAGCTTGTTCTTGCGGCAGCGGTCGGCGAGAGTGCCCGCCGCGCCGGAGAACAGAATAAACGGCAGGACGAACAACGCCCCCGCCAGAGCGATGAGCCGGCTCGCTTGTGCCGCAGGCAGCGATGCGACAGCCAGCAGGGCGATCGTCGTCTTGAAGGCATTGTCATTGAACGCCCCGAGCGCCTGCGTCCAGAGCAGACCCTGGAAGCTTCGGTCTTTAAGGCCGACCGGGCGCTGGACTTCGCTCATCGGGAGGGCTCACATCGGGGCGTGGCGGATCGAACCGCAGTGCGTCCCAGTTGTAACGGTTGACGGGATTCCACAAAATCCAGTTTTCAATGCCGTGCTCACGCGCCGCGCGAATTTGGTCCAGCACCTGCTGTGGACCGTAGCGTACACCTAGCGAAAAATCCTGGAGATAGGGCCGCAGCTTGTAAGAGTTTTCGCCCACTTGCCGTTTGGCGTCGCGCAGGCCGTACTTAATAACCTTGTACGGCTCATGATTCGGGCTCTTCAGACCGTACGCGCCTTTGCGGTAGTGGGACGGGTACATCATCGGGCTCAAGTGATCGGCCAGACGGATCATATCGGTGATGCGCTGCCCGATACCGAGACCGTCCGAGGCGGTCGCCGTCATGCCGAAGACGGCGACCGACATCTCCACTCCATGCGATTCGAGACGCTTGCGGGCGTAGCGCAGGAATTCATTCATCGCCTCAACCGACGTGCTTCCGCTGTGATCTTTCCGCGAGTAGCGGCAGCGCTTGATCTTGCCGTCCGAAGGGAAGCGGATATAGTCGAACTGAATCTCGTCAAAACCGAGCTCCGCTGCATGCACGGCGATATCCAGGTTGTATTCCCACACTTCGCGCCGGTAGGGATCCACCCAGGCGAGACCCTTATCATTGCGCCACAAGCCGCCGTCCATATCGCGAATCGCCCATTCCGGCTTCTTCACAGGAAGGACATTGTCCTTAAAAACGACGATGCGGGCGATGGTATACAAGCCGCGATCCCGCAGATCCGCCAGCATACGGCGCGGCTGCGGAATAGCGATGCGCTCGCTCCCGTATTCATGCGCCTTCTCGATCCCGGGGACATACACCCGGCCGTCAGATTCCTTTAGCGGGATGACGACCGCATTAACGACCGTCCCTTTCAACTTATCCAGGAACCGGGTCCGCGATTGCGTCGAGCCGCCGACCCAGGACGTGAGATGCACGCCGCGCACCGTCGGATACTCCGGCGGCGGCGCGCCGTCTTCACCGGGCCCCGCCGTTTCATGCTCGCCCAGATAAGTGGGGACCTGTAAATCTTCGTCCAAATCGAAGAATTCAGGACGCTCAGCGGACGGCGCGGTCAGGGGAGCGGGCGAAAGAGGAATTGATGAGACGAATACAGTATCCAGTGCGCCGGCGCGCAGACTCAGCAGCGCCGCCGCGGAAATCAAGAGCCGCAGCATAACGCTAGCGTATCATTATGCGCGCCGCAGATGCGACACGAGCATGACGGGATGGGTCGTCTATGGCGAATTACTCAGGGAAAGGCTATTATTTTTATCGTGAAGGGCCGCCTGCTTTTGATTTCTTCCGACAAGACGCTCATCGAATCGTACGAGAGCGCCTGCGCCCACCGCGGCGTCGAGGCTCTGCACGCAGTCTCGGCAGCCGAGTCTTCGGCTTTTTGGCGCAGCGATGACGGCCCGCTGACCGGCGTCGTCGCCGACTCGATCTCTCTGCGCGAAAAAGAGCGCCGCTACCTTATTGACCTGCATCGTCCGCCTGACACGCCCGGCTTGATACTCCTCGATCCGCCCCAGTCCGCCTACCCGCTCAAAGACGCGGAGCCGCTGATGCGGCTGCCATGGCCCATCGATCCGTCGTTTCTTGACCTGGCGCAGCTGAGCGGAGACTCTACACTCTTTTTCCTGGTCAATCCGACCCTGTACCTAACGGGCCTCGTGCAGGAGAGACTGCGAGAAGTCGGCATCGCGGCGAAAGCTGTTGATAATCCTCAACCGCTGATGGAGGCAATGCGGACCGCGCCGCCGGCGATCATAATCCGTTGGTCGGGGAATCTCTACCAAGCCGAAGAGTGGTGCCGCTGGATTAAAGCGCTGCCCAAAAGCGGACAAATCTGCTTGGTGGACAGCCGCGGCCCGATCCACGCGGCGGAAGTGGACATCGGCGCCAAGCGGCCGGCGTTTCTGCCCCGCAAGCTTATGGAAATAGCGGTCGACCTGCTGCTGGGGCGCCCCGCGGTGGATCCGATGTCTTTCGGGCGCATCCTGCTGGTCGACGGCTCGCAGCAGGAACTGGTCAAGCTTACGCAGAACCTGATGGAGGACGGTTACGATGTCTCCGCCTGCGGCAGCGCCGCCGACGCGCTGGAGCGCACAAGGGGAGACACCTTCTTCGTCGCCGTGATCAGCGCCGCGCTCGACGGCCGAGCGGACGGCGGGTTTGAGCTGGCGCAGAAACTGCGCGAGCAGGATTCCGACCTAAAACTGATTCTAACGGTGGATCAATATCCCTTAAAAGACGCGCTGCGCGGAGTCACCCAGATGGTTGAAGTCGGGCTCGACGACTGCCTGCTCAAACCGCTGGAGCCATCACGGCTCAAGTTCTCCATCACGCGCGCCCTCGACCGGCGCCGGCTGCGGATCGAGAACATGCGCCTTATGCAGGAGTTCAAAGCCACGCATGAGAAGCTGGAGCAGCTCACGGACTTTCAATCCAAATTCTTCGCCATGGTCGCCCATGACATAAAAAACCCGCTCAACGCCGTCATCGGCTATGCTGATCTTTTAGAGATGAAAGCAAAGAGCCCGGATTTAGCGAAGCCGATCCATCATATCCGCGCGGCTTCACATACCTTGGATGGGCTAGTATCGGATCTGGTCGATTTCGCGGCAATCGAATCCGGCAAGCTGCGCGTTAACATCGGACGCATGAACCTGCTGGAGGTCATCAGTGAAGTGGGATCCCGAGTCAAAGTTGCCGCGGACAAACGTGAAATCAAGCTGCACGTAGCAACGCCCAAAGAGCTGCCGCCGATGAGCGGCGACCCCCTGCGCATCGGACAGGTCGTACAGAATCTCTGTACCAACGCCATCCAATACACACCGAAGGGCGGCGCTGTCTATATCACATTGGAACTGCAGCCCCCGCTGCTGAAGATCAGCGTACGCGATACGGGTATCGGCATCTCAAAGGAGGACCTCCCCCGCATATTCCAACGCTTCTTTCAGGCGAAGAACGCTCAGGTCATGCGCAACGCCGGCTTCGGCCTGGGTCTCAAAATCGCGCAGGAGATCGTAAAGGCCCACGGCGGCGAGATGGGTGTCGATTCCACGCTCGGAAAGGGCTCGGTGTTCCACTTCACCCTGCCGCTGACTTCCTCTGGCGCATAGCCTCCATCTCTGGTATCCTTCAAAGGATGAAATTTCCCCCGTACGGCGGGCCTGCGGGCTTGGCGGCGTTAATTTTTGTCTTGATATTCTTCGCTCCAGCGGCGGCGGCCAAGAAGAGGAGCCGGCGAGCGGCGGCGGCGCCTCCGCAGCAGCAGCAGCAGCAGCTCAGCGACGACCGGGCGATTAGCGATCTTAAAGGCCGTATCGAAGCGCAGATGAAGACCGTCAAGCCCCGCATCGCGGCGCTGAAAGCTTTCACCCAGAAATATCCGGACACCGAGGATCTCGAGACCATCGCCGCCGAGCGGCAGCAGGTCCGCAGCAGCGTACTGGACAGCCAAGAGGATCTGAAAGCTTTGCTCGAAGAGTTCAAGACGCTGCGCAAAGAGTTCCAGTACAAGCGCGGGGTCATGATCCTTGCCCAGTTCATGACGGGAGATGAGCCCAATAAGGTCGACCAGGATCTAAAAGCGGTACTCGATCTCGGCGATTATCCCGATCGCGTCAAACGAGTCATCCACGACGCGACGAATGCGCTGGATATCGACCAAACAAGCTACCAAAAGATCGTGGATCAGCATCAGGCGGTCCGCCGCCGCCGCCAGCTCTATATCCTCGGCGGTCTCGGCGCCGGCATCTTCGCGGCATTTATCATTTTTCTGGCACGCGCCCGCAAAGCCCGCCGCATGCGAACGGTTACGGGAGTCCCGGTCGCGGCGGCCCAAGGCGCCTTGCCGCAGTTTCCCGCACAGGCGACGCCGCCGGGCCGACCGATCACTGTCGCCGGAGGCACGCCCATGCCCGCGCTGCTCGGTCAGTCCACTCCAATGCCGGCGCCGCTGATCCCGGACATGATCGGCGGCAGCTACAAGGTCGTCCGCGAGAAGGAGAAGGGCGCGCTCGGACCGGTCTACGAAGCGCACGACAGGACCTCGGGCAAAAAAGTCCTTATCAAGCGCATCCGCGAAGAGCTGCACCGCACGGAAAAAGACATGGAACGCTTCCTGGCGCGCGCACGCTTCGTCGCATCAATGAAGCACCCGAACCTGGCCGAGGTTTATTCCGTATTTCTCGAAGAAGAGCGGATTCACCTGGTCATTGAGGACCCGGAAGGCTCGCCGCTGAGCAAGTTCCTGGACACCGGGAACCGCATCGCGCTGGCCTCCGCCAAGCGCCTGATGAAGCAGGTTTGCGGGCTCATCGATTTCGCGCATTCGAAAAAAATTCTGCATGGCGATCTTATGCCGTCCAATATCTTCATCAACAAGCAGGGGGCCGCGAAAGTGATGGATTTCGGCATCGGCCTGGAGGCACGCAAGACTGCGGCCAAGCTCAATTGGACGGAATCGATCGGCAGCCCGGCCTATATGGCTCCGGAACAGGAACTGGGGTCGGCTTTCCCCGCTTCCGACATCTACTCCTTGGCGATCATTCTGTACGAGATGATTACCGGCCGACTGCCGTTCGAGGGCCCGAACTTCCTCGCTCAGAAGCGCGAAAAACGCTACCGGCCGGTCTCCCGCTTTGCCGCGGACATCCCGCAAGGACTCGACCTGGTGTTCGACAAGGCGCTGCAGCCTGAACCGCAACTGCGCTTCGCGAAAGCCATGGATTTCTACGCTGCCATAGAGCCTTTGGCCGTGCCGCCGAATGCCGGTCCGCCGGCCTCCTCGCCAGGCCATGGCGCCTGAGCGCTGGGCGCTCCTCCGTCCAGCTTGCCTCGTCCTCCTGTCGCTGACGGTTTCGGCCTGCGCAACGAGCGGCCTTCCGCGCCAGCGCCGTGATCTAGGTAAAGCCATAGCGAAAACAGCAGAAGAACAAACAGGCGCGGCGTACCGCCTCGGCGGCAGCGCCCCGGAAAAAGGCTTCGACTGCTCGGGCCTGACCTCCTGGACGCACCAGCGTCACGGCATACGGATTCCCCGCACATCGCGGCAGCAGTTCAAGCGGGGACGCAAGGTTTCTCCCCGAGACCTCGCGCCGGGAGATCTCTTGTTTTTCACGACCGATAAGCGCGGCCCATCGCACGTCGGCATCTACCTGGGAGACGGCCGGTTCGTCCACGCGCCGAGCTCCGGCAAGGGCGTGCGCACCGATCGTTTGACCGCCCCTTACTGGAAAAAACGCTTCCTCGGCGCCCGTCGATTCTACTGAAGCATTCTTTAGCCCATAAACGGTGCCGGCGGAGTCCTCGCGGGACTCCGCCGGGCCGAACGAGTGGTTCCGGTTTTTATCTAGTATTCCCCGAGCCGCCCGCCCTCAGTACTCGTCCACATTCTCGTAGACGATAATCTTCAGCATTGTCTGATATCCGATCCCGCGCTTGGCCGCTTTGGCCCTGAGCATCTCAATGAGCTCCTCGGAGAGCAGGATCGATGTGGGCGTTTGACGGCTCCTCGGCCTAGTCCTCCCCCCAACGCGAACCGGACGGACACCCCGTTTCCGGGACCGCCTTCCGATTGTTGATTTTGCGTCGGGATTTGAAGCCACTGGTTTTCGCAATTCCGCCGCGTCGCACGTCCGTCAATACAGAAAGACACCGCGGACCCGCCCCCCCCTTCCGGGTGCTCAAACCGACCCATCGTCTGCTGTCGAGTCTGCGTTCGGCGCTCACTGCATTCGTAGTGTATAGCTATAACATAGCTATGTCAAGAGAAAACTTCCCGAAAGTCCCGGATATTTTTAGGCCCTTTGGGTCTCCCATCAAAGACGCGGGCCGCCGCACCTGGAACGCCCGACGGAGAACTGGAAGAAATAAAGTATAATACGTGTCCGTTTTCACTTCTTTATTCTGCAGAGGAAAGCATTCTATGGTAAGGCGCATGGTTAATGAGTGGCTCACTCCGTTCGGCAGGGCCCGCTTTCGCAAGCCCTCCGGATGGGCGCAGTCGCTGAAGCCGGCTTCGGGACCGCGCAGCCAGCAGGGACTGCCGGAAGCTTTGCGCGAAGGCCTGCGCCGCTCCCAGCAGGCCATCCTCCGCAAACAGAACTTTGAGGACGGCTACTGGTGCGCGGAGCTGCGTGCGGACACGACCATCGACTCCGACACCATCATGCTCCTCTACTTCCTCGGACGCGGCGACTCGCCTAAAATTCCGCGCCTGGCGAAGTTCATCCTCAGCCAGCAGAACACCGACGGCGGCTGGCCCATATACAAGAACGGGCCATCGGAAATCTCGGCGACCGTCAAGGCGTATTGGGCGCTGAAATTCGCCGGGTTCTCCCCCGAAGAACCGTCTCTGGCAAAAGCCCGTGAACGGATTGAGGCGCTCGGCGGCATCCACAAAGTAAATACCTACTCCAAGTTCTATATGGCCATGTACGGCCAGTACGACTGGCGCGGAGTCCCCTCCATCCCGCCGGAGATTATGGTTTTTCCGAACTGGTTCTATTTCAACATCTATGAGATGTCCTCATGGACCCGGGCGATCGTCGTGCCGTTGGCGATCATTTGGTCGGAACGGCCGAAAATCATCTGCCCCGACCACGCGCGGCTCGATGAGCTCTTTCCGGATTCGCGACGATATGTGCCGCTCGCGGATGTCATGCCGCCGCACGACCTCGTATCCTGGACTAATTTCTTCCTGCTGTGGGATGAGATGCTCAAGGGAGTGGAAGGAGCGTGCCCCCACTGGATCAGAACCTGGGCCATGCGAAAAGCCGAGGACTGGATTCTGGAGCACCTCAAGCACTCCGACGGCCTGGGCGCGATCTTCCCCGGCATTGTCAACACGATCCTGGCCATGAAGTGCCTGGGCTACTCCGACAACGACCCCCGCCTGCGCGAGCAAATCCGACTGCTGGAGGACCTGGAGATCGACCGCGGCGACATGCTTGAAATGGAGCCTTGCCATTCGCCGGTATGGGATACCGCGATCGCGGCCATCGCGCTCGCGGAATCCGGCCTCGAGCGCGGCCATCCGGCTCTCGTCCGCGCCGCCGAATGGCTGCTGTCACAGGAAATCCGCCGCCCCGGAGACTGGCGGGTTAAAAATACGACCGGCCCGATCGGCGGATGGGCCTTCGAGTTCAACAACGAATTCTACCCCGACATCGACGACACCGCGATGGTCATGCTGGCCCTGCGCCACGTCGACCTAGACGACACGATCACGGCCGCCCGTGAAAAGGCATGCCTGCGCGGCATCCATTGGCTGCTGTCGATGCAGTCGTCCGACGGGGGCTGGGCGGCGTTCGACAAAGACAATACCAAGGCCATCCTGACCAAGATTCCGTTCGCGGATCATAACGCGATGATCGATCCGCCGACATCCGACATCACCGGGCGCATCCTGGAGTTTCTCGGCTTTATCGGCTATGACAAGAGCTACCCCTGCGTACGCTCGGGCATCCGCTTTCTCCGGGAAGAGCAGGAAGAGGACGGTTCCTGGTTCGGCCGTTGGTGCGTCAACTACATCTACGGCACGTGGCAGGTTCTGCGCGGCCTGCAGGCGGTGGGCGAGGACATGAGCCGTTCTTATGTCCAAAAGGCCGCGGATTGGCTCCTCTCAGTTCAACTGCCGAATGGCGGCTGGGGCGAGACCTGCGAGACCTACGATAATCCGTCGCTGAAGGGAAAAGGGCCGGCCACCCCTTCACAAACCGCTTGGGCCGTTATGGGCCTGATCGCGGCCGGTCTTTTCGAGCATCCCGCGGTAAAACGCGGGGTGGAGCATCTACTGACCACGCAGCGAGAAGACGGGACATGGGACGAAACCGAATATACCGGGACCGGCTTCCCGAAAGTCTACTACCTCGAATACACCATGTATCGCGACACCTTTCCGCTGACCGCCCTCGGCGCGTACCGCAGAGAGCTGCGCCGGCGCAAGCAGATGGTGCCGCACCGTTAGGAGAATTTCCCATATGGCGATCCCTTTTCGCATGCAGCTGGCCGTGTTCCGCCACATCCTTGAGCGAAGGCTCCGGAGGCGCGAAAAATACGCCTTAGTCCTTGAGCTCGAACCGCTGTTCGCCTGCAACCTGAATTGCGCGGGCTGCGGCAAAATCCAACACCCTCCGGAAATTCTCAAAAAGCGGCTGTCGCCGCAGGAATGCATCGACGCGGCCGAGGAATGCGGCGCGCCGATCGTCGCGATCGCCGGAGGTGAACCGCTCGCCCACGAGCAAATCGACCAGATCGTCGAGGGACTGATAGCCCACGGCAAATACATCTACCTTTGCACCAATGCCTTGCTGCTGGAGCGCAGCCTGCATAAATTCAAACCGTCGAGCCAACTAGTATTCAGCATCCATCTCGACGGCAATGAGAAGATCCACGACCGGGTTGTCGGCAAAGACGGCGTCTACCAAACCGCAATCGCCGGGATCAAAAAGGCGAAGTCGCTCGGCTTTCATGTCATGACCAACACCACGATCTTCCAAGGAGAGTCCTCCGCGGATTTCCGGGATTTCTTCGACAAGATGACGGCCCTGAGCGTCGACGGCATGATGCTCTCACCCGGCTACAGCTACGAAAAAGCGCCAAAGCAGGAGCTGTTCCTGAAGCGGGACGAGACCAAGAAGTGGTTCGCCGAGACACTCAAAGGCTGGCGCGACAAAGGCTGGGATTTCAACCACAGCCCCTTCTACCTGGATTTTCTGGAGGGCAAGCGCGATTACGACTGCACCCCCTGGGGCATCCCGCTGCGCAATATCTTCGGTTGGCAGAGCCCCTGCTACCTGATGGACGATGCGGGCTACGCCGAATCGTACAAGGAACTGCTGGAAGTTACGGAATGGCAGGATTACGGCTACAAATCCGGTAATCCCAAATGCGCCAACTGCATGTGCCACGCCGGCTACGAACCCACCGCAGTCAAGGACGCCTTCTCGAGCGTTGGAAAGTTCTTTGAACTCGCCGCCGACTACGTCCTGCACACCGGCGGGCGCAAGGAGGCGGGCTGCGCGCATGCGCACGGGACGAAAACGCACTCCCGCAAAGATGAGAGCAGCAGCGCCTGCGGCTGCGGCGGCCGCTGCAACTAGTGGACACCGCCTTCGTAACGGGCGCGACAGGCTTTGTCGGCTCCAATGTCGTCCGCGTCCTAATTGATAAAGGGATGCGCGTCCGCGCTCTGGTACGCAGCGGCTCGCGCCTGGACAACCTCGCCGGACTGGATGTCGAGAAGGTTGTCGGCGATCTGCGCGACCGGACCTCGCTCGACGAGGGCTGCCGCGGCGCCCGCTACGTCTTTCATGTCGCCGCCGATTACCGCATCTGGGTCCCCGATCCCGAGGAGATGTACGCTGCGAATATCACGGGCAGCCTCAATGTGCTCGAAGCCGCCGCCGGAGCGGAACGCATCGTCTACTGCTCCAGCGTCGCCGCCATCAAGCCGCCGGACGGAGATATCCCGGTTGATGAAAAATCCGAATATACGGGGACCGCGGGGATCATCGGCGTCTATAAACAATCCAAATGGCTGGCGGAGCGTGCGGTCCTCGAGAAAGCTGCGGCCGGGCTGCCCGTGGTTATTGTCAACCCCGCCGCACCGATCGGCCCTTACGACATCAAGCCGACGCCGACGGGGAAAGTCGTCGTTGATTTCTTAAACCGCCGGCTTCCGTCTTATCTCGACACCGGGCTTAACGTGATCCATGTCCGGGACGTCGCGGTCGGACACTACCTCGCGGCGGTGAAGGGCCGCATCGGAGAGCGCTATATCCTCGGCGGTGAGAATCTGCCTTTTAAGGACATCCTTGACCTCCTTGCTGAGCTGACCGGGCTCCCGGCACCCCGCTACCGGACGCCCTATGCCGCCGCGCTGATTTTCGGCGCAATCGACTCCGCCCGCGCCAAACTATTCGGCGTCGAACCTATCGCGCCTCTAGACGCGGTCCGCATGGCGCGCTACAAGATGTTTTATGACTCGTCCAAAGCCGTCCGTGAGCTCGGCCTCCCGCAGACTCCCGCACGCACGGCGCTGCGCGATGCCGCTCTCTGGTTCTGCCGCAACGGCTACGCACCCATGCCCGATACTCTGACGCGGAGCATGCCGTGATCCTGCTGACGGCGGCGACGCCTTGGGAGGTCGGCCCGATCGCGCACAGTCTCGGACTGCGCCGAAACCCCGAAGCGGGATTCATCCATAATGGACGCGTGATGCATGAGGATATCGTACTGCTTAAGACCGGCATGGGCGCCGCTTCCACAATGGCTAGCCTCAAGAACGCTGCGCCCTGGCTGTCCAACCCGCTCACCGCGGCGATCAGCACGGGCTTCGCCGGCGCCCTACAAGCCGGCCTCGCGTCTGGAGATATCGTCGCCGACCTGCATGGCGCTCCCGAGAGCTACACGGATTGTGCGCGCTCCGCCGCGGACCGGCTGCGCAGCGAGCTGCACCTCGGTCGAATCATATCAAGCAGCCAGGTGGTGGCGGAGCCGGCCCGGAAGCGCGCCCTGGGAGACGAAAAGCGTGCCGCCGCCGTTGATATGGAAAGCGACGCGCTGCGCAGTTGGGCACAGGAATGCGGAACGACCGCCGTCAGCGTGCGCGTCATACTCGACGAAATAGAGCACCGCATACCGACGGACATCCCCGTCAGCGCGGCGCTGCCGGACATCCTCCGCTACGCCGCGTCCCATTTCCGGGACCTCCCCCTACTGCTCCGCCTCGCGCTCGCTCAGCGGCGCGGCGGTCGAATTCTTGGTGCGTACTTGTTAGAATTCATCAACAGGCTGGCAGGGGACAGGCATGAACAGAAAACTTAAGCAGTATCTCAAAACTCGGGGCGCCCGCGTTGAACGGGAACTCAAGCGGCTGTTGGCGCGCAAGGGCCAAGCGGCGATCCCCTTTCTGCAGCCGATGCCGGCCGGCATCCGCAAGTCAATGGGCTATTCACTGCTGGCCGGCGGCAAACGTTTGCGGCCGATCCTGGTCATGTCCGCTTCCGAGTGCTGCCGGCAGCCGGGGGCGAAGGTCCTGCGCACCGCCTGCGCGCTGGAGATGATCCACACCTACTCGCTCATCCATGACGACCTGCCGGCGATGGACGATGATGACCTCCGCCGCGGGAAGCCGACCAGCCATAAAGTCTTCGGCGAAGCATTGGCGGTGCTCTCCGGAGACGGCCTCCTTACCTGGGCATTCGAGCTGGCCGCGGAGAACGCCCAGGCTCTCGGGCTCCCCGGTAAAGCGTCCTCCGAGCTCATCCGCGTCATCGCCGCAGGCTCCGGTTCTCGCGGGATGGTCGGCGGACAAGCGGCCGATCTAAACGCCGAGGGCTTCTCGACCCGGACGATGACGAACGGCCGCCGACAGGCCGCGCGCCGGCTTCTGGAATATATCCATACGCACAAGACCGCCGCGCTGATCACGGCCAGCCTCGAAGCCGGCGCGATCCTGGCCCGCGCGCATGCCGCGGAAAGGCGCGCGCTGCGGGAGTATGGCCGCGCGATCGGCCTGGCTTTTCAGATCGCCGACGACATCCTCGACCGCGTGGGAGACAAGGAGAAAATGGGGAAGCGCGGCTCAGACCTCGATAACAATAAGCTGACTTATCCGAAACTCTACGGAATCGAAGGTTCCCGCGATCTCGCTGAAAAGTGGACGGCCCGGGCTCACCGCAGCCTTAAGGTTTTCGGCGCCAAAGCCGCGCCGCTGCACGATCTGGCGGACTACATTATTTCCCGCGACCGCTGAATCGGCGGCCAGGTCAGGACTCGATAACCCGGCGCAGCAGTTCGGACAGCATCCCCGCCTCTTCCCTGCTCAGACCCCGCTTCCTTAGGATCTTCCTCAGACGGGTACGGCGACCGGCCGGGGTCATGGCGGGACGATAACGGAGTTTTCTAAACGCCCGCTCCCCCTCGTCGATCAGCCTTTCAACTCCGCGCCAGGGGATGAGAGCGCGTTCGCTTTCCACCGTGGGCTCAGCACAGCTGATCCCGTAGCAGACAATGGCCACGGCCTGCGCCAGATTGAGGGAAGAGTGGCGTTCCGTGGTCTGGATATGCAGCAGTTCATCGCAGTACTGCAGATCATCTTCCGACAATCCGTTATTTTCAGGACCAAAAACCAGCGCGCACCCCGCGATGATTCGCAAGGCGGGGAGGCTCCGCGCCGTCAGGCCCGAGGTTCGGCCCTTGAGGCTGCTGGTGCCGTAAACGCGAGCGCGGTCCGCCAACGCCAGCGGAAGCGTCTTATATACCTTGGCGCGGCGCACCAGCGACTTGGAATCCGCGGCCAGTTTCAGCGCGTCGTCCCAAATAGGAGGATAGGGCGCGACAATGCGCAGATCAGCGAAGCCGAAGTTCGCCATGACGCGCGCGGCCGCTCCAATATTGCCGGGGTTTCGGGGCCGGACCAACACAAAGGCTGGGAGTTTTCTGCTTGGCATTTTTCGGGAAAGATGATTATACTAACATTCAAATTGGAGGGAAAATGAAGCCAGGGAAATGGCTCGCTCCGCGCTATCCGGGCAAGGATATATTCGAGAAGGACTATCCGAAAATCGACATGAGCCCGCTGAGCGTAGGCTGCCCCGGATGCGGCAAACCCGTCAGGCTGTCGCGCAAAGCCGCCAACGGCAGGATCGGCGGCTGGTGCAAGAACTGCAACCGAGCGGTCGCCCCTTAACCGCCTCCACTCGCGCCGACACGTCCGGTCTGACGCAGCGCTTCATACAGGACGACTGCCGCCGCGGTCCCCAAATTGAGCGAACGTATCCTGCCGGAATGGGGAATGCGGTAAGTGCGGTCGCGGTACTTTTCCCTAATCTCCGCCGCTAGACCAACCGACTCCTTTCCGAACACGAGATAGCTCCCCGGATGAAAATCGGCCTCCCAGTAAGTCTTCGACGCCTCGGCCGAAAAGAAATATAAAGGAGGATCGGCCTCCGTCATACTCGCGAGAAAAGACGCGAAATCCTCATGCCGCCGCAGCCGCAGCTTGGGCCAGTAATCGAGCCCCGAACGTCTAATCTGCGCGCAGTCGAGCGAAAAGCCCAGGCGTCCCACCAAATGCAGTTCCGCTCCCGCCCCCACACAAGTCCGGCCGATATTGCCGGTATTGAAATGGATCTCCGGCTCGATAAGGACGACATTCATCAGTTATCTTTAAGGGAAGCGTCCGTGGTATATCCCCAAACGGCGCTCTTGTGGATCCACCCCGATGCGGTCGAGAGATCGCTGACCTCGATCCAATCGCCGCGAACACTGAAGACACGAAGAGCGAAACCGCGATCAAGCAGCCATACGACCTTGCCGCCTCGCGACTTACGCAGCTTGGCGTCTTTACTCTTGACCATGACGGTCGGGATATCGGCCAGCGCCACTTTATGCATCCACCCTGTATCGCCGTCCAAATCACGGACCTTGCGCCAATCGCCTCGGTAAGCGATCACCTCGACCGGCATGAAGCGCCACATTTGCCACAGGATTTCGGCATCTTCGTCCGGTTCTTCGCGGACGTTCGCACGCTTGCTAACGACGCTCATCAATTCGACGTCCGAACCGAATTGCCCGACAGCCGCTCTTTTCCCGGGACCGGCGGACAGCCCCGTCAGCAAGAGCAGCAGCAAGCCGCACCGCAAGCATCCCCATCTATTCATCATGCATAGTATAAACTGAATGGCGGCGTTATTCAATGAATCGGGGGATGGGACCTATGGCCCAATGCCGCCAAGGCCCTTCTGCCCTGGGAGAAGGGGCTGTTCGGTCCCATACTAGTCCTAGAGAGGCTGGGCCTTTCGATGGAGGTGGGACATGGGAAGATTTAGAATACTCTGCGGAGCGCTGACGGCGCTCATCCTGAGCATCCAGCCCTTGTGCGCCGAGATACCGGGCGCTCAGGCGGGGACCCGGCAGGACCCCAACGCCGTGCTCGGCATCTTCGAAGGCGAAGACGCCGTCTTATTCTGGCACCTGCGGGATGCGGGGTTCAGCGCAAAATCGGTCAGCGAGTACCTGAGAACCGCCAAGATGGGCAGCAAGAACGTCGGCAGCATGCTGGACGGGTTGCGCGCCGGCTGGCTCATCCTGCGCGACCCCGCCCGTGACGCGGCACATTACACATTTTATGATCCCAAAACCGAGGGAGTCTACTATGTTCCCATCTCGGCGACTATTGAATACGGCGAGGCGAAGCTCGCACGCAGCGCCCTGGAGGTCCGCGATGACGGGCTCATGGCGGCCTACGGGGATCCGCGCACGGGAGCGGTCGTTGTGCGCCGCCTTTCGCCGGATCTCGAGGCCATCGAATCTACCGCCGGGATCCTCGAGCACGAGAAGGGTGTCCTTAAGGAAGCGCTGATCCTCGAGCCGTCCGCATTCGGCATGCTTCTCGAACACCCGGCGCTGCAGGGTATCGCGGCGAAACTGAATGAGCAAACGGAGAACAAATCCTCCGCGGCGGCGGAAATGGCGGCCTACCTGCGAGGAGGAAAAAACCGCTCCATCCTGGCGACGCGAACCGGCAGCGGAGACTTCCTCTTCAAGCTGCGCGACGACGGGCACGACAAGAGGTACATCTACACCAGCCCCGACTCGATTCGCGAGTTCCCCGTAGGCTGACACAAACAGACATCCGTCCTGGCCCTCCGTCCGTTGACGGAGGGCCGTTTCTTTCACTTAGGTTTTGATTTTTAAATTTGTTTTTCTTATAATAAGCCAGCTAAACACCATGACGCACATCGAAATCGACAACGGCCTAACCCTCCCTCTCGCCGGCAGGCCCGAACCCCAAGTTATGGACGGCCCCAGCACGACGCGTGTCGCGCTGCAGCCCCCGGACTTCCGCTATCTGCGTCCCCGCCTGAAGGTCCGCGAGGGCGACTCGGTTAAAGTCGGGACCGTCTTGATGGAGGACAAGGACGACACCCGGATTCGCTTCGTCTCGCCCGGCGGCGGCAAAGTCGTGCAGATTCGCTACGGCGAGCGCCGCAAGCCTCTGGAAATCATCATCGAGACCGATAAGGATGAGAAGTACGAAGAGTTTGAGAAGTTAACCTCCGAGGCGGCCCGCAAGCTTGAGCGCGCGCAGATCAGCGAGCGCCTGCTTGCAGCCGGCCTGTGGCCCATGATACGCCAACGGCCCTTCTCGCGGATCGCCCAGCCGGACGTCGCGCCCAAAACGGTCTTTGTGAATGCGATGGCGGAAGATCCTTTTGACGTCGATCCCAACGCCATTATCGCCGAGCAGGGTGATATGCTTCAGCTCGGTATCGACCTCCTCGGCAAGCTCACGGACGGAGGCGTACATCTCTGCATCGGGGGCGGCGCTTCAGCCAAACCGCTGGTCAATGCGCGCAACTGCGAAGTCCATCGTTTTTCCGGCCCTTATCCGGTGGGCAGCCCCGCCGTACAGATTTACTATGTCGCTCCCCCGCAGGCCCGAGAGACCGCCTGGTACGTGTCGGCACAGAACGCCGTGGCGATCGCCCGTTTTTTCACCACCGGCCGCTACCCGATAGAGCGCATAATCTCCGTCTGCGGCGCGGCGGCTAAAGAACGCTTTTACTTCCGCTCCCGCGTCGGCGCTTCCGTTGACAGTCTGACACAGGGGAAGGTAGAACCCGGCGAACTGCGGCATGTCTCCGGCGGCATCCTGACCGGACGCCGGATAGACAAAAACGGCTTTATCGGCTATTACGATACGGTTCTTTACGTAATAAAGGAAGGCGGCGAGCGCGAACTGCTCAGTTTTGTGCGTCCCGGATTCGATAAGTTCAGTCTATCGCGAACGTTCATGTCATCGCTTGTTCCCGGCGGCTCGTGGGCGCTGGATACCACCCTGCGCGGGAGCATCCGCAACTTCGTGATGAACGGCATCTACGAGGACCTTTGTCCCGTGGACATACTCCCCCAGTACTTGGCCAAGTCAATACTCGCCGGCGATATCGAAGAGACAGAAAAGCACGGCATTCTCGACTGCGCAGAATGCGGTCTATGCACCTTCGTCTGTCCGTCGAAGATTGAGATCGGCGAGATCATCAGCCGAGGGCTGAACGCGCTCATGAAGGAAGGCTAGAGTGAAGTTCATACTGGAAAAGCTCGAGGAGATGCGGCCGAAGTTCGAGAAGGGAGGCCCGTTTGAAAAGTTCTATCCGCTTTACGAGGCCAATGAGACCTTCCTGTTCTCGCCCCCGGACCTAACCAAGAAGGGGCCGCATGTCCGCGACGCCCTTGACATGAAGCGACTGATGTCGGTCGTTGTGTTGGCGCTCGTCCCCTGTCTGCTCTTCGGCACCTACAATATCGGCTTCCAGGCGCTGACGGCGAAGGGCCTGCCGGCGGACGTCGTCTCCTGCATCCTGACGGGCCTGCGCTCGATTCTGCCCATCATCATCGTCTCCTACGCGGTCGGCGGTGCCTGGGAGGTATTGTTCTCGATCGTACGCAAACACGAGATCAATGAGGGCTTCCTGGTAACGGGGCTGCTGTTCCCCTTGACGCTCCCCCCGACGATCCCGCTGTGGATGGTGGCCGTCGGCATATCCTTCGGCGTCGTCATCGGCAAGGAAGTCTTCGGCGGCACCGGGATGAACATTCTGAACCCCGCGCTGACGGCGCGCGCTTTTGTGTTCTTCGCCTACCCGGCAAGCATTTCCGGCGACAAGGTCTGGACCTATATCCAGCCGGCGAAGGACAAGCTCATCGACGGCTTCTCCGGCGCCACGCCGCTGCTCGCGGCTTCCAACGCCGTAGGCCCCCGCGCTATCGAGACGCTCGAGGCGGCCGGCTTCACGCTGCGGGACGCATTTATCGGCCGCATCCCAGGTTCGATCGGCGAGGTCTCCACCCTTGGGTGCCTCATCGGCGCCGCGATCCTCATCATCACCGGAATCGGCAGCTGGCGCATTATGGCCGCTTGCGTCATCGGCGCGATCGGCATGTCGTCTTTGGTCGCGAATCTCGCCGGCCCGGAATCCTCGGCGCTGATGTCCTTGCCCTACACCTGGCATCTCTGTCTCGGCGGCTTCATGTTCGGGACTGTCTTCATGGCCACCGATCCCGTATCCGCCGCCGGCACCAAGTTCGGCCAATGGGTATACGGCATCCTCATCGGCGTCATCTGCATCCTCGTGCGCACCATCAACCCGGCATACCCTGAAGGCATGATGCTGGCCATCCTGTTCATGAACGTGACGGCGCCGCTGATCGACTATCTCGTCATTCAGACCCACTTCAAATCACGCGCCGCGCGCCGCACCGCCCGGAGGCTGCATGCGTAGCACGGGCTACACCTTCGGCTTCGCCGCCGCTGTCTGCATCGCCTGCAGCCTCGTTGTATCGAGCGCCGCGACCTTGCTGCGCGACAAGCAGGCCGCCAACGTCCGCTTGGACATCCAGAAGAATATTCTGCGTTCGGTCGGCTTCGACGAGACCATCCCCGAAAAAATCACCGCGCTCTATGCCGCCCGCATCGAGGAACGCGTCATCGACGCCGGTGGCAATGCCGTCGCGGATAAGAAGCCTGCGGATCTCGACCCCAAAAAGGACCCGGGCCTGCTGCCGCTATTCGTACGCAAGGACGGCGAGAAGATCGAAGCCTACGCTTTCCCCGTCTCGGGCAAGGGGCTATGGTCGACGATATACGGCTACATGGCGCTTGAGCCCGACTGCGTAACCGTCAAAGGCGTCACTTTCTACCAGCATGGCGAAACGCCGGGACTGGGCGGCGAGATCGAAAAAAGCTGGTTCCTTGACAATTTCAAGAACAAGCGTATCGTCGACGACCGGGGCGGCCTTGCCCCGATCATCGTCGCCAAAGGTAAAGCGTCCGAAGCCGTGCCCGCCGGCGACCAGTTCCACGCGGTTGACGGCGTCAGCGGCGCCACGCTGACCGGCAAAGGCGTCATGAAATTCCTCGCCGCGGACCTCAAGCACTATGACGGGTTCTTCCGACAGCACCGGGCCAAAGGGAGGAAGCAATAATGCTCTCCCGCAAGGATAAGAAGCTTTTTAAGGAGCCGGTCTGGGAAAACAACCCCATAACCTTCCAGGTACTCGGCGTCTGCTCGGCCCTGGCTGTGACCGTGCAGATGAACACAGCGCTCGTCATGAGCATCGCGCTCACCGTTGTTCTCATCGGCTCGAACGTCATCATCTCGCTCCTGCGCAATTACATCCCGTCGAAGATCCGCATCATCGTAATGCTTGCGGTGGTTGCGTCGCTCGTTATCGTCGTGGACCAGATCCTCAAAGCCTACGTTTACGACATCAGCAAGCAGCTGAGCGTCTTTGTTGGTCTTATTATCACCAACTGCATCATACTGGGGCGCGGCGAAGGCTTCGCCATGGCCAACCCGCCGAAGGAATCGTTCATCGACGGCGTCGGCAACGGAATCGGCTACAGCATCCTATTGATGGCGGTGGCGACCATTCGCGAAATTCTCGGCAGCGGCTCAGTATTCGGGATCAAGATCGTCCCATCCGCGCTCTATGACCTCGGCTATGTCAACAACGGGCTCATGGTTTTGGCGCCCGCCGCCTTCATCATCGTCGGGCTCCTCACCTGGGCCCAACGCACCGCAATGGGAGTGACGAAGGATGATTGAGCACTATCTCTCGCTCGCCGTCAAATCCATATTCGTCGAGAATATCATTCTCGCCTACTTCCTGGGCATGTGCTCGTTTTTGGCCTGTTCCAAGAAGGTCGAAACCGCCATCGGCCTCGGTACCGCGGTAACCTTCGTCCTCGGCTTTACGGCGCCGGTTAACTGGCTGATCTTCCATTACCTGCTGGCCCCGGGAGCTCTGGCTTGGGCGGGTCTGCCGAACGTCGACCTCAGCTTTCTGTCATTTGTAACCTTCATCGCGGTCATCGCCGCCATGGTGCAGATCGTCGAGATGGCCATCGACAGCTTCAGCCAGAAGCTCTACGCCGCACTCGGCATCTTCCTGCCGCTTATCGCGGTCAACTGCGCTATTCTTGGCGCCTCGCTTTTTCTCGTTGAGCGCAACTATACGCTCGGGGAATCCGTCGTCTTCGGCCTGGGCTCCGGCATCGGCTGGGCCATGGCCATCACCGTCATGGCCGCTATCCGCTACAAGACCCGCTACTCAAACATCCCGCAGGGCCTGCGCGGCCTGGGGATGACATTCGTTATCACGGGACTCATGGCAATGGCCTTCATGGCGTTCTCGGGGATCAGCCTCTAATGGGAATCACCGGCTTCGTTCTGCTCAGCGTCCTCGTCTTCACCGGGACAATCCTGCTCATGGTCATCCTCGTTTCCGTCTCGGAGAAGTATCTCGTCCAGACCGGCGATGTCCAGCTCCTCATAAACGACGACCCCGAGAAGAGCCCCCAAGTCTCGACCGGCCAAACGCTCTTAAGCGCGCTGTCGAGCCAGAAGATATTCATCCCTTCGGCCTGCGGCGGCGGCGGCACCTGCGCCATGTGCAGATGTCAGGTCCTCGAAGGAGGCGGCGACGTGCTGCCGACCGAGACCGGCCATTTGACCCGCCCGCAGCAAAAGGAGCACTGGCGGCTCGCCTGCCAGGTCAAGGTCCGCAAGGCCATGAAGATCAAGGTCCCAGATGAAATTTTCAGCATTAAAAAGTACGACTGCACGGTCCGCTCGAATGACAACGTCGCGACATTCATCAAGGAGCTTGTCCTGGAGATCGGCGGCGGCGAGTCCATCGACTTCCAGTCCGGCGGCTACATCCAGATCGAAATCCCCGCTTACGGCCCGCTCAAGTTCACCGAGTTCGACGTCGAGCAGCAGTACCGCGGCGACTGGGACAAGTTTAAGGTCTGGGACTACGTCGCCAAGAGCGACGAACCCGTCATCCGCGCCTACTCGATGGCCAACCACCCCGCCGAGGGCAATATTGTAATGCTCAACGTCCGCATCGCCACCCCTCCTCCGCGGACCACGGGCATTCCGCCGGGGATCGCCTCATCCTGGATTTTCAACCTCAAGGCGGGTGACAAAGTGACCGTCAGCGGCCCCTACGGCGAGTTCTTCATCAAGGACACCGACCGCGAGATGATGTATGTGGGCGGCGGCGCGGGCATGGCGCCGATGCGCTCGCATATCCTGCACCTGTTCAGGACGCTTAAGACCAAGCGCAAGGTGTCCTTCTGGTACGGCGCGCGCTCGCTGCGCGAAATGTTTTACGACGACGATTTCCGGCAGATTGCCAACGACTTCCCGAATTTCTCCTACAACGTCGGGCTCTCGGAGCCGCTCCCCGAGGACAACTGGACCGGGCCCAAGGGGTTCATCCATCAAGTCGTCTACGAACACTATCTGAAAGACCATGCGGACCCGACCGAAATCGAATACTACATGTGCGGCCCGCCGCTAATGAACAGCGCGGTCAATAAGATGCTCTACGATCTGGGCGTCGAGAAGGACATGATCGCGTACGATGAGTTCTGATGCAGGGCCTCTAAACAAGAGGCCCTGCTGTTTTACCCCCCTCCTCGCCGCCGCGGCGCTTGCCTGCGCCCAGCCTGCGCCGACAGCCGTCAAGCTCGAAGGGCGCACCATGGGGACCTCTTACCACATCACGCTCGCGGAAACCATGCCTCCGGACCGGCAGGGGAGGCTGAAAAGCGATATCGATATACTCTTGGCGGCGATCAATAAGAAGATGTCGACCTATGACCCTGAGAGCGAGCTGTCGCGCTTCAACCGCTCAATAAGCCGGCAGCCATTCTCTGTTTCTCCGGAAACGCTCGATGTCGTACGCACGGCGCGGCGCATCGCCGAGGAGACCCGGGGGGCTTTCGATCCGACGATCGGCCCGCTGGTCGATCTATGGGGCTTCGGTCCGGCGGCGCGGAGCAAGGAGCTCCCCGGCGATACGGCGATCGCCGCCGCGCGCAGCCATACCGGCTACCGTCGTCTCAAGACCTGGGATACCCCCCCCGCTTTAGGCAAAGATATCTCCAGTCTGCGCGTGGACCTCAGCGCCATAGCCAAAGGCTACGGAGTCGATGCGGTTGCCCGCCTGATTAAGGCGCGCGGACACCAGAACTTCATGGTCGAAATAGGCGGTGAAGTCTTCGCGCAGGGCAAAAACCCCAGGGGGCGCCCCTGGAGAATCGGCATCGATACCCCGCATGACGGGGCTCCGCCGGGCGGACAGTTCAGCGCCTTCGTAAGCCTGCATAACGCGGCGCTGGCGACCTCGGGCGGCTACCGCAACTTCTATACCCGCGACGGCCGCCGCTACGCCCATTTCATCGACCCCCGCACCGGCCGGCCCGTCGAACACGGCCTGGCCAGCGTATCGATTACCGCCCCGACATGCATGGAAGCCGACGCGGCCGCCACCGCCGTCATGGTGCTGGGCGCCGAGCGCGGGAGAGGCTTTATCGAAGAGCATCCCGGCTGGGAGGCGCTTTTCATCTCCGCCGATGAAAAGGGCGGATTTACGGTGACTTCGACGCCGGGCTTTCCGCGCGCGAGCGGCGGCTAGACCGTCCTCTTATTTTCTGCGGCTGCAGTCCGGGCAGGCGCTGTTAGGGTCCTTATTGGCGCCGCCGCAGGAACCCTTGATGCAGATCTTCTTGGACAGGATGAGACCGATCCCCAGCCCCACGAAGCATAGGGCCATCACGCCGATAGTAAGAAGAGCGGTCTCCATGCGGGGATTATATCAATCTCTTGGCGGTAACGACCGCCCCGGCTGTTAGGTCTTTTGGCAGACCCAAAGCTGCAGGTAGGGAGCGGTCGGATTATTGTCCGTGCTCGTGGTGTTAAGCCCCCCATCCGGCCCGCCGGAAGTCCCGCTCATCGTTTCAGTATCGGTACTGTTCGCGCTCGGCGCGCCTGAAGTGGCGATGCCGGGGATGTAGTTGGAGTTGCCGGTACCGACCGATCCGTCCGAGCTGGAATTTGCGCCGCCCGGATCGGTCAACCCGGTATTACCTGTTCCTCCGGCATCTGAAGTCAAACTACTTGCATCATAACCGTGCCAGTGATCACTAATTACTACTGGGCAGTTTGCCGGGCTACACGCACTGCCTCCCACGCGAAAGGTATCATCATTGTCTGGAAGATCATCCCATGGAGGATCCATAGAATGCGTGTGACTAGGCCCACTATGCTGATGGTTCCCAATAGGATCCGACCAATGCTGATGATCGCTAATGGTATGGTTATGGCTAACGCCTGCGCTCCACTGATGCGAATGGACGCCCGGAGTATGAGAGTGCGCCGGGGTATCGAAGGTATGGGTATGATTCGAGAGATCATGCGCATGCGTGGTCAAGGTCGCCTGATCTCCCAACGCAACGCCGACCGCCCCACCCGGCGTACCGGTGGCGGGCGAGCCCACGACCATACCGGGCAGGCCGGCGATCATAAAACCGCGCGCCGCCGTAAACTCCGACCAGCCGGACGGACAGCCCGCCGGGATCGTCGAGAAGGTGATCGCGCCGGCGGGGATCAGATCGGCGTTGTCTTCCTGGATTTTGCCGCTGGTATCGATATCGCCGTCCTCGACATGCAAAGTATAGGGCGGCACCCGCGTGCTTATGCCGACCCGGTTGGCCGAGACGTCGATATAGAAGGTCGGGGAGTCGAAAAAGATATCATAGGCTCCCGCGGAGGCGACCTCCCAGGGGCTGCGCAGGATATTGTCATTATCGTAGATCACCGGCTCCACGCTGGCCTCCGAAAGATCGGCGCTCTCCGCGCTGTAGGCGCATCCCACCGCGTCGCCGTTGGCCGCGATGCCGGTCGAGAAGTAGGAGGCCGTCGCGCATACGCTCGGAGCGGCGACATAGGCGTCGAAGGTCGCCGCGGACCCGGTTCCCGCGGTCCCCGCGACGATATCGATCGCCCAACTGCCGGAGGCGTCGCTCCCGGTACGCGACGGGAGGTCCAAGGCCGTCCGGGCGGCCGCCGCGGTCGCGCCGCCGGTGCCGCCGTTGACGACCGCCAGCGGCGTTCCCAGAGTCGCCCCCAGGGAGACATTAGCGCTGCCCTCGACCCCGAGGGCGGCGGTGGGAACCGCCGAGCTAATCCCGACGCGTCCGCCGGAGGTGACCCGCAGCACCTCGACGCTGTTCGCTTCCAGGATCAGATCATCGGCCGCGACCGTGCCCAGCGTCGAAATCGAAACACCGCCTTCCGCGACCAGACGGGAGCTGCCGGCTCGGGTGAGGCGAAGCTGGGACTGCGTCGCATGATTAAGCTGCACCGCCGGCACCGTATTGGCGTCGATGCCCAGCGGCGCGCCCGGCGTGATTGAACTGATCCCGACCCGGCCGCTGTCGAGCACGGTGAGATAGCCTTCGCCGATCTTGGCACGCTCGCCGGAATTGGTCTCGGTCGAGACCACGAGCAGCTCCACCCGGTTGCTGAATCCCGGACCGCCGATCAGGATGCCGCCGATAACGATATTCCCCTCAATGAAAATATCCTCTTGGGCCGAGGGATTACTGTTCGTCGGATAACCCACGGACCAATCCCCGGCATCCACCCGCATAATCTGTCCGGCTTGCGTCTGCGTAGTGCCGAAGCCGACCGACCCGGCGGCCGAAGAGGCGTAGATGGCATTGCCGTCCAAAGCGGCGGTAGATACCGCCAGGCTGCCGCTGGAAATATCGATCGAGCCTTCGACGACCTCGGCGATACGGGCATAGGGGACGGGGCGCAGCGGCTCGCGCGGCAGCAGGATAATATTGTTAACCTCGAACTCGAGATACTTCATGCCCGCGCCCATAAGCGCGTCGGTGGGGATATCGAGCGTGACGCCGAAAATACCCTCTTCGAACTGAGTCGAAAGCAGCAGGCTCTGCCACAGCAAGGTGCCTCCCTCGGCCGCATCGTAAAGCCGAAACACGAGATTGCGCTGACCGGTAACCGCCGTGCCGTCATTCGCCAGGCGCCCCTGGAAGTTGATGCCGCCGGGCACGGTCCCGGTATCGTAGGTCATGCTCGGACGGTAATTGGCCGCGGCATACCGGACCGCCCCGGCGCATATCAGGGCCGCGCTCAGCAGAATTAGAATATGTCCGACACGCTTCATTATCTCGATCTACCTAATCAAGTCTTCTCGCATACCAGCAGTTGTATGTACGGCAGGGTATGGCTGGTCGAGCCCGTCGTATTCGTGCTCGGATTGCCCGACTGCACCGGTGCCAAGTCGGTTGTTGTTGTATTGTTTGCGCTCGGGGCGCCACTAGCCACGCTTCCTGGATTATAATCTCCTGTATTACCCGAACCGGCATCACCGCTAGTAACCGGATCGGGGTTGTGATTGCTGGTATTCCCGTTGCCGCCCCAACCCGAAGTCCCCGCACCTGGGTCGACCCAATGGCCATGGCTACCACTACCGACATCGGTACCACCACCACCGACATTCACATTCCCACTAGGCCCGCCAGACCAAGACCCGGGAACATCGAATCCATGCTGATGGTTCGGTCCTGTATGGTTATGATTGCCTAGATCCACGGAATGGTTATGATCGGCGACCGTATGATTATGGTTTCCGCCGGGATCGACCGAATGGGTATGGGTTCCGGGGCCATGGGAATGCGGCGTCCCGTTATCCGGGTCCACCGTATGCTTATGGTTCTGCATATCATGCGTATGCGCACGGTCCTCCAGGTTTGTATAAGGCGCTATGCCCGGCGGCACCCCGAGCAGCGTCCCCGCCGGCACCTTGCCGACGATGGCCCGGCCGCTGGCCACCGCGAGCTCGGTCCAGCCGGCGGGACAAGAAGCGAGATTGAAGAATAAAATCATCCCCGCCGGCACCAGCTCATTGCCGCCCTCGCGAATCTTGCCGCTGGTATTGATGTCCCCGCCCTGTACATCAAGCTTATCGTTCGGCAGGTTGGTGCCGATGCCGACATAATTCTGGCTCACATCAATAAAGAACGTATTATCGGTCTTGTCGAAGTTGATATCATTGGTACCCGACGCCTCGACTCCCCAAGGGCCGCCGATCGTCGTCAGATTGTTGTCATTGTCGTAGATAATATCCTCGATGCCGGTCTCCGGGATTTCGCTGGCGACGTCGACGCAGATGGCGTCGCCGTCGGCCTGAATGCCCTTGGCGAACTGTCCCGAGACCAGGCAGGTCGCCGGCGCGGCGCTCAGCGCCGCGGCCTTGGCGGCATTGCCGGTGGTGCCTCCGCCGACATCGACGATATTGATGGTCCAGCTGCCGGAGGCGTTCTGGCCGCTGCGCGACGGCACGTCGAGATTTGTCTGCGCCGCCCCCGCGCTCGAAGCCCCTGTCCCGCCGGACCCGAGCGGCAGATCCGTTCCCAGAGTAAGCCCGCCCGAAATATTGACGCTTCCCGTCACATCCAGCTTAAAGGCCCCGGGAGCGCCGCCGATGCCGACATTGCCGCCGGATTCAAGACGCATGACCTCGCTGCTGTTGGTCTCCAGCACGAGATCCGAAGTCAGGGCGTTAACGCGTCCTACCGAACCATCATGCTCCAGCACCAGCTTATCCACATGATTGGCCTGCAGCTTGATCTGCGGCCGGGTCGCATGCTGGAGCAGGATGCCCGGCACGTCGCCGGCGTCCACATCGAGGGTCCCCCCGGGGTTGTTCGTGCCGATACCGACGCGGCCCGTAGTGAGCACCGTAAAAGTCCCTTCTCCTACCTTAAACAGTTCCCCGGTATTGGTATTCGTCGCGACCCCCAAGTCGGCGAAGCTCGCGCCCTGGAAGGACACCTGACCGTCGACGCTGAGGTTGCCCTCGACAAACAAATCGTCATCGCTGGTGCCGCCCACCATCGCCGGGCTGCCGATAACGACGTCGCCGCCATGCGTCTGCAGCTTGATCCCCGCCCCGGAAAAGGTATCCGTACCTATGCCGACCTGCGCCGTGGCCGAATCGACATGCAGGATCGGGCCATCGGCGTTCGACAGCGTGAAGCCGCCCCCGGTGATCTCAATCGACCCCTCAACCGATTGCGCGATCTTGGCGTAGGGCACGCTCTGCAGCGGGTCGCGCGGCGTTAGCGTAATACCCTCAATAATAAGCTCAATGTACCGTTGCTTCTTGCCCGCAAGCGCGCCCAGAGGAATATCCAGCACGACCCCGAAAACGCCGCCATTAACGCTCACCGATTGCGTCCCGCTGTCCCAAAGCGGCGTGCCGCCGGAAGCCGTGTCGTATAGACGAAAGACCATATTCTTAAGGCCTGCGGCCGGCACGCCGGCGTCCTCCAAGCGACCCTGGTATATTAGTCCCGACGGCACGGTCCCCGACGAAGCCGTGGCGGCGGGCGTGAAAAGCGCGTGTGCGCGACCGCACAACGCTAGTAGTATAGGTATCGCCCACAGCACCATGCATATGCGTTTGCTCATAACCTGCCTCTAATCCTGCGTCGGGTCGAATAAAGAGTCGAATTCATCCAGCATGTACTTGTCGCTGCCGAACCGCATCGAGAAACCGATGCGGTGCGCCTGCTCCAGCAGCCCATAGTCTACCAAAGCGTAGTCCATAGAAACCTCGGGCACCCATTTGGGGACAAAGCCCCGGTGCAGCGAGGTGAAGCCGAACCCCACGGTCAAGCCGAATCCCAAATCCTGCCCCGTGCGGTAGCCCACCCGGATCGCGAACTCTTTGACGATGCGCAACTCCAGGCCCGTAGCGACATAAGGGATGTCGTCGTTGGGCACTACCATTTCCAGCGAGATGATGTTGCGCATATCCTCGAAAGGGTGGGGCAGCGGGGCGTCGCGGCTGCCGCCGACATGCAGGCTCTGGGGGAGCTTAAAAGGCTGGCCGATGAACTTCTGGTCTTGGCCCAAATTTCGAACCGAAGCGCCAAGACGGTAGCGCTTCTCGTACGCCCCCTCGAGACCGTAGCGTGCCAAAATGCCTATATCGAACATAGTGGCGCTCGCCGTATAGGTATCGAGACGCGAGCGCAAGAACCTCGCTGTTCCGCCGACCGAGACCCGCCGCAGCCGGCCAATCTCAATGGCATAGGAGACATTGGCTGCCATATCCTGCGCATCGATAGAGCCGACTTTCTGATCCAAAGTGTCGTACGAATCGAACTCCTCCACCTTGAGCATATTGAGACCGAGGCCGAGGGTCCCGAAGTGCCGCGTCGGAAACGCCATCGCGCCGACCTCCTGACGCAGACCTTCGATATAGCTGTTGTGCATCACGGAGACTTCCTTTCGCGTCAGCATCCCAAGCCCCGCAGGGTTGTAGAACATAGAATTAACATCATCGGCGATGCCCACGACAGCCTCGCCCATCGCGACCTGCCGTGCACCCACACCGATCTTCAGGAAGTTGGCCCCGGTCGTGCCCGGTCCCTCCTGGGCATGAGCCCGCGGAACGACCAGCATGGCAGCCAGCAGAAACAACGGCAGAGGATGTCTCACTTACTTGATCACCATTAATTTACCGGTCTTGATCTGGCCGTCGCCCGACTTAATAACGATGAGATAAACTCCACTAGCGATATCGTTGCCGCGCTTATTGGTAACCGGAAACCACGCCAGGCGGTCAGTCGCCTCATCCGTCTTGAACAGTTCCTGCACGAGTTCACCCGTAAGCGTATAGATCAGCACGGTCGCTTCCTGCGTCAGCTGAGAAAACGTAATGCCGGCATGCCCCTGGGAAGGGATGTAGGGGTTGGGGAAAGCGTGCGCATTGTCGATATTGATGCCGGAAGTCCCGACGCCGCCGATAATCCCGGTGCCGATCTTAAAATCCCCTCCCTCCATCTTGGGGATGCCTGTTCCACCGATCGAACTCAAGAGAGTGCGCCCTGAACCGGCAGGCTGCAAATCCCCGCCACCTGCGACAAAGCTCGATGCGACAATAGTAAACGGAGGCCCAATAAGGCGCGGGCGGTCGCTCGCCGCCACCCGGAGGATCTCGCCCACCCCGGCGACAAAGGCGGCCGCACTTAATACGATGGCGGCCTTACGGAGTAAAAATACTGCTTTTGAAACAGATTTATGGTCTGTCATGCCGCTGCCCCTGAAGATACCTCACCGTTTATAATTGTGAGTCCAATTTAATGTATTTTCAAGTACAGAATTGTTAAATTTTAGTCACACCCGACATGCTGTTTTTGCTATAATTATTAAGCATTTTTTATTTTCAAAATATTTATCCTGCCGAAATTAGACGAGGAATGATGCCCACGACCACGATACCTAGCGGTGATCAATTGCTGGAGGAAATTATCGGCGAAGCGACAGCCGCCGATACGGAACTTGAACAAGAAGCGCTTGAAGAAGAGGAACCGGACCTCACTAAAATCCGCAAAACGGCCCCCCCAAAGCGAGGCCTCTGCCGCCGTTGCGGAGAAAACAAACCGATCAACCGCCTAATGCTGTGCTATCCGTGCTGGGTAAAAACCAATCTGGAAGAGAAGGGTTGGCGGGAAGGAATGCCGCATCCGGATTGGTGCCAATGCGAGGGCATCGACAAACATCCGGGCAAACGCAGCAAAAACAACTAGCGCGTTTTAGTCCGGTTCCCGGAAAAACAACTGCCGGTACTCGGCCAGCTCGGCGATCGACTCAAGAACATCGCCATGCGCCTCGTGGTTGCCGAGCTTCTTGAACCGCCGGTACTGCCCCGGATACCAGCGCTCAACGAGCTCCTTGATCGTACTGACGTCGATAATCCGGTAGTGGAGAAAATCGTTCAGGCGCGGCATGTATCGCACGACGAAGCGCCGGTCCTGATGGATCGAGTTGCCGCATAACGGGATCTGATTTTCCGGACAGTACTTCCTGGCGAACTGCAGCGTCAGTTCTTCGGCCTCCCGCAAGGTGGTCGTTGACTCAAGACACCGCTGCGACAGACCCGAGTCGCCGTGATGCTTGATGCACCAAGGGTCCATTGACTCAAGCTGTTCGCGGGAATGACGGATCGCCAGCACCGGCCCCTCGGCGATCGTGCGCAAACGAGCGTCGGTCACGATCGTGGCGATCTCCATGATCGTATCCGTTTCCGGATCGAGACCCGTCATCTCCAAGTCCATCCAGAACATGTTTCCGGGGTCCTTCATCGCATAATTCTATCAAAGATGAACGCCGCGAATTAGACAGCCTCCCTGCGGGTAAGTAGAATAGGTGCTATGGCAAGCGACTGGATCGACCGTCTTGAGCGGAGATTCGAGGACTGGCATCTTCCGCAGCTGGCGCTTTTTATCGTGGGGATGAACGCGGCGGTGTACATCCTCTGCGTCATCAGGCCCGAATTCCGGCGCATGCTTGAACTCGACCCCGCACTAATCCTGCGGGGAGAGGTATGGCGCACCCTCACGTTTTTATTCATCCCGCCGATGGTATCCCCCCTGTGGATGCTCTTCTGGCTTTACCTGCTTTTTATTTACGCCCAGGCCCTGGAACGGGAATGGGGAGATTTCCGCTTCAACCTGTACTATGGCATAGGTGCCGCGGCGACCATCGCCGCTTCCTTGCTGCTGAGAGTCGGGCTCTCGAACATGACGCTGAACACCGGCATCTTTCTTGCCTTTGCCGCTCTTTACCCCGACTTCGAACTGCTGCTCTTCTTCATCCTGCCGGTAAAGGTGAAATGGCTCGCTTACTTCGCCTGGGGCGGCATCGTGCTCAGTTTCCTTGGCGGAAGCTGGATCACCCGCATAGCGCTCATCGCGGGCCTCATAAATTACGCTCTGTTCTTTGGGCGCCGGCACTGGGAAGATGTACAATTTTGGCTGCAAGTCCGACGCAACCGCCGCCGCCACGACAAGGCCGGCAAGAAAGATGATGACGACTCCCCCCCCACATAACGAAAAGACTCTCTGGCGGGGACGGCCCTCATTGTGGAATTGGTGGGCCTCTCTGCTTACCGCCGACCTGCTTATCATCCTGGCGGCGGCATTATGGTGGACGCGTCGCGACGACTACGCCGCCTATTCCCTCGCCGGCGCTGTTTTCCTGTACTCGGGCGTCGCGATCCTCCGGCTCGGCAGCAGCTATCTTCTAACCAATCACCGGGCGATAACCCGCCGCGGGCTGCTGGCACGACGCCTCGACGAAGTGGAAATCTGCGATATCAGGAACATCACGCTGGAACAGACTTTCTTCCAGCGCCTCATCGGCATCGGCGACGTCGGCCTATCATCCGCGGGCGGCGACGGGATAGAAGTTTGCTTTGACGGCGTCGGAAACCCCGACCTGGTAAAGGAACATGTCCGCGGTGCTCGACGAACACCGGCGGGCGCCCCGCGGGACCTGAGATGAGCGGCGATCCCTTGGTCTATTCGACCGATCCAGACTTCTGCTCCAGCTGCGGGCGCACGCCCTGCGGCTGTCGGGAAAAATCGGCTCGCCGCCAGCCCGAGCCTCTCCGCCTGTCCTTTCAGCGCGGCGGCAAAGGCAAGGGAGTAACCCGCGTCGAACGTCTTAACATGCATCCCCGTCTCAAGGAAAAACTCCTCAGCCGGCTCAAGAAGAGCTTAGGCTGCGGCGGAACCATCAAAAACGGGGTTTTGGAGCTGCAGGGAGACCGCCGCGATTTCCTGGAGAGCGAGTTCATCGCGGAAGGATATAAGGTAAAGCGCATCGGCGGCTGAACTGCTTCCGGGCTGCTTCCGGGCTGCTTCCGGGCTTGAAATATGCGCATTCCGGAGCTACACTAACGGTATCCGGAGGTGGCGCGGCGCGGTCGCAAACGCACCGTGGTTGGAGTGGTTGTATGATATCTCGAACACCGCCTCTAATCAGCCTGTTCCTGCCCCTGGTTTTTCCTCTATCCCTGCAAGCCGCTATCGTTCTTGAAGTCCCTGTCCCCAAAGCGAATATCGGCGGCGCCGGCGGCGCCGGCGCTGCGTTGACTACGCCGAATACGGCGCTCAACACGCCGGGCGGTCTCGGGATTCCGACGCTTGACGGCGGGCGGCTGCCTTCCGTGGGCGGGATCAATACGCAGCTCAACGCGCCCAAGGACATGGCGATCAACGCGGCAGGGCAGAAACTAAAAACCGCTCCCGCTGAACTCAAGATCGGCAGTGCGCAATTCCAACGGGGTTTAAAAACTGTTCAGGACGGCACCGGCAGGATTAAGGCCGAAAAAAAGGGCGGCAGCGAGAAGTCCGCCGCCGTCAGTCATAAGCTCTTTGACGGCGGAGATCTGCGCGAGGGGAAGACCGGCGGCGTGACCGCCCTGGAAAGCGGTATTGCTCCCTCGGGCTTCGGCGGCGGAGCGGCCAACGGCGGCGGCCAGCGCAGCTTCGCCCGCTCCCTTATGGGCTACGGCGTCGGCCGCGTACCGCTCACGCGCCTGCTCAATATCATGAAGGTGACGCACCCCGGAAGCCAGAAGAATATCTATCACAACGCGAGCCATTCCGTACGCGTACCCAACACTTTGGCGGCGATCATCGACAGCCCCGCCGGCGCCGCGCTGAAGCTCACCCCGGCGGAAAAGGCTTTGCTTCTGGTCGCCGGGGCGCTGCACGATATCGATCCCCAGCGCGCGCCCAATACCCCGGCGCGCGTTACGGCGACCTTGCGGAACATCGACAAGGATCCGGATATCGGCGCCCTCCTGGCGCAACTGGGCCTGGGCGAGCGCGGCCGCGGGCAGCTCAAGACTCTTATCAAATTCACCGATTTCAGCTTGAATAAGGACGAGATGGCCAAGATGCAAAACGAGGCCGAAGCTATGGCGAGAACGCACTTTGGCGCCGATCTCGCCCCCAAGTGGATCGCGCTGGGCAGGCTCCTGGCCTATACCGACCAGACGGCGATGTATCTGGATACGGGAGATTTTGCCGAGCGCGCGGTACGCGGCTTGGCCAACGAGCTGCGCACGGCCGCCAAATCGGAGAATCCCACGGACGAGATGATCCTCGACGGTACGGCCGGCTTCCTTAAGCCCTTGATGGATAACGCGCACTTTGCTCTGCTGCCCTCCGATCTCCAGGCGAATTTCCGCGACGTCTACCGCCGCTTCGCCGCGCGCAAGGGCGTCCCTTCACCCGGCGCGCAGAAGGATGGACGCAGCCGCGCCCCTCCGGCAATGAATCCAGCGGACGATCCGCTTCTCGTCGGCCATGTGGAGCATAGAGGCCCCGGACATACGGAGGGATATTACTTTGCAGGGCGTCCTCTCGAATACTTCGACGGCAGCGGTTCGAAGATGCTCTTCGTGCATCCCAACTTCCCGAATTACCTGCTTACGATATTCCCCAAGAAAAGCCCAAAAAACTTCAAATACCTGACCAAGGCCCAACAGGCAGCGGAGATATCGGAGGCGACGGCGGTCAGCCGTTTGACGCGGAAAGGCGAGCTTGACGGCCGCAAGCTGCTGCTGCCGCATAAGATGACCGCACCCATGCCGCTGAGCGCGGGCCGCATGCTGCTGCGCGACCAGAACGGGATTGAGTGGAACACTTCTTATCTCGTGCAGGAACGGGTGCGCGGGAAGACGCTGCGCAACGTCTCAAGCGCCGACTTGGAGCTCGTAAAATCCCTCTTTGCCAAGCTGGTCAAGCTGCGCATTAAGGTGCCCGAGGATGTGCATATCGCCGACAATATCATGATCGGGCATACCGACTCGGATCCGGCGACCCGGGCTTATGTGATCGACGCGGAGGGAACGACGTATGCGGGCCCGCAGAAGCTGCTCGATCGCTTGCTGGACAAGCCGGACCCCCTGCAGCAGCACTACAAGGAACTACTGGCCCAAATCCGCCGGGATATCTACACCGGCGCCGGACGCTAGACTCTAAACTGCCCCTTTTCGTAGAGCGTAACAGTCTCTCCGCCTTTGAGTACTGCGGTTACGACCTTATCCTCGGTGTTGACGAGGTCCCAGTGCACGGAGGAGTCGTTGAAGCCGAGGCGCTTCCTCAGCGCCGGCGTAAGCGTCTTGGAACTCCCGGTAAAGGTCTCCGCATAGGCGCTGCCCACGGCGAGATGGCAGTTGCCGTTGCGCCCGCCGAAGTTCTCGTCGAATAAAGTATTGGCCATAAACCGGCTGATCCGCGAGAAGCGGCGGTCGGTCAGAGAGAACTCTCCTAGCTGGCAGGCGCCGGAATCGGTCTTCAGCGTCTTGCGCACGTACTCCTGGCCTTTCGTCGCGGTGACTTTGACGACGCGTCCCTTCCTGAAGTGCAGCCGCACACCTTTGACGAGGTTGCCGGTCCGGAAGGACGGCAGGTCCGAATAGTACACGCCCTCCGTCCCCCGCCAATCCGGTGAAGTGAATATCTCGAACGAAGGGATATTATGGCCGCTGATGCCGACGAAGCGCCGTTTCTCTCCGAGTCGGACTTTCAGGTCGATATTCCTTGAGCGGATATGCAGCGTCTCGATCGGCAGCGAGTTGAGCCCTTTCTTGATCCGCGCGCTCTGCCGGAAGATCAGCTTCCATTTCTCCACTGGACGAGGCTGATCGATGAAAGTGGCGCACTCCACCTGCTCGGCGAACTTGCGGATGGAGATGCCCGCCTGCCGGGCGAGTTCCTCGGTCGGATACATGCAGAGAGTCCAGCTGAAGCGTCCCGCCGCCTCCCTCTTATCAAAGATATCTTTCAGGAACTTGCGCGCCAGAGCGCTCACCCCGAACTTCCGGGGCTCGACACCCTTCAGGTGGGTCAGAGAAGTCGGAGCGATCAGCGCGATATATCCATTGAGGCTCTCGACCAGTTCCTTCTGCCCTTTATCAACAAATGCGAGCTGCCGGTTGTCCGCCAGCTGATAAAAATCCTTCTCCATATCGGGGCTCGCGCCGGCGCGCAGGACCACGTTCAGCCGCCGCTTCAGCAGCCGGCGGTGCACGGCTTCGGCGAGCGGCAGGGCCGCGGGATCATAACGCAGCATGACCGCCTCATAGGGATTAAGCCGACCGCCTTTACGCGCGGTCTCAAGCCCCCAAAGCATCACATCGGCGTACTTTTCGAGCGTCTGCCTGCTGAAGATCATCATACCCTCCGGTTTGCGATGCGACAGCGGCTATTCTAGCGTTTTGCGGACCGACCCTCCCAATCAATCTTGTAGAATAACCGCCTATGAGAGCACTCCTGCTAGAAAACATTCATCCCTTCGCCGAGAAACGGCTGAAAGAAGCCGGCTTCAGCGCCAGCACCCTCAGCGGCGCCTTAAGCGAAAAGAAGCTGCGCGCGAGCCTTAAAGGCATCTCTCTGCTGGGAGTGCGCTCACGGACCGCGCTGACCGCCGACATCCTCAAGGAAGCCGACTCCCTGCTGGCGGTCGGCTGTTTCTGCGTAGGAACGAAAAACGTGGATCTCGAGGCGGCGGCCGCAAGCGGCATCGCCGTCTTCAACGCCCCCTACAGCAGCACCCGAAGCGTCGCCGAGCTCGTCATCGGCGAGATCATCATGCTCTTCCGGAGGATCTTCGAGAAGTCCAAAGCCGTTCATGCCGGTATCTGGGACAAGAGCGCCCAAGGGGCGCACGAAATCCGCGGCAAGCGGCTAGGCATCATCGGTTTCGGCAATATCGGCGGGCAGGTCAGCCTCCTCGCGGAGGCGTTGGGCATGGAGGTCTATTACTACGACATTCTGGAGAAGCTCAACCTGGGCAATGCACGGCGCTGCCGCTCCATGCGGGAACTGCTAAGGAAAGCGGACGTGGTCAGCCTGCACGTCGACGACTCCCCCCAGAACGTCGGCCTGATCGGTGACCGGGAACTCAAGGTGATGCGTTCCGGCTCGTTTCTGCTCAATATGAGCAGGGGCAAGGTCGTGGATCTCGCCGCCCTGGCCAGGCACCTCCGTAACGGCCGTCTCGCGGGCGCCGCTGTCGACGTCTATCCCCAGGAGCCGAAGAGCGGCCAGCAGCGCTTCCGCAGCAATCTGCAGGGACTTCCGAACGTCATCCTCACCCCTCATATCGGCGGCAGCACGCTGGAAGCGCAGAAGGAGATCGCCGCTTATGTCGCGGACAATCTCGGCAAGTACGTGCGCACAGGAGACACCTATTACAATGTCAATCTGCCGCCCGTGAGCCTGCCCGTGCGCAAGAAGGCGCACCGCCTGCTGCACATCCACCGGAACGTTCCCGGGGTGATGTCTCAGGTCACGACCCTGCTGGCGAGTCACGGCATCAATATCGTGGGCCAGTACCTGAAGACCACCGATAACGTCGGCTACGTGATTACGGATATCGTCAAAAAATCCGACTCGGACGTGGTTGCGGCACTGCGCGCCGTCCGCGAAACCATCCGCCTGCGGGTGATCGACTAAGACGCCATCAGCTTGGCGACGAGCTTGGCATAGCCGGCGGGATCGGGCAAGGGCGACCCTTCCGACAAGGCGCCCTGGCCGTAGAGCAGGTCTGCGAAATCCGACAGGAGCGGATCGTCCTTGTCGCTGTCATACATCGCCTTCATCTTCTCGACGACCGGGTGGCCCGGATTGAGTTCCATAATGCGCTTATTGGCGGGCAGGGGACGCTGGTTCTCGCGCATAAGCTTTTCCAGCCGCGCGCTCAAGCCCCCTTCCTGGGCGACCAGACAAACCGCGCTTTCGGTCAGCCGATCGGAAAAACGGACCTCGATAACGTGCTTCTCGAGCTTGCCCTTGAGGAACTCCAGCAGCGATTTATAGTCCTTTTCCTTGCGTTCCTTGTCCTCCTTCTTGGCGGCATCGTCCTCGAGCTTAATATCGCCTTTGCCGGCCGGCTGCAGCTTCTTCCCTTCGACATCCGCGATATTCTCGATCACGACCTCGTCGACGGGATCGGTAAAGAAGATGACCTCATAGCCCTTAGCCCGCAGCGCCTCGAGATAGGGCGAGTTCTCCACCGCCGCGCGCGATTCGCCGGTGATGTAATAGATCTCATTTTGCCCCTCTTTCATGCGCTCCACATATTCCTTAAACGAGGACAGCTTGCCTTTATCCTTACCTGAGCTCTCAAAAAGAACCAGATTCTTTGTCCGATCCTGAATCTCCTTATCGGAATATAGTCCCTCTTTCAGAATCTTGCCGAAAGCCCGCCAGAAGTCTTCGTATTTGAGCCGCTTGTCGTTCTTCATCGCCTCCAGGGCGTCAAAGACCTTCTTGATGATGCTTTTGCGCATCTGGACTATGCGCGGATTATGCTGCATCGTCTCGCGCGAGATATTAAGCGGAATATCGGGACAGTCGACGACGCCGCGCACAAAACGCAGATAGTCGGGCGTTAGGTCGCGGCATTCATCCATAACCAGGATCCGTTTCACATAGAGGCATAGCCCGCCCTTGCGCTGCGGATGGAAGTGGTCCATCAGCGCCTCCGTCGGAACATACAGCAGCGCGTCGAAGCTGAGCGTTGCCGCTTCGGCGGTAAAACGGATCGCTTCCAACGGGTCGTTCCAGTCATGCGTCAGGTGCTTGTAAAACTCGTCATGCTCGTCGGTGGTAATATCCTTGGCGGGCTTGGTCCAAATGGCCTTCATCGAGTTGACAGGCTCCTTGCCCGCTCCCACCGTGATGGGATAGGTCACAAAATCCGAGTACTTCTTAATGATGCTCTTAAGCTGTTCCTCGTCCGTAAAATCGATCTCTCCCTCCTCCGGCCTCTTCAGGCACAGCGTGATCAAAGTACCAACGGGAGCCTCGTCCGCCTCTTCAACGGTATAACCGCCCGCGCCCTCCGAACGCCAGAGAAATGTCTTCTTCTGCCCCGCCCGCCGCGTACGCACGGTGACCGAATCCGCTGCCATAAACGACGAATAGAATCCTACACCGAATTGACCGATCAGCTCCGGCGCCCCCTCCTTGCCCCGCTCCTTCAAAGCATCGAGGAAGCTCTTGGTCCCGGACTTGGCGATCGTTCCGATATTCTCGATGAGATCCTGGCGGTTCATCCCGATGCCGCTGTCGCAAATCGTCAGCTCGCGTTTCTCTTTATCCGCCGTGATCGTCACCGCGAGCTCCTCGCCTTCGGGAAGAAGCTCCGCGTCCGTCAGCGCCTCATAGCGCCGCTTGTCGAGCGCGTCCGACGCATTCGAGATCAGCTCGCGCAGGAAGATTTCGCGATGCTGGTAAAGCGAATGAATAACAATATCGAGCACCTTCTGCACTTCCGCCGCGAACTCGATCTTCTCAACCGTATCGGTCATTTTGCACCTCAGGGACAGTCCTTTAACTGCTTAAAATCCATATTTCCACCGCTCAGGATTATACCGATTTTCCTTCCCGCGAAAGTATCGCGTTCCCGCAGTACCGCGGCGAGCCCCGCGGCGCCGGACGGCTCCACCACCGTCTTTGCGCGCTCCCAGAGCAGCCGCATCGCCTGCAGGATCTCGCGGTCCGAAACCCGGCAAATCGCGGAGAGGTCGCGACGCAGTATCGCGAAGGTTCGCTCGCTCAGCCCCGTTCGCAGCCCGTCCGCTACCGTCCGTCCGGGACGCGGCGGCGCCAGCCGCCCCGTCGCCAGGGACTGATACGCGTCGTCGGCCGTCTCCGGCTCGGCGCCGAATACCCGCAGGTCCGGCCGCAGCCCCTTGGCGGCGATCGCGGTGCCGGACAGCAGCCCGCCGCCGCCCAGCGGCGCGACCAGCATGTCCATATCCGGGATCTCCTTGACCAGCTCCAGCGCCGCCGTACCCTGGCCGGCGATGACCACCGGATCATCGTAAGGATGCACGAATACCGCGCCCGTCCGCCGCACGACTGCCGCCAGCGTCGTCTCGCGGGAAAACGGATTCGCAGCGCACTCGGTCACGATCCCGCCGTATGCCTCGACCGCCTCACGCTTGGTCGCGGGCGCGTCGCCGGGCATGACGATATACGCGGGCAGTCCCCGCAGCCTGGCAGCCAAAGCCAGCGCCTGCGCGAAGTTGCCCGAGGAATGCGTCGCGACCCCGGTCCTCGCCTCTTTCTCGTCCAGACTAAGCACCGCGTTGGACGCGCCGCGAAATTTGAAGGAGCCTGTCCGCTGCAGGTTTTCCGCCTTGAAGTACAGCCGCGCCCCGGTCATGCGGTCGAGCGCCGAGCAGGTCAGTACCGGAGTCTTATGAATCCAGGACCCGATGCGCTCCTTGGCGGCGAGAATCTGCGCCCAGGAGGGACCGTCGGTGCGGGCGAGCTTGACCATGGGAGGTAGATTGTATGAAATAACCTTGTGAGCCCTTTCCTTCGCGCCGTCCCGGCGGTTCTGAGCGGTGCCCTGCTATGCGGCTGTGCGGCGAGCGGCGTACGCGTCGCCTATCCGCAGCCGCAGACGCCGCAGGGACGCGAGCTGTCCCGCTCACTGGGGAACCTGTACCTGGTTGTCGGCCGCCCCCCGCTCTTGAGCGGCAGCCTCATCGGCGGCGCCCTCAGCAAGGCTCAGGACATAGTCGGACAGGGCGCGCGCATCTCGTTCGGGGTGGACGCCGGACATTTCGCGCGCGCGCTGGGCAAGACGCTGGACAGCCGCGGCGCGCATCTGATCGCCTACCGGGCGATGCCTTCCTCCGTCGCGGGCCCGGATCCGTTTCTCGAACGCCTGCGCCCTTCCGGTATCCTGCGCGTTGATTTTACCCGGCTCCATACCGCTATCAAAGAGGAATCGACGGAAACCCAGGTCAAGAACAAGGAAGGCAAATACGAGAAGCGCACGACTACGCAATGGAAGCTGACCGCACACCTGACGCTGCGAACCCGCCTCGTCGTCCATCCTGGAGGCGGCGTTCTCCACGAATCAACGCATACCGTTACCGGGGCGGACACCTCATATAAAACCTCCCAAAAGAAACCCTCGGCTGACGAGTGGTACCGCAAGATCGAGGGCCAGGTCCTGTCCCGTGCCGCCCAGGAGATTGCCAAGGGACTGGGGCGCACGCCCGTCATCGAGCGCAAACGCATGATCAACGCCGACAAAGAGGAGCCCCTGTCCGCTGCCGCGCGCTCAGCCGCCTTCGCCGGCGACTGGGAACGTGCCTCGGAACTCTGGGCTGAAAGGCTGGAATCCGGCAAGGGCGGCTGGCGCGACCTTATGAACTTGGCCGTCGCCGCGGAGAAGCGGCGGGAGTTCGCGGAGGCCGATCGGCTGTACCGGAAAGCGCAGGAAAGCGCCGCCGGCGATCCGGCGGCCGGCGAAATAAATTGGCAGAGCATCCTCGAGGAGCTCGCGGGCGCGCTCGATGCCGTGGGACGGCGGTCCCAAGCCGCCATTGAATGGTTCGCCGCCCCCACCGCGGTCATGCCGTTTTCGGACGTCACCTCGAGCGTCGAGGGACCGGACATCCTCAGGGAGCTCATGCACAAATCGCTCCATGCCGGCGGCTACAATATGCTCGACCTGGACGCGGTCGACAGAGAACTGCGGGGGCACGGGATATCCCAGGGCGGACAGCTCAAAGGAGGCCAAAAGGTTAGGTACGCGCAATGGCTGGGCGCCCAGCGCCTGATGTTCGGGCATATAACGGAGTTCGAGGAGATCATGCTCGGGGCTTACGGCAAGCGCCAGGTGGGCGGCAAGCTGTCGCTGTGGGAGACCGGAACAAAGAGCTTCCTGTGGGAAGCGAACGAGCCGGTGGTGCGGGAAAGCGCGGCCGTCGACAAGGGCGAGGCCGGAGCGCGCTTCGCGGGCCAGCTCTTACGCGGCCTGTTTGAGCGCATCATCAGCCGTCCGCTGGGGGCGGAGAGCGTGCTCTTTATCCAGCGCAATATTGAGACGCTTCCGCTTAAGCTATAATTTGCGATCATGCGTCCCTACCTTGAGCTGCTCCAGCATGTCCTGGCGCACGGTACGGAGAAGTCCGACCGCACGGGGACCGGCACGCGCGGCGTATTCGGCTGTCAAATGCGCTTCGATCTCGCCGCGGGCTTCCCGCTGGTCACCACAAAAAAATGTCATATCCGCTCGATCATCCACGAGCTGATCTGGTTTCTGCGCGGCGACACGAATATCGCATATCTGCGCGACAACCAGGTCTCCATCTGGGACGAATGGGCGGATGCCGACGGCGAATTGGGCCCGGTATACGGCCGTCAGTGGCGCGCTTGGCCGGCGCCGGGCGGCGGCGCCATCGACCAGATCGCGGGAGTTGTCGACGGCCTCCGCCGGGACCCGCATTCCCGCCGGCACATCGTCTCCGCCTGGAACGTGGCCGAGCTCGATAAGATGGCGCTGCCGCCATGCCATGCCCTGTTCCAGTTCTATGTCGCGAACGGCCGCCTTTCCTGTCAGCTGTATCAGCGCTCGGCCGACGTTTTTTTAGGCGTTCCTTTCAACATCGCCAGCTACGCTCTCCTAACGGCGATGATCGCACAGGTGACGGACCTGACGCCCGGAGAGTTTGTCCATACGCTGGGCGATGCGCATCTGTATTCCAACCACCTCGAACAGGCGCGCCTCCAGCTCACGCGCGAGCCGCGCACGCCGCCGACGCTCCGGCTCAACCCTGACGTGCGCGATATTTCCCACTTTAAATACGAAGACGTGGAAATCAGCGGCTACTCCCCCCATCCCGCCATCAAGGCGCCCATCGCGGTCTGAGCATGATCGTATCCATCATCGTCGCCATGTCGGAAAACCGCGTGATCGGCCGGGACAACCGGCTCCCCTGGCATATCAGCGAGGACTTGAAGCGCTTCAAGCGGATTACGACCGGACATGCCGTGATTATGGGGAGAAAAACCTACGAATCGATCGGCCAACTGCTGCCCAACCGCACCAATATCATCATGACGCGGGACCGGAAATACGAACGGGAGGGCGCCGTCGTTGTCCATTCCTTTGATGAAGCCATCCGCCGCTCCAAAGGCGACGAAGTTTTTGTCATCGGCGGCGAGGAAATCTACCGGCGAGCCATCCAGCGCGCCGACCGGATATACCTCACCCTGATCCACGACGAACTCATCGGCGACGCATATTTCCCGGAGTTCCAACCGACGGACTATACGGTAACCGAGCAGAAGAGATTCGCCGAGCCCCTGCCCCACACCTTCATGGTGCTGACTCGCAAGCGCCCCCGAATATCCAGGAGCCGCCTGCGGCGGCGGTAGCTCCGGCTATTCCTTTACGGCGCTCAGCGTTGCCACGACGCGGCGGTTCTGACTGCGTCCCGCCTTGGTCGCATTGGAAGCGACCGGCTGGTCCGGGCCATAGCCGACGGCAGACAGGCGCTCCTCTTTGATCTCGAACTCCTCGATCAGGTAGCTCATCACGCTTTCGGCGCGGCGGCCCGACAGCGCCCGGTTGTAGGCGGCGTCGCCGACATTGTCGGTATGGCCTTCGATTTCCGCGGTCGTGTCGGGGTAGGCCTGCATGAAGTCCGCGACCTTCTTGATGCGGCCGCGAAACTGCTCCTTAACCTCGGACTTGTCCGTATCGAACTCGACGTTCAGCGTGATCCGCACCTTCTCTCCAGGCGGGAGAGCGGCCGGCGATTCGTCCGCTGGAGAATCTTCAACGACCGGTTCCGGCGGCGCCTTAACCGTCGCGGCGCTGGTCGCGCCGAAAAAATAGGTGAGCAACACTCCCGGAGTAAAGGCGCCGAAAATCTTATCATCATGCGACGCCTGAGGCGACCACAGGAAATCAGCGTAGCCGCTTAAGCGGAAATCCCGGCTGATCCGTCCCTCCAAAGCGATACCTGGCTTGAAGGCCAGCCGCTCGTCCATATCCGTCGGTCCGCCGACCCCGTGAACGCGCGCCACGCCGAAGCCCAGCCGGGCGACGGGAGTGACGACCGCCTCGGGCGCGAAGGTATAAATAGCGGAGAACAAGAAGGGAGTGACGTCCACCCGCTGTACGTTGAGCCGTTCTACGGAGATTGCCGCCTCCCAGCGCGGCGCCATGCTGCGGCGGACGATGAATCCGATATGGCCGCCATTGTCGGTGATCTCACGTATCCGCTTACCCATAATCGGCAGCGCGGCGCCGCCATAGACGCCCACGCCGTAGCGCGCGGGGCTCTCGGCGAAGGATCGCCCGCCAGCCAGAATCGTGAGGATGACGGCAAAAGCAGCTGTTTGATATTTAGTCATCGGTACTCCGCTCCCATATATTAATAATCCGTCCAGATGGATCCCTTGGAATCCGTATGCGTGCAGTTCACGACGATGGTCCCGTACCACTGGGACGTCGCATCGTTGACATATCCCCAACCGCCGGCATCGGTGAGGGCCGCCGCACCGCTGCCCAGCACAACCGCAGCCGATTTCGGGTGATAGTTCGGGGTTTCGGCAGCGGTGAACGCGTCAAGATACGATGCTCCGGCGGTCAACACCGAGGGATCATTCGGGAAAAAGCCCGGCGCGTCGCCGTAGTAGATCATAAGCGCGCTGCGCACCGCTCCGAGCCGGCCCTTGGTCGCGCCCTCCTTGGCTTTGCGGACCATATCGGCGAACTTGGGCAGCGCGATCAGCGAGAGAATCCCGATGATCGCGACCACGATCATCAGCTCGATCAAGGTAAAACCCAAACGCCCTCGCCGCCGCACGCTGTATCGTATCACTTATTTTTCCGCGCGCAAAGCCGGCGGGCGACCTCTTCCCCGGCGAGACGATGGCCCAGCGCATTCCAGTGTCCGCGTCCCAATTCCTGCTCCCTGAAGCCGTGGAGGAACGTCTTGTGTTTCTCCGCATAATCCCGCAGCGGCGGCGCGAGATCGACCACCGGGAAGCCTTCACGCCGGCCCAAGTCGAGCAGCCGGCGATTGGGATAGTCGAGCGGCTGGGCGCCTTCCGGCCGCACCTGGATGCCGGCGGTGACAAGCATAACCCAGAACTCGGCGCCGCGCGCGGCGACCTCGCGGTTCATCGCCGCGATAATGCCCTCAGTGACCCGCCAGGCTTCCCGCCACGCTTCGTCCTGGGGAGGCGCGAAGACGGCGGCGTCCAACCCCGGCTCAAAGGCCGGCCGTTCGGCGGCGGTTTCCGCCGCCGAGCGCACTTCGCGGCGAACCCGCACGACGTCTTTGATTCGAAATAGGACCTGCAGCAGACGCAGACGGTTGCGCCACCGTCCCAGAACCGGGCGGATGCCCGAAGTCCCCCGCCGGAAGCGGGAATGTTCTCTAAATGATTCATCCAGAACCAGCTTGCCGTCGCGGTAAAGGTAAAACGGGCGCACCGGATCGCCGTCGAGCTGCCGGGAGTTGTTGCGCACATCGTTGCCGGCGGCAAAAGCGAGCACGACGATATCCGGAGAATAGCGCCAGGCATGCTTCTGCAAGGTGATCCATTCCTGCGCCGTCCCGTAGCCGGAGACGCCGAAATTCAAAACCTCAACCTTGCGGCCGCTGAACGCGCCGCAGGCTCCCAGCCGCCCGCCCAGGACAGACCAGAAAGTCTCTTCGACGGGGACCTGCAGGGCTTCGGCATAAGAGTCGCCGAGAACGGCGATGCGCAGCGTCCCCGCCGGCTTCTGCTCGGGATAATCATGGTCGCGCCGGCCGTCGCGGCTGATCTCGATATAGGCGCGTCCTTCCTGCGTCCACCAGCCCGCCGCGCCCGCACGCAAAGCCCCGCCGCGAGCATAATCGTAATCGTAGAAGTTCGGATAGGAAACGCCGGCAAGACGCAGCAGGCCTTCCAGCAGCAGCAAGCCGACCACGCTGCCCAGCGCCAACAGAGCGACTACAGGTAGAACACGCTTCGTCACAGTGGTGAGGGGAGAATACTATTTTTCAGCGCTTATTCCCGGGACAGGAGACTGCGGTAAAGGTCGACGTAGCGGTTCAGGGAACTCTCCCAGGACATGTTCTTGAGCATGGCGACGCGGCGCGAACGGGCCAGCACTTTCTTGTTCCGGAAGTGTGCGATGGCGTCTTTAACCGTTTCCACGATGGCGGCAACGGTAAGGTCGCGGATGAAGAAACCGTCGCCGCGCCGCGGATTATCTCTCACGTCGATTATCGTATCGGCGAGACCGCCGGTCCTGCTGGCGATAGGCAAAGTCCCATAACGCTGGGCCAGCTGCTGCGACAGCCCGCAAGGCTCGAAGCGCGACGGCATAAGCAGAAAATCACTCGCGGCGTAAACCATTTTCACAAACGCCGTGTCGAAGCCGTGGCGGTGCACGTTCTTCGGAAATCGGCGCACCATGCGGTCAATCGCGTCCTCAAGGTCCGACTCGCCGGAGCCGATAATGTAAACCTGGGCGCCGAGTTTGACGATCTTGTCGATCGATTCGGCGATCAGGTCAATCCCCTTCTGCCCTGCCAGCCGGGAAGCGACGCCGAAGATCGGAACCCCCGGGTCCACCGCCAGCCCCGACGCCTGCTGCAGCGCGGCCTTGTTCTTCGCTTTCCCGCTCGCGACCGTATCGGAACCGTACTGCTCCTCCAGCACCTTGTCGGTACGCGGATCATTAGCGTCCAAATCAATCCCGTTAAGAACCCCGACGAGGTCCTTTTTGCGATTACTGAGCAAACCGTGCATGCCGTGACCGAACTCCTCGGTCTGAATCTCTTTAGCGTAGGTCGGACTCACCGTGGTGAGCGCGTCGGCAAAGGCGAGGCCCGCCTTGAGGAAGCTGAAGTTCCCATAATACTCCAGCTTATCGAACGTATAGTCCTTCATGGAGAAGCCCGCCCGCAGCAAAGTGTCCTTGTGGAAAAATCCCTGATACGCCAAATTGTGGATGGTCATCACCGAACGCGCAGCGGAGAACAGCGGATCCGCATTGTAGATCAGTTTGAGATAGGCGGGGATGAGCCCGACCTGCCAGTCGTGCACATGCACCACATCCACCTGCCGCTCGAGGAAGCGCACCGCTTCCAGCGTCGCACGCGATTGGAAAATGTAGCGCGAGTCATTGTCCACATAATCGTAGCCCATATGCCCGTAGGCGCCGCGGCGGCCGAAATACTCCTCGTTCTCAACGAATAAGACCTCTACGCCTTCATGCTCCGCCCGCCACAGCCGCGCGGTCTCGACATGATCTCCGACAGGAACGCCGAAGGCGCCGGGCAGGCGCTTCATGCCGAACTGCTCCTCGCTGATATCCGCGTATTTCGGCAGCACGAGAGTGACATGATGGCCGCGAGCGGCCAAGCCGCGGCTGACATCATCGACGACATCAGCCAGCCCCCCCGTCTTAACGAAGGGATACGCCTCGCCCGCGGCCATGAGAATATTGAGCGGCTTATGCGCCTCACCCATAAGCCGCATCCATTCGGCATCAGCCGCCGCTTTCAAACCCGCGCCCAGCAGCCCGGGCCGCGGCCGCGTCAATTCCTCGGAATGATCCGCAAAGGCCCCCTCCGGCAGGACGCCCTTTTCTCCTTTCTTATCGCCGCGCACCGCGGACCTGACCGCCGACGTCCGCGCGCTTCCCGTCTCTACGCCGCCGGCCTTGGGCAGCGCCTCCGTCTTGACCTCGGGCTGCTTCGCTGCGACTTTGGCTTGGATCGCCGGAGCTACCGACGTCTTCGGCAAATCGACCGAGGGCAAGGCCGCTGCGGTATTAAGCATGGTCTGCCGGGTAAGCCCGCTCGGTGAAATCGGTGCGCCGACCGCCGCGCCGGCGGAGCCCGCGACACCGGCTCCCGCGTTTATCCGCACGGGCGCGCGCAAAACGGCGGCTTGAATCGGCTGCCCCAGCAGCAGCAGGCAAAGCATTGCGCGGATCATTATTTCAATTATACCCACCTCAAAGTGTGGCGACCTGAACCGCATGGCCTAACGCCAAAAGGGTAATAGACCCGAGAAAAACGGACCTGGTTACCCATACAAAAGGGACCACATGGCCCCAGCGCAAATACCGAATTTAGTTGCTACAATAATTGAAATTCAGAAACGGCGGCAAGCACCTCCATGAAACTAACAGCGGCGGATGTAAAATGGCTGTTCGAAAAGCTCAGAAGCGTGGACTTCTTGAGCTATCATTCGGAAGAGGAGCTTACCGAGCTCGTCCAGTCCATAGAGAAAATACAGTTCGGCGACAAGGAAACGATCATCCGCCAAGGCCAGAGGAGCAAGGCCTTCTACATTATCCGCAGCGGCAGCGTCACGGTCTGGGCGGAAACCCCCGACGGCAGGGAACACCTCGCCGATCTCACAGGCGACGACTCCTTCGGCGAGGTATCCATTCTCACCGGTGAAGTCTGCAACGCTTCCGTCACCGCCGACGGAGATGCCGACCTCTTCGTCCTCCGACCAGAGAGTCTGCGCCGTATCGTCCAAGCCAATCCGATACTTGCCGAGAAGATGGCGTTCGCCGTCGCCGAGCGCAAGGGAGTCCGCGTGCTCGGACTCGACCCATCGGCCATGCCATCCACGACCCTGGCGGAGCGGGTAAAGACATTCTTCGGCCTCAGCCCATGACTTTCCGCGCCAAAATTTTTCTCGCCATCTTCGCTTTCTGCAGCCTGCCGATCGCCTACGTCTTCGGACAGGGGAAGTTCGCAAGCGCTCCGATACTATTAGGCGTAACTCTCGTCTGTCTATTCACCTTGCTTGGAGCCTTGGCCTCCGCCTGCAAAGTAGACCAGATGGTAAAGGACTCGGAGGGGCGCGCCTTCCGCAGCGAAGTCGAACTGCAGACCTTCCTGGAACGGATCCACGACGGGGTATTCCGCGTGGATGAGCAGGGGAAGGTTCTTGAGATCAATACGGCCATGGCCCAGTTCCTACGTTATGACGCCGATTTTCTCAAGGGGCGCAAGCTCTGGGACTTCCTGAAATGCGAGAAGGGGACGCCGGGAGTTTCTTTCCTGCGGGCCGGGCAGATCCGCTGTACTTTGCCGATGGCCGGCGCACAAAAGACCGGAGGCCGGATTGAGCTGATCGTAGACCTATACGTGCTGAAGGAAAAGGATGTATTTCGCGGCTTCCGCGGCTGCGCGCGCCAAGCCAGCAAACTCCTTGCCGAAGAGAAGCTTAAGGAAAAAGTCGCCAACGATCTGCTGCGCTCAGTCGGCTCCAAACTGCGAAGCTTTCACCGGGAACTGGATGCGAGCCTCGCTTCTTCGGCGGATCCAGCCGCTCTCCGCGACGCGCTGGAACGCTCGACCAAGCGTCTGCGCACCCGATTCGTCGCGCTTTCAAGCGAAGAGGGCATACTTAACTGGGAACCGAACCTGACGCAGATTCAAATGGACCCGCGCGAGCTGGTGGATACTGTTTGCGACAAGCATACCGCGGCCATGCGGGAGAAATCATTATCCTTGGTTAAGAACTGCTTCGGCGAGCGGTTCGCGCTGCACGGCGACCCGCACTTCCTCCGGGAACTGCTGCACATCCTAGTAGAGAACGCCATCAAGTACTCGCCGGCCGGCGGCGAGGTCGTCGTCACCTACCGGGAGGATGAACAGTCGCATACGTTCGCGGTATCGGACGCCGGGATCGGCATGACCCATGATGAGCTGTCCCGGACATTCAGCCCATTCTTCCGCGCCGATAACAAAATAAACGCCAAGATCGCGGGGATGGGTCTCGGATTATGGAAAGCGCGAAAGATCGCCGACGCCCATAAAGGCGCGATCTCCATAACGTCGACCCTCGGCAAGGAGACGACGCTCACCGTCACCCTGCCGCGCAGTGCGCAGAGAGAAAAGGATATTAAGTGGATCGATTAGCTCTCCCCGACTGGTTCGAGCGCGATCTGTTCGTCTACCCGCCGCTGGACCGCCGCGAGGGAACCTCAACCGACGATATCCGCGGCGCCTGGCGCAGCGCGTTCGAAGAACGAACCGCTCCTCTGGGGCTCTACGTCCATATACCCGCCGAGCTCGCCTGCGTCCCGCAGCCGGACCTTCCCGGCGGCACGCATCCTTATCTGCGCTGTCTGCAGCATGAGGCCCAACGGCTTATCCCCGCCGGCGAAGCGCCCTTCGCCAACGTTTATATCGGCGGCGGCAGCCGGGGCGCGCTGACGACGCTGCCGGCGGAAGCGATAGATGCGCTGCTCACCTGGCTGCATGACCGCTTCGATCTGAGCGCGTCCGACCAGTTCACCGCCGAGATTGACGCCCTGCTCGTCGATCAGGAAAAGGCCGCGCTGCTGAAACGTCACGGCGTGAACCGTATAACAACGCGGCTTCCGCTGTTGGAAGACGAAAGGGATCGCCTGGCCTTCGCGCGCGGAGTTCGCCGCTGCCGGAAAGCGGGCATCCGCGCGATCGATGTCGACCTCAAAGGACCGTGGAAGGACCGCGCGGCGCTGGAGGCGGATGCGGCGCTCGTCGCCAAGCTCAAACCCGACTCCGTCAATCTGCCGTTCGGCATATCCCCGCCCGAGAAGGATGGACCGCCCGTCAAGAATACCCAGCTCTGCCAGATGCGGGAGCTTCGCGGCGCTATTCTCGGACTCGGATCGCATGCCGTATCCTACGCCGGGAGGCGCCTGGTCTACGCCAAAGCGGGCGGCTTCTTCTTATATGTGCGCACCTGCCTGCGCGGCGGCGCCCTCCGCTATACCGGCGGACCGGTGTCGCAGGCCCAAGCGATGCGCGGACGCTTGATCGCGGGTCTCGGCGAGGACGGCTATGTGGACCGCGAAGCTTTCCGCGAAGCCTTCGCAAGCTATCCGGAAGAGGCTTTTCCTGAGATATTCGACGCGCTGCTGCGCAAGGGCATGCTGATCCGGGAAGGCGCGCGGCTGAAAATATCCGCGGCGGATAAAGCGGGCCGGCTGACCTGCGCGGCGGCGCTTTTCGAAGAGAAATTCCTCCCAACAGACAGCGCTGCGCCGGTAGAAACGGGCGCGACGACGCCCGCACAAGCGCCCCAGGAATTAATGGACGCCGCCATCGCCGCTTACGGTTCCGGCGACGCGGCGGCCGCGCTGCGTAAGCTTGATGAATGCCTACGGGCCGCGCCGGGAGACCCCAACGCCCTCATGACGCGCAGCGCCGTCCATGCCGGGATGAAAGATCCGGGCTCCGCGCGCAGCGATATCGACGCGGTCATCACCCCCCTGGAAAAACGCCTGGCGGCCGGCGGCGAGCCATGGGAGAGCGGAGCGTCGCTGCCGGCGCGGCGGCTCCTGGCGGACGCCCTGAGCTCGCGCGCGGGCTTGCGCCCCGCCGCCGAAGCGCGCGCCGATATCGAGCTGGCGCTGCTCACCGCCCCGGCGGACTGGCCCCGCGCCGGCGAATGCGCGGCTCAGCTATGCGCCAGCTGAATTAGCAGCGCGAACCGGTCGTAGATTTCCTGCGGCGTCCGCCCGCGGATGCCGACGTCCATAATGCCTTTCTCGACCCGCACCGTGAAGTCGCTGAGCGACTCCAGCCCCCGCAGCTTATCCTCAAAGCTCAGGCGCACGCGAAAATCGGTTTTCCGCGGCCGATAGGGCTTGGCGCGGCCGATGCCGAGAACCGCTTCGCGGGCCTCGTTCTCAATGTGGCTGCGCGCTCGATCCAGCGGCAGCATCTCGCAGGTTTCCTTGGCGATGCCGCGCTTAACCACCACGAACCGAGCCCACGGCAGGAGCGGCCGCGCTTCCCGCCGCAGCTTATCATCGCCCGTAACTAAAACCACCGGAACGCCGCAGCCGCCGGCGAGAAAAGCGTTGATGGCGGTTTCGCCGACATCGCTGCCGCCGATCGAAACCCCGAGCAGCCGGCCGCTGAATGTATGCGCCAGAACGCCGCCGGGAACCAGGCCGCGGGAATGATAGCCGACGAAGAAGCAGGCGTCAAAGCTGCGGTCCAGCCCCTCCAGCATATTCATATTATGCGGCCAGCCGGAGATGAGCCGCACGCCGGGGTGCAGCTTCTCGAGAACGATATTGTCGCTGCCGCCGTGCGCGTCGCGCACCACTATCTCGCTTCCCGGTGCGGCCTGCAGGACGCCGCGGATGGCGGCGTTGACGTCCTCCACCATATAGCGCCGTCCCAGCTCCCAGGCATGGGCCTTGGCTTCCGTAAAATGCCTGCCGGAAACTCCGGAGATCCCTTCGATATCGGCGCTGATAAAAATTTTTCTTTTCTGAGGCTTCATTCATTTCTCCTTATGGAAATATCCCGCCACCGCCCCTGATCATGCAGGCGTTTAAACGCCCGGTCCATGTCCGTGCGCAGCGCCGCGGCGATGCCGGGCACGCCGGCCTTCCGCTTCGCGGCCGCCGCTCTTGTCAGAGCGGCGGCCAGCAGCTTTACCAGCTTAAAAGCGATCTCGTCCGGCATAAAGTCGCGCAGATCGCCTAAAACCTGCAGGCCATAACTGCCGGCCGTCGCCGTAAAGACCTCTTCCGGCGCCATCTTCTTGATGCGCAGGCGCAGCGCACCCCGCTGCGTAACCAGCTCCATATCTCCAATAAAAAGGTCGCGCAGCCGCGCGTCATCCAACAGTCGCAGTCCCGCCAAGAACCGGCCCCGCCGGTCGTCCGGTCCGATACGGGCGCCGTCTTTAACCTGCGCGAAAGCCGTCCGCAGTCCTTTCCCGAACAGGTCTTTGAACTCTCTCCCCGACACGGTACGGCCGTTTTGCACATGCAGCAGCAAGTACTTGATCATCTCATCACGCCGGCTCAGCGCCTGGGAGCGGAATATACGACGCGCAGGATCGAAGCGGTGATCGGTTCCGGTCTGCTGCCAATAATACAGGCTTCCCGCGATGCGCGAACGTGCCGCGGGCCCCACGCCAAAAACCGACGTCGGCGTCTCCGTCAGCTCATTATAGTATGCCGAAAACCGCCCGGTCTTCCGTCGACGACGCATAAAATGCCAGGCATGGTCCTCCAGCGTCATCGGCGTCGCATACTCGTAGCTATGCCGGGTGGCGAGGACCGGAAGCTCTCGCGGCAGGTCATGGTAGCGCTCACGCACACTCGCATAGAAACTCTCCGCCTTCCCGCCATAGTGCGCCCGCAGGTAGGGAGCCGGCGGATTGAGACGATAGACGATGATCTGCTCGGGCTCCAGATCAGCCACGGTCTGAAACGTGCGTAAAAACGATTCAGTCGTATCCCCCTGCATGCCGATCAGCAGGTCGATGTTCAGCATAAAGCGGCCGGACTCGCGGATCGCGCGAATCGCGCGTACGATGTCGGAGGTCTTCTGCCGCGAGCGGTTTTCGCGGGCGAGGATTTCCGGGACAATCGACTGCACTCCCATGCTGATGCGGTTAATGCCGTGCTTCGCCAGCACGTTCAGCTGATCCGGCTCAATACTGTCCGGCGTACACTCAATAGCCTTCTCACCGTCCTTGTCAAAGACATAGAGAGAGAACAACCGGCCGAGAAAGCGGTCCAACTGAGGCCGGCTGAGCAAGCTGGGCGTACCGCCGCCGATATGCAGCGTCTGCATGCTGCGGCCGCGAAAAAAAGGAGAAAAAAAGGCCAGTTCCTCGAGCAGGTACCGCAAATAGCCGCTGATTTCGCTTTTAGTCTTCGCCACGCGGGAGTAAAAAAAGCAAAAGGAGCAGCGGTAGCCGCAGAAGGGGATCTGCACATAGCAGTGCAGATCGCTGCGCTTTCTTTTCCCCTTGGCCTCTTCGCCGAGAGCGGCGCGCCACTGTTCGCCCAGGGCACGCGCGTCCAGATCCGCTTCAACATGCCGGTTGTTGCGGTTGTCCACCAGCCCCGCCAGGCTATACTCCGGCGCAAACTGATCGGCGATATTGCTAAACAGCTCTTCTTTCTTCATACTGCTGCTTAGTATAGAAGATAGCGGACGTCGCCGTCGGCCGGCAGGCGCAAATTCGCTAGAATAGCTACGGTCCATGTCCTCCAGATGAAGATACCTTTGCGTTTTCTCCTGCTCGGAGCCCTGCTTTTCCATGCCGGCTGCGGCGCTCCGTCCGGCACGGACGCCGACGGCTTCGCCTATTTTTATCTGGACGTCCATCGCCCGTTTTTCGTCGGCACCACAGAATACTCTACCCGCCGGCCGCTGGGCCGCGAGCCGCAGCGCTTCGCCGCCGTCAAGCCGGCGGACATCTTTCGGGTCTTCATCGTCGGCGGTTCCGTCGCCCAGCTCTATGACATCGGCGATGCGCGCCCCAGCCTGCGGGAAGCCCTGACTGCGGCCTTGCCCGGCAAGAAGATTGAAGTCATCAACTGCGGCATGTCGGCCTACGACGCCGCCCGGGCCGGGCTCGTGCTCAACGAGATACTGGACTACGCGCCCGATCTTGTCATCGTCATGAGCGGCGCCAACGAAAGCGGCCGCCCGTTGCTGTCGCGTACGCAGGCGCGCCTGTGCCGCATGCGCCCGCTGCGCGGCGCCTGCGAACGCTGGGTAGCGAGAGCCGCGGGCCGCCGCGTTGACCGGCTGCGCGACCGCGCCGCCTTCGCGAGAACGCTGCGGGCGATGGTGCATAAGGCACGGGCGCGCAGCGTCCCGCTCCTGCTGACGACCTTGCCCGTCGCCCTGCGCGATATGCCGCCGCGCGGCGTCCTGCCGCTGGAGGCGGAACCGTTTTTCACCGCCTGGACGCACTGGGAGCGGGGCGAACTCAAAGCGGCGGCGGCGGGGTTCCGCCGCTATCTGGACGCCGACGGAGACGTCCGCACTTTCGAGGGCGACGGCCTGGCGAATTATTACCTCGCCCGCAGCCTGGACCGGCTGGGCGATATCGAGCAAGCGCGCACCTTCTACCTCGCGGCGCAGAACAATCACCGCCCCCTGCCGCTGCTAAACGACGCGGTACGGCAGGTAGCGGCCGAAGAGGGCGCCCCGCTGGCCGATCTGGAAAAAGCCTTCGCTGACGCGGCGCCGCAGGGCCTGCCGGGGCGGGAACTATTCGAAGACGACGTCCATTGGGACCGCGCCTTCGATCCCCTGGCCACCGTGACCATCGTCGAAGCGCTGGCGCGGGAACATAAATGGGAGGCGGCGCTGCCGCCGGCGCAAAGCGCCGCCATACGCCGCTCCGCGCGCGCCGCCAGGATTACCGCCGCCAGGTCCTGGCATGTGTTTCGCGTCCGCATGTGGGAGCCGCTGCGGGACAGCCGGCACCTGTTCTCCGAACGGGTGCTGGCGCTGCTGGAGACCGTTCACCTGTCCATCCCCGAAGCCGTTTCCGATACCGGCCGCATGCGGTCATGGCTGGAGCGCGAGCTTTCCGGCAATATCTGGTTCGCGGGCGATCGCGCCAAGCTCGACCGCTGGTGGCCCGCCATGCTGGCGCATGTCGGCGAAGTCCACCGGCGAGGCGGCCGGCCGGAACGGGCCGCGGCCTTCTTCGACGAGGCGCTGCGGCTTGCCCCGGACCTGCACAAAGCGCGCCTGCACAAGGCGCTGGCCCTGCTCGGATCCGGCCGCACCGACGCGGGACGCTCCGAGCTCGAACGCATCCCCAACTGGCGCGAGGATCCGGTCATCATGCGCTGGCGGAAGGTGTACGGCTTATGAAGCGAAAAGTCCTATGGCTGGGCGCCGGCATACTGACGACCTTGGTTCTCTTCGAGGCGGGCTTTCGCGTGCTGGGGCTGTTCCTCGGCCCCGCGCAAGGCGTCGCGGGCGCCCGCCGCACCATTCTCTGCGAAGGGGATTCCTTCACCTACGGGATCGGCGGCGAGTCCTTCCCGCAGCAGTTGGAGAAGATCCTCAACGACCGCGCCGGCGGACGCATCTACCATGCGGTCAATAAAGGCATCCCCGGACTCAATACGGCGCTTCTGGCCGACCGTCTGGAAGGGCACCTGCGCCGATACCGGCCGGCGGTGGTCATCGTGCTGGCGGGCGAGAACAATTCCTGGAACTCGATCCGCCTCAGCGCGCCGGCGGAAACCGCCGGCGGGAAACTGGCGCTCGACCGCCTGCTCCTGCGCTCGCGCGTCTACAAATTCATCAAGGTGATGGCCATCGGCTGGTCGCACAGGACTTTCCACAACGCGGCGCCCGACCCGAACGACGTGGAGAAGATCGCGCTGTACGCGATAGAAAATGAGGAAGCGATCGGGCTGCCGCATCCGGACGACGATGATGACCGGGAGGACGGCGATTACGCCAAGCTGCCGCCGGTAAACCGCGTACTCTTTACGCAAGCCAAGGCCCTGGAGCAGGCCGGCAAATACGACGAAGCCGCCGTCCTCTACCAAAAGCTGATAGATCGGCATCCGGACATCGTGCTCGGCTATACCGGCCTGGGCGCCTGCCATCTGCGCCATAACCGCTACCGGGAGGCGATCGCGGTATTGGAGAAAGGCATCGGGACGAATCCCTCGCCGGAAAAGGAGAACGCCTACTTCGAGCTGGGCTGGGCCTATGTCCGCAGCGGCAGCGCGGAAAACGCAGTACGAACCTGGCGGCGGGGGCTGACCGAGTTTCCGCTGTCGAAGCGCATCTACCAGGCGATGGCGCGAACATACCACGAACGCAACGACGTATGGAAAGCGCTCGCGGTCGAGCGCGAGGCGCCCGAGGTCGCGCATAACCCGCTGCACCGCTACTTGAAGCGGCTGCACGAGACGCGGGGCGAAACCGGCGTGGCGCGTCTGATCAGCGACAGCTTCCGCGCCGATATCCGCCGCATCATCTCCCTGGCGCGGGAATACGACGCCGAAGTGATCTTCGCCTCCTATCCGGACAATGCCCACGACGAGGTCAGCGAGACGGCGCGCGCGCAAGGCGCGCGCTATATTGATTTCCGCCCGGTCTTCAAGCGGGAGTACAAGAGCCGCGGCGAGTACATCTCGGACGACGACTGCCACTGCAATACGGCCGGCTACCGGACCATGGCCGCGACCTTCGCCGACGAGGTCGAAGCGCTGCTGAAATAGTTTTTACCGTCGGGAGAGAACGGCGGACGCTGCAGCTACCCGTGGAGATAGCAGACTCCGAACCCGCCCCGGGGCCATTTCCAATCCACGGCGCCCTCGGTGCAGACCACGCGGCAGGTTCCGCATTCCATGCAGCTCTCGGTCGAGACCGAAACCTGGCCGGACTTCCCGTCGTACTTATAGTTACCGGCCGGACAGGAGTGGATGCACGGCCGCTCGATGCGGCATCTCCGGCAGCGCTCCGCATCCAGGACGATGTGGGGTTCAGCGTCCCGGACGAAGGTCACGCGCGCGAGCTTTTCATCCAGCGGCTCGGGGGTAAAATCCATCAGTGCTCTCTCCTGCGCGATAGCTTAGCCTTGAGCGTCTCCAGCCAGCCCCAATCCGGCTTGAGCGCAGGTAAGAGCATCTTTCTGGCGAGCGGAGCAAGCGAGATACCGCAAGCTTCGACGACAGCCAAAGCGTGACGGCGAAGCTCCACCGGCTTCACGGACTTGTTCCACCGGCGAAGAATCTCGCGCTCCACGACCCGTTTGGGCTGTTTCGATATCCTAAAGTGCTCGATAAACGCCTCAACCATGAGCGGCGGATATCGTTTGAGAATATCGGGAGATCGTTCAATAAGTTCGGCGACTCCCTCATATTTCTCTATGTCGCTGAACACGAATCCGGACTTCAGGCGATGCGCGTAGCCCTTAAGACCTTCCGCGCTAAGGTCGCCCTTGGCCAAAGCTTCCACCGCCGTCTCTCCCGCGGCTGCGCCCGAAGCGGTCACCAGGTTAGTGAGCTCTTTATAGTGGGACATATTGGCGAGCCTGGCGGCGTCTCCCGCCAGGATGAGCCCGTCCTTGACCAGCTGCGGCATGTCGCGCATTGTCCCGATGGGAAGCATATGCGCGCAGTATTCGACCGGCGCGGCCCCGCGCAGGAGCGGCCGGATGCAGGGATGGGCTTTGAAGCGGTCGAGCAACTCATGCGGGGACACCTTGAGTTTGGCCAGATGAGCGGCCGAGGCGGCGATTCCGACCGAAACGGATTCCGTGTTCGTATAGATAAAGCCCGATCCGAACCCCCCCAATACCGGATCACCGAAAAACTCATAGGCCCGACCCGACCCGCCTTCGACGGAGAAACGATCTTCGATTGCCGCACGATCCAGATGCAGCAATTCCTTGACCCCGAGCATGGTCTGTTCGGGCCGCGTTCGAGGACGAAGGTCCTCCGCCTCGGCGAGTAAAGGATTGGCTCCCTCGGCCAATATGACGACGGAGCCGTACAGCTCGCCTCCCTTGCGCCCGCAGCGAACGCCCGTTACCGGAGCGTTCGGGTTGTCCCGATCATGGAGCAGGGACTCCACCACCGTCGCGGGGATCAGTACGGCGCCGTCCTTTTTCGCCTGCTCCACCAGCCACGGATCGAAAGAGGTGCGTTTGACCGTATAGCTTTTGTTGTAGTACGGGCCGCGGGCGAATTCCTCTGAGCGCAATTCGAAGGACGCCTGGGTGGTCTCGGTCAGGAACCCGAATGTGCGTGAGATGATATGTCTTTCCACGGGAGCCGTCTTGGAGAAATCAGGCAGCAGCTCGTCGAGGACCGGCGTATAGAGAATGCCGCCGATAACGTTCTTGGAACCCGGCCTCCGCCCGCGTTCGATCAGCGCGACCGAACGGCCCGCGCGTGCGGCCGTGATCGCCGCCGTGCAGCCCGCCAGGCCCGCGCCCACCACGATGACGTCGTATGTTCGGCTCATACGACCTCGCTGCGGCGCCGACTCACCGCCCGGGTCAGGAGCGGCACGACCTCAAAAAGGTCGCCGACGATGCCCGAGTCCGCGTAGCGGAATATAGGCGCGGCGGGATCATTGTTGATCGCCGTGATAAAACGGGCCTTGCGTATTCCCGCCCGGTGCTGCACCGCGCCCGACACGCCGCAGGCCACGTAGAGCTTGGGCGCCACCACGGTTCCGGTCTGCCCCACCTGCCGCTCCAAAGGCATCCAGCCCGCGTCCACGGCGGCCCGCGAAGCCCCGACCACGCCGCCCAGGGCATTCGCAAGCTCGTACAATATCCCGAAGTTCTCGGGCCCTCCCATTCCGCCGCCGCCGGTGACGACCACCTCGGCCTCCGCCAACGGCGTCTCACGCGCGGCGTCCGCCACGGCCTCCAACAGCGTGGCGGCCGCAGCGTCATACTTCGGCAAGGTCAGGGTTTCCGTCTGGGGGGCACGGGCAGCCGCATCGCGGATAGGCGGAAAAAGGTTCGGACGCAAAGTAAGGAGATAGGGCTCGTCTCCCGTGAAGGCGATCTGCTCGCTCAAGCGTCCGCCGTATACGGCCCGCACCGCCCGCATACCGCCCGGCGTCCAATCCCAGGCGACGGCCGAAGAGGCCAAGCCCTTCCCCAACGCGGCGGCCAGACGTGCGCACCGTTCCTGGCCCCAATGGGTCGCCGCCATCACCACCGCATAGGGCTTGATGCGGCGAACGACGCTTTCCATAACGCGCACGAATACGGACGCACCCCGGGTGAAGACCTCATCGTAGTCGCAGCAGCTGATTCGCCGCGCCCCGTAGCCGCCCAGACATCCGGCGACCGACTTCGACGGGGCGCCGAAATCCACGGCCCAAACCAGCGAGCCGGTCTTCTGCGCCAGCAGCGCGGCCTGGCCCAGCGCCTCCAGAGACGCTTTAGCGACCGAGCCTCCTCGCCGCTCCACGATGACCAGGACAGGTCCGGCCTGGGGACGACGTCGCGTAGAGGTTTTCATAAGACGTCGGTACGCGAATCTATCCGGTCCAACAAAAGCTCAACCGCCTTTTCGGCTGCGCCTCTTATCAGTTCTCCGCCGCGCTCTTCGTCCGCGGCGAAAAGTTCCACCCGTTCAACGACGTTCTCGCCCGGATCACAGAAACGGCGCTCCACACGCTTCTCCGCAGCCGACTGGATGGCTTCCAAAGAAGGATAGCGCGGCAGCTCCGGACCCCGCGCGAAGGTCAGGACGCAGGGGAGAGGACAAGCGTAGACCTGAAGCGCCGGCCCGCGGCGGCTGCGCGCGCGCAGCGCGCTCATCGCCGCGTTGAGCTCAACGCTCTCCACGCCGGCTATCTGAGGAAAGGACAGCTCCTCGGCGATCACCGCGCCCACTTGGGCCGCGTCATCATCCACTGCGCGCTCCCCGCACAATACGATATCCGGCCGCAGCTCCCGCAGCTCCCGCGCCAGCAGTCTGCCCGTCGCCAGAGGATCGGGGCGCCTGCCCGGCGGCATATCCAGGACCACCGCCCGATCCGCCCCCATGGCGAGCCCGTGGAAGATCATCTCTTCCACGGGTTCGCTCGTGGCGGTCAGCAGCACGATCTCGCCGGACCCCGTTCCCTCACGCAGGCGCAGCGCCGCCTCCAGCGCGAACTCGTCGTACGGATTCATCGCCGGGAGAAAGCCTCCCGGCTGCGGATCGAGCGCGCCCGCGGACACCTTAAGAACCGCGGAGGTCTCCGGGACCTGCTTAGCGCAGACGACGAGTCTCATGTGCGAGCGCTCAAGCCTCCGCGGGAACCCGCCGGCGGGGCTTCCTCACATGGCGCTCGCGAGAGGCTTTGTCGCCGTCGACCTTGTGTCCGGGGTCCGAGTCCCAACCGTGCATCCGCTTCTTAACGAACTCCTGGCGCAGGTTCTCGGCGAGCGCCATGGGGTTGTAGTCCGCATCGCCGATAATCCCATGCAGCCGCCGACGCTGCATCCCCATATTTCCCGCGTCGTAGATCGGGAAGCACAACGCATCGCGCATGTGCTTCTCGAGCGGATAGTCCTTGATATAGCTGTTAATCCCCACCAGACGCATGGCGTCGTTGACAACGTCCACGCACACTTCCCCGCCGTAGATTTTAGACAGGGCGCCGGCTTCCATGCCCTCGTAGCCGTGAGCATCCAGATAGTGCGCCGCACGCCACGAAAGGTAACGCACCGCCTCGATGCGCATCTTCATATTGGAGAGCATGTATCCCGCGTTCTGATGGTGGATGATGGGATGCTCACCGCCGGCCGTGAAGTTCTTGGACCATTCCAAGGCGAACTCGAATGCCGCACGCATGACGCCGACCGCCGCGATCCCCGCCACGGGACCGGACCAGGTAAAGGCCTTGGTGATGGCCATGTCGCCGTTGCCGCGAGTTCCTTCGATGAGGTTCTCGGCCGGCACCCGGCAGTCCTCGAACCGCAGACGCGGCTGAACGGTGAGACGGTGTCCGAGCTTATCCAAGGACTCCTCCACCGTAAAGCCCGGAGTGCCGCGCGGCACGATGATGGCCGAAAGGCCCTCTTTGCCGCCCTTGTCGCGGTCGGTACGGCATACCACGACGTTGATGTCCGCGCCCTTGTTATCCCAGCCGTTGGCGTTGGTATTCCACATCTTCCGTCCGTTGATGACCCATTCCTGAGTCCGCTTGTCGTAGTCCGCCGTGGTCTGCATGCCGCAGGGGTGCTTCCCTGGATGATCGAAACCCGCGGTGCCGTCCGGCTCGCTCACCACCCAGCCGACGATGAATTCCTTGTTCGGATCCGACGTGGCCTTGGTCAGCCACTTTTTCTTCTGTTTTTCGCTGCCCCACCAGATGAGCGGAAAAAGCCCTAAACCGTTGACCAGGAGCGTGCAGCCGAATCCTGGGTCGACCGTACAGATCTCTTCGCACGCGATCTGCAGGTCCACATTCGAGGCGCCGAGCCCGCCATACTTTTTGGGCACAAACCCGAACGCAAGACCCAGCTCATAGGATTTCTTATAGACCTCTTTGGTCATGCAGAACGCCTCGAAAGGATCGCGGCAGGCGTCGGCCTTTTTGACCACCGGCTGAAGCACCTCTTGGGCGAACTTCCGTGCGGTGCGTTGGAGTTCCTTCTGCTCTCGCGTTAGCGTAAAGTCGATTGCCATGCCATTCTCCTCCTCTTGTATTTGAGTATCTTCAAGCCGGCGTCCGGTACGTCGCTCTTTCTACCCCGGACGGCAAGCCTTGATCTGATTGTGCCAGAGACGGAACGATTTGGATAGCGGGAAAATCAAAGATTAATTGATTAATATCAACACCGCTTCCGTTCGAGCATATTGTAAGATCGAACCGTCGCCCATGTTTAAAATCACGGCTTCCCCTTATTTCGCGGTCACCTAATGGGATTCATGTCCGATTGGGATATCGTTGCGGCCACGCGCGTGCCCAGCGGCGGCGGCAAGCTGACGCTGTACCAGCTCGGCGAGCAGTTTTCCATCTGGATCGAAAACACCGAACTCATGAGCAGCCACGCGCATGAGTCCGAAGATGAGCTCGCGCGCCTGGCGCTTGAGGACCCGGCGCTCAACCCGCGGCCGCATGTTCTGATCGGCGGTCTCGGCATGGGCTACACCCTGGCCGCCGCGCTGCGCTGCCTTCCCGAAGGCGGACGCATAAGCGTCGCCGAATTAATACCCGAGGTCATCGCCTGGAACCGCGGCCCGCTGGCGCATTTGGCCGGGCACCCGCTTGACGACCAGCGCGTAGACGTCAAGCGGACAGACGTCGCGCGGCTGCTGCAGACGGAGCTCGAGGAATACGACGTGATCCTGCTCGATGTCGACAATGGGCCGGAGGGGCTGACGCGCGGCGGCAACGACTGGCTCTACACCGAGGAAGGGCTGGACTCCGCCCATACGGCGCTTAAGCCCGGCGGCATCCTGACGGTGTGGTCGTCGTTTCGCGATCCCGCTTTTTACATGCGCCTCAAAAAGACAGGATTTCGCGGCGTGCGCCAGGTACGCGTGAGCATCGCGCCCAACGAACCGGGAGACGAGCATGTAATATGGCTCGCCCGGCGCTCAGCGGCCCCGACCTCCTAGCGTCAGGTCCGGCGATCGGAGAAATCGACATTCTTGAAGCGGCGGTGGCCCCACAGCCATTGCGCCGGGTTGTTTCTCACCTGCTTCTCGACCATGTCGGCCAGTAGCTGCGTGGTTTTCCGCTGATCCCCCTTCGCATCGCCGAACTCGATCTCCGGCTCCAGGTAGACATGGAAGATGCCTTTCGCGTCGCGAAAATTGTGCGTCGGTACCACGGCCGCGCCCGTGCGGCTCGCCAGCGGTCCGACCGCCCCGAGGGTGTCAACGCTGTAGCCGAAGAAGCGCGCTTTAACGCCCATGGGGGGCGCGGCGTATTGGTCGATGACAAAGCCCACGGTCTCCCCCTTCCTCAGGGCGCGGAGCAGCGCCGGCAAAGTGCGCGGCTGATACACGGCGCGCAGGCCCGCCTGCAGGCGGGACGACTCGATCTTTTTCATCAGCCATTCCGGCGTGAGGGATCGGGTGACGATCATGAAGGGCATTCCCGCCAATGCCCCGGCGGCCGAGGCCACCTCCCAGTTCCCGGCATGGCAGCCCACAATGATAGCGCCCTTCCCCTTGGCATGGGCTTTCTGCCAATTCGCGAAGTCGTGCAGCACGGAGTTCTTCTTCACGTAGCGGGCGAAGTGGCCGGGAAGCGGGGAGAACAGGTGCATAAACTCAAAACCGATCATCCCCCAATGCTCGCAGTTCTTCCACAACAGCTTATGCCGCTCGCCTGCGCTCAGTTCGGGGAGACAGCGGCGGATATTCTCCTCGGCGGTACGCCGCCGCTTGCCCGCAAACGACAGCGCCAGGCGCCCGAGCAAGGGGCCGCAGAATACCTCGACGGAACGCGGCAGGAAGGAGGCGAATAAGCCCAGCGCGGTCAGCAGCACCCGCAGAGGAAGCGCCATCCAGACGGGCATGGTTCGTCGAGCCATTAGGAAGAATAGATGAACTGCGGGAGAACGTCAATACACGAAATTTATAGCCGCTTTCTAGCCGCCATATTCTGATGATGAACACAGAGATGCTTCTTCCCGACCTTCTTAATCCCTATTTTCATGCAACACCGGTGAGCGTCCGAATACGTAGAGGCAAGGGTGGTAGCTTCGCACTGTATTTTCATAACCTGCTCCGCTGATACTGGCACCTTCAGGGAACGTCAATCCCCGCTTTCATCCATTGGGCGCACAATCGCGTCCAGGGTGATGCGTTTTCGCCTTTTGGTAATGAATGGGGCAGGCAGGAAACGGATGTCGTATACAGAGTACCTTATTGCGCCCGGCGCGTCAAAAATACGCGGCGCTCATCGCCGCTTCTTGCGGCGCTTCGACGAACGCGGCCGCTGACGCTGGCCGCCGCTTTTCATGCTTCCGGGCTTGGGCAGGCTGCCGCCGAGGTTCTGCATCATGGCGCGGGCCTGCACCTGCCCGACGAAATCGAGCGCCACCGCCGCCAGCAAATAGATCGAGACCTCGCCGAGCGCCGCCGAGGAACCGGTCAGGCGCAGCGCGGCCGCCGGCACGACGGCGACCGCGGCGACGGGAATAGCGCTGCTCAGCGAAAGCCGTTCAAGCAGCCGGGAGAAGTACCCGACCATGGCGTCGCCCGAACGGATGCCGAGGATGAAGCCTCCGTTGTGCTGGATCTGGCCGGTAAGCTCGCGGGGGTCGACGCCGGAAGTCCGATAGAGCCGGCTGAAAACAACGACGAGCGCCGCGAACAGCGGGAAATAGAAGGCCGGATGGCGCAGCGCCGCGGACAGCGCCGCCGGCCAGGCGGCGACGGTCGCCGCGGCGATAAGCGCCAGCACTCCCGCGGGATTCACCTTGACGGGAACGGTCGTCTGCTGGCCGCCGACCATCATCCGGCCGATGACGCGCTTGGCGTACTGCACGGGGATCTTCCGCTGGGCCGATTCGATGAAGACCGCGGCGTAAAGGGCCAGCAGAACCAGCGCCGCGATCCCCAGGGCGGCCGGCATCCCGATGTCCTCGTTTTTGACGAGCGTATTGAGCGTCGCGATACCCCCCGGGGCCTTGGCGGCGATATCGACAAAAAGCATGAGCAGCACGCCGCTGCCGACCCCATTCTCCGAGATCTCCTCGGCCAGCCAGAGGACAAGCATCGCCCCGGCGGCAAGCGTCGCGGCCGCCGGCACGAAAAAGCGCAGGCCCGTCTCAAGTGTCGCGGCCGGCGCGCCCGCTATGCCGATCGTCAGCAGCGCCGCATGGCCGACGGCGAAGACCGCGGCGAGCAGGCGCGCGGCCCGGTAGATGCCGCGCCGCCCCTCGGCGTCCCGTCCCGCCAGCGCCTCGATGCGGCCGGTCGCGCGCAGCAGCGAAAGCAGCACCGCGGCGCCCAGGTACGGGGCGACGCCGAGCCCGAAGATCGAAACCGAGCGCAGCGGCGTCTCGGACGCGCCGGACAGTATCGCCGCGAGATAGCCGGGATGCAGGCCGGGGAGCGGGATGCTGCGGCCGATGATATAGACCGTGACGCAGCCCAAGGTTAACAGCAGGCGCTTGACGATCTCGGGGTTCTGAAAAACGTTGGGCGGTTGCTGGGCCATGGTTGATTAGATGACTATTCTAGCGATTCTGGGCCGGGTATGGAACTTCGATTTAACGCAAAATTCCGGTTTCTCTAGTAATTTGTATCATCCTGATATGCGGAGTTCTCGCGCACCTCTCTTCTTTGCCCTGCCGCTCCTGGCCCTGCTCTGTTTGACCGGATGTTCCATCAAGCATGTCAAGGTCGCGGAGGTCTCCCTTTGCGACCAAGGAGTCTGCTCGCCAGCGAGCTCCAAGGAGCAGCTCCTAACCCGCATCTATAAGCTTTTTCGCTCGCATAAGATGTCGGAAATTCAGTTTTACCGTTCAAAACCCAAGACGCGCACGCGAGGGTGGCGCGGGGTGCGCTTCTGGGTCCTGACCAGCCTACCCCCGCTCCCGGGGAAGATTTCCTCTCTTCGCATCGCTGACGTACTGTATATCGACCGGGAGAAATCCGAGATCAAGCTCGCACTGCGCCCCTGGTCGACCGTGCTCTTCATCCCGGATGCCTGCACCAACGGCACCGCCGTACTCAAGGTTCATTCACCGACGGACATTCGGCTTGATGGGAAATTTTACTGTACCTGGCTCGTAGTCCCTCATGTCGTAAAGTTTGAGATGCGCATTGATTCGTTTGACTTCGCGAACGAGTCGTTCACCGCGCATTTCGCCACCCGCTTCGCCGGTCTTACTTTCGGCGGCGGCCGGGGCTATCTCCGGGCGGAGTTCTCGCCTCCACCGCCCCGCGCCCCCACGCCGAAGGCGAAGCCGCAGGTCCCGCCACCCGCGCCGCCCGAGCCCGCACCCATTCCCGTGGCGGCCGAGCCTGCGCCGCCTCCGCTCGTCACGGTGGAGGAGGAGACACTCTCCGAATTTCCCGTTCTTGCGCTGCGCACGCAACTGGAAGATGCGAACGGCGATATGATCCTGGAGGCCGGCGAGGAAGTGGTCCTAAAGGCATTCGTTGATAATAAGGGCGGCATCGCCGCGGAGAATGTTCGAATCGCACTTTCCGGGACACCTGAGCTGACGGCGGCATTCGGCGACAGCCGGGAGCTCGGGGGCGTCCCGCCTAAAGGCTCCGGCAGCGTAATTTTTCGCGGGCGGCTGGCCGAAAATATCCCCGCCGAAGACGCCAGTCTCCGGATAGAGGTCCTCGTCGGACACAAGAAGGTCCTGGCCGCGGCCAAGATCCTGAAAGTAGCGATGCGATCCGGCGCGGTAAAGGCCGCGGAGGACATCCTCTCCGAGATCAGCGTAGATGACATCCCGCCCAAGAGCAGGAGCACCCCGCGGCCCAACGATGCGGCGCTAGTCGTCGGCATCGGCAGCTATCGGGAAAAGTTTATACCGGCCGTTAAGTACGCGACGCGGGACGCCGAGACGGTGGCCCGCTACTTTGAAAACGTGCTGGGCGTTCCTCAAGCCAATATCAAACTCCTTACCGACGACATGGCGACGAAAAGCGACCTGGAAGCCTACCTTGAAGATTGGCTCGTCAGACGCGTAAAGGAAGACTCCAACGTTTACTTTTACTATGCCGGACACGGAGCTCCGGACCCTCTAGGGAAAGAGGCTTATCTGGTCCCCTATGAGGGGCATCCGGATTTTGCCGCCAAGCTATTCCCCCTCAAGCGCCTCTATTCCTCCCTCAAGAAACTCAAAGCCAAGCGGACCGTGGTGATGCTCGACAGCTGCTTCTCCGGAACGCAGGGACGAGGCATCACGAAACGGGGCGGCAGGCCGTTGGTGACTACGGTTATGCCGCCGCCGGAAGGAGACGACCTAGTGATTCTAACCGCCTCTTCGGGGAGAGAGATCAGCTCTGATTACGACAAGGTGGAGCACGGCCTGTTCACGTATTATCTTCTCAAAGGCATGCGCGGACCGTCCGATACGAACCGTGACCGTTCGATTTCCTTGGCTGAACTCTTCCAGTACGTACGCTCCAATGTTTCCGAAACCGCGTCATTGGAATTAAACCGCGACCAGACTCCGACGCTGATGCCTTCCCGGGCGGGAGCTTCCCCGCATCTGGATTGGCCCCTGGTTCTTCGCTACTAGTTCGGGCAGTGCGGGGTAGATCAGCCTGGTAGCTCGCAAGGCTCATAATCAGGACTCTAGCCCGGTTTCTTTTGGTCTGGAGGGGACGGGGGCAGGCGAGTCCCGGGACGAGTCCCGAAAGACTCGCGGACCTATTCGGCCGCGGCCTTCCACGTGTCGATATTGTCCTGCGCCACCTGCTTGTTCTTGGCGTCGGGTTCGAGGATGAGGTAGCACCTCATCTCCTCAATGGCCTTCGCGTAGCGTTCGAGGCGGCCGTTTAACACCGCGTAGAAGAAGCGGGCCTTGGCGTAGCCGGACTCTTCCTTTACCAGGTCCTTGAGGATGGCGTCGGCCTCATCGTACTTTCGGGCCTTCATCAAGCCCCTGGCGCGGCTGGCGCGTGTTCTCGCATCGGCGGAGACGCTGCCCGAGCCCTTGACGCGGCGGCAAGCATCTTCAGACTGGCGGGCGGCGGCGGCCTTCTTCTCGGTACGGACCTTGGCCGCGTCCTGGGCGCGGGTCGACATCCCGAGTTTGCGGCGCAGCTTGTCGATCCACTGGCCGACGGTTCTTTGATCCCGGGACAAAGGATAAGCCTTTTCATACGCCTCCAAGGCGTTAAGATCCTCGCCTTGCCATTCCAACGCCACCCCCAGATTGATGTAATCCTGCTCACCCGCCTTGGAAAGCGTGGTCACGCGCGCATAGCACGACGCGGCAAGAGCAGAATACTTCTCCTTTTGCTCCTTCGAACTGTACCTTGCCCCTTCAAGGAAACTCTTCCCGGCGGACTGCTGGAAGAAAAAGTCCTTCTGAAAGTACGGGAGGGCCCGTGCGTAAGCATCACGCGCCGCCTGGGGCTCAGCGCCGTCGTCGAGCGTGACCGCATGAATACGCAGATACGTCGTATTGCCGGGATCGAGCGCCAACGCCTTGCCGAATAATTTGGCCGCGTCCCTGTTCTTCTTCCACTTATTCTTCTTGATCGCGATCTTGCGGATATTCATTCCTTTCTCGTAGTACTGGGCGGCCTTCTTCGCGTCTTTCGGCGAAGCCTTCAGCTGATCCGGCGGCGGCTTGATCGCGCTCGCAGAAGACATCCCTGCGGGTACGGTTCCGTCGGCTGGAAGGGGACACTTTTTGGCGTCTGGATCGAAGTAGTCGACCGCCTGCCCCTTATCCATCCGTTCGAGGTAGTAGGCCACCTTGGACTCACCCGTTTCGGTCTTCTTAAAATCCTCCAGGACCTTGCGCGCCTCCTCCTTCCTCCCGAGGTGATCGAGCGCCCCGGCCGCCCTAAACGCATATAAATAGCTCTTCGGATCCAGCATAGCAGCCTTACGGTAATACTCCAAAGCTTCCGAATACCTTTTTAACGCAGTCATCGCATGCCCGACCTGACTCAGGATGGTCTCATGCGTCTCGAGCTTGAGCCGCTTTTCATACTGCGCCAAGGCTTGGCTGTAGCAACCGAGTTCCATATACGAATCGCCGAGGTAGCCGATATAGAACTCTCTATCGGGCTCAAGAGCCAAGCCCTTACGATAGAGCCGGATCGCATCGAGATGCTCGCCCTTCATCATATGCTTGAAAGCCTGGTCGAAGTAGACCTTGCCCGATGCGGCGAACGCGGCGGTCGCCAGGGATACGATTAAAGGGACAAACAGGAATCTAGCCATATCGGTCCTCCGAAACAGCCGGCATTTTATCCTACCTAAAACGGCAAGGGAAATACTTGCATCTCAAAAATTCCGGAGCTACACTGTGTAAGATGCGCCGCTTCGGCCCGATACTCGCCGCACTCCTCGCCGCCCCGCCGGTCCACGCCGCCAGCTACTGCTTCAGCTATATCGTCAAAAGCGCCGCCTTCAGAAACGCCAACCACCGCTGCTATGCGTCGATGAACGCCTGCAGCGCCGACCGCCAGAAAGCCATCGCCACCTGGGAAAGGGAGCGCTACGGCTGGAGCGCCGGAGCCTGCACGGCCTACGGCGCGGCGCCCCAAAGCCGCGGCTCCGGCTCATCCGGCTCCGGCGCCGCATCCCGCGACGCCGCCAGGGGTGCGGCCGTCATGAACACCACCATGGGCTGGTACCAAAGCCAGTTCGGCGGCGATGCCGATAAGAAGCGCCGCAAGCAAGAGGCGCGGGAGCGCGCGGAGTTCGAGCGGAATATGGCGGCCGAGCAGCAGCGCCTCGAACGCGAGCTCGCGGCGAAGGAGTACGCCAAGGGCCAGGCCGAAAAGGAGCGGCGGGCGGATGACAAGGTGGACAACGCCTTGGACTCCTGGGAAGACGACGGCCTGGACTCATTGGAGGACACCTGGCAGCCGTCGCCAGCCTGCACCAACGCCCTCCAGTATTCAGAGCAGACCATCCGCGACGCCCATAAGGCCGCTGAAAACAAAGCATACAGCTTCACCGCCAACCTGTACAAAGACGCCAGCTACAACGCCTGGAAAAACGTCAAGAGCCAGCAGCAGTACGCCGAACTCTACGAGAGGCTGAAGAAGGACAGGGAACGTATCGAGCAAGCGGGCCACGACTACGCCGAGTTCGAACGGTGCCTAGAGGACAAAAACTGCGACCTCAATAAGATGCTAAACGACTTCAGAAAGCGGGTCGACAAGGAAAACAGAAGCTGGGCCGTAAAGCTGTTCGCCAACGGCAGGCTGACGAAGGACTTCGACAGCGCCAAGGCGAAAGTGAAGGAAGCCGCCAGCTTCTACCGCGGCCAGGTCAAGACCATCAACGAGGCCAACGAAAAGGGCTTCCGGGAAGCCGCCAACTGCCTAGGGCGCTGACAGACTAGGCCGGCTCCGCCCCCGGGTCCTCGCGCCGCCGCTCCACCCAGCCGAGAAACTGCTGCCGCCGCAGCTCCCACATCTCCACAAGTTCGGGCGCGTACCCCTGCGCGACCCAAGGGATCCGCTCAGCGATGGCGACGAGGATCTGCTTGGCCTCGGCGCCGGAGGAGACGGTGATCGGGATCTCGCCGCCCTGCTTGGTACGCATGGCGAATCCTTCCTCGCTGGACACTTCGATCATGTTCACGGATTCAGAGCTCAGCGTGGAGTAGATCCAGACGACGTCATCCAGGCGGTACACCTCGAAACCCCATTTGGCGAACACCCCGATCCACTCGTCGGTGATCTTCAGGTAATCCGATTCGGTGATAAAAGGTCCATCGGCCAGCGCCGCGCTCGCCGCCGCGATCTCGCCGGCCAGCGCTCCTCCTTCCCAAAAGGGCGCGAAGCTCGGATGGCATTCGGGGTTCATCGTCCGCCTGATCCACTTGACCATATTCCAGCAGGCGAAGAGCGCCGGGATCCCCAGAAGGAAGCCCCCTCCCATAAAAACCGCGAGCAGCCAGTTCCCGGACTGCACGGCCTTATCGAAGTCAAAGCCCAGCCGCGACGCGATGATGACCGCGGCGAAGTAGAGCAGGATCGGCAGGTTCCAGATCACGAGCTTCCGGTTGTACCGGCGAACGGCCTCGGCGAAAATATTATCTTCAGGAGTGTCCATTAAAATGAAGCTATCACAACCCGCTTATTTTAACCGCATTCTCTCCCGGCCGCAAGCAACCGGCGCGGCATCTTATCAGGATATCGGTCCTTCTAGGGCTGTCAAGATCAGCGGATTCCGGGCGAGTCCCAAAACGAGTCCCGCCTCTGACGCTTTCGCCTACCGGAAGCCCGAACTGCTGAGATATTCGGCGAGTAATCTCACACGTTTCTCGTCGAAGCTTGAAGCCCCCCCCGCTAAATGCTACTATGAAGTTCGGGGTAGAGTAGCCTGGTAGCTCGCAAGGCTCATAATCACTATGAGTCTTTTTTTATGCCCATTGACGGAGATTGTTCCCGTCGATAAAACCCCATCTTCCCCCCTCCCCAACTTTGACAGAGATCGTTGTTTATTGACTGCGTTGGGCACAAAATGGGCACAGGTCGACCGTCCCATATTCGGGGCCGAAAACCCATTATGATATGATGCCTTAAAACCGGTTAGAACATGCCCCGCGCGCGCACAAAGAAAATACGCCCACCCGCCGCTTCCGAGTTCGCCATGACCTTGGCGGCATGGGAGGGCCAATTCGTCGAGTTCAAGGAGTCCGTCTCTGATTCTCTGACCCGCGAGTTGGTGGCCTTCGCCAATTCGGGGGGCGGGCGCGTCTACATCGGAGTGACGGACGCCAAAACCGTCAAAGGAATCGTGATCGACAACAAGCTGCTCTCCCGTGTCCAGGATATGGCACGCCACTGCGACCCGCCCGTGACCGTGGAGTTGATCCCTTTCAAGCACCAGAAACGGGACCTCCTGACTGTCGATGTCCCCGAAGGCGTCCGCAAACCCTACGGTTGCGCGGCTGGCTACTTCCTGCGTTCGGGGCCCAACACCCAGAAGATGAGCCGTGACGAACTGCTTCGCTTCGTCCGGGCCCAGGGAGATGCCCGCTTCGATGAGACTCCGTGCGCGGATTTTCGGTATCCCGCCGACTTCAGCCCCCGCGCCTTTAATCAATTCCTCTCAGAGGCCAACGTCACAAGAGCGAATCTGTCGCGCGAGGACCTGCTGGTCAATATCGCAGCGGCCAGACGCCAAGGGAAATCCCTCCGTCTCAACAACGCCGGCGTGCTTTTCTTCGCGAAGAAACCCCGCCTGTTCCATATCCAGTCACGGATCACCTGTCTTCTTTTTCAGGGGACGGACAAGGCCCGCATCCTCGATCGCAAAGACTTCGACGGCACCATCGCGGAGAACGTCGACGGTGCCATGACATTCCTCCAGCGCAACCTGCCGCTTCGCTACGAGATCACCGGCCTCAAGCGCAAGGAGATTTCAGCCGTCCCGAAGGCAGCCGCTCGCGAGGCCTTGCTCAACGCTGTCATCCATAGGGACTACTTCGAGCGGGGAGGCACCGTGATGGTGGAGCTGTTCCGAGACCGGCTCGAGATCAGCAATCCCGGCGGCCTCGTCCCCGGCCTGAGCCTCAAGACCCTTGGCCGCCGCAGCCTGCCCCGCAACCCCCTGATCGCCGACCTCTTCATGCGTCTCGGCGAGGTGGAAAAGGCGGGAACCGGTATTCAGCGCATCCGCACCGCCGTCGCGGAAGCCCGCCTCAAGCCGCCCGTGTTCGAGTCTGACCTCTTTTTCTCCGTGACCTTCGCGCTGCCCCTGACCCCCGGCCATGTGCCGCCGGGGCGACTTGGTGCCTCGCAAGGCACCAAGTCGGCACTAAGTCGGCACCAAGTCAGGATTCTGGATTTCTGTAAGCATCCGCGTCCGCTCGTGGAAATCATGAAACTCCTGAGGCGTTCCGACCGCACCAAGTTTCGCGAGGGGGTGCTGGGTCCCCTATTGACCGCCGGACTGATCGTGCCGACCATCCCCGAGAAACCCCGAAGCCGCCTCCAACGCTACAGGACGACCGCGGCCGGAGCAACGACACTCAAGAAAAATAGCTCCGATCGGACTTCAAGAAACCCATGACCGCCCGCGACTCCGCGACACAGCCGGAAGGCCCGGAGAAACGAAGCGGGTGCGGCTGTCTCACGACGATCCTACTGGTCTCCGCCGGGCTCATATTAGCGGCGCTTTTCAACCCGTTCGCGCCATCCGAAATCCATCCGGCCAAGCGTGCGCGGGCACGAAACAGCGGCAATCTGGGAGCCATCCGGTCGGCGCTATCCCAATATAATGAGAACCACAACGGAGAATACCCCCGACAGATCGAACAACTGATACAAGAGAACCTTCTAAACAGCCTGCCAAGCGCCGAGACTCTCGATCACGGACGGCACTCAGAGGTCGTTGTCTATGGCGGAGAGGTCTGCCCCACAAGTGAGAACAGCGGCAAGCTGCAGGACACCGGCGGTTGGGGATACATTTGGGTGCCGGGCAGTCTCTGCCATGGGGAGTTCTTCGTGGACTGCACTCACCGGGTCGCTTTGGACGGCTACCCCTGGTGGTACCGGCCGGGATACAAGTACTCCGACAAACTTTGGTCCAGTTGGTAGGATACCAACCCGCAGGACCGAGACAGACGCGGCACGCCAGTTTTTTTGGGGGTCGGTAAAGGCGGTCCCGAACACCTGCGGAGCGCGGCCAGCAAGCTAGAGAAGAGTTGGTCACGTTCTGGTCACAAATCCGAATCCGAGCCCGTGTCACCCCATCAACCCCAGTCCCCTAAGAAAAAAGAAGCCGCCTGACTCGCTCCTCGTATCTCCTTATTTTCTCGAAGTTCTCGACGACTATTGTAATCGCAACCCCCACATGCTACACTGAAGTGCGGGGTAGAGCAGCCTGGTAGCTCGCAAGGCTCATAACCGGGAGAAGTTTTTAAGCCCCTTCGCCCCAGGTAAGCGCTGATTTTTTCATCACTTTTTCTTTTGCCCTGCCTTCCAGTTCCCTCAAAAAGTCCGCCAGGAAAGCGAACTCGTGATGCGGTCCTGCGCGTCTGCAAATAGCCGGATTAACGACGCTTTGAGTTTAACAGGGATCAGGTGCTCGGTCAAGGGCATCATCGAGGGTCTTGCGGACCCGTCGTGCGAGATCATCTGGGGAGAAAGGCTTCATTAGGAGCCGGCCGCCCAGCCCTGCAAAATCTTCTTTGCCGTCGCTTCCTCGCGGATATCCCGACATGAAGAGCGTCAGCATGTCCGGCCGGATAGCCGAGAGCTTGCGGGCGACCTCGGGTCCGCTCAATCCGGGCATCACCACGTCCGACAAGAGCAGATGAATCCGGCGCTTGTATTCGGCGGCGAGACGCAAGGCCTCCTCACCGCACTCGGCGACGAGGACCTCGTACCCTTCGCCGCGAAGAATGCGGTCGACCGTTCTCCTAACAAGAGACTCATCCTCGACGACGAGTATGGTTTCCGCGCCGCTCGTCATCTCCTCGACGAACTCTATCGCCTTGGGCTCCGCTGATGGTTCCGCCAGGTAGGGTAAATACACCTTGAAAGCGGCGCCCTTGCCCTGCTCGCTCTCCACCACGATATGCCCTCCGCTCTGCGCGACGATGCCGTAGACAGTGGCGAGCCCCAGTCCGGTGCCTTTGCCGACCTCTTTGGTCGTAAAGAAGGGCTCGAAAATATGCGCCAGTGCCTCGTCATCCATCCCGCTGCCCGAGTCTCGAACCGAAACGACGACGTATTCCCCCGGCGGAACGTTGAACCGTCCCGAACTCAGAGCCTCGGACAGAAACGAATGCGACGTTTCGATAGTCAGCGAGCCGCCCTCCGGCATGGCGTCTCTCGCGTTGATGGCGAGGTTAAGCAAGACTTGCTCCAACTGCGTCCGGTCGCCGCGCACGGAACGGACATCCTGGCTTGTCACGATCTCGAGGCGGATACGCTCGCCGAGCGTTCGCCGCAACAGCTTGCATAAATCGCCGATGATGGTGTTGATATCCAACGCGCGCGTGCGGAGTTTCTGCCGGCGACTAAAGGCCAAGAGCTGCTGGGTCAAGCCGGCCGCGCGCGTGGCCGCATCGCGGATCTGCTCGACGTCCTCCCGCGCGACGGTTCCCGCAGGGATTTGATCAGCCAAAAAATGCGCGCAGGACAATATCGCCGTGAGCAGGTTGTTGAAGTCGTGGGCGATCCCCCCCGCCAGCTTGCCCACCGCCTCCATCTTCTGGGCTTGAACGAGGTGCTCCTGGCTCTGACGCAGAGCCAGTTCCGTTCGCCCGCATTCCGCGATCTGCTCCCGTAAGTGCTTATTGCTCACCTCAAGCTCGACGGTGCGCTCGCGGACGAGCGCCTCAAGCCGCTCCTGGTAACTCTTGAGCTCGGCGTTCCTGGTCTTGATCTCTTCGTCTTTGCGCTGCAGAGAGGAAATAAGGAGATTGAGCTGCATCGAGAACGCGGAGAAATCTTCATCGATGTCGGTCGGCGCCCGGACATGCAGGTCGCCGAACATCACACGGGTAAGCACGTCGGCGAACTTGTCGAGGGTCTGTTTCATGACATCTCGGCCGGAGTCTCCGGCCGCTTCCGCTGGTTCGCGACCCGCTCCACGCTCATGACAATCTCGCACCACTCAGCTCCTTCCTTCATGCACTGGGTCTCAGTGATGGCGTATTGGTTCTCCCCATAGTGCTCGAAGACCTTGACGGCCAGGGCTTTCAAGAACACGCAAAGACGGTTTGGCGAGCGGTAGTGGTAGATGAGCCTGTCCGGCGCATCGACCGCGAGCTCGAGCTTCTTTCGGGTCCGCATACCCATGGAGCTTGGGAAATCAAGGTGTATCTTGGCGACTTTACGCAGGAGGTCGAGCGGCGTACTGGATATTCTGAAGAAGCTCCCGAACTTGTCCGTTAGGATGCCGATGGAATGCTCCGCGAACATCTGCTCAGCGACGGAAGCCTCGACGCCCAGCTCCTCCCCTGCGGCCTTCAGCAACCGCTGCCAGTCCTCTTCTTTGACGATTTCATGCCAGGCGAAGCTCCTGCCCGGCATCCCGGCACGGCTCTTGATTTTCTCGACGGTCGCCTCATCGGAATTCTTCTCAATAAACCCGACCAGAATATCGCAGATAACACCCATCATCTCACGGCCTCCGAGGTACCGGCATCACGCTTCCGTCAGAAACGGAGCGCACTCGTCCTGGTATCAGTATGGGAGACACAGCTCAGGGGAGGCTCAAATAAAGCTCAAGGACGACTCATGAGGGGATTCTCCCAAACTGCTGCATGAATTTATCCGCTTGACGAACCGGCAGATCCGAGAAGCAGACCTCTTTGCGCGTTCGCGCGCAGCCGAATATCAAACCTGAGGCTCCTTCCCACATGCAGGTGCTGAGATGCAGCGACTGCCGCTCCCCGCACTTGTTTTTTGAATCTCAAGTCATAGGCCTGAATAGCCTTTCTGCGCGAGGGAGATCAGCTTGCGCTCGCGTTTCAGGGGAAGCTTGCCGCGTTCTTGGATTATCCAGCGATAGGCTGCGAACAAAACCTAGCACAGCAAAATCGACTTTGCCGCGCCAAGTCCTACTGCAACGCCTTCTGCGCCAGCCGATGGAGATCCGGATCGGCCAGGGCCCGCAGCTTCTTCTTGACGACGCGCGAGAAATACTCCCGCTCCGTCTTGCTCATTTTTTCGCCGCGAAGCTTCTTATGGAGCAGTTCCTTCTGCCTCGGCGTAAGCAGCAGGGAAAGGTAATACTCCTTTCGCATCTCTTCGCCAAGGCGCGACTTATCCGCCTCCGACTGTTCCGCCGCGCGGCCGCCACGGGCATACTCAAAAAACGTATTCTTCAGCCGCTCCGGGTCGAGCTTCATGCCGTCCGTCAACACCAGCGGTTCGTTGCGCGCCAGCGGACCGCGGAGCTTCTTCAGCGCGGTCTCCTTCAGCCATTTCGGCTTCTTCACCAGCCAAGCCAAGGACTCGTCACGCCCCTCGCAAAGGAGCGCCGCCAGCATGACCAGTTGGCGGAACTTCGCGCGCCCGACCTCATTCTTCAAAAGCGACTCAGCACGCTCCAGGTCCACGCTGTTCGGATGCCTGTCCGATGCGTTTACCAGGACAACGGGAAATCCTTCGAGGACCCGCGTGTCGCGACTCCGCGTCATCCGCGCCAGCACATCGTTCGGATCAGGCGTCGCTTCCGGACTAAGCAGCGAGTAGCCGTACTCGGCCAAGGCGGACAGCAGATGCGCGGCGTCCCCCCTTTTCATCCAGCCCCCAACTTGTCCAGCAAACTTTCGAGATTATATTCCATGTCCTTTGGCTTCAACGTGTACTGTGCGTTCTCCAAATATCTTTCCTTCAGCCTCGCCAGACTCAGTTCCTTCCCCCTGGCCCTAATGAGCCGCAGACAATCCTCTTCGTCCACCGCGGTCCCGCGGAACATCTTCGAGATGATGAAGTCATAGTCGTTGAGTGCGCCCACGTAAATCCGCTTTAGCTGGCGAATGGGGATATTGTTCCCTTCTTCCAGCGACGACTCCAGCAGCTCAGTAGTGAAAATCTGCTTGCCGGAGAAGAAGTCGAACGTAAAGCCGTCGCTCCCCGCCCACTTGAACCCGCCTACCTGCTTATAGCCGAGCTTGCGCAGCGTCAGAATCAGCGTCCTATACTCATCATCATCCGGGATCAGGAAATCGATATCCTTCGTGGACTCCTTTAGATCCTGCAGCGTCAGCGCCGTCCCGCCGCAGGCAACCAAGCGGACCTTTTTGGGAACGTACTTGTCCCATTCCCCTAAAACGGCCCACAACCATGCTTTATCGACTCGATACTTGTTCATACAACAATTTGTATATTAACGTACAATATATTGCATATTATTATGCAATTAATAGATTTTGTCAAGCCCCTGACCCTACCCCAGTCTCTCATCCAGTTTTTGTGGCAGTCTGGGCATAATCCGAAACACCATGAACCCGACCAGGTGGAGGAGCAGTTCTTCCTGAGCCGACAATATGCCTTTCTGCGCGAGCGCGATCAGTTTGCGCTCGCGTTTCAGGGGGAGTTTACCGCGCTGCTGGATAATCCGCCGATAGGAGTCAAACAAAACCTAGCACAGCAAAATCGGCTCAGCCGCGCTAGACAACGCCGATGACTTGAAGGCCAGGCAGCCTCTCTACAGCCCGAGCTTCTGCTTGAGGTTATCAAGCTGCTCCTTATGCTTGCGTTCATCCATCTTCGCAATATTCTGGAGCTTCCACCGAACTGCGGGCATCTTCTCGACGCCATCCAGCCCAAGGAGCGGCCAGACAGGTTTGCCCTCCTTCACCGAGACGAGAAAGTTTTTCTCGTCGGCCGTGAGACCGGCATGGAGCTGTTCGATAAGACTCTCGCGGGCATCAAGCAACTCTTGATACTCCACGATCTCAGCCGACATCCCCTGGAAGTCAGCGTCGAACACCGCCTTTTGGTCCTTCCGTGTCGGATCGATGACCTCGTGCATGGGTCTGTCGTGACTGATAAGATAGACGAGAAAGGACTTCCGAATCTCCGGTGTGATACCCTCGTCCTCTAAAAGCACCTTCACGTCGAAGAGGTCGCGCGGATGCTGGCGGTCCAAGGCGGCGCAGAGTTTTCCGCCGTACAGGTCCGCGTCCGAAAGGACTCGGATGCGGACGGCGACTTCAAACCGAGCTTGAGCCGCCGGACATAGGTCGCGCTCGATGGGCGGATGCACCGATCCACGGAGCACGAAGTTCGGTTCGATCTTGATCTCGCCGTCAGTTCCCCGCACGAAGAGCTTCGAAGTCCTGTTCTCGTAGCGGCCTTCCTGTACCGTCGTCCCGGACACGGTTTCGATGATCTTGGACTTGATCCGATCCAGCGCATTCCCGATCTTGGTCAGGCTCACCTCGCGGGGTTCGATGGGCAGATATGTCAAGTCGATATCCACCGACAACCGCGGCATGTCGCGGACGAAGAAGTTGATCGCCGTTCCGCCTTTAAGAGCGAAGCACTCTTCGGCGGCAACGTGCGGCATCACGCGCAGCATCAGTACCGACTGTTCAAGGAAAGGACTTCTCATGGCACCTCTTGCGGCGTTTCCACCGGCACCGTTATCTGGTATTTTGAGTCCAAGCGGCCGTGGCGGACTATAAGCCGGTTGCCGCGACCGAGATCCACTTTTTGCAGATCGAGCCGCTTCATCCACTGATGCCCGCAGGCCTCCGCCAGAAAGAGAAACAGCCGCTTCGCTTTGACCGACCGGCAAGTCTCCAGTAACTCCTGAACGAGATCGGGGCGAAGCGTCGTGAGACTCTCCATCAGCAGCCGGGCTCCTTCAAATGACTGCTCGGAGGGAACGAGTTCGGCCAGCTCCAACGCGGCCCGTTCCGGAGCGGACATGCGTACCGTGTATTCTCCCTGCGGCTTGCTCGTCAGTCCGGCATCGGGCTTGCCCCGAAAGAGCTGGACCAAATGATAGCGGACGCGCGAATCCCAATCGCAACCTCGAAACCAGGCCGGCAAGGGCCGGCCGGGACGCCCGTATAGATGTACGAGCGGCAATCCCTTCATCGGCAGAAAATGCGCGTATCCCTGGAGTTCCAACGCGGTCTTCGCCCCGACATGGACGGGCAAATTAAGTTGGGACTGGAGGGTGTACACTGCTCCGAATAGCTCTGCTTTGTCCCCAGCCCTGGTGTATGCTCCTCGCCCTATCCGCTGTATCCAATTCGAGCGGCGGTATTTCTCCGCGAGCTGCCTGGATATGCCCTGCTTTCGCAGCCACGCCTGAACCGCTACGGTCCCTTTCGGCCAACAGGTTAGCAGGTTATTGAGCTTGCTCCGAGACGATTCGCTTTTCATAGTTTATAACTATTGCAAATTGACAACCCTAGGTTGTCGCACAGAGAATAACACAAATACACTATTTGCCATAATATAGATTCGGATACTATTAGTTGTCTTATAAGTATTATAATAAACTATAGCAGGAACAGGATAACATTTCAAGACCTCCACGGCACCGGATATGGTACGGGGGTCCCCCCCTACGACATCCGAAACAACCGGTCCAACGGCGAAAACTTCCGGTGCTGCACCATGACATCACGACTGGCGAGATTCACATAGTTGCGGACCATCTCCAAAGTCGAGTGCCCGAGGATCGCCTGAAGGCTGAACGGATCGCCGCCGTTTCGGATGTACTGGGTGGCGAAGGTATGCCGCAGCGTATGCGGTGAGACCCGTACT
>JBDRPD010000065.1:0-8952 GCA_043827405.1 Elusimicrobiota bacterium | reverse complement strand
CCGCGCCGCCTGGGCGGCGCTTCAGGTCTGGCCGCTGGCCGACACCGCCGAGGGCTATATGCTCGAGGCCTGGACCAGCCCGGACTTTACGGGGACGCGGGTATCGTCGCAAACGGCCGAGATCAGCGATAGCACCTTGACCGCGCTCTCTCCCGCGCTGTCGCCGCAGTCCACCTACTACTTCCGGGTCGGCAGCCTCAACCATAACGGGGTGCCGAACTTCACGTCCTTGGGCGCCACCGCGACCTGGACCGCTGATATCTCCCCCTCCACCGCCGCCGTCTACCTGGCGAGCGTGACCGTAGGCTGGAACGCGGTAAATGCCAACGGCTATGTCCTCGAAGCCTGGACCAATGCGGACTATTCCGGCTCGGCGGTCTCCTCACGCACCACCATGGGCGCGGTCGCGGCGCTGACAGCGTTGAGCCCGGCGCTGGCCAACAATACCACCTATTACTTCCGGGCCGGGGCGCTAAACCGCTTTGGGGCCGTCAACTTCGCCGCTCTCGGGCCGGTTTCGACTTTGGCCGATCCGATCACCAATGTGCAGATCAGCATGAGCGGACGCTCGTCGGCTACCGTCAGCTGGACGGCGCTGCCCGGCTCGCCGTTGGCGGACACGTCGGAAGGCTACCGGCTGGAAGCCTGCGTCGAGCCGGACTTCAGCGACATCATCTACGGCGCCGAGACCGGCAGCGCCGCCGACACCGAGCTCACGGTGACCGGCTTGGCGGCCGACACCGAGTACTTCTTCCGCGCCGGAGCGCTCAACCACGACAACTTGCCCAACTACGTCACCAATTTCACCGGCGGCAACAGCGCTACCACCAGCGGCGGCACCGCGCTCAGCGAATCGGGCTCGGCCTGGACCTATGTCTTCAATACCGACACCACGCAGAACGCCGACCTGGGCGATCCTTTCGGCGTCCACCTCGGCACCAAGCCGGGTGCGGGCCGCTTCCTCATTTTGGCCAGTTGGGAGCAGCGCATCACCGACACCGGTCTAGTGGCCATTTCCCGTTTGGTATCCGACGACGGCGCGGTGAGCGAGGATATCCGCTACGCCGTGGAGCCGGTCGACGGCGGCGACTGGATAAGCGCCATGGCCGCCAGCGTCATGAACCTCAACGCGAACACCGAGGTGCGTTTGGAGATCGATTCCGACGGCGCCACGGTGGGCCAGATGCGCAACGGCAAGATCATGGCCATCAAGATCGACGACCTCGTTCAGGGCACGGACTGGCAGTGGTCGGGCATCCGCGAAGAGGACGACACCACCCAGAATGGAGTTTGGGAGATTATCAATGAGGGCGGCGCCGAAGAGGCCAGCGCCAGCCTGACGGTCTCCAACGGCGACCAGGTCCTGGTCCTGGTCAGCGGCGCGGCGGAGAACAACGTGCTGGGCGAGCGCGTCGCCTGGCGCACCCAGCTCAGCGGCGGCGGCCTGGGTACGGTGAACTACGACGAGCGTTCCTGGGAGGGTGAGGACAACCCCGCCGACGGCGATTACCTGCCCTACTTCTCGGCCCGCATCTTTACCGCCGCCGCCGACGGTACCTTAACCGGCGCCATCCAGCATCAGGGTGTGGGATCGACATCATTCGACGCGGTCAGCAGCCGCGTCATTCTGCTCAAGACCGCCAAGCTGTTCAAGGACGCCGGCGGCAGCCGCGCCGACGACGTGATCGACCAGGGCGACGGCACGGCGGTCCAGCACGACCATGTACATAATCACCTGTATAAAGGAAACTACCTGATCATCGGCCAGGGCGCCATCGGCACCACCGCCAACGCCAACCGCAAATTCATGCGCCTGCGCGCCGACGTGAACGGCGCCGACGTGCTGACCGGCGAGCACTCCAGCGGCGTCAATGACGCCGCCGAGGCCGACTTTTTCGGCTTCGCGACCTTCGGTCTCTTAGGCGTCTCGGCGGTCGGCAACCAGACCCACCGCATCGAGGTCGGCGAAACCGAGGCCCTCGGCTCGTGGAAGGCCTATGACGGCTCGGTCTATGTGCTTTCCGAGATCGGCCAGGACCCGCAGAGCCCGCTGGTCGCTGCGATCCACCGAACCAGCGCCACCGTGAACTGGACCAAGGTCCTCGCCTGGCATGGCTACAAGCTTGAGGCCTCCACCGCCGCGAACTTCGGCGGCGATCTATTGTTCTCGCAAACCGCGAGCTCGGCGACGCAAACCATGACGGTAACCGGTCTCAGCGCCAATACCACCTACTATTTCCGTGTCGGCTCCTTGCTCAACCAGGCCGATACCGTCTACTCGACCACGGTTTCCAGCCCGACCTTGCCGCCGACGGTCTCCGGCCTGGACTTCAAGTCCGTCTCGCGCACCTCGGCCACGGTAACCTGGTATCCGCTTCCTTCCGCGCCGCTTTCCGCCACGGCGGAGGGCTATGTGGTCGAGGCCTCCACCGCCGCCGACTTCATGACCGTGATCCGTTCCTCGGCCACCGACAACGTCGCACTCAGCACCCTGACCGTGTCGGCGCTCAAGATGCAGACCACCTACTACTTCCGCATCGGCACTCTCGGCCATGACGGCCGGGTAAACTATTCCGCCTCGGGCTCCACCTTGACCCCCGGCTTCTTCGCCCCGCAGCAGCCGGCTTATGCGAACATCATGCCGTCGAGCATCACCGTCACCTGGGGGGTGCCGCCGCCGCCCGCGGTCGACAGCTACCGGCTCTACGCCTCGACCGCGCCCGATTTCTCCGGCGTCGAGATCACCTCGCAGACCTTCGATGTGGTCAATGTTACCACCTTGACGGTCTACAGCCCGGCGCTGGACCCCAACACCACCTACTATGTCCGCGCCGGGACCATACTGGAAGACACCACCAACTACTCGAACCTGGCGGCGACTTCGACTCTGGCCAATCAGGTCAGCGGTCACGAGTTCGTCCAGGTCCTCTCCTCCGCGGTGGCGGTCGCCTGGCCGCCGCTGCCGGGCGCGCCGCAGACGGCCTCGGCCGAGGGCTATCGCCTGCTGGCCTCCACCGCACCGGACTTCAGCGGCACGGTGCTGCTGGCGGAAAGCGGCGACGTCGCGCTGAGCACCTTGACCATCAGCGGCCTGGCCGCCGACACCACCTACTACTTTCTGGTCGGCAGCCTCAACTGGAACAATATGGCGCATTTCGCGCCGGTCATCTCCACCTTGACCTCCAACTTCATCCCGCCCGAGGGCAGCGCCGCCTTCCAGACCTATCCCGACAGCGTCACCGTCACCTGGACCGCGGCGCCGCAGTCGGCGCTGGACGGCTACACGCTCGAAGCCTCGCTCAATGCCGACTTTAGCCCGGTGGCCGCCAGCGCCAATACCGCCGATCCGAACGCGACGTCGCTTGCGGTCGGGAGCCCGGCGCTCAACACCAATACCACCTACTACCTGCGGGTCGGCGCGGTGCGCGGCGCCGCCAAGGCCTATGCCCAGCCGCTATCCACCGCCACCAAGGCCGCCGCGGTCAGCGGCACGGCGGTGCAGGCCATATTCATCACCAGCGCCACCGTGAGCTGGAACCTGCAGGCCACGGCGGCGGGCTATGTCCTGCAGGCCTGCGAGACCAATGACTTCGCGTCCAACGTGCGTTCTTCGACCACCTACAGCGGCTCCGAGACCCAGCTCACGGTGCAGGGACTCAGCGCCAGCACCAACTACTACTTCCGCGTCGGCAGCCTCAATCACAATGCCAACTCCTATTTCGCCGGTTCGCCGATCGCCGGGCCCAGCACCACCGGCACCGGCGCCGCGCCCAGCGAGGACGGCATAGTATGGCGCTACGTCTCCAAAGATGCCGAGCAGACCAAGAGCGGCTCGTCGTTCTCTTCGTATTTGGGTCTCACGCCCGGCGCCGGCCAATGGCTGGTGCTGGCAGCCTGGCAGGCCAGCATCGACAATACCGGCAGATCATACTACTCGCGCTTCATCGTCGACGCCGGCTCCGTCAACCAGGACATCCGCTACGGCTGGGAGCCTCCGGTCGCGGACGCCAATACCTACCGCACGCATGCCGTCGCTTCGGTCTGGACCACGGATGCCGACGACGTGCTCAAAATCCAGATCGCTTCCGAAGACGCCACCGCCGCGCGCATCGCCTACGGCCGCATCGTCGCCATTCCCATCGGCCACCTGACCCAGGGCACGGACTGGGACTGGACGGGCATCCTCGGCGAGGACGGCACCCAGACCTCCGCCTTCAACGGCATCGGCGGCGCCAACAAGTCGCTCGACGTCGTCGCCGGAGACAAAATTCTCGTCCTGGCCGCCGGCGCCGCCGAAACCAATCTCGCGGGCGACCGCGCCGAATGGCGGATGTCGGTCGGCGGGCCGGTGGCCGAGACCTACGACGTGCGCTCCTGGGAAGGAGAGACCGACGACCCCGCCGATCTCATGCCTTACTTCTCGGCCCGCGTCTTCACCATGCCCAGCGCCGGCACCTTCAGCGCCGAGCTGCAGCATCGCGGCGAGACCGGCACCAGCTTCGACGCCTTGAGCGCCCGCGTCATCCTGGTCAAGGCCAATGAGCTCTTCGGCGACGCCGGCGGCGACCGCGCCGACGACGTTCAGGACAGCGCCGCCGGTGCGGCCTGGGTCACCCAGTTCAGCACCGCGCATTACCATAACCTGCAGGGCAACTATCTGGTCATCGGCCAGGGCGCCGTCGGCACCACCAACAACGTCGCCCGCAGCCAGATGCAGCTGGTGGCCGACTACGGCAATACCGACCAGATCGTCGGCGAATGGGACAACGGCGTCAACGACACGGGCGAGGCCGACATGGAGACGTTCTCGGCCTTCGGCCTGTTCAATATTCCGCGCGGCGACATGACCCATGCCGTCCGGGTCAATAATGTCGGGGGGGCCGGCTGGAAAGCCTACGACGGCTCGGTCTATGTCCTCTCCGAGGTCGGGCCCGCGCCCAAGAACGTGGCTTCCAGCGCGGTATATGAGACCAGCGTCACTGTGACCTGGACCGCGGTACACTCGCATAACGGCTACGTGCTCGAAGCCTCGACCGCCGCCGACTTCTCCGGCGCGCTGAGCAACAACAGCACCGCCGACGGCGACGCCGGAACCTTGAACATCAGCGGCCTGCTGCCCAATACCACCTACTACTTCCGGGCCGGCTCCCTGCTGGCGCTCTCCGACACCCACTACTCCCCCGCCGTCTCGACCATCACTCTGGCCCTGCCGCCGAATCCTTTGGCGACGACCTTTCTCGACATCGAGCTCAGTTCGGTCACCGCCGCCTGGGCCGCCCGCCCGGTCAGCCCCTCGAGCCTGAGCGCGAGCGGCTATGTGCTGGAAGCCTCTTCCAGCGACTTCACCGGGGACTATGTGCTGGTCTCCTCGCGCACCGAGGACCTGACGGTCAGCACTTTGACGGTGCTGAGCCCGGCCCTGGACGCCAATACCCGCTACTATTTCCGCGCCGCCAGCCTTAACAAGGGCCTGGCGCGCGGCAATTTCAGTACCTTGGGCTCGACCTTTACCTTGGCCAAGGCGCCGTGGGCCAAGGATGAGGCGGCGACCTTCCTTAGTATCTATCAGTCATCCATTACCGCGGCCTGGGGCGCGCGGCCTTCCGCGCCGCAGAAGGAAAGCGCGGTGGGCTACCGCCTGGAGGCCTCGACGGCGGCCGATTTCACCGGCGCCGTCATCTCGACGCAAACGGCCTCCGTCCTGGAAAGCACCTTGACCGTGCTCTCCCCGGCCCTGGAGCCCAATACAACCTATTACTTCCGGGCGGCCAGCCTAAACTTCGACGGCGTCGCCGGTCCCTTCACCTCCTTGGGCGCCACCGCGACTTTCGCCCAGCCGCCGGCGCCGCTGGCGGCCGGCGATACCTTCATCGGCGTCTTCCACTCCTCGGTCACCGTGGCCTGGGCCGCCTTCGCCGACTGGCCGCCGGCGCTGTCGAGCAACAGCGCCAACGGCTACATCCTCGAAGCCTCTACCGCCGCCGACTTCGCCGCCGAGATCGTTTCCTCGCGCACCTTCGCGGTTTCCCAAAGCACTTTGACTATCTCCGGACTGCTGGGCAACTCCACGCATTATTTCCGCGTGCGCTCGCTCAATCACAACCTGAGCGCCGGCTTCGCCTTGGTCCTGGGCTCGACCTCTACTTTGACCGAAGCGCCGGTCGCCCTGTCCGCCGCCGACACCTTCCTCGCCGTCTACGAGACGTCCGCGACCGTCGCCTGGGCCGCTTTGCTGCAGACGCCCATGCAGTACAGCGGCGAGGGCTACCAGGTCGAGGCTTCCAGCACCGGCTTCGACGGGACCGGCGTGGTCATCGCCTCGCAGACCTATGTCCTCGAAGAAAGCACGCTGACTTTGCATACGCCGGCATTGGAGCGCAATACGACCTACGACTTCCGCGTCGCCGGACTCAACCACAACCGGGTCGCCGGCGAGTTCACGAATCTCGGCTCGTCCTCGACGCTGGCCAATCCGCCGGTACCCCTGGCGCCGGAGGACACCTTCCTCGGCGTCTTCGAGACCTCGATGACCGTGGCCTGGGCCGCCCTGCCGCCGGCGCCGCAGGAAGATACCGCCTACGGCTTCCGCCTCGAAGCGTCCAGCACCAACTTCGACGGCACCGGGGTGCTCGTCGCCTCGCAGACCATGGTGGTCGCGGAGAGCACTTTGACCGTCAGCCTGCCGGCGCTCGAGCGCAATACCACCTACTACTTCCGCGTCGGCTCATGGAACCTCGGAAACGTGATCCGCTACACCGCGCTCTACGCCACCAGCACCATGACCGATCCCCCCTCCGCGCCGGCTTTGGCCGATATCTTCTCCTCCAGCGCCACCTTGTCATGGAGCGCGCCGGCCGCCGGCGCCGCGGGCTACCGGGTGCTCGCTTCCAGCACCGGCTTCAACGGCGCCGGCGACGTGCTCTCATCTAGCACCTACAACGGCGGTCTGACGGCGCTGACCATGGAGAGCATGCTGGCCAATACCACCTATTACTTCCAGGTCGGCGCCTTCAACAACAACCGGATGATCCAGTACGCCAAGGACGGCAGCACCATCACCATGGCCAATCCGCCGGCGGCGCCGGGCTTCAGCGCGGTGTTCACCTCCAGCGTGTCGCTTACCTGGAGTACTCCGGCGCGGGGTGCCCAGGGCTTCCGCTTCGAGGCCTCGTCTACGAGCTTTAACGGCGGCGGCGACGTGCTTTTCGCCGAGACGGCCGACGGCGGCGCCACCGCCATCACCGTCAGCGGCCTGCTCGCCGACACCACCTATTTCTTCCGCGGCGGCTCGCGCAACCAGAACGGCCTCTACAACTATACCGGCGCCGGCTCCACCAGCACCTTGACCAACCTCCCGGCGGCGCCGGCGGTGAGCGCCGTCTTCATCTCCAGCGCCGCTTTGAGCTGGAGCGCGCCGGCCGGCGGCGCCCAGGGCTTCCGGCTCGACGCCTCCTCGACAAATTTCAACGGCACCGGCGACGTGCTTTCCTCGTCGACCGCCAACGGCGCCCTAACCGGACTGACTTTGCCTTCGCTGCTGGCCAATACGACCTACTTCTTCCGCGTCGGCGCGCTCAACCACAACGGCGTCGCGCAGTACGCGTCCGCCCCCAGCAGCAGCACCTTGGCCGACGTCGCGACCGCACCGGCTTTCGACGGCGTTTTCGCCTCCAGCGCCGCCTTGAGCTGGACCGCGCCGGCGCGGGGAACGGAGGGCTACCGCCTGGAGGCCTCATCGACGAACTTCAACGGCGCGGGCGGCGTGCTGTCATCGGCCACGGCCAACGGCGGCCTCACCGCCTTGAGCGTCCCCGGCCTGCTGACCAATACCACCTACTACTTCCGCATCGGCACCCTGAACTGGAACAACCGAACCACCTACGCCGGCGCGAGCTCGACGAGCACCTTGGCTCAGGCGCCGTCGCGGCTGGCGACCGACTTCACCGCCGTCTTCGACTCCAGCATTACCGCGCGCTGGGCGGCGCGGCCGCCCGGTCCGATCTTTGAGACCGCGGAAGGCTACCTGCTGCAGGCCTCGCCCAATGCCGACTTCTCGGGCACGGTGCGTTCGAGCTCGACCTTAAACCTGACGCTCTCGACTTTGACGGCGCTGAGCCCGGCGCTCGATCCCAACACCACCTACTACTTCCGGGTGGGCGCCGTTAACTGGAACGGGGTGTCCAACTTCACGGTGCTCAACGCCACCGCCTCGCTGGCCAGAGTACCTGTTTCCCCGGCTTACGGTCTCGTGACGGTATCGAGCGCCACCGTAAACTGGGGCGTGCCGGCGGGCGGCGCCGCGGGCTACCGCGTCATCGCCTCAACCGCGGCCGACTTTACCGGCACCATTACCAGCTCGCAGACCCGCAACGGCGCGGCGACCTCATTGACCGTGGTCGGCCTGCTGTCTTTCACCACCTACTATATGCGGGTCGGCTCGCTGAACCTCAACGACGCCGTCAACTTCGCCGCGCTCGGCGCCACGCGGACCGTGTCCTCGGTCGATACCTTCCCGCCGGCGCCGGTCGCCGGCCTGAGCGCCGCCACCCATACGGCGACGAGCATGCTGCTCACCTGGAGCGCGCCCTCGGACCCGAGCGACAATCCGCTCAGCGGCAACTACGCGATCCTCTACGCCACCCATACCGGCGTGACCTTATCCACCGCCGGCGCCCAGGTGGTATTCTCGACCGCCGGCGTGACGCCGGGCTCCTACCAGTCGCGGGTGGTCAGCGGGCTGAGCGCCAATACGACCTACTACTTCCACCTGTGGACCTCCGACATCAAGCCCAACTGGTCAACCGTCTCCAATGCCAGCACGGCCGCGGTGCTCTCCAACCCGGCGGCGGACGCGGCCGATGCGGCGATCCACCAGACCTCGGCTACCGTCAGTTGGACGCCTTGGCCCGCGAGCCCGCCCGCGGCGACAGCGCATGGCTATCGCCTGGAAGC
>JBDRPD010000064.1:0-7869 GCA_043827405.1 Elusimicrobiota bacterium | reverse complement strand
CTGTGCGGTCTTCGCTGTCGTCAGCAGCTTGGCCAGACTGCCGGCGCGGTCGACAACCCGTGTGTCCATGCAGGCATTAATGACTCCAGCCATCCCCTGCATGAACAGATGATGGCTGTCGCCCAGAAGGATACGGAATTTGGTTTTATTTTCAGGCATAACTCACCAGCCAACGGGTGCTTGTGCGTTGTTGGGACGCACTAATCCATTCGTATAACTACTTAGTTTTTACAATGATGCCCAGAGGGCGAACAGAGGTCGTGGCGTGTGAGGAAGGGAGCCCACTAGTGTGGCCGCTCAGCTATAGTGTGCGTAGTTAGTGGGGGCGGCGCAAGGGCTTTCTTGCCAGCTTTCTTGCCAGCTTTCTTGCCAGCAGCACGATGCGGTTGGACCGGCAGCGGTGAAAGGGCCGGCCGTCAAGGCCGCCCCAGCGCTTAACCGGCAGCAAGCCTTCCGCGCGCAGCAGCCGCGCGAGGCGGTCGATATCGTATAAGCGCACGAAGAAGGTCGCCGAGGCCGGACGCTTGCCCGGACGCAGCAGCGTCCAGGTATTGATGGAGCCCGGGTCGCGTCCCGCGAAGAGCTGCAAGTCCTCGAGCAGATAGGCGCCGTCGGGGGTTTCCTGCCAGCGTTTCGGCTGGGCGTTGCGGCGCAGAAAATCGGCGTTGATGATATCGATGAGAAAATATCCGCCGGGCTTGAGCGCCCACGCGACCCCGCGCATCACCTTGCGGTCATCGCGCGGGTCGGTGAAGTAGCCGAAGCTCGTCCATAGGTTGATGACCGCGTCGAACTCCGCTTTATACCTGAGCGCCCGCATATCGCCCTTGATGAAGCGGACGGCGGCGCCGCGTGCGCCGCGCTGGGCCTCGCGCAGATAGGCGGGTGTGGCGTCGAGCCCGGTAACCTCCAGGCCGCTTTTGGCTAAAGGGATGCTGTGGCGGCCCGTGCCGCAGCAAAGATCGAGCAGGCGGCCGCCCCGGGGCAGGCTGAGCGCCCGGCGTACGAAGCGCGCTTCCTTTACGCCGGCGGCGGTATGCTGCGGACCTCCCGGAGTGAAGATCTCCCGGCGAAAGAAGTTCTTATGCCAGTTCTTCAGGACCTCGCGCCGCATGCCGCGACCGCCTTAGTCGCCGGCGCCGGTATGCGCGTCGTAGCGCCAATCCAGGAACATCTTGCGCGCGAAGGCCACTAGGAAAAAAGCGACCAGGACGGACTTGATAATGCCCATGCCCGCGAAGTAGGTCAGCGTACCCAGCAGCACGCCGAACAGTGCGAACGTGCCCTTATTAATAGCGCTGAGGAAGCCCGCGCCCAGTTCCTTGTAGCGTTCCGGGCTGGGCATGGTGTCGGCCCAGTCTCCGGATATCATGGTCTCGCGCTGGTCCGGCAGCACGTGCACCGCCAGGAAGCTCAGCAGGTAGGCGGTCGCGCCGATCAGGATCAGCATGCCGATCGCCATATTGTCGCCCACCTTGGCGGGGATGCCGAAGACGCCGACCTGAAGGAAGCGCACCAGGCTGTACTCGAGACCATGGGTGTAGAACCATGAGCCGGTCGAGTAGGAGAAGGAATAGGCCAGATTCGCCACCGACATGAAGCCGGCGAAGAGCGAGCCCGCGGCCTTGGCGGGGATGACCGCTCCGACCAGGCTGAAGGTGCTCATGCGGGTGAAGCCCAGGAAGAAGTAGAGGATGACGTTGTAAAAGGCCATAAATCCCAGCCGTACCTGCATGCGCGGCAGGGGGATGACCGTGCCGATCTTGTCGGTGATGCGGGAGAATATGGGGTCCACCAGGATGGTCTGCGTCAGGGTCAGGAATATGCTCAGCAGGATGAACATCTGGAAGATCCGCCGCAGGCCGATGCGCTCCTGCCAGACCACGCCCCATTTGGCGAAGAGCAGTACGCCGAAGAAGTAGCCGACATAAGCCGAGGCGTCGGCGAAGCCGATCTGGGTTTGCGAGAACTTGAGCGTCTCGATGAGGTAGTTGTTCCAGATCGCGCCCATCAGCGGCTGGAAGTGGAAGAGGAAGTAGAAGAGAATGATCCACATAAGCGGGCCGGTGTTGAGGCCGGTCCAGAAGTTCATTACCGATTCCTTGAGCGGGATGGTCGGTGCCGTGTCGTCGGGCAGCTTGCGGACGACGAACAGCACCAGAAGCGGCACGACGCCCAGACCGATCATCAGATAGTTGAAGGGGGCATTGTCGGCGATCCAGCCGCCGGCGATGGCGGAGAAGATGCTCGTGCCGTAAATGGCGGCCCAGCAGATGGCCTGGTTGAGGCCGACCGTGGTCGCTTTCGACTTGCCGGACTCCTTGGCCTCATCTTCGCCCTCGACCACGGTGGCGCGGTCGACGGCGACGTCCGTCGCCGCCAGGAAGATCGACAGCACGAACATGTACCAGAAAAATACGCTGACGCTGACGTCGACGACGGGGGCCAGGAAGTAAAAGCAGACGGCGGAACCCAGCAGCATGGTAAGGATGATTTTGGTCTTGCCGTAGGCGTCAATCAGGAAGCCCAGTATCGGCTTGAAGCTCCAGGCCAGGTAGGACTTCGAGAACAGCTCCTGCGTGGCGGCCTCGTTGAGGCCGTAGTCAACGGTAAAGTGGCGGAAGAAGGGCTGGTAGGTGATGCCTTGAAAGGGATTGCCCAGCCCCTGCAGGATGTACTCCATCGCGAAGACGACCTTGATGGGGTTCATGCCGAGGAAAGTTTTCTTGGAATTGTCTTCTTTCATGCGCGGTTCTCCTTACCATGGAGATTTTGGCGAATTACGCGAACGCTGGCAAGTCAGGAGGGGTCGGCGGGGACGGCGCAGGTGCTTTTGAGGCCGTTTAGAACTACCACGAGCTGTTCGAGCTTCGCGGGCTCCTCAGGCTGTCCGCGCCGTCCGCCGATCCACTCGAGCGTGCTCTTGTAGACGGTGATGGTGCTGCCGAAGGCGTACTTGCGAACCGGGGTTTCCTTTTTCAGGTTCAGCGCGACGCCGATCGGCCGCCGGTCGGCGCTCCGCAGGCGCACGAGATCCGCCTGTTCAACGAGAGAAAAATTGACCTTGGCGTCCGTTTTGGAGATGAAGGCCGCGGTCTCTTCGCTGGTGGCCACGGCTTCGATGCGGTACTCGCAGCGCGCGGTTTCGCGGATGCTGTAGGTCAGGTTGTCGACGCCGCCCTCCCATTCCCGGGCGTTGAAGGGGGCGCCGGAGAGCAGTTCGCGCCACCGCCGGGTGAGGCGAAGTATCCGTCCCTCGCGGGCTTTCTGCTGCGCGGCGCGCAGCGTCTGCGCGGTCGCGGCGACGGCCTGCGCGAAAGAGATGGGCTCCTCCGCCCGCGCGGGAAGAACGACGGCTAAGAGAAGTGTCGGGAGAAGGAGCCTCATGCATAGATGCTATTTTTCCGCCCCCTCTACTAAATAGAGCCATAGAGGGCGATTCCTTCTTCCCCAAGGTCCCTATCGTGGCACGATAATTCCCGGTCGAGCGTGGACCCGGCGCGAGAGACGCGTTGCCGACGGCGAATGCGATAATCTATGATGGAGGCGGATGGGGCTTGTTGACCGCTTCTTCGCCGTCGCCGTGGACTACGCCTGGGGCTGGCCGCTGATCGTCCTGCTCGTCGGGGGCGGGGCGTATCTCACCATTATCTCCCGTTTCATCCCCTTCTTCCAGGCGCGCCACGCCGCCGATATCATCAGCGGCAAGTTCGACCATCCGGACGATCCCGGCGAGATCAGCCACTTCCAGGCGCTGACCACGGCGCTGTCGGCGACGGTCGGCGTCGGCAATATCGCCGGCGTGGCCATCGCCATCACCCAGGGCGGTCCCGGCGCGGTGTTCTGGATGTGGGTGGCCGCCGTCGTCGGCATGACGACAAAATTCTTCACCTGCACCTTGGCCTCGATGTACCGGAAAGAAGATGAGGCGGGCATCCCGCAGGGCGGCCCGATGTACTATATCGAGGTCGGGCTTGGGCCGCGGTTTCGCTTCCTCGCCGTGCTTTTCTCGGTCTGCGGGCTGGTCGGCTGCCTGGCGCTGTTTCAGACCAACCAGCTCGCCGAGGTGCTCCTGTTGAGCCACGGGGTCAACCCGTGGATTACCGGCGTCCTGGGGGCCGCCTTTGTCGCGATTGTCATCCTGGGCGGCATTGAGCGTATCGGCAAGGTGACCGAGAAGCTGGTGCCGCTGATGTGCGGGCTCTACATTCTGGCCTGTCTATATGTCGTCGCCACGCGAATAGGCATGATGCCGGGCCTGTTTATGGATATTGTCCGGGATGCCTTCACCGGGACCGCCGCCGTCGGAGGAGCCGAGGGGATAGCCGTCTCGACGGTGATCACTACCGGCATCAAGCGCGCCGCCTTCTCCAATGAGGCGGGCATCGGGACGGCGCCCATGGCGCATGGCGCCGCCAAGACCAGCGAGCCGGTGCGGGAAGGCCTGGTGGCCATGGTCGGACCATTTATCGACACCATAGTGATCTGTTCGCTGACGGCTTTCGTTATTCTTTCGTCGGGGAGCTGGCGGCGGGAGGGTGTGCAGGGGGTGGCGCTCACCAGCGATGCCTTCGCGGGCGCTATGGGGGAGTTTGGACGCATTCTGGTGACCGTGGCGGTGGTCCTGTTCGCGGTTTCGACTATGGTGGGCTATTCCTACTACGGCAAGAAGTGCTTTCGCTATCTCTTTGGGAGAGACCGCGGCAAATATTACGACTATTTCTATATCTTCACCATGGTCGCCGGAGCTGTCTGGTCGGTCGGAACGGTGGTTAATGTGCTGGATACTGCTTTCGCGCTTATGGCCTTGCCGAATATGATCGCGACTCTGATCCTGGCGCCGCGGGTGATGGCCGCGGTTAGGGACTATTTCGCCCGCATGAACCTTTAAAGGCGGGCTCGCCCGCTCTTCCTTCCTGAAAACAGCCGCAAAAATAGTCATAATTCGCATTCCTGGCGTTTCACGTGGGTATTGTGGATAAGCCGGCTGCGACTTCGTCAAATTTTGGCTTATCCATCTGTCCTCGCATTACCCTATGGAAGCGGTTCTGCGCTGAATATTCTATCCCGCCGGATTTGCTCCATCTCACTATTTTGGTCCTCCGGTGACTGCGCAGGCCCTTTCATGGTTTTTTTCACGTCTTTTGGCTGTTATCATGCCGCGGCCGATTTTTCTTTGGTTTTGCCAGGAATCTTGCCGCGCGCTCTTCATGGTTTATTTGTGATCCTGGTTTCTGCTCCGCGGCCGGAAATTTCGCAAAAAATCGTCCGCTGCTGCGCATGGTTTTTATATGGTTTTTAAGTAACTTATCGGTTACTATTGACGCGGCACTTGACACGTAAAGAGCGTCCGGGGAAGGCGGGTTCAGCGAATCGGGCCGAACTTTTTCTCGTAGCCGCGTATATTTTCCTGCAGGGCGGCGAGAAATCTCTTGGTATGGCGGGGGTGGGAAACGACCCGGGTATGCACCTTGGCGCGCGGGCTGGCGGACTGCATGAACAGAAAATCCATGACGAATTCGTTCTCGCCGTGCGCGACGGCGGCGGCGTTGGCGTAGGCGCCGCGGGCGGTTTTCTCGTCGAGCTCTATCGCGATCCGCGGCCCCGCGGGCGGCGCCGGGGCCGGCGTCTTCCGCAGCTGGTGAATCTCTTTCGCGCCGCGGCCGCGATCGATCTGCAGGTGCTTGCCCTTGATGCGCTTCTTGGGCTGCGTCATTGTCTCTCCGCCAGGAGCGGCGCCAGCGCGCCCGGGTCGCCGTCGATGTCTTTAGGAATCTCGAGGCCGAGCAGGCGCAGCACGAGCGGATAGACGTGAATATTGCGCACCGCCTCGATCCGGGTTTCTTCCCGGAACAGCGGCCCCTGGGCGTAGAATATTCCGCGCATTTCCGGCGAGAGATCGGGGTCGTAGCCGTGGGACGCGGGGCTTTTGGCCGGCATGGTCGTCGCGTACATGGCCAGCGAGTACGGGGGGTCCGCCTCGACGAGGATGTCGCCGGCGCGCGGGCTGCGGTAATGCAGCCGCTGCGGGATGTCTTCCCGGCGGTAGACGCGGTAGTGCTTGGCATAGGCGCTTAGGTCGGCGTACATCTGGTCGCGCTTTTTGGCGTCGTCGCTGTGGATGGTGAAGACCTCGCGGGAGGGGAAGACCTTGGCGCCGGTGAGGTCCGTGATATTGTTGACGAATATGCTGTCCTTCGGATCCAGGTCCAGCATGCCGTGGTCGGAGAGCACGATGAGGTTGACGGGCAGGCCCGTCTGCTTGAGCCCGTCCATAAGCCGGCCGATCTGGGTGTCGACGTCAAGCACCGCTTCCTTGAGCTCCTTCGATGCGGTCCCATACGTGTGGCCTTGGCGGTCTACGCCGCTGAAATACAGGCAGACCAGGTGGGGGCGCTTGCGCGCGGGCAGGCGCAGCCATTCCAGGGCTTGGTCGACGCGCTCGCTGTCGGGCGTCGCGGCCTTATAGCGCAGATAGCGGCTCGGACGGAAGCCCGCGATTTCCGCTTCGCTGCCCGGCCAGAAGTAGACGGCGCTGACCATCTGCGCTTTGCCCGCCGCCGACCACAGCGGCAGGCCGCCGTAAAAGCGTCCGTCCTCGACGCTGGTGCGATCCGCGAGGCTGAAGTCCTTCTTTAAATCCGGCGCATGGAAGCGGTTGCCGACGATGCCGTGCCGTTCGGGATAGAGGCCGGTGGCGATGCCGTAGTGGTTGGGAAAGGTCTTGCTGGGAAATACCGGAATCAGCGCGGCGGCGGAGCTGCCGTTCTTGCGCAGGCGCCGCAGGTGCTTGGGCTTGAAGCGGTCGGTGTAGTCATGACGGTAGCCGTCGATCGATACCAGCACGACGTAGGGCTTGTCGAGGTGCTCGGGCGCGTTCCAGGCGGCGAAGGCGGCCAGGCACGGCGCCGCCGAGAAGCCGGAAAGCGCCGCCAACAGCGCGGCGAGGACGGAACCTTTCACGCCGAAAGCTTATAAAAGATGTTCGCCGCGCCGCTATATGCGGCTAGACGCCGATCAGCTGCAGCATGATCTCGCGGTCGCGCGGCCGCGTGTCGAATTCGGTAAGGACCACCTGCTGCCACGTTCCCAGCGTCAGCCGGCCTTTGACGAACGGGATGGTGAGCGAGGGGCCCTGCAGCGCGGCGCGCACATGGCTCGAGCCGTTGTCGCAGCCCCAGGTCTCGTGGTGCGCGTAGTCTTTGTCCGCCGGCGCGAGCTTGCCGTAGGCCTCGGCCATGTCCTTGACCAGGCCCGGCTCGTATTCGATCGTCGTGACGCCGGCGGTCGATCCGATTACAAAAACCGTCGCCTGGCCGTCGCGCAGGCCGGATTTTTCCAGCCCTTCGGTGATCAAGCCGGTCATGTTGATGATATCGTTTTGTCCTTGAGTCGAGAATCCGATCATCTTGGTGATAATCTTGAGGCTCATTCGTTTATCCCTCCGCGCTGCGAGCGCGCCTCGCCGGTCATCGGAACGAAGCGCACGTCCATTTTCTTCTCGCGCGCCATGCCCTCGGGGGTCCGGCGCACAAAGATCAGGTCGCCGCCGACCGGAATCATCATCAGACCGCCGACCTTGAGCTGATCGACCAGGGGCTGCGGTATGTGATCGGGCGCGCAGGTGACGATGACGGCGTCGAAGGGCGCATATTCCGGCCAGCCCTGGTAGCCGTCGCCGAGCTTTACGTGAACATTCTTGTAGCCCAGACGCTTGAGGCGCCGCGCCGCTTCGCGTCCCAAAGATTCCACGATCTCGATGGAATAAACCGCGCCCGCGAGCTCGCCCAGGATCGCGGCCTGGTAGCCGGAACCGGTGCCGATCTCCAGCACCTTATGCTGCGGCTTCAGGTTGAGGGCCGCGGTCAT
>JBDRPD010000063.1:0-66557 GCA_043827405.1 Elusimicrobiota bacterium | reverse complement strand
CCAGGGCGGCTTCCTCGTCGTAGGCCAGCACCACGACGGACAGCGATATCCCCCGCTTCACGATGGATCCTCGAGGCCGTTTCTTAGATATATGCGCAGGCCGGAGATAGTCGCGGCCGGCTGATAATGTTTCTTGATGATGTCGGCGAAGAACGTCTCGGCGCTCGCGAAGCGCAAGCCCCGCGGGTCGACTATGATCGCCGCCGGAGGGGCGGCTAAAAGCTCTTGCCGCTTGCGCTCCTCAGTCGCGGCGTCATGCGTATGCTCGGCGACCATGTCGATGAACATATAGATGCCGTTGCTTGACAGGCGTCGCGCCAGATAGAAAATATCCAGGTTCTCGGCCTTGTACACGAAAATCCGGTCTTGCGGACGGGTATGCGCCCGCACATAGTCGGCCGCCGCCTGCGACTGCGCGACCTGGGGCGTTCGCCAGCCGGCCGCGGACAGGGAGGCCAGCCGGCCGGCGGCATCGTGCAGGCCGAATATCAAGGCGATGGCGATAAATGCCCGCGCCGCCGTCGCCTGCAGGCGGACATGAAGGCCGCGCAAAACATGGACCGACAGCAGGACGGTCGCCGGAATAAGCTGGATCAGGTAATGCGGATAGAATCGACCGCCCAGGATTAGGCCGCAAAGATCGGCCGCCAACCACAGCGCCAGATAAATAAATATGCGGTCCCCATCCGACAATGCCGCGCCGCGCCGTCGGATCAGCGCGTACGCCCCCGCGGCCGCGGCCGCGAACATGAGCGAGAAGTAGCCGGCATAAGCGTGGGCGATCGTGCCGACAAGCCGCAAGCGGCCGGTCGCCCGTCCGGCATAGTTCAGGACCGGGCGTGCCCAGATCGAATACAGCGCCGTCTTCCCGGCGCCATGCGCCGCGAAGTAAAGCGTGATGACGGCGGTGACCGCGGCGAAGCCTCCCGCCAGTGCCGCGGCGGTCGCCGCTCGCCGGCCGGGGCGGCTGCGGTGCAGGGCGATGGCCCATAAGGCGGCGGTGTCGAACAGCGCCGTCTGCTTCAAGTAGAAGGCGACGCCGCCGAGCAGGCCGGCGGCGAACAGCCGCCGGGGGGACAAGTCCTTGCTGAACAGCAGGATATGCGCCGCCCAGAGAGTGGGCAAGAGGGCGTAGAACTCCCCATGCGAGCTTTGCGCCCAGCCCCAGCGGAAGCAGGCGGCGAAGAGAAAGGCCGTCAGCAGCGCGAGCGCCGGACTCGCCAGCCATTTTACGGCGGCGCGGCGCACCGCGAGGGCGCCGCCGAAAATCAGCACGGCGTTAAACAGCTTGATCGCATGCGGGGCGGCGTCCGGAGAGAACAGTAGGAAGAACGGAACAAACAGCGCGATATTGAGGACCGCATGCAGCTGAAAGATGTCGCGGTACAGGATCTGACCACGGGTGAGCGCCCAGGCCTGCGACATCATGGCCGCCTCGTCCCAATCCTTGAAGTGGGTGAAGATGTCCGGCAGGCGGAGCAGAACGACGAACAAGGCGAGAGCCAAAAATGCCGCGTACGGCGGGAAGACGCGCTTTTCCGGCATGGGTCCCGCTATGCGGGCCGGCAGGCGGCGCGGGGATCAGAAAGGCGGGTCATTTTTATACGCCTGCCACTCCACGCGCTTGAGGTTGAGCTTGAGGGTCTTAATGGCTTCCGCCGCCGCTCGGTTGTAGTAGACCGTGACCTGGGAACCGGTGTCCATGGTGACGGAGCCCTCGACATAAAGGGTGCCGTAAATGCGGGTATTGCCGCCGCCGCCGCCGGAGGCGTTGAGGTTCTGGCCGATGTAGAGCAGTCCCTCGACCGCGGTCTTTTTGTTGACGGGCTGGTAGTTTAGAGTCGCGTTGGACTTGTAGCCGTAGTCCAGGCCCGGCCAGCCTGCGGGAGCGTCGACCGGATCGAAGGTCGTGCGGTAGTCGGTCCAGTTGTTGCAGTACTGCTTCCAGGCGATCTGCGGCACGATCATGTCGACGTCGCCGTCGCCCCATACGCCGTTGGGGACGTTCAAGCTGCCCATGACGATGAGGTCGCCGACGATATTGAGCCGCTGTGATACTGTGAGGTTCCCCTCAACGAAGACGGCGTTGCCGCCGCCGGACTGGAAAGTGGTCCATGCGGTGTCGCCCTTGTAGTAGCAGCTGCCGGCCGGTTCAACCCCGGCCGGGGTGCAGGTATTGGCCTGGGCGTCGAGCTTGTACTGGCCGGTATTGACGCCCGTATCCTCGGGCAGATCGTCGCTGTAGGAATACCACTGGCAGCAGGATCGCACGCCGTCATCCGGGGGGCCGCAGTTGACGCCGCCCGGGCCGTCGCCGTCCACGTCAATTCCGGCCGCCGATTTGAACTGCGGCGAGGTGCGGCCGTCGGTGACGATGGTCTGCTGACTGATCACCGAGCCCCAGTGGACCACGACCTTGCCGCTGACGGTTACGCCGGACTGCGCCGAGATCGCCACCTCGTCGGAGAACTGGGCGAACACCGCCTTGATGCCGCGAATCTGCGTCTTCGTGCCGTACTGGGCGCGGCCGAAGGAGTAGACCGTCGCCTGCCGGCCCTCCGGCCCGCTGGCGACGAAGACCATATAGTCGCCGCCGTCGACGTCGGTGAAGACCCGGTCGAACTTGAAGTCGTCGATCGAGGTGCCGTTGTCGACCAAGGCATACCAGGTCGAGGTCGAGAGGCTGATGGCGCGGTAGCCCTTCTCGATGCCGGCTTCGGCGAGATGGAAGGCGGTGGTGCTCTTGGCCTGCTTTTCGGTCCAGCGCGCCTCGCGCTGGGTCAGCATCACCATGGCGGGGACCATGATGGCCATCAGGAGCATCACTACCAGCACGCCTATCAGCAGCTGTCCTGAATCCGCCCGGTGCAGAAACCCCTTGATAGCGCGCATCCCGGGCATTCTACTAATTCATCACCCGAATCTTCTGAATGGTCAGCTCAAGCTCCTTCTTTTTCCCCAGGTAGATGGTCTTGCCCATAGTGATCGAGACCGAGACCAGCTTCGGATGGTCCGAGCGCGGAAAGGTGAAGGCGATGTAGATCAGGTTCTCGGCGATGATATTGGTATTGCCGTCGATCACCTGGACCAGCTTGTTGCCGTCTTGGTAGAAGGCGATCGAGCGGCCGTCGAAGTGGATGAAACGGAGATAGGAGTAGGGTCCGCCGGCGCCGGGATTGCTGCCGTCGCCGGCGGTATCAATGTGAATCGTGCGGTGCTTGGCCTGGCGCAGAAAACGGTTGATGTTTTCCAGAGACGCCCGGGCGTCGCGCTGGATCTCGCCGCGCGCGGTGGTCAGCATATAGAAGTTCTGCAGCTGGATCATGACCTTGGGGCCGATCGAGGCGAGAATCCCCGTGATCGCGACCACCATCATCATCTCGACTAGCGTATAGCCTTGGTTTCGCCGGAGCACGCTAGGGAACCTCAATGAGCTTCTGCGTCGTTTGGCTGGCCGTGACCGAGATGCCGGAATAGGTCTTGGTCGTGGTCGCGACCGAGCCGGTCGTGGTGATAAACGGGATATAGGCCGACAGATAGTAGGGGTCCGCGCTGCCGCGCACCTCCATGGAATAGGTCCCGTCCGCCTTGCTGGAGGCCGCATAAATGAAGGTTTGCGCGGGCGCGGAGGAGCCGACAATGAGCGGCGGGATATTGGATATCGGATCGGTGCTGGCCAATATCAGGGCGCCCGAGGTCACGAGTTCGTCGTTGTATTTGACGGTCCCCGCGATTTCTCCGAGCGAGCCGACTATCATGAATGTCCCCACGAATACCGTGTCGTTGACGACGACCGTTACGGTCGAGGTATTGGGCGTCGAGACCTCGGAGGTGTCGAGGCCGGGCTGGACCGTATAGGTGGCGGTGCCGAGGTTTTTGATGTAGAAGTAGCCGGAGGCGTCCGAGGTTCCCGAACCGTACTGGGCGCCTTCGCGCGTTGCCGTGACCTCGACTCCCGGCAGGATCGAGGAGCCGTCGGTGGTGATAAAGCCCTTGATGACGCCGCCCTCGCTGAGGCTGAAGTCCTGGACCGATATCCGCCCTGAATTGATCGTTACCTGCTTAATGTCCTCGACGTATTGGTAGTTGTCGTTGCCTTCGTTGGCCGCGATGGTGATCAGGCCGCTCGACACCTGGGCGAAGTAGCGGCCGTTGGTGCCCGTGGTCTTGGGCTGGCCCGCGACGCTGAGCAGCACTCCTCCCAAGGGGGTGTTGTGGATGTCCTGGACGATGCCCGAGATATAGCCTTCCACCGAGGAGCTGGAAAGCCTGGCCGATATCACGCCGGCGGCGTCCCAGGGAGGCGAGGTTGAGCCGTTGGGCACCCCGGTGGAATAGTCCAAAGACGCCACGTTGACATCTTGGAAGATCACGTATTCCGTGCCGGTCGAGACCAGGACATTCCAGGTCCCCGTGGCCACACCGGTGAGTTCGAAGTGGGCGTAGGGGATATTTTTTCCGCCGCTTGAGACCGTGAGCTGTTCGGCGGTGGTTGTGGGCCCGATGGAGTCGTCGGCCGTGACCAAGGCGCTGAACATCGGCTTGCCGGATATGATCGGCTGTAGGGTGCTGGATGAATTATGCGGCGCGTACAGGAAATAGTTGGAGCAGGCGCAGCCCGCGCAGTGCAGGGCATCGTCGAAGTAGAAGAAGTCGTTGATATTGTTATTGCTGTCATAGGCGCGGCCGTAGGTATTGCTGGCATGCGGCGGGCTGGATATCCGCACCATTTGGGTGCCGACGCCGGGTCCGTCGGCGCAGGTGGAGTCCGGGATGGAGGTTCCCTCGTATCTCGGAGGATTGCTGTCGTTGTCCCGCCAGCCCACCGAATCCAGGGAGTGGCCGTTGGGCACGTAGACGAGGTTGATGGAGCCGGCTTCATTGTTCGGAAAGACATCGTTACCGTTGGGATTATAGGCGTCGGCATGAATCCACTCGCCGAGGATGTGGAAGAAGGAGGCGTTGGCGTAGAGGTAGTAGCCGCCGGGGGGGACATGGGTCCCGATATGAATCCATTGGAATCTGTCGTCGGGCCAGTCCTGTCCTACGCCGATATCCTCGTCGTACCAGTAGAGATTGATATTCTTGTCTTCCATGTTGTGCCAGCCGCCGACGCTGACGTCGATGGGGAAGGTCGTGGGATTAAACAGCTCCACGTATTCCACATCCCATACCGGGGTCCCCGCGCCGCCCACGCGGGTCACGGTGCTCGCCACGATTTGGCTGATCACCAGCCCCGTGCTCTTCCAGACATTGCCGGTGACGGTGCCGGTGGCGATACGGGTTAGCTCGAAGTCTAGAACCGTTGTCGTTCCGGTGCTCGCGCCTACCAAAAACTTCGATTCCGCGATGAAGCTCGTCGAGGTGGCCCGCACGGTGTAGGTCCCGGCATGTACCGATATGGCGAAGTCGCCGAACTCGTCAGCGGTGTCCTTCCAACTAGTGCCGATGACCTCGATAATGGCGCTGGCCAGGTCGCCGCCGCCCTGCATTGCCACAGCGCCCTTGATGAGGGTGTTGAGGGGGTCGATGTCCGGGTTCTCGTAGATATTTTCCAGCAGCAGCTTCTTCCAGCGGCCCTTCTCTTCCCACAGCGTGTAGACGCGCAGCATCTTCATGCCGGGATCCGGGTAGTTGAAGGTAATGGTGGAAATCACGTTGTCGGTGACTTCGGCGAAGGAGACAAAGGTCGTGCGCTTGAAGGTCAGGCCGCCGATGACTATGGTCTCGGGCGCGTAGTTGTTCTGGTCGTACTCAATGGGCGGGTCGAAGTTGTTGTCGGTGAAGGTGACCGTGGAAAGCAGGAGCTTGTGATACGAGACGTCCTTCATGTTTTCGATTTTTTCCTGTACCAGGTTGGAGGCCAGCGTCCGGGAGCGGGATATATGGATCGAGCGCGAGATGAAGCGGAAGGCGGAAACAAAGGCCACTACCGAAATAGACAGGATGGCCATGGCGATGACCAGTTCGACCAAGGTCATGCCGGAGCGGGATGCGGGCCGCCGCGTATGCGGACTATTAGTGTAAGGACAATCCATTGTTAGCGCCCGGAAGGTTGGCAGGAGGCATCCCGGGCTACTACGCAAGTATAGGCGGTTTTTTAAGGTAAATCAAGAATTCCTTCCCGTGATATCAGGCAGTGACGCCGGTTACGCGGCCAATATAGGGAAAACATGGTAATTAGGTGTTTCTACCGCTATGCTATTTATGTGACGGTTCCGCGTCGGAGCGTGCGGCCTCGATTAACCGTGAGACAGTAATCTCCCGTTCCCAATAGGCCGACACGTCACGCGGCCCGGTCGGGATTTCTCCCAAGCCGGGCCGCGTAGGATTTATGCTTCGCTCAGCTGCAGGCGGAGAAGCCGCAGTCCTTGCAGGACGGCCCCGAGCACCCCGACTCGAAGGCGACGTTGCCGGAGTAGCACTTGGGGCAGTGCGACTGGGTCGCGAACTTGATCAGAGCGTCGGCGTCGACGGTGGACGCCGACTTCGTGCCCTTCTCCTCGTCGTCGAGCCAGCCGGTGCGCTTGAGATGCTCGCGCAGGGCCTTCGACACGCCATGGGCGATCGAGTCGACCCGCTTGTCGCCGAAGCCGAGCGGGCGGTCGCCCTTGACCGAGTTGAGGTGCTTGATGATCTTGATCGGGTTGCCGCCCTCGGCGAGGTACTTCGAGAGCAGGATGCCCAGAATCGAGGTCAGGCCCGAGATCTCGGTGCCCAGCGGCGGGATGTTGGTGAACACCTGGTAGGGCCCCCGCTCGTCGTAGTTGATGTGGATGTGCAGGCCGCCGTAGCCGGTCTTGATCTGGTAGTACTCGGACTTGGCGCCGAAGGCGTCGGCCGGATCGGGCCGCTTCTTCTTGGGCGCGCCGCTCACCGCCGCCGTGCCGAGGTTGAGGACCTGCTGCGACTTGGAGCCGTCGCGGTAGATGGTCAGTCCCTTGCAGCCGAGCTCGAAGGCCATGAGGTAGGCTTGGCGCACGTCGTCGGTGGTCGCCGAGTTGGGCATGTTGATCGTCTTTGAGACCCCGTTGTCGACATGCTTCTGGAACGCCGCCTGGACCTGCAGGTGGTTCTCGAAGGAGACGTCGTGCGAGGTCGGGAACAGCCGCTGGATCTTCGGCGGAATCTCCGGGATGCCGCGCACCGACTTGTGGTTGTCGTCGATCTTCTTCCACAGGTCCTTTTTGCTTAGTCCCCAGTAGTGGTTTTCCTCGGCGATCTGCTTGAACAGCGGGTTCGCCTCGAAGAACACGTCTTTGGTTTCGGGGGGCTTGCCGTGCTTGAGGGCGTCGAGCGCCTTGGCGTTGTAGCGGGTATAGGCGATGGCGAAGAACGGCTCGATGCCGCTGCCCTGCAGGCCGGCGGTGATGGCGATGGTGCCGGTCGGGGCGATGGTGGTGCGGGCGCAGTTGCGCGGCAGGGCGGTCTTGCCGCGGAAGTGCTCGCCGTTGGGGTCGTAGACCGAGTCCTTCCAGTTCGGGAAGACCCCGCGGTCCTTGGCCAGCTGCTCGGAGCAGGCCAGGGCTTCGTCGTTGATGAAGCGCATGAGCTTGCCGGCTAACTCCAGGGCGGCCGGGGAGTCGTAGGGGATGCCGATCTTGACCAAGGTCTCGGCCCAGCCCATGACGCCCAGGCCGATGCGCCGGTTGCCCTTGGCCATGCGTTCGATCTCGGGCAGCGGATAGTTGTTGACCTCGATGACGTTATCGAGGAAGCGCACCGCGGTGTGGACGATGGTCTTGAGCCGGTCGAAGTTGAAGGTCCCCTCGGTCAGCGCGCCCTCGACGAAGTTCGCCAGGTTCAGCGAGCCCAGGTTGCACGGCTCCCAGGGCAGCAGCGGCTGCTCGCCGCAGGGGTTGGTGCTCTCGATGGTGCCGAGCGCCGGCGTCGGGTTGGAGCCCGAGTCATTGATGCGATCGAGAACCACGTAGCCGGGGTCGCCGCTTTTCCACGCGTTCTCGACCATGGTGTCGAATACTTCGACGGCGCGTACCTTGCCGACCTTCTCGCCCGAATTCGGGTTGATGAGATCGTACTCCCGGTCTTCCTTGACCGCCTCGATGAAGGGCGCCTCGATGGCGACCGAGATATTGAAGTTCTCCATTACCCCGGGCTGGTTCTTCATGCGGATGAACTCTTTGATCTCGGGGTGCGTATAGTGGAGGATGCCCATATTGGCGCCGCGCCGGGTGCCGCCCTGCTTGACGACATCGGTCATCTTGTCGTAGAGGGTCATAAACGACAGCGCCCCGCTGGCCACGCCCTGGCTCTTTTTGACGCGGTCGCCCTTGGGCCGCAGGCGGCTGAAGGAGAAGCCGGTGCCGCCGCCGGACTTTTGGATGAGAGACTGGGCGGCCAACGCCTTGTTGATCCCTTCCATGGAGTCCGGAACGGGAAGCACGTAGCAGGCGGAGAGCTGCTGGAGCTCGCGGCCGGCGTTCATCAGGGTCGGAGAGTTGGGGAGGAGGTCCCAGCTGCCCATCATGTCGTAGAAGCTGGAGCGCCAGGCGGCGACGAGCTTGCCGGCCTCGGGAACCTTTTTTGCCGTCGCTTCAAGATTCTGTATTAAGGTGTTTAAATTTTGGTCCCGGTCCTTGACCGTGCCGCAGTCGTCGTGAAAAAGGGTCATCGCGATCTCCCGGGTCATGGGAGACGGCGCGGCGGCGGCGTGGACGGTGCGGCGGACGTTGTCGTAAATGCCCCATTTCTCGGCGGCTGGATGGAAGAGGAGCTCCGCCAGGGCGATATTGTGGGCGACGCCGCCCAGCCAGGCTTCGATGCTGGGGGCTTCCCTGAGGTACTTGTCCTTAATGACTTTAAGCTGGTTTTCGGTTACCTGCAGTTTGTGAAATCGTTTTACGGCTGGCTTGATAGCGGCTTTTTGTCTCACGAGAACTACTCCTGGAATGATCTTCCCCACCATCGCTTCCCGATGCTTCATGTGCGGGCGGCGCGGTGGGGAGTTTTACGCGACCGACGACAGATACATTTATAAAGCGTGCGTTAGTGTATCACCATAATATTTTTCTTGTCAACTCTCCCGACGAGAACAGCGCATTGACGGCGGTAAGGTGGAAAACGGGCGCAAAAATTAAAGAGAATTGACCTATAATAGATGACACTGGATGGTAAATTATGGATTTTACTCCGTCGCCATGCCGACGAAGCGCCTGGTCGTGGCGGGGAAAATCCCGCGCGGGAGCGCCGCGACAATCACGGCGCATGCCGTATTTGCCGACGATAGAATAATAAAATGCCGCCGAAGGGGGGGCTGGCGGAAAGCGCCAATTTGTAGAGTTCGCTATATGCCTGGTAAAGAGTAATACCAGAAACACATCAGCGGACGCGGGTTGCGATTGTGCCCGGGGGCTGAATCCGGCGTCGTCGGTTTCTTCGACGTGGCTTGCGGCCCGAGATTCTTGAACGTGCCGCGCGAATTTACTATACTAGCCTTCCTATGTACGCAATCATCGAGACAGGCGGAAAGCAGTATTGGGTAGTGCCCGGAGAAATGCTCAAGGTTGAGAAGCTTGCGGGCAAGAAAGGCGACACCATCACGTTCGCCGCTCTGTGGACGGCGGATGAAGAGAAGGCCGAAAGCTCCTCGCGTGAGGGCAAGGTCACGGCCGAGATCGTCCGGCAGACCCGGGGAGACAAGATTATCGTTTTCAAAAAGAAGCCGAAGTCCAACTACTCCCGTCGGGCCGGTCATCGCCAGTCGCTGACCGAGATCCGAGTTACTAAGATTTCCTTGAACTAGGCCGGAGCTTTATAATGGCACACACAAAAGCGCAGGGATCCACCACCAACGGCCGGGACAGCGAGGGCCAGCGTCTCGGCGTAAAGAACTTCGGCGGGCAGTCCGTCAAGGCCGGCATGATCATCGTGCGCCAGCGCGGCACGAAGTTCCTTCCCGGCTCCAATGTCGGCATCGGCCGCGACGATACGCTGTTCGCGACGGCCGCGGGTGTCGTGACCTTCGAGTGGGTGAAGAAGGGCAAGCAGCGTATTTGCGTCTACCCTCCTGCGAAGTAGCAACCCGGTACCAATGTTAAGTGGCGGAAGCGGGATGCCTGCGCATCCCGCTTTTTCTTTTCGTGAAAGCCTATGAAATTTATCGATAAAGTCCGGGTGCGCGTGAAGGCCGGCAGCGGCGGCAGCGGCTGCCTGTCGTTTCTGCATGAGAAATTCCGCGAGTTCGGCGGGCCTAACGGCGGCAGCGGCGGCCGGGGCGGCGATGTCGTCTTCACGGCCGACAGCAATGTGGGGACGCTGCTCGATTTCTCTTATCGGCCGCGCATCGAAGCGCGCGCCGGCGGCGCCGGCAAAGGCAAGAATAAGACGGGCGCGGACGCCGACGACGTCATCGCCCGGGTCCCGGTCGGAACGCAGGTATTCAAGAATGGCGTGCTGCTCGCCGATCTCGCTCAGGACGGCGCGCGCGTGCGCGCGGCCGCCGGCGGACGGGGCGGAAGGGGCAATACTTCGTTCAAGACCCAGCACAATACCGCGCCGCGCATCTACGAAAAAGGGGAGCCGGGCGAAGATGTGGAGATCGTCCTCGAGGTCAAGCTGATCGCGGACGTGGGGCTGGCGGGCTTCCCTAATGCCGGGAAATCCACCCTGCTCTCGCGGGTGTCGAACGCCCGGCCCAAGATCGCGGACTACCCCTTCACCACTTTGGCGCCGAACCTGGGGATCGTCAAGCACAAGGAGCGCAGCTTCGTGGCGGCGGACATTCCCGGCCTTATCGAGGGCGCCCATGCGGGCAAGGGGCTCGGCGGCGACTTCCTGCGCCATGTGGAGCGCACGCGCGTGCTTATCCACCTCATCGATCCGCTGGGCTTTGACGGCGTCTCCGCCGCCGACGGCGTGCGCCGGATCGAGGACGAGCTGCGCCGCTACAGCTGCAAGCTCTCCGGCAAGCCGCGCCTGCTGGCGGTCAACAAGCAGGATCTGCCCGAGGGCGGCGAAGCCCTGCGCCGCGTGCGCGCGCGGTTTCGCAAACGCAAAGTGTTCGGCATCTCGGCGGTGACCGGAGCGGGAGTGTCCGAGCTTATGGACGCCGTACTCGCCGAGCTCAAGCGCGGTCCGCGCGCGGAGAAACCCTTCGCTCCTGCGCCGGCGCTGCGCACCGTTAAGGTCGATGCCGGATTTCAGGTCGAACGCACGGGCGTCTCGACCTTCAGGGTCACGGGACGCTTCATCGAGCGGGCGGCTTCGATGACGGACATCACGCTGCTGGAGGCGCTCTACCGTCTGCAGAAGACCCTGCGCCGCATCGGCGTGGACCGCGCGCTCAAATCCGTGGGGGTGTGCGAAGGCGACACCGTCTGCCTCGGCTCGCTCGAGATGGACTGGACCGACGCGCGTCCCCAGCGCCCGCCCAAGCTGTCGAAGCGGGGGCGGCCGCGGTGACCCAGGCGCCGGAAAAAAGCTCCAATTTCTATCTAGGCTTCCTGTTCCTTTCCAAGCGCCGGCGCGAGGCGCTCTCGGCCGTCTACGCCTACTGTCGCCGCGTCGACGACATCGTCGATTCCGGGACGCTGAGCGTTGACGAGGCGAGGCGGGAGCTTGATTTTTGGCGCGCCGAGATCGACCGGCTCTACGCCGGCAATCCCACCCATGCGATCTCTCGGCGGCTCCAGCCCTTCGTCGGCGAGTTCGACCTGCCGCGCGAGGGTTTCGTGGAGCTGATCGCCGGAATGGAGCTGGACCTGGAGAAGAACCGCTATGAGACGTTCGCCGATCTCAAACGCTATCTCTTCGGGGCGGCCGGTACGGTCGGGCTCCTGTGCGTCAAAATTTTCGGCTATCGCCGCACGCCGGCCGACGCCATCCGCTCCTACGCCGTCGAGATGGGCAACGCTATGCAGCTGACCAATATTTTACGCGACGTGGGCGCGGACCTCGAGCGCGGACGCATCTACCTGCCGCTGGCGGACATCCGCGACAGCGGCTACTCCCTGGAGGAGCTGACGGCGCGCAAGCATACGCCGGCATTCCGGCGTCTCATGGCGCTTGAGTGCGAGCGCGTTCGTGGCTTCTTCGGCGCCGCGCGCGGCCTGCTGCATCCCGGTGATCGGGCGGCCATGCTGCCGGCCGAGATCATGGCGAGTGTTTACGAAGACGTCCTGGCGCGTATCCGCGACGAGGACTATCGCGTCTTCTTCCAGAAGGTGCGCGTCCCCGCTTGGCGCAAAGCCGCCCTCGCCCTCAAGGCCTGGACCGCCTCCCGCCTATAAGTCACGGTACCGGCCTGCAACTTATTCAACTTATGCACTTTTGTACAATGAGGGCGGTTAATAATTCCAATAAGTTGAAGGCCGGTACCGATACATATGATTAAGTCTGATAAGTGGATTCGGAAACAGAGTCTGGAAAACCGGATGATTGAGCCCTTCGTGGAGAAGCTCGAGGCCGAGGGCAAGGTGTCCTATGGGCTCTCTTCTTACGGCTACGATATCCGGGTCGCCGACGAGTACAAGATTTTCACCAATGCCCTGGCCAAGGTCGTGGATCCCAAGAACTTCGACCGCCAGTCCTTTGTTGATTATAAAGGGGAGTACTGCATCGTTCCGCCGAACTCCTTCGCGCTGGCGCGCACGATAGAGTACTTTCGCATCCCGCGGGAAGTTTTGGCGATCTGCCTGGGCAAGAGCACCTATGCCCGCTGCGGCATCATCGTCAACGTGACGCCGCTCGAGCCGGGGTGGGAGGGGATACTCACTATCGAGATCAGCAATACCACGCCCCTGCCGGCCAAGATCTACTCCAATGAGGGCATCGCGCAGCTGCTGTTCTTCCAGGGCAGCGAGATTTGTGAGACCAGCTATGCCGACCGTAAAGGCAAATACCAGAACCAGACCGGCGTCGTCCTGCCGCGCATCCTCCGGGGATCAACGAATTAGCCGGCGGCTCCTTGCCGCGCTGCTGCTGACCGGGTTTTTTTTCGGCACGGGGATCGCGCGCGCGGAGCCGGCGGCTCTGCCGCGTCCGGAAAGCTGGACGGCGGATGTCGTCGCCAAGGACCGCGAGCAGCTGCTGATAGAGATGCGGGCGCGGCGGATTCTCGGCGAGAATGAAAAGAGCTGGTCTCCCGCGCAGTACACCCGGCTGCTGCGCCTGCGCGAGGCGCAGGCGCTCGGCGCGTTCGACCTGCTGCTGGCCAAGCTGGGGTCGCTGCGCGGGGCGGCGGCCGAGCCGGTGGTCAGCGGCGCCAAGCGCCTGTGGTTGACGCAGCCGGGCTACGACCGCTTCATCTTCTACTTGTCCCAGGACGCGCGCGCCTACTTCGAAACTAAAAACGCCGAGGCGAAGTACGTCTTCGAGATTCGGAGCATTCAGGGCAAACGTTGGTTTACCGATAAGGGGATGCTGACCCAGCACGGCATCGAGGCGTATAATCGCGTCCAGCGCAAGCTCCCCGTTTTTTGGAAGTACTCCGACGGCCGGGTCAGCGGCACCGTCCGTCCGCCCGCGAACCTGACGGCGCCCGCGCGGCGCGCGCTGCCGCCGCCGCCCAAGAAGAAGATCGGCGCGCGGCCGCCGGCGGACAAGGAAGCCATTGCAAAAATCGATGCCCTGATGCGTTCCGGCTACGTCAAGATCGCGGAGAGCGAGGTCCAGTTCCTCCTGAAGTCCGCGAAGATGACCGAGGAGCAGCTGGTGCAGGACAGTTCCCTGCAGGTGATCGCCACCCGGGAGAAGGTTTACTATCTATTGTCGCCGTCCGATCCCATGATGGCGCTGGTGATGCGTCAGCGCGCCAAAGAAAAAGGCTGATTGCACGGCAAAAACGTATTTTGTATACTAAATCCCTTATGACTCAAAAAACGACTGAAATTAATACAAAATACGCTCAAGAGCGCAGGCGCTGGATGTTGATCGACGCCAAAAAGTCTGTTTTGGGGCGGGTCGCGTCGAAAGCGGCGCTTCTCCTCCGAGGCAAGCACAAGGTCTTTTTCTCGCCTTCTGTCGACTGTGGGGACTTCGTTGTGGTAACCAACGCGTCCGCGGTTCGGCTGACCGGTGACAAAGCCGGCACCAAGACCTATTTTAGGCATTCGGGATACGCCAAGGGCGCCAAAGTGATTCCCTTTAAGCTGCAGATGGAGAGGGACCCCCGCAAAGTCATCGAGGCCGCCGTGAAGGGTATGCTGCCGGTTACACGTTTGCGGCAGCATCAGATGCGTCGGCTGAAGATCTACAAGGGCGACAGCCATCCGCATGACGCGCAAAAGCTGGAGGAAGTCAGTGTCTGATAAGAACAGCGGCATACTCATGGCTACGGGGCGGCGGAAGACTTCCGTCGCGCAGGTTCGTCTGATCCCGAACGGCGACGGCAAGATCGCCGTCAATAAGAAGTCGATCGAAGATTTCTTCGGCGGCAACCATCGTCACATCGACAATGTAAAAAAGCCTCTGGGCAAGATCGAGGCGGCGAAGGGATTTGACGTGCGCGCGAAGGTCACCGGCGGCGGCATCACCGGTCAGGCCGAGGCGATCCGTCATGGGATAGCCCGGGCGCTCGCCAAGATCGGCGAGGAAAACAGGCGGCTCATGCGCCGCGAGGGTTTCCTGACGCGCGACGACCGCAAGGTCGAACGCAAGAAGCCCGGACGCCCGAAGGCCCGCAAGCGTTTCCAGTACTCCAAGCGTTAATTTGGCGCAGGACAGGGTCAAAATCCGGGGTTTGGCGGTTCTCGCCGCCTGGGTGTTCGGCGTTTGGGGCGTGTTGGCGGCGGGCCGCGGCGTGTACGACTTGATCTGGGGTTTGCCGGAGGCCAACCTCTATGCCCCTTCTCCTTGGGGATTTATCAGCCGGGAGGAATGGCGCCGCTACGGCGTCTTCGAACTCGTTTACGGGCTCGCCTGCGCGGGGCTGGCCGGCTATCTGGTTCGCTTCTCGCGGTTCCTTCCTGATACCGTCGCCCGTTCGGTGCGCGAGAGCTAGCCGGGGCGCGCGCTCATGATCCACACGGGATGCTCCGGTTTCCCCGTGGCCCGCGCCCGCTATTTTCAGCACTTGCGCGCGGTGGAGATCGCCTCGACCTTTCTGCAGCTGCCGCGCCGCAGTACGCTCGAGCGTTGGCGGCGCGACATCCCGCCGCAGACGCAGCTATCCGTCAGTGCTTGGCGGCCGCTCACCCATCCCTGCGCCAGCGGTATCCTGCCGCGCCTGCGTCCCCGGATTTCCCGCGACCGCATGCTGCGCTACGGACACTTTCGTTCGACGCCGGAGGTGCGCGAGGCCTGGTCCCTGTTCGGCGAGGCGCTGGAATTGCTGCGGCCTAATTTTGTGCTGTTTCGCACGCCGGCGACTTTCTATCCGGGGGCCGATCCCCTGCGCGATATGTACCGCTTTTTCAAGGACCTGCGGCGCGGCGGCGCGTCTTTTGTCTGGATGCCGGACGGCAAATGGGAAGCCCGCATGATTCGCCAGATCTGCCGCGACCTGAACCTGATTCATGGGACGGACCCGCTCGCCGGGGCGGGCGAATGCGGCGGCGTCCATTACTTCCGCCTGGCGGGCCGGACCCGCTATGATCGGACCTGCAGCTATACCGACGACGAGCTGCGGACGGTCTATGATCGCTGCGCCGGCAAAGCCGCCTACGTATTCTTTGCCACCCACGCGATGTGGAAAGACGCGCAGCGCTTTCAGGCGCTCGTCGACCGGGGAGGGCGCCGAGATGTGCGGCATCGCGGGCGAGTTTAGGCTGGACGGATCGTGCGCGGACCGCGGCGCGGCGGCGGCGGCGGCCGCCGCCCTGGCGCACCGCGGGCCGGACGAGTCGGGCGACTGGGCCGAGGGGCCTGTCGCCTTCGCCTTTCGCCGGCTGTCGATTTTGGATCTCGCGCGCGGCCAGCAGCCGATGCGTTCTCCGTCCGGGCGCTTCTCGATCGTCTACAACGGCGAGATCTACAATCATCCGCAGCTCAAAGAGGAGCTGGAGCGCGGCGGCACCGTTTACCGCACCCATTGCGATACCGAGACCCTGCTTCATCTCTACGCCCAGGAAGGGGCGGCGGCGCTGCGGCGTATCGAAGGGATGTTCGCCTTCGCGGTTTGGGACGCGGAGAAGCATGAGCTGCTGCTCGCCCGCGACCCGCTGGGTATCAAGCCCCTGTACTATCATTTCGACGGCAAGCGGCTGGCGTTCGCGTCCGAGCTGCGCGCGCTGACGACGTTGACGCAGGAGCGCGCGCTGGACCCTTCGGGAGTCCTCGACTATCTGGCCTACGGCTTTACCCATTCCCCGCGTACCGTGCTTGATTCGGTGCTCAAGCTGCCGCCGGGTCACCTGCTGCGCGTGAACGCGCATGGGCTGGCGATCGAGAAGTACTGGGAGATTCCGCCGCGTCCGCCGTGGGAGACGCGCGGCCATGGCGGCCGGGGGCCGGGGATCGGCGAGGCGATGGATCAGGTGGAGCGGCTCCTGATCGCCTCGGTGCGCGGACAGCTGATGAGCGATGTCCCCGTCGGCGCGTTTTTGAGCGGCGGCGTCGATTCCTCGCTGATCACGGCGATCATGGCGCGGGCCGCGGGCAAGACCGTCTCGACTTTCAGTATCGGCTTCACCGGCGTTGCGGCCGGGCTCGACGAGTCGGCGCACGCGCGTACGGTCGCGCGCTATCTGGGGACCCAGCACCACGAGCTGATCCTGCCGGGGGACGCGCTCGGCCGGGTCGACGAGCTGGTGGACGGCCTCGACGAGCCCATAGCGGACTCCGCCATCCTGCCCACCTACCTGTTGGCGAAGTTCGCGCGTGAGCACGTCAAGGTGGTATTGACGGGGGAAGGCGCCGACGAGATTTTTGCCGGCTACAACCGCTACAAGGCGGCCTATCTTTCCGAGCGTCTCGACCGCGTGCCGCGTTGGGGGCGCGGGCTCGCCGTCGCCGTGGCGCGGCGCTTCGGGAAGGGGGCGGTCTTCGCGCGCATGCCGCACCGGGGGCTGCGCGCCTGGGCGGAGGCCAACCGCCATACCGATCCGGAGACTTTTACCGCGGTGTGCCGGCGGGAGTTCCTCGACCGCGCCGCGCACGTCGATCCCTGGGAGTGGCTCAAGGACCCCGAGGAGCCGCACAGCCTCAACGGCGCGCTCGCCTTCGATTTGCGCACCGTGCTGGCGGACTGCCTGCTGATGAAGGTCGACAAGACCACTATGCGGGCCTCGCTCGAGGCGCGCGTTCCGTTTCTGGACCGGCGCCTGGTGGAGTATGCGATGCACCTGCCGGCTTCCATCAAGATCCGGCGGCTCAAGGGGAAATACCTGCTGCGCCGGCTGGCGGCCAAGTACTTGCCGCCCCGCATCGCCTGGCGGCGCAAGCACGGCTTCGTCGTCCCCTGGGAGGAGTGGGTCCGGCGGCCGGATAATCCGGCGCTCGACGACCTGCTGTCCTCGCGCGGCCTTGAAGACTGGGGTGTGTTCGACCGCGGGCATCTGCAGTGGATGCGGGGAGAGTTGCGCGGCGGGAGCGGCCGGGCCGACGCCGGGCTCTTCTTCCGGGTCGCGATACTGGGCCTGTGGCTTGACGCGCTTAAGCGGAGGACGGCATGCTAGAGGGCCTGCGCCTGCTGTGGCATCGTTGGGCGACCCGGCGCAAGATGAATCGCGTGTTCTCGCGGGGCCGCGATCCCTACCGCTACCAGGACAGCGCCTATGAGCGTCAGCGCCTGGAAGGCATGCGGGAAGCCCTGCGAGGCCGGACCTTCAAGCGCGCGCTCGAGATCGGCAGCGCCGAGGGGGTGTTCACCGCGAGCCTCGCCGGTTTGGCCGAGCAGGTTACGGGCCTTGAGCTGTCGCCGGTCGCGCTGTCGCGCGCGCGCGCGGCGCTGGCGGACTATGGCGGCGTGGAGTTTTTCGAGGCGGACGTGCGCGTCTGGGAGCCGGCGGCCGGCGGCCGTTTCGATCTGATCGTGCTCGGCGACGTGCTCTACTACATGGACAAGCCGTTGGTGCGCGATGAGTTCGAGCGCGTCTTCGCGCGGCTCGCCGGCTGGCTGGTGCCCGGCGGTCTGGCGCTGCTGGCGCACGGCTTCGCCGGAGAGGCCGAGCGGGCCCTGCGCCGCGGCTATCGCGAACGTTTTGAGCGCTTGGGCCTGGCTCTGGAGTCCGAGATCGTGCTCGGCCGGGCGGAGAAGGACGGCGACGTCTGCTGCCTGCTGAGCCTTCTGCGCCGGCCATGAAATTTGTAAGGTAGGCCGTTGATGTCTTCGACCGAACCCGACAGCGAATCCGGTCCCCCGGAGACCGCGGCGAGCGGCCTGCGCCGGGCCGAGCAGCAGGCTCTGGAGGCCGTGCGCGACCGGCTGCAGCAGATCGAAGACCGTTCGCTGGATAACTGGAGGGTCTCCGCCGGCCGTTACCGGGACGCCGTCTCCGACCTGATGCGCCGGCTGCGCGAAGCCCGCCGCAACCTCGAAGCCGCCGCCGAGACCTTCCGCGCCAAGCTGTTGTCCGGCCCCGTCGGCGAGGACGAGTTCCGCGCGCGTACGGTTCTGCTGGAAATGGAGTACGAGGGCCGGCTGAAGCTGGCCGAAGAGGGCTGCGGACTGCTGACGCGGATGTTTGAGGAATGCTCCGACCGCGAGGAGGAGCGCATTCGTTCCGTGCGCGGCGAGCTGCTGGATGCCGCGCGTCCGCGCCTCGAGCTCGATCCGGCGGCGCTCGCCGAGCCGATCGCCGAGCGTGACCGGCGGATAAAGATGCTGGCCGAGGAACTGGACGCGGCCCGGACCGCGCTGCGCCGCGCGCGGGATGACGCCGCCGGCGCGCGCGCGGCGCTGGAAGAGGTTCGGGCGGGCAAACAGGCGGGACTGGATGAGGCGCTGCGGGAAAAAGAGCGCGCGCTGGAGCGGGCGCAGGACGCGGAAGCGTCAATGCGGGCGCTGCGGGAAAAGGAGCTGGAGCTGGAGGAAGCGCGCGCGTCGCTGAGAGCCCGGGCGTTGGACTGCGCCGATCTCGAGGAGAAGGAGCGGCTCGCCGGGGAGAGCATCGCCGAGATAGCCCGCCTGCGCGAAGCGGCGCTGCAGCAAAACCGGCTGCATGAGGAGCGGGTCGCGCGGATGCGGCAGGTGATGGAGAATGCCTGGGAAAAGCTCCTTGATTTGAGCCGGCTGCGCGCCCGGCTGGAAGAGGCGGTGCGCGTGCGTGAGGAGGCCGAGGTCGAGTGCCAGCGTGTCAGCCGCCAGCGCGGGCGCGTGGAGGAAGAGCGCGACGAGGCCCTCGCGGAAGTTACGCGGCTGGAGCGGGCGCTGTTCGAGGCGCGGGAGGACGTGCTCGCGCTGCGTGAGAAGGTGGACGCGGCGAACGCGCAGCGGCGGGCGGTCGAGAAGGAGCTCGGCAGCGCGCGCAAATGCGTCGATGAGCTGGAGCGTGAGACCGAGGCGGCCCGCGCCGAGCTGGCGGCGGTCCAGGGCGCGGAGCCGACGGATGCGGCGGTCCTGGCTGAGGCCGCCGCGCTGCGCAGCAAGCTCGCCGACGCCGCGGAGGCGTGCGGCGAGCGCGACGATCTGCGCCGGCAGTTGGGGGAGTCCGACCAGGCGCGCCGCGCGGCGGCGGCGGAATTGGCGCAGGCCCGCGAGCAGCTTGCGGTCCAGCAGGAGCGTCTCTCCCAGCTGCAGAAGTCCTGTCTGACGGCGGATGTCGGACGTGATCGCAAGAAGGCCGAGAGCGAGCGGGAATGGGTGCGCGAAAAAGAGGATTATGAGGAACGGCTGTCGCAGGCCGTTCGCGAGTACAACACCTTGGAGACGATGTTCAAGGATACGCAGCGCGCCTGGGAGGAATCCTATGCCCGCCAGGATAAGGAGCGCATGAACGAGATATTCAGGCTGAAGGCCGAGGTCGAGCGCCTGCGGGGAAAAAACGACGGTGGAAAGTGATAAAATGACGTTTCCGCGCGGTGCGGTCGGCCTGTGCTTGTCTTCAAGAAGCAGAAACACGATTTTCATCAGCTCCTGCTCGAGCAGACGGAGAAGACCCTCGAGGGGCTGACGGCGTTTGCCGACTTCGTTCGCGCTCCCAATCCGGCCAAGGGCATGGTCGTCCGCACTATCGAGCGGCAGGCGGACGAATTGCGCGCCAACCTGCTCGAGGCCCTGGAGCGGACATCGCCGCCGCGGCTGCCGCGTGAGGATGTCGCGGCCTTGTCGCGAGCGGTCGGCGAGATGCTCTACTACGCCGAGCGGGCGGCTGCCGAGATAATGCTCTTCGAGGTGCCGGTCGATAAGCATCTGCGCAAGCTGGCCGAGGTCGTGCGCGAGGAAGGCGGCGAGCTGGTTGAGGCCTTGCGGCATCTGCCGGGGCGCCCGCGGGCCAGCGAGGAGTATGTGATACGGGTTCGCAAGACCGGCAGCCTCGCTGAGCGCGTCCATCGCCGGGCGTTGGCGGAGCTGTGCAAGAACCCTAATGTGGTAACGATTCTCAAAACCCGGGAGCTGTATCGTCACCTGTCCGATTCCGCTGAAAAAGGAGGCGAGGCGGCCGAGATTATCGGCGACATCCTCGCGAAAAACGCATGAAGACCACCTTGCTGTCCGCTCTGATTTCGCTCGTTCCGGCGCTGACTCCGGCGCCGGCGGCCGCCGAGAACATCCGCCTGACCGTCGTGCACGTCAACGACGTCCACGGCTGGGCTATGTCCCAGCCTGATCGCAAGGAGACGGAGCGGCAGGTGGGCGGCGCCGGCGCCCTGGCGAATTTTGTCGCGAGCAGCCGTAAGGCGGGCCCGGTGCTGCTGCTTGACGGCGGCGACTGGTTTCAGGGCACGCCGGAGGGAACCATACCGCGCGGCAAAATGATGGCCGAGGTGTTCAACGTCTTGCGCGTCGACGCTTCCGTGGTCGGCAACCACGAATACGATATCGGCGAGGACGGGGTGAAGGAGCTCGTCGCGCAGATGAATTTCCCGGTCCTCGGTTCCAACGTCTATGCCAAAGGCATGGACCGGGTAGCGGATTACCTCAAGCCCTACGTCGTTAAGGAAATCGCCGGGGTCAAGGTCGGCATCTTCGGCCTGCTCACGACCAAGATGCCCGCCCTCAGCTTCGCCGAGAATATCGCCGGCCTCGAGTTCCGCGACGAGATCGAGACCGCCCAAGCCATGGTCGCGGAGCTCAAGCGGCAGGGGGCCGACATCATCGTTCTGCTCTCGCATGTGGGCTATGAGGGGAGCGACCGCCATGAGACGACCCTGGGCGATCAGACCATCGCCAAGCGCGTCCCCGGCATTGATCTGATCGTCGGCTCGCATACCCATTCTCCGATCTTCAAACCGGAGCGCGTCAACGGCGCCCTGATCGTCCAGGCTTGGGGCTATCTTACCCATGTCGGCGAGGTCACTCTCGATATCGACCCCGCGACCAAGAAGGTCGTCGCCTCCGAGGGCCGCATCGTCAAGCTATGGGTCGATCAATGGGGGGAGGCGCCGGAAATGACCGCGATCGTCCGGCGCTACCAGGATGAGATCGGCCGCCGGCTTAGCGAGGTGATCGGGACGGCGGAGGACACCTTGAGCCGCAATTACCAGAAAGAGGATCCCGTCGGCCGCTGGATGACCGACTGCATGCGCAAGTGGACCAAGACCGATATCGCGATCCAGAACGGCGGCGGGGTGCGCGGCAATATCCAGGCCGGCCCGGTGCTCCTGCGCGATATGTTTGAAATCATGCCGTTCGATAATCGACTCGTGACGCTGAATATGACCGGGGCGGCGGTTCTGGATATCCTCGACCACGGCGTCAGCGGCAACATCGGCTGGATCGAGGTCTCCGGAGTGCGGGCGCTCTACGATCCGGCGGCGGCGAAAGGGCGGCGCATCAAGCAGGCCTGGGTCGGCGAGCGCAAGTTGGAGCCAAAAGCGGTATACTCTGTCAGCGCTCCGGATTTCGCCGTCCAAGGCGGCAGCGGTTATGATTTTTCGACGGGGCGGGACAAGGCGAATACCTCCACCTTGATCCGCGACGTGCTGATATGGTGCACCCGGAACTATTCGCCCATCCGGATGCCGGCGGACGAGCGCACGGTGAGGGACTGATGCTGAAGGCCGCGGCCAAGGCCGTCAAAGACAAGGCGGACAAGACCTGGACCCTGACGAAAAAGATCGTCGGGCTGCTGAGCGTCTGGGGGCTGATATTTTCCCTGGTGACGATCGGCGAGCTCAAGGTCGCCTTCGACTACGACGACACGCTTGTGTTCTCCACCCCCGCCTATGCCAAGGGCTTCGCCGGCGGGGTGCAGCCCTACAGCCCCCAGTTCTGGCGCATCGTCAACTCCCATTACGATCTCGAGCGTCCGAAACCCCTGCCCTATGCCATGGCCTGGGTGTTTCGCGTCCTGGGGTTTAAGGTGACCGTTATCACCTCGCGCCCGAACTACGGCGGCGACGCGCTGCGTAAAGAGTGGCGCATGCTGGCGACGAACTTTATCTTTTCCGGCGGCAGCGACAATAAGCACAAGTACCTGCGTGACGGCAATTACGTCATGTGCTTCGGGGATTCCGACGTGGATATCATCCAGGGGCGCAAGGCGGGGGTCCTGACGTTTCGCGTCAAGCGCAGCCCGAAATCGCTGTACAAGGACGACTATCACCCGGGGACCCTGCGTGAGATCGTCATCCCGCTGACCCAGTTCTAGAACGTATGAGTTTCGTTTTACCCTAACGCAGTTTCTGCGCCGGCCGATGACTTCGGCCGGCCGGGCGACGGAGGCCGGCCTATGTGGAAGAGCGCTGAAGGCAGCACCCTGAGGCTTATCCAGCTGTGCATCGGCTATTTCGTCTTCTATGTTATAACCGGAGTCACCGTCCGTTACTTCCAGTTCGATCCCAACGGCCCGGGCATGTCCGGGATGGTATTTCTGACCTACAGCACTTTCGGCGGTACGGCCATCTGTCTCGGCTGGGTCATCGCCTTCCGCTGGTTCTATCTGAAATCCAACCGCCTGATTACCTGGGCCGGCATCACCTTCCCCAGCGAGTTCCTCTACATTATCCCGTCCGGCGTCTGCACCGCGGTCATTATCCCCACGACCACCTTGATGTACTCGTTTAAGCATGTCTCGGTCATGGTGGCCATGGTGATCATGCGCGGCAGCGTCATCGTGATCAGCCGATTCGTCGACTCGATTCAGATCCGCCAGGGTATTCTGACCAAGAAGGTCTATGCCGAGGAGAATTGGGGCGTCGTCTTCGCCCTGCTGGCGGTCGGGACCAAGATCTTCGGCGGCTATGTCGAGAGGTTCTTCATGGATGCGGCCGCGCTCGCGGCGGCGGCCGGCAAAGCCTCCGGCAAGATCAGCATTCTCCAGTCGCCGGCGGCGTTGACGGTGCTGTGCAGCTATGTCTGCGCTTATGCCCTGCGCATCTACATCATGAACTACTACAAGAATACCCGCCCCAAGGGCCAGCCCTACGACAACAAGGGCTTCTTCGCCATCGAGCAGATCGCGGCGAGCACGACGCTCGCGCTCATCGCCGGCTTGATGTTCGTGCTGCCGACATCGATCGAGCAGGTTGCCGAATTCCAGGGTTCGATACTGACGCCCCACCCTTCCTGGTTTGCCGGGAATCTGGCCGGGGCGGCGTTCGGCATCGTGGCGTTCTTTTCAGTGTTCATCTTTATGTTCAAGGGCCGCACGGCGACCTTCGCCGGGCTGGTCAACCGCCTGACGTCCCTGGTCGCGGGAACGGCGGCGACCTTGTTGTGCTGGCAGTTCTTCGGCGGCAAGTTCCCCCAGTTTCAGGACTGGCTGTCCTTGATGTTCATTTTCATCGCCGTGGGTTTTATGACGGCCGCCGAGCGCAAGCGCTCCAAAGAGCTGGCCGCCGCAAAAGAAATAGAGGAGGCGAAATAATATGTCAGACAAGGTCCTGGATACTGTTCTGCTGCTGGCGCTGCCCGCGTCAGGGAAGTCGGAGGTTCGTAAATATCTCAAGCTGCTGCCCCCCGAGGAGTGCCGCGGAGATTTCCATATGGGCGCCAATGCCCAGCTCGACGATTTTATCTACGTGCATGCGATGCGCCGCGTTGATGAGGAGCTGCTGAAGCTCGAGCAGGGGCGGGTCTTCTTCCTTGCGGCGGACCGGTCCTTTAAGGACCCCCGCGACTGGGGAACCTTGATTCAGCTCGTCAACGAAGATTATACGGACATGGTCGCCAAGAAGAAGCATGACTGCTCTTCGGCGGCGGAGCATCTGCTGGGCCGCCTCGAGGCGGCCTCCGCGAAGGTCGGCATACCGCCGCGCCTGGCGGGTCTCGACGCCGGCATCAGAGAGCCGCTGATCAAGGCTTTGGAGAAGGAGGCGCAGGCGCTGCAGGATGAGCTTTATGCCGGCTATCCGGATACCCTGGGGGGGAAGACTCTGGTTATCGAGTTCGCCCGCGGCGGCAAGGACGGTTCCTCCATGCCGCTGGCCGCGCCTTTCGGCTATCAGTATTCCCTGGCGCAGCTCTCCGAGGAAATCCTCAGCAAAGCGGTTATCCTCTATATCTGGGTTACTCCTGAGGAGTCGCGCCGCAAAAATGATGCCCGCACTGATCCCAATGACCCCGGCTCGATCCTGCATCATGGCGTGCCGTTGGAGGTTATGCTGGGCGATTACGGCTGTGACGATATGGACTGGCAGGAAAAAGAGGCTGAGAAGCCCGGAACGGTCACGGTCCGGGCGCATGGCAAGACTTTCCATTTGCCGATCGCCCGCTTTGACAACCGGGTGGACAAGACCACCTTCATCCGTGATGACAAAGCGGACTGGAAGCCGCAAGACGTCAAGGCGGTGCATGAGGGTCTAAAGGGCGCCCTGGAGAAGTTGGCCGCCGCGTCTTTGGCCGTCAAATCATAGTCCGTTAGCCCCCTCGTTTGGTGCCGGGTATTAACTTTGTTTGGTACCGGTTATTAACTTTAACATTCGGCTTGCCGAATGTTAAAGTTAATAACCGGTACCGTCTTTAAAGCTGCCCCGCAGCGTATGCGGGCGGATTTTTTGTCCACAGTGTTTTCTTTTAAATTTCTATTGATTATTATTTATATTGGGTGCTATACTTTGAGCATTAATAAATATTGAAAATGTGGCCAATTTGGCCACATTTGGGGGATACGATGCGACGTCCGCTTATCGCCGGAAATTGGAAGATGAACCTCGATCTGAAAGGGTCGGTGGAGTTGGTTAAGGGGCTTTTGGGAGGTCTGCAGAATGGGGAGCAGCTTCCGGATATTCTGGTAGCGCCGCCCTATACGGCGCTTACCGTTGTCGCCGAGACCATAAAGGGCGGACCGATCATGCTTGGCGCGCAGAACCTGCACTGGGCGCCCAATGGGGCCTATACCGGTGAGCTTTCCGCGGCCCAGATCAAGGACGCCGGCTGTGCCGCCGTGATTATCGGCCATTCGGAACGCCGCCAGTATTTCGGCGAGACGGATGAGACCGTCAACAAGCGGTTGGGTGCGGCGCTGAAGGAAGGGCTGCTTCCTATCGTCTGCATCGGCGAGACCCTCGATGAGCGGGAGAGCCAGAAGACTTGGCGGGTGCTGGAGACTCAGGTCAAGGGTGCGCTGGCGGGTTACGCTGCCGCCGCGCTGGCGACGCTGGTGATCGCCTACGAGCCGGTCTGGGCGATCGGCACCGGCAAGACCGCCACGCCCGAACAGGCCCAGGAGGCGCACAAGTTCATCCGCCAGCAGCTGGCCAAGCTCTATGACCAAAACTTCGCGGACTCGGTGCGAATACTCTACGGGGGGTCGGTCAAGTCCGATAATGTCGACTCCTTGATGGCGAATCCGGATCTGGACGGAGCCTTGGTGGGCGGCGCCAGCCTGAAGGTCGAAGGATTCCTGCGCATCATCAAGTTTCAGGGCGCGGCGGTGAGCTGATGGCGCCGGCGCCGGATCTGGTTGCGAGGATCGCCGCGGACCTGGATAAAGGCTTGCGGCGCTCGCAGTTCAAGATTCCGGTCGGCATCTCGCACCGGCATTTTCATATCACCCGTGAGCATTGGGAGATTCTGTTCGGCAAAGGGACGGAACCCTCCGTGCACCGGCAGTTGGGCCAGCCGGGATTTTGGGCGGCCAAGGAGAAGGTGGACATGGAAGGGCCCAAGGGCCGCATCAACGGGGTGCGTCTGGTCGCGCCCTACCGGCCCCATACCCAGAGCGAGGTCTCGCGCTCGGACGCCCGCGTTCTGGGCCTGGATCCGCCGGTGCGCGGTTCGGGCGATCTTAAAGGGGCGGCGCCCATTCGTTTTATTGGACCCAAGGGTTCGCTTGAGGTGCGCGAAGCGGTGATTATCGCGCAGCGGCACCTGCATTTGCATCCGGATGATTCGCGCCGGATGGGCATCGCCGACGGCGAGATCGTCCGCGTGCGCGCCGGGATCGGCGGCCAGCGCGAGCTGGTCTTTGAGGAAGTGCTGGCTCGGGTATCGGACAAGTTCGCCCTGGAGTTTCACATCGACAGCGACGAGGCGAACGCCGCCTGGCTCAGCAATGGAGATTTCGTACACGTCGTATGATGTCGGTGCCGGTTATTAACATTAACTTTCCGCAAGCGTCAGCGGAATTTAAGATGGAAAGTTAATGTTAATAACCGGTACCGAAAAGTCTAGGGAGGCAACATGGAAGCATTGGGAATGATCGAGACGCGCGGGCTGGTCGCCTGCATCGAGGCCGCGGACGCCGCGGTGAAGGCCGCCAACGTTCAGCTGGTGGGCTACGAGAAGATCGGGACGGGGCTGGTGACGGTTCTATTTCGCGGCGAGGTGGCGTCCTGCCGGGCCAGCTGCGACGCCGGCGGCGCGGCGGCGCAGAAGGTCGGAGAGCTGATCTCCGTGCACGTTATCCCGCAGCCGCACCCGGACCTCGAAGGCCGGATGCCGATCTCCTTGACGGAAGCGCGCGGCCGCAAGTAAGCCGTGCTGTTCGCGCGGGTCGTCGGGAATATCGTCTCCACGAACAAGGACGAGAAGCTGGTCGGCAAGAAGTTGCTGGTTGTCCAGCCCGTGGAACTTGATGATAAAGCGAAGGGAAGCCCCCTGGTCGCCGTGGATGCGGTCGGGGCGGGAGAAAGCGAGCTGGTGCTGCTCGTCCAGGGCTCATCGGCGCGGCAGACCGCGCTGACCGAGGGCCATCCCGTGGACTGCACGATCGTGGCGATCGTGGACTACGTGGAGAAGGGCGGCAAGTTCGTCTTCGAGAAGAGCAAGGATAAGGGGCAGCCCTCGAGGACGTAGAGGAAAGCGTATGGATACCCAAGAGATCGCGGGGATTGTCTCCGACGTGCTCAAGCGGATGGAAGCCACGGGGCAGGCGTTTTCGACGCGCGGAGCCGTAAGCGAAGCGTCGGCGAGCACGTCGCCCCGCGCCGCGGGGCAGACGGAAAATATGAGGTCGGCCCCGACGCCCGTGCGGGCGTCGGGACTAGCGCCTTCGGCGCTCGACTTCGTCTTCTCCGATCTGGACGCGGCGGTGGAGGCGAGCTCCCGGGCGCAGGCGGAGTATCAGGAGATGGGCCTCAAGAAGCGCCGGGCCATTATCCGGGCGATGCGCGAGGCGGCCGTCCGCAACGCCGAAAAGCTCGCGCGCATGGCGCGCGATGAGACCGGCATGGGGCGCTACGAGTGCAAGGTGCAGAAGAACCTGCTGGCGGCGACCAAGACTCCCGGGGTCGAGTGCCTGCATTCCACCGCCTATACCGGCGACGACGGGCTGACTCTGGTCGAGTACGCGCCCTTCGGCATCGTCGGCGCGGTAACGCCGTCCACCAACCCGACCTCAACGGTGATCAACAACGCCATCTCGATCCTCGCCGGGGGCAACTCGGTGATCTTCGCTCCTCACCCGGCTTCGGTGCACTGCAGCCGGGAAGCGATGCGGGTGCTCAACGAGGCGATCGCCTCGGCGGGTGGTCCGCGCCTGCTGATCACCACTCCCGACCCGCCGTCGCAGGAGGGGACGCGCGCCCTGTTGGCGCATCCCCGCATCAACGTCAACCTGGTGACCGGCGGGCCGGCGATCGTCAAGGTCGCGATGACCACCGGCAAGACCTGCAAGACTATCGCCGCGGGCCCCGGCAACCCGCCGGTGGTGGTCGACGAGACCGCCAAGCTGCCGGAAGCGGCGTCGCATATCGTTTCCGGCGCCTCCTTCGACAACGGCGTGCTGTGCACGGCGGAGAAGGAAGTCATCGTGGTCGAGGCGATCCGCCAGCGCTTTCTGGAGGCGCTGCGGGCCGAGCCGCGCGCCTACGAGCTGACGCCGCCGCAGACCGCGGAGCTGACCAAGCTGGTGATCCAGGAGGGCGGCGTGGGCTGCAAGGAGCCGCGCCTCAACCGCGAGTATGTGGGCAAGGACGCCGCCGTGATCGCGCTGGGCATCGGCCTGCGCGTCCCCGAGCGGACCCGGCTGCTGTGGGCCGAGGTTCCCAACGACCATGACCTGGTGTGGACTGAGCAGCTGATGCCGGTGCTGCCGGTGACGTCGGTGCGCGACGTCGACGCGGCCATCGAGCTGGCGCAGAAGTGCGAGGGCGGCCACAAGCATACGGCCTCGATGTATTCCATGAACGTCGAGAACCTGACCAAGATGGGGCGCCGCATGGCCTGCTCAATCTACGTCAAGAACGCGCCCAACTACTACGGGCTCGGCATGGGCGAGGGCTACGCCACGCTCTCGATCGGCACACCGACCGGCGACGGCCTGACCAAAGCGACGCACTTCGTCCGGCCGCTGCACTGCAGCCTGGTCGGGTACTTCAGGATCGCATAGGGGGAAGGATGCAAGCCAATATCGCCATCGGACTACTGGAAAACTCCTCGATCGCGCTGGGCGTGGAAGCCTCCGACGCCATGTGCAAGATGGCGCAGGTCGAGCTGGTGAAGGCGCAGGTGATCGCTCGCGGCAAGTACATTATCCTAATCTCCGGCCCGGTCGCGGAGATCGAGTCGTCCATGCGCGCCGGCCTCGAGATGGTGGGCGGTACCTTGATCCATCATTTCATCATCCGCAACGTGCACCGGGACGTCCTTGAGGCGCTGGACAAGCGCCGCACGGTAAAGCAGCTCGACGCTCTCGGCCTCATCGAGACCAAGGACGCGGTCGCCGTGATCCAGGCCGCCGATGCGGCCGCCAAGTCGGCCAAGGTGCACCTGATCGACGTCAAGGCCGTGCTGCCCGGCGGCAAGGGCTATGTTTCCATGACCGGCGACGTCGGCTCCGTGCGCACGGCGGTGGGCGCGGGGATTCAGGTGGTGCCGGACGGCATGCTGATTAAGCATGTCGTTATCCCGCAGCCCGACGCGCAGCTGCTCAAGACGATGGGGCAGTGATGCGGATAGTCATCGGCTCCGATCACGGCGGCTTTGAGGCCAAGGAGAAGGCCAAGAAGTTTCTGCAGGGGATGGGTCATGAGGTTACGGATTTCGGCTGTTATTCCACCGCCGCGATCGACTATCCCGACATCGCCCAGCTGGTGGGCGAGGCCGTGGCGGCGGGCGAGTTCGAGCGCTCGGTGCTCTTCGACGGCTTCGGCGGCGCCGTGGCCCTGGCCGCCAATAAGATTCCCGGCGTGCGCGCGGTAGCCGCCTACAACTCGGTGAGCGCGCGCTTCGCCATGGAGCATGACGACGCCAATGTGCTGTGCCTCGGCGGCAAGACCCACGGCGAACTCGCTATCCAGGAGATTTTGACGGTATTTTTTACCGCCCGCTTCGGCGGGGAAAGAAACGAGCGGCGGCTGGCCAAAATCGCCGCTATCGAGGCCAAGTATTCCCGATGAAATGCGCCCGGATCATCGGCCGCGTCTTCTGCACCCGGCAATATGAGACTCTGGACTGCAAAAGGCTGCTGCTGATCCAGCCCCTGGCCTGGGAAGACGGCAAGGAGCGCGGCGGGCCCATCGTGGCGGCCGACGCCTGCGGCTCGGGCTCCTCGGAGTTCGTGTACTGGGTGGCGTCGCGCGAGGCGGCGGTGGCGTTCGACGATCTGCCGCCGGTCGACGCGGCCGTCATCGGCATCATTGAGGGGCATCAGGTGAAGGAATTTCGCCAGCGTACGGAGAAGGCCTAGTGTTCGTCGGCGAGGTCGTGGGCAATGTCTGGGGGCAGTACAAGCATCCGAGCCTCGACGGCCGGGTGCTGCTGCTGGTGCGGCCGATCCATCCCGTGACCGAGGAGCCTTTGGGCGAGGCGGTCATGGCGCTGGACGGCGGCGTCGGCGCCGGCCCCGGAAGCGTGGTGCTCGTCATCGACGAGGGCGGCTCGGCGCGCCAGATCCTGGACGATCAGGGCGCTCCGGTACGGACGGTTATCTGCGGCATCATCGATACGGCGACGATGCGGGGGAAAGTGAAACGCTATGCATGAGAACGATATTAAGCTGGTGGTGGAAACCGTTGTCCGCGTGCTCGCGGAAAAAGGACTGCTGAAGGCCGGCGGCGACTGCAGCTGCTGTCCGGCGTCCGGAGCCGCAGGCAAGCCCTGCGCCGGCGGGGCGCCGGCGAGAAAAATATTCAGTGAAGAGTGGTCGCCTGCGAAAATCGGCGGCAATGCCGCGCCCGCCGCCGCACCTGAGCCCTTCCGGGCGCAGGAGCATGACCACACCCATGCCGCGGACTGCCCGCACTGCGCCGCCGTCGGCGGGCTCAACCCGGGCCAGCTGCGGGATATCGGCGCCGACCGCATCGGCGTCTGCCATCCGACCAAGAACTGCAACGAGATCGCGAACATCGTGGACCACACCCTGCTCAAGCCCGGCGCGACCCAGGAGCAGGTGGCCAAGCTGTGCGACGACGCGCGCAACTACTGCTTCGCTTCGGTATGCGTGAACCCGAGCTATGTCGCGCTGGCGGCGCGGCTGCTCGGCGGCTCCGGCGTCAAGGTCTGCACGGTGGTCGGCTTTCCGCTGGGCTCGACTACGCCGACCGTCAAGGCGATCGAGGCGCGCGACGCCATCGCCAACGGCGCGCACGAGATCGACATGGTCATCAATGTCGGCGCGCTCAAGTCCGGCAACGATGCGCTGGTGCGCGATGATATCCGCGCCGTGCGCGAGGCGACGCGGGGCAAGGTGCTTAAAGTGATTTTGGAGACGGCGCTGCTCAACGATTCCGAAAAGGAGCGCGCCTGCGTCATGTGCAAGGAGATCGGCGCCGATTTCGTCAAGACCTCGACCGGCTTCGGGCCCGGCGGCGCCACCGTCGAGGACGTGCGTCTGATGCGCCGCACCGTCGGCCCCCGCATGGGCGTCAAGGCCTCCGGCGGCATCCGCGACACCAACGACGCCCGCAAGATGATCGAGGCCGGCGCCACGCGCCTGGGCACGTCGGCGAGCGTGGCGATCGTCACCGACGCCAAACCGACGGGCAATAAGGGTTACTGAGGTGAAGAAGAAGGTCCTCATCCATATTGATTTTCAATGCGGGGCCTGCGGCTCGCTCAATCACCGCGGCGGCAGTTCGCCGCGGTACTGCGCCTGCTGCGGCGCGTCCTACGACCGCTACTGCCGTCCCTGCAAGAAGAAGGCGGATATGTTTTTCGAGGAATGGTGGCCGGGCGACAATGAATGCGTCCGCACCTATACGCCGGCCAAGCACTGCCCGTACTGCAAGGCGGAACTGGAGATCGAGCTTAAGGAAGAGGCGGCAAGCGACGGCTCGTCCTATAAACACTGAGAGGGTGTGACATGGCAGAAATGAAGGAAGCGCTGGGATTGGTCGAAACCAAGGGATTCATCGGCATGATAGAAGCGACCGACGCCATGGCCAAGGCGGCCAAGGTGCGGATGCTGGGCTATGAGCGCATCGGGTCCGGGCTGGTGACGACATTGTGCCGCGGCGAAGTCGGCGCGGTGCGTGCCGCGGTCGATGCGGGAGCCTCCGCCGCGCAGCGGGTCGGCGAGTTGGTGGCGGTTCATGTGATTCCGCGGCCGGCAGACGATTTAGAGAAGTATTTAAAGAAGATTTCGATAAGCGTGTAAGAACGGACCGCGGTCCGCGTCATGTTCAAGCACAGCGACTTATTGGATACCCTCCGGCGTCATATCGCGCCCTCCTCCCCCGGAAGCGGGGGAGGGGCGTTCCCGCGCATCCCCGACCTGAAAGGACGCCGTTTTCTGACGGAGTATGAGATCAAAAAGACGTTGACTCCGGGTACGCAACTCCTTACAATACCTCAAGACGCGATCGTCAGCCCGCTGGCCCAGGATTGGCTGGCCTTAAAGGGCATCCGGATCGTCCGATCTCCTTCATAATTCGTCATTATTGACAGTTGTGAGGGTCGGGCTATTGTTGCCGTATATCGATATCGCGGAGGAATAGTTATGGACTTAGGTGCGCTTCTTAAGCTGATGGTCGATAAGGGAATCTCGGATATTCATTTCAAGGCCGACGCCCATCCGGCGGTGCGCATAAACGGCCGCCTTGTTCCCGCGGTGAATCTGCAGAAGCTGTCGGCGCAGGATATCGAGAAAATCGCGGGGACCATCCTCACCCCGGAGCAGGCGGAAGCCTTCAAGTCGCAGAAGGAAATGGATTTGGCTTACAGCCTCAAGGGCGTTTCGCGCTTTCGCGTCAATCTGTTTCGCCAGCGCGGGACTCTGGCGCTGAGCCTGCGCGTCGTCCCGCATTCGGTGATGTCGTTTGAGGACCTGCATCTGCCGTTGGACGCGATGAAGAAGCTGGGCGAGGAAAGCCGCGGGCTTATCCTGTTCGCGGGCATCACCGGCGCCGGCAAGACGACGTCGCTTAACAGCTTTCTGCACTATATCAACGAGCGCAAGAGCGACCGCATCATCACTATTGAAGATCCGATCGAGTACTTCCATGAGGATATCAAGGCTTCGGTCGTGCAGCGGGAGGTGGGCCGGGATACCGAGTCCTTCGTCGACGCGCTCCGGCATATCCTGCGCCAGGATCCGGATGTCGTGGTGATCGGCGAGATGCGCGACCGCGAGACGATCCACGCCGCGCTCACCGCGGCCGAGACCGGCCACCTGGTCCTCTCTACGGTCCATACCATGGACGCCGTGCAGACCATCGATCGCATCGTCGACAGTTTCGACGCCCAGCATGAAAAGCAGGTGCGCCAGCAGCTGTCCTTGGTTCTTAAGGGTGTGGTGGCGCAGCGGCTCGTCGTCTCCAAAGAAGGCCGGGGCCGCTACCCGGCGACCGAGATTCTCGTCGTCAACAGCCTCATCCGCCGCAACATCGTAGAGGGTAAAAACTCCGAAATTTATAAGGCGATGGATTCGGGCGGACTGTACGGGATGCACTCTTTCGATTCGGATCTGCTGCGCCTGCTGCAGGAAGGGAAGATCAGCGAAAGAGAGGCGCTGGAGAACTCCACCAACCCCGACGATATCGCTCTCAAGATCAAGAGTTCCGGAGGACTGAAAACGGAGTGACCGAGCAGGGCGGACCGGGAGAATCGGATGAGGATATTCGGAATATCCTTTCCGACCTCGACGGCATACTCAGCACCGTAAGCGAGGGCGCTGCGCCGACGCCGGATGCGCCGTCGCCGCTGGTCGCCAGCGATAACCTCACCGCCGGGCTCGAGGCGGCGCAGCAGACGGCAAAGCAGGCCGACGCCCGGCAGGTCGCGGCGGAACAGGTCGCCGCCGATAAGCTCGCCGCCGCGAATGCCGCCGCCGCGAAAGCCGCAGCTGAGCAGGCCGCGGCGGCTGAACAGGCGGCGCTCGGTCAAGCCGCCAACGTGGACGAGGAAGACCAGCGGCTGCAGGAGGAGTTCGCCAGGGCGCTGGCCGAGGGCGAGCGGAGAGCCGCGGCGCGGCGTAAGGCGAAGATCGAAAAGGCGGCGGCGGCGAGGCGGGCGGCGGCAGGGCAGGCCGCCGGCGCCCCGGGCGCGGCCGAAAGCGCCGCCGCACCACCGCCGGTTTCGGCCGAGCAGGCCGCAGCGCAGATCGCCGCGGCGGAAAAGGCCGCCGCCGAGCAGGCCGCGCTGCGGAAAGCCGCCGCCGAGCAGGCCGCGGCGCAAAAGGCCGCCGCCGCGCAGGCCGCGGCGGAGAACGCCGCCGCCGAGAAGGCCGCGGCGGAGAAAGCCGCCGCCGAACAGGCCGCGCTGCAGAAAGCCGCCGCCGAGAAGGCCGCGGCAGAAAAAGCCATGGCGGAGAAAGCCGCCGCCGAGAAAGCTGCGGTGGAGAAGGCCATGGCGGAGAAGGCCGCCGCAGCGCAGGCCGCGGCGGAAAGGGCCGCCGCCGCACAGGCCGCGGCAGCGCCGCCGGCCGCTGCACCGTCTCCCGCCATGCCCGACAAGGGGTTGGTGCCGGTGACTCTAATGACGGGCTTTATCGAAGAGGAGATCGACAAGCAGGTCCCGCCGGAGCAGATTCGCCGCATCGCCTTTCTGTTCTCCACCCAGTACGCCGGCAATTTTAATAAGGTCATCAAGTTCATCTTTGACGTCGCGCAGAAGGTTTCGAAGAAGCCGCTGTATGTGCACACCGCGGCGATCCTCGTGATCGTGCCGGGGATGGCGCCGCGGGAAATCCTGGAGGCGGTGAAGGCGTCGCATGCGGTTGGGGCGCTCGGCCTGCTGGAGGGCGTCCCCGATGATTTGATCAGCGCCACCGACGAGCTGTTTGACGAGGAGGATGTCTTTTTTCGGACCATTAAGCCTGAAGAAGTGGGCAAGCGCGTCGCGGCGATCGATTTGGTCGTTGATATGATGCTCTTGAAGGCCGGTTGATATGCTGAGCCGCTGGCGCATCAATGACGCACCGACCGCGAAAGACCCGGACCGCCGGCTGCTGCAGGTGAAGGGAGCGCTCAAGGACGTGCATTCTCTGGTCCGGCGTTTCGGCGCCATGTGCGGCCGGCCGAAGAAGGAGCACGGCGATTCGCAGTTCAACTATCAGCTTTATCTGCACAGCGCCACCGCCGAGCGAATCACCGAGCTGGAGTCCGAGCTCAAGTCGATGGGCGGCGAGAAGATCGAGGACGCGGCGCCCGCCAACGGAAGAACGGAGCCGGCGCCCGCCGAAGCCGACAAGGTGCTTGAGTCCCCGCCGGCGGGAGAGCTCGCGCCCGAGCCGGCGCCCGCCGTCGAAGTCCCGCCGGCGCCCGCCGTCGAAGTCCCGCCGCCGCCGGCCGTCGAAATTCCGCCCGCTCCGGTCGTCGAAGCTCCGCCGGGCTCGGTGGATCCCTTCGCTCCGCCGACGCAGACCCCGACCCCGCCGCCGCCGGCCGCCGAACAGCCGGGCGTCATAGCGCCCCCGGCGCGCGTACACCCCGCCCAGGCGCCGCTATGCGGGGTCCTGATCGGTCTAAACATGGGCCAGTCCCTGGAGGAGCTCGCGGTCGGAGCATTCAACCGGTTCACCCATGCGGCTGTTATGTCGGTAATGGCCAGCCCGGGAGCGATGTATAATCCGCTTTATATCAGCGGACCGCCCGGCTCCGGCAAGAGCCATATGCTCAACGCTCTGGCCATCAAGCTGCAGGAGCAATCGCCGGATGAGCCGGTGCTCATGACCTCGGGGGCCCGCTTGGCGCGCGCGGTCGAAGCGGCCCAGCAGGGCGCCCGCATCGCGGAGCTTACCGATTTCGCGCAGCAAGCGAAAACGCTGATCATCGACGACGTGCATCTGATGGGGGTGACGGAGCAGAATCGCCAGGCGCTCGCCGATATCGTCAGCCTCTTCAGCAGCGCCGAGAAGCAGATCGTGCTGGCCTCGGTGTACTCGCAGAAGCTCCTGGGCGGGCTCGACGAAGCCCTGCAGTTCAAGTTCCATGCGGGACATGCCGTGGAGATCAAGAAGGTCGGCGAGAGCTCCCGCACGCAGATCGTGGGCAAGGTGCTTAAGCGCTGCGGCTTCAACGAGGAATCCACCGGTCACGCCCTGTTCGTCACCCCTGCCGTCAAGGATTTCGACAATCTGCGGCGTCATGCCGGCCGCCTGCTCAAGCTCATCGCGCTGCGCAAGGTCGGCGGACTGGATACGACGCTGATGGAAGCGTCTTCGGTGCTGTTCGGTGTGGGGGAAGGCGCGGGCGTTCCCCCGGCCGAGGAGCTGAAGGCGGCGCTGACCCGCGTGCGGCCGCCGCCGCCGGGGAACTTCCCGGTGCGCGTCTTTTTCCCCGCCGGCCATGAGGTCCATGCCGACTGGGCCTGGCAGCAGATGTTCGAGGCGGCGCGGCGCGGCAAGTGGCCGTTTCCTTTTGCGCTGGCCGGCAAATCGGCCTATGCGCTCGATCCTCCGTCGGCGGCGCCGTTCTCGGTCGCCGGCGAGTGCTTGAGCGAGCTGCCGTACGGCGCGATCGTGCTGGGGCCGCCGCCGGGCAGCGGCCTCGCCGAGCATGAAAGCGATTTCTACTACGCGGTCTCGCACCTGCTGTGCGATGGACCGGTCGAGCTGGGCTGGCTGAGCTTTCAGCGCCTGAAGGACTCGGCGGCGCATACCCAGCTCTACCTGGACATGATGCCGGCGCCGGGAGCGGCCGCATGATGCAGGATGTCTTCGTTCTGGTGTTCGTGATGGCGGCGGTGGCGGTCGGCGCCTACTGGTATCTGCAGTTTATGAAGGTCCTGCCGCTGGAGAAGGAGCTGCGGGCCGCGCGTCGTCAGGCCGCGCGGCACAAGGCGTTCGCGCAGGAAATGCTGCGCGCGCATCGCGTGCCGGCCACGCCGCAGGCTTTTGTCGACTCCGTCCAGTACGCCGCGGACCGCTTCCACGCCCACTGCGGCGGCTATCATCTGTTCATCTGGATGCGGCGCTCGACCGTCGGGGCTTTTTCCGCGACCGCGGGCGAGCTGGTATGCCGCACCGGCATGCTGGAGAACCTGGAGGCCGGCGAGCTGACGCTTGCCGAGGACCTCTGGGAGCGGGTATTCCAAAGCGCCGCCGGCGTCGACGGAGACGCCGGGCTGCCCCGGGCTCTGGCCCGGGCCTTCGGTCCCGCTAATATGCGCGCGGCGCGGACTTTGCCGTGGGGAACCATGGAGAAGCTGTGGGGCGTCCTCGTCATGCTGCCCGACCCCGATACCGCGCAGGATCGCGCCGGCCGCAGCGATGTCCCGGATTTGCTGGCGGCCTATATCGGCTCGCTGGCGGACCGCGCGGTGCATCTCTGGGAGCTTAATCAGGCGCGCGAACAGCTCGAGGGCGGGCTGAGCGTGACCATGGCGCGGCTCGACGAAACCAACCTTAAGCTGATCCGGCGGGCCAAAGAGATGAATACGCTGGAGGAAATCACCGACGCGATTTCCGAACACCTGGACCAGGCGGAAATTCTGAAATCGATCGTCTCTATCGTCGCGCGCACGCTGGAGTCGGACCTCTGCGCCTTCCTGCTTTACGACGAGACCACCGGAGAGCTCGTGACCCAGCCCGGGGCCTACGGCGTGCTCGGCGACGAGGGCTCCCTGTACCGCATTTCCCTCGATAACGACGACGCCTCATCGGTGCGGGTCTTCAAGACCGGCAAGCATTTCATGACCGGCGACGCGCAGAACGATCCCCAGGTTATCGCGCATTTCGCCCGGCTGTGGAAGTGCCATTCGCTCATGGTCGTGCCGCTGGTGATGGAGGGCAAGCGCAAGGGGGTCATGCGCGTCGGCTGTTACGAGCGCGACCGCTTTACTCCCGACGACCTCAAGCTGGTGCGCGTGATCGCGGAGGAGGCCGCCGTGCTGGTGGAGAGCGTGATGCTGGCCGAGAAGCTCGCGGACACCAACCGCGAGCTGGCGGAGCTGCACCGCATGAAGGACGACTTTGTGTCCACCGTCAGCCATGAATTCAAAACGCCGCTGACGTCGATCAAGGGTTTCGTTACCGTGCTGCTGGATCAGGAGGTCGGACCCCTGAACGAGGAGCAAAAGCGATTTTTAAAGATCATTAATTCGGCCTCCGAGCGGCTCTCCTCATTGGTCAATGACATGCTGGACATGTCGCGGCTCGAGCGCGGTCTGGAGATCGAAATGAGCGGGGTGGATCTCGAGAAGGCGGCGCGCTTGGCGGTGGAAAACCACCGCTACATCGCGGACAATAAGGGCGTGCGCCTGGTGCTGGAGACGCCGCCGCTGCTCCCGCGCGCGCTCGGCAACGACGAGTGGCTCAAGCATGTCTTCAACAACCTGCTCTCCAACGCTTTGAAGTTTACGCCGGACCGGGGCGAGGTGACGATAACGCTCGCCAGCAAGGGAGACTGCCTGGAGACGACGGTCAGCGATACCGGCATCGGCATTCCCGAGGCGGACCAGGAGCATGTTTTCGAGAAGTTCTATCGGGCGGCGAACCGCCAGGCGATCAAGGCGCCCGGGACGGGCCTGGGCCTGGCGATCTGCAAGTCCGTGATCGACAAGCACGGCGGCAGGATCTGGCTGGAGTCTGTTCCCGGGCAGGGCACGCGGTTCCACTTCGTCCTTCCGGCGGCGGAGAAGGACATCGTGGTTACGGTGCCATCGAGCAAGGAGGAGGCGGGATGAAAATGAAATATATCGCATGTTGGGCGGCGGCGCTGGCCCTGACGGCGTCCGGCGCGGCGTGCGCCAAGAAATACGTGAAGAAGGGCAAGGTTGTCGACGTGATCGAGCAGAATATGGTTACGAGCAAGTATATCCGCTCGATCGGCATCGGCGCCTCGGATCCGGCGCTGGCGACCGACACCCAGCGCAAGGCCACGGCGCGCAACGCCGCTATCGTCGCCGCCCAGTACGAGATGCTGACGGTGATCAAGGGGGTGGAGATCGAGGGCGGCATAACGGTCTCGCGCGCGATTGAGACGGACTCGACGCTGGAGTCCCGCATCAAGAACGTTATCCGGGGCGCCGAGATCATCAGCACGCGGTTTACCAAGGACAACGGCGCGGTCGTCGTCATGGAGCTGCCGAAGAAGCGGCTGCGCGCGCTCGAAGGCATAAAGTTCAAGTAAGGAGCGCGCTATGCGCCGATTCGTCATCCTGGCACTCATCGGTCTGCTCGCCGGCTGCGCGAGCGGCCGCCTCAAGGTCGGACCGACGGAGGACGGCGAAGTGGTCGAGGCCGAAGGCTGGAGCCCGATCGATGATCAGGATCTCCTCGGCACCAAGCAGCGCTCTTTGGCGGAGGCGCAGAAGAAGGCGGTGGAGAAAGTGGTGGGCGTCTATATCTCCGCCAAGACCCGCGTCTCGCAGGCCGTTTCGGTCAACCAGAACATCCTCGCCGACGTCAAAGGCTATATCAAGAAATACGAAGTGATCGGCGAGAAGCGGGAGGAGGGCTTTCACAAGACGCGCATTCGCGCCCTGGTCCGCTTCGAGCAGGTGGGGAAGGATCTCGACCGGCTCGGTCTGATCCGGCCGGACGCCCCTCCCGGCAACCCCCGGGTTATGGTTCGGATGCAGGCGGCCGGCGGCGGCGGCGAGCCGGCGGCGGCGGCGGTGCGCAAGGCCCTGATCAAGCGCGGGTTCTCCGTCGTCGACAGCGAGCAGGAGGCGGAGATCATCGTGCGCGGCGAGGTGGAGGCGCATGCCCTCAAGATCGAGAACGTAAACCTCGGCGGCTTTCACTCCTTTCGCGCGCGGATCACGCTCGAGGCGCTCAAGATGGAAACCAACGAAGTGGTCGCCGGCGGGTCCAAAGAGGCTTCCGGACTGGACGCCGCGCCGTCGATCGCCGAGGGCAAGGCGCTGGAGTCGGCGGGCTTTCTGGCCGCCGAGGCGCTGGCGGAGGAGCTGCACGCGCTGCTCAGCCGCCGGGTGGATATCAGCCTGCGGGTGCTGGGGATGCGGAGTCTCGAAGAAGTCCAGCGCCTGCTCAACGATTTGCGGACGCAGCCGGATATCGCCCTGGCGGCGCTGGCGAGCTACGGCGCCGAAAAAACCGCGCTGCGCGTGACCACGGAAGGCTTTACCGGCGAGCAGCTCGCGGCCCTGCTGCAGGACATGAAGCGCTACAAGTTTAAGACGATGTCGATCACGCCGTACCAGGTTGAGGTTCGTGTCGAGCCGTAGATTTATCTTCGCTGCGGCCGTTCTCGCCCTGCTGTCGGCCGGCTGTGCGGGCAGCCCCGAGCGCTACAGCGCGCCGGATTTCCCGGCGGCGGTGCCCGGTACGGTCGCGGTGCTGCCGTTCGACAATGAATCGATGAGCTTCCAGGCGCAGCATGTGCTGCGGGCGCTGGTCAGCGAGCGTCTTGGGGCGCTGGGCTACGGCGTCCTGCCGGGCGCGGAGGTCGACGAGAAGCTGCACGCGCTCGGCCTGACCGACGGCGGCCAGCTGGGGGCGTACGCGCCGGAAAAGCTGGGCGCCGCGCTGGAAACGGATGGACTGATGTACGGAATTGTGGAAGAATTCACCTATCAGAACGTGGGCTTCTTTCGTAAAAGAGAGGTCCGGCTGCGGCTGAAGCTCGTACATGCGTCGCGCGGCGCCCGTCTATGGGAGAATGTGGAAAGCGAATCGCGGGTCAAGGTGGCTTTGAGCAAAGAGCGGGCCGGCCGCTCATTTATTGAAGGCATCGTCGAGCAGGCGGCTGAGGGCATGCTGCATACGGCGCTGCAGGACGAAGCCGACAGGGCGGTTCGCCGGGTGCTGCGGAATTATCCTAGGAGGCATTAACGTGACAAATCTGAAGATCAGCGGGATGGTATTGAGTCTGTCCGCGGCGGCGGTTTTGCTGGGAAGCTGCGGTCCCCGGACGAGCGTGAAGCGCGAGCAGGTGATGAGCGCTCACGAGACGGAGAAGGTGAAGTCCAAGCATACCGGCCCGCGGCGGCGCATCGGGGTCGTGGATTTTGAGAACAAGAGCGGCTACGGGCAGGGGCGGCTCGGAAGCGCGGCGTCCGACGTCCTCATCACCGAGCTGGCCAAGACCGGCAAGTTCGTCGTGGTCGAGCGCGACAAGCTTAATAAGATCTTCGATGAGCAGAAGCTGCAGGCCTCCGGCGCCATCGATTCGCGCACCGCGGTCAAGATCGGCCGGATTCTGGGCCTGAGCGCTATAGTAACCGGCTCGATATCCGAGTCGGGCGTCAAGAAGGAAGGGAGCGACTATCTGCTCGTGAGCTCGAAAAAGCAGATCGCCGAAGTGGTGGTGGACATCCGCGTGGTCGATGTCGAGACCGGGCAGGTGATCTACGCCGATTCCGGCTCCGGACGGGCCAAGGCCTCCAAGCGCGCCGTGCTGGGGCTAGGCGGGCGCAGCGGCTACGACGAGACGCTTGAAGGCAAGGCGCTGCGCGCGGCCATCGTCCAGTTCACCGACAATATTACCAGCCAGGTCAACAAAAAGCCCTGGTCCTGCCGCATCGCCGCGGTCCGCGGCAAGAACCTTTACCTCAACGCCGGAATCACTATGGGCGTCGAGAAAGGCCTTAAGCTCGACTGCTTCCACCTCGGTGGCGAGATCATGGATCCGACCACCGGTTTGGTGCTGGGCTATGAGGAAGTGCCGCTCGGCCGTGCCGAGGTCGTCGGCCCGCTGGGCGATTCGGGCGAGGGCGCGATCGCCGTTCTGTCGGGCTCCGCCGAGGGCGCGAGCAAGAACGATATCTGCCGGATGGCGGATTAAGGTCCGGCGGGACCAGCTGCCTGGATAAACCAAGAACAGCGATAACGCATTCCCCATAGGCAGACTTGCCCCGCCTTACGGCGGGACCAGCTGCCTGGATAAACCAAGAACAGCGATAACGCATTCCCCATAGGCAGACTGGGAACCCAGCGGCCCCCATAGTCGTATAGATGGGCATGCTCTCATGCATCCGCTCAGCCGCCGTGCGCGGCATCGACGGCTTCCCCGTGGGGGTCGAGCTCGACCTCGCCAACGGCTTGCCGTGCTTTCAGACGGTCGGCCTTCCCGACAGCTCCGTGCGTGAAGCGCGGGATCGCGTCGTTTCGGCGGTGCGGAACTCCGGCTTCGATTTTCCGCGGCGGCGGATCACGGTTAATCTCGCGCCCGCCGAACGCCGCAAGGCGGGGACGCACTTCGATCTCCCGATCAGCCTGGGTATCCTGCTGGCTTCCGGTCAGCTGGCCGCCGGCCCTTGGTCCGCGGAATGCTGCTTTTTAGGCGAGTTGGCGCTCGACGGCGCGGTGCGGCCGGTGTCCGGAGTTCTGGCGATGGCCGCCGCCGCCCGCGAGGCCGGTCTGCGGACCGTGGTCGTGCCGGTGGCCAATAGGGCCGAGGCCGCGGCGGCGGGACTGACGGCGGTCGGCGTCGACAGCCTGCGGGAGGTCGCCGGCTGGCTGCGCGGCGAGGCGCTGCCGCGGCGGGCAGGGCGCAGCGGGAACGGCGCCGGCCCGGCGCTCGAGCGCGAGGGGGATTTGGCCGAAGTGCGGGGCCAGCTGCTGGCGCGGCGGGCGCTCGAAATATCCGCCGCAGGCGGCCACCATCTGCTGATGGTGGGACCGCCGGGAACGGGGAAGTCCATGCTGGCGCGCTGCCTGCCCGGCATTCTGCCGCCGCTGGCGGCGGAGGATGCGGCGGCCTCGACCAAGCTGTTTTCCGCCGCCGGGCGCCTGGCGGCGGGCGCGGGGCTCGTTTCCCGCCGGCCGTTCAGGTCGCCGCATGCCACCGCGTCCGCCGCGGCGCTGGTCGGCGGCGGCGCGCTGTGCCGTCCGGGGGAGTTCTCGCTGGCGCATGGCGGGGTGCTGTTTATGGACGAGCTGCCGGAGTTCCCGCGGGCTTCGCTGGAGGCCCTGCGCCAGCCGCTGGAAGAGCGTGCGGTGACGGTGGCGCGCGTCAGCAATACGGTGATCTATCCGGCGGATTTTATCTGGGTCGCGGCGATGAACCCTTGTCCCTGCGGGTACCGGGGAAGCCCGCAGCGCGGCTGCGCCTGCTCGGACCACGCGGCCGAGCGCTACCGGACGCGGGTCTCGGGGCCGCTGCTGGACCGCATCGATTTGCAGGTGGAAATGGCGCCGCTGCCATTCGCGCAATGGTCCGGGCGGGACGGGGTTCGGCCCGAGACCAGCGCCGAGGTGGCGCTGCGCGTGCGGGCCGCGCGGCGGCGGGCGGCGGCGCGCGGAGCCGTGCGGGGCAACGCGGCGGTGCCGGCCGGGGCGCTGAAAGCGCTTTGCCGCTTGGACAAGAAGACGTGGGACTTCGTAGAATGGGCTGCGGGTCAATGCCTTTTCTCGCCGCGGGCGCTGGACCGCCTGCTGCGGGTGTCGCGGACAATCGCGGACATGGACTGCAGCGATGAGGTGCGCGAGACGCATGTGTCGGAAGCGCTGCAGTATAAGCTGCGGCGCATATAATGTAGCAGGGCGTTTGAGGGAGGATCGATGCTGAGAATTATGGCCGTAGGGTTTATGCTCGCCGCGGTGCAGGCCGGGGCGCAGGACGGCATGCCCGCCAGTTCCGAGGAGGTCCTTTCTCATCCCGAGGACGTGCTCTCCCCTTCCGCAAAAGACCTTGCGATACTGCAGCAGGCGATGACCGCCGCCCAGCGGACCGCCCTTGACCGGGCGGCTGAGCTGTCGGTCGCGGACGCCGAAGGGCGCGGCGACGAGGCGGCGGTGACCAGCGGGGACGACGGCGCGGTGAAGGAGACCATCAAGGTCCGCAAGCGCCACGGCGTGACGGCGGCCAATACTTTATGGGAGATGGCCAAGTACTATTACGAGGATCCGTTCAAGTGGCCCCTCATCTATGAGGCCAACAAGCACCGCATTAAAGACCCGCACTGGATCTACCCCGGACAGACCTTCATTATCCCCGGGCTCGACAAGATGGTTACGGTCGTTAAGGAACTGCCGCGGTCGGAGCCGGCTCCGCAGCCGGCGCCCGCGCCCGAACCGGAGGAGGAGCCGGTTAATTACGACGCCGATAAATCGGCCGAGGGTATCGCTCTGCCCGACGACCTGTCCGTTGAGCTCCCCGCGGGCATGGCCGGTCAGCAGCCGGCGATGTACCGGATGATGATGGAAGATGACTGGACGCCGGACGGCAAGGTGATCGAGTTCCGCGGCCGCGAGGCCATGGTCGCCGCGGGAGATGCCGTCGCGGTGAGCATTACGGCGAAGCATGCGGTCAGCAAGCGCCAGCGCTACACGGTTTACCGCCGTGCCGCCGCCAGCGAATCCGACGTGAACAAGCGGGGCAAGTATTATCAGAAGGTGGGGCTCATCGAAATTATCAAGCGGTTGGATTCCGGGAAGTACCAAGCGCTGATTCTTAAATCGGGGGGCAGCGTCCAGCTTAATGATGTTCTCAAACTGGAGCGCTGAGGACAACCTATATGGAAGGCGAAACAAACTTCACAAAAATATTCATAATTTTCTTTATATTTATCGGCTCCATCGTCTATATCCGCGCCAACTATACGATGATGAATGTACTGGAGGTCTCCGAAAAGCGCCCCCATCCGACATTTTCTCCCAAGATTGAATACTACATCGGCCGGGCGCAGTATCATCGTGATATCTACGCCGAGTCGCATCAAGCCTTCGACCAGCTGCTGAAGGATTATCCCACCTGCCAATACGCGCCGGACGCCCTTTACTTCAAGGGGCTTATGTACTCCGAAGAAAAGAAGTACGGGCCCGCCCGCGAGGTCTACGAGCAGTATATCGAGAAGTTTCCCAAGGGCGACAGAATCCAGCTGGTAGAAAAGAAGTACGAGTTTATTAAGTTTAAATAATGAGCGGCGTTAAAGAGCTGCCTTTCGCGGATTTGGTTCGCGCGCGCATGAAGGAGCGCGGGATCGGCCTGCGCAGCTTGTGCCGTTCCGTGGGAGTCGATCCCTCGTACTTCTCCAAGGTCCTGGCGCATAAGCGCAACCCTCCCGCCGAGGAGGAGGTTCTGCTCAAGATGGCCGCCGAGCTGGATATCCCCGCGACGCGCCTGATCGTCTCCGCGGGACGCATACCGCAGGAGTGGCACCGCCTGTGGAGCGAGCCGGGACTGCTGCGCCGCATCAGCGGCATGCTGGCCGGAGCTTCCGCCGCGCCGCCGGCGTTGAAGCCCGCGGCCCCCTTCGCGGATAACGCTCCGGGGACGGCGGGAGCGGAGAACGGCAAGCCCGCCGCCGCGCCTCGCGCGCGCAGCTGGCGGCGTACTCCCAAGACAACTTATATCCCCAAGGAGCTGGGAGAAGAGCTGCTTTGAGCTCGGGTATGCGGCAGCTGCGCCGGGACTGCGCCCGCTATCCCGCGCTGCTGCAAACCATTCCCGATCCGCCGGAGACGCTCTATGTGCGGGGCGAGCTGGATGCCGGCGCGCCGACGCTGACCATGGTCGGCACCCGGCGGCCGACCGCTTACGGCCGGCGCATCACGCGCCGCCTGGCGTCGGAGCTGAGCCGGGCCGGAGTCGTGATCGTCAGCGGGCTGGCCCGCGGCATCGATACCGAGGCGCATCGCGCCGCCCTGCGGGCGGGCGGCCGGACCTGGGCGGTGCTGGGCTCGGGGCTGGACCGCGTCTATCCTGCCGAGAACAAGGCCTTGGCCGATGAGATCGTCGCCGCCGGCGGCGCGCTGCTCGGGGAGATCGCGCCGGGAGGTCCTCCGCTGGCGCATAATTTTCCCCGCCGCAACCGCATTCTGTCGGGCTTGTCGTGGGGGACCGTGGTCGTAGAGGGGGGGAGACGCTCGGGTACCGCGATCACCGCGCGGGCCGCTATCGAGCAGGGCCGCGAGGTCTTCGCAGTGCCCGGACCCGCGGATTCGCCCATGAGCGAGGGGCCGCATCACCTGCTGCGCCAAGGCGCCTGCCTGGTGCGCGAAAGCGGCGATATCCTTGCCGAAATACCGGCTTTTAGCGGCCTGCGGCCGGTGCGGTCCGGGGCCGTGCCGCCGCCGAATGCGGTATGTTATACCCTCGAGGGTAAAAAAATCTTACAATTACTCGGCTCCGGGGAGATGAGCTTGGAAGAACTGCTTTTCCGGACCAGTTGGGAGCTGCCCCGTATGGCGCATGCCTTGACGAATCTCGAAAGTCAAGGTATCATTAGCGCTCTGCCGGGTCAAAGATATGGCCGAAGCTAAGAAAAAGAAAATAAAGAAAAAAGACGGCGCTAAAACGGTTTCCGCCAAGAAGGGTTCGGCGGCGGGCAAGAGCCTCGTCATCGTTGAGTCTCCCGCCAAGCAGCGGACGATATCGCGCTATCTCAAGAAAGGCTTCGTGGTGGCCAGTTCCTACGGCCACGTGCGCGACCTGCCGGCGAAAAAGCTCGGCGTGGATGAAAATAAGGAATTTGAGCCGACCTATACTTTGCTGACCCGGACCAAGAAGCTGCTGCCGGAGCTTAGGAAGGCGGCAAAGGACGCGGAGTATGTCTATCTGGCGACGGACCATGATCGCGAGGGCGAGTCGATCGCCTGGCATCTCATGGAGCTCCTGAAGGTGGACGCCAGCAAGTTTAAGCGCATCACTTTCCACGAGATCACGCCAACGGCTATTAAGGAAGCGATCGCCAATCCGCGCGAGGTCGATATGCGGCTGGTCAGCGCGCAGACGGCGCGCCGCGTGATCGACCGCTTGGTGGGCTATAAGCTGTCGCCGCTGCTGTGGAAAAAGATTCGTCGCGGCCTGTCGGCGGGCCGCGTCCAGTCCGTGGCCGTGCGGTTGATGGTGGAGCGCGAGCACGAGATCAAGGCCTTTGCCTCCCAGCCGTACCATTCGCTTTTCGGCACCTTTGAGAAGAGCGGCCAGCCCCCGCAGTTCGACGCCCGGCTGACCAGGTGGAAGGGGGAGAAGCTCGAGAGCACCCAGACCTTCCAGCTCTTCGCCGAAGAATACCGGGTAAAATCGACTTCGCTGCGCAAGCCCGAGGACGTGCAGGCCATCGTCGACGCGGTCCGCGGCGGCGAGTTTAAGGTCATCGAGGTGACGCGCAAGGAAGTCAAGCGCCGTCCCCAGCCGCCCTTCATTACCAGCACCATGCAGCAGGCGGGCTCGCAGAAGTACGGCTTCGCGGCGGAGCGCACCATGCGCATCGCGCAGAGCCTTTATGAAGGCGTGGATATCGGCTCCGACGAGCCCACCGGTCTGATTACCTATATGCGTACCGATTCCGTCAACGTGGCCAAGGTGGCGCAGGGCGAGGCGCGGGGCTATCTGCAAAAGAATTTCGGCGATAAGTATGTGCCCGAGAGTCCGCCGGTATACCCCAGCAAGGTCAAGGGGGCGCAGGAGGCGCATGAGGCTATCCGGCCGACGAGCGTGCACCGCACGCCCAAGGAGATGCGCAAGTACCTGACGGCCGAGCAGATCAAGCTCTATACCCTGATCTGGAAGCGCTTTCTCTCCAGCCAGATGTGCGAGGCGGTCTTCGATACCATGAGCGTGGACCTGGAAAGCGGCGAGGCGTTGTTCCACGCCACCGGGCGGACGCTCAAGTTTGACGGCTTTTTGAAGGTCCTCAGCGATGACGAGGAGGGCGACGACGCCAAGAACGACGCCGACAGCCGCTTGCCCGATCTGCAGGAGGGCGATGCGCTCAAGCTCATCGAGCTCAAGCCGGAGGAGCATAATACCAGCCCGCCGCCCTACTACAACGAGGCCAGTCTCATCCGCGCGCTGGAGCGTCACGGCATCGGCCGTCCGTCGACCTATGCTCCGACCATCAAGACGATTATCGACCGCGGCTATATCCGCCGGGGGCTTAAGGACCGGCGCCTGATGCCGACGGACCTGGGGCTGCTCGTCGTCAAGCAGCTCAATAAGCACTTCACCGAGCAGATGAGCCTGTCCTATACCGCCACGGTGGAGCAGCAGCTCGATCAGGTCGCCGAAGGCGCGGAGCGCTGGCAGGGCGTGGTGAACAGCTTTTACGCTCCCTTCGCCAAGGCGCTGGAGGTCGCGGCCGAGACCATGGAGGATTGCCGTTTCGTCCCGGTCGAGACCGACGAGGAGTGCCCGACCTGCGGCAAGAAGATGCTCATCCGGGAGAGCCGCTTCGGCAAGTATCTGTCGTGCGGGGATTTTCCCAAGTGCAAGGGCAAAATCCAGCTCGACAGCGAGGGCCAGAAGATCGTCCCCGAGAAGACCGATCACGTCTGCGAAATCTGCGGGAAGCCGATGGTCATCCGCACCGGCCGCAAGGGGCGGTTTCTCGCCTGCTCGGGCTATCCGGCCTGTAAAAACACCTACTCTCTCGACGAGAACGGCAATAAGGTCGAGGGCTCCCGGCCGCTGATCACCCCCCGCCTGTGCAATAAGTGCCAGAGCCCGATGTGGATGCGGCTGGGCAAGCGCGGGCACTTTCTGGCCTGCTCGGGATTCCCCAAGTGCCGCAATCTTAAGCCGCTCTCCAAAGACAACTCCGCGATCATCCGCGCCGAGGCGGAAGTTTTAGAGCAGGAGAGAAAGCTGGTCGCACAACAGGCGAAAGCCGAGGGCGGCGAGCAGACGGAGTGAAGCTCCGGATTCGGCGCTTCCTGAACCGACTCCGTTCGCAACGCAACTTTTCGTCCCATACCCTCCGCGCCTATTCCTCGGATCTGGAAGGCTTCGCGTCCTATTGCGGCGGCGAGGGCGCCGGCGGGCCGAAGCCGAGCGATATCGACCGCCGCCGCGTCCGTTCCTATATCGCCCATCTTAACCAGGGCGGCCTAAGCCGCGGGACTCTGCTGCGGCGGATTTCCAGCCTGCGCTCGTTTTGCCGGCACCTGCTGGAGGAGGGGGAGCTCAAGGGCGATCCGTTTCTTAATGTCCCCATCCCCAAGAAGGAAAAGCGCCTGCCGCAGTTCCTGACCGACTCCGAGATGAGCCGGATTCTCGATCAGGCGGGGATGGGCGGCGGCTGGACGGAGCTGCGCGACCGGGCCATTCTTGAGCTCCTGTATTCGAGCGGCCTGCGGCGTGCGGAGCTGGCCGGCCTGCAGGCCTCCGACATCGACTTCGTGGGCGGGGTGGTCCGGGTTTTCGGCAAGGGTTCGCGCGAGCGCATCGTGCCGGTGGGCGACATCGCGCTGGCGGCGGTGCGGGAATATCTTCGGGCGCGCCCCCGCCCGCAAGCAGGAGACCAGGATCCCCTATGGCTTAACGCCCGGTGCGGCGCCTTAAGCGGCGGGGGGATCGCTCTCATTGTGCGGCGCTGCGTGCGGTCCTCCGGACTGCATAAGGCGGTATCCCCGCATGCGATACGGCACAGCTTCGCGACCCAGCTGCTCAACGGCGGCTGTGATCTGCGCTCCCTGCAGGAGATGCTCGGCCACAAGAGCCTGTCTTCCACCCAGGTCTATACCCATGTCTCGCTGGAGGGCCTGAAGAAGGTTTATGAGAGCAGCCATCCCCGAAACCGCGATTCGGGAGGGGAGGCCGTGAGTGGCTAAGCCGCAGGATAAGGTCGCCCTGCTTATTGAGGAAACCGGCTGCGATCGGGGCGAGGCCGAACTCGCGCTTGAGCTATGCGGCTTCGACCTGGAGAGCGCGGTGAAGGCTATCCCGCGTCTGTTTCAGAATATCGTCGTGCTCAAGGCCCGTATCCGCGCCGTCGAGGTTTCGCGCTACGGCTTGCTGCTGGTTATCCTCAACCTTAAGGAAAAATCGCTGCTGCGGGCCCGGGCCGTGGTCTCCCATAACCCCGCCGTTTTCGTCAGCGAGCTTGATCAGCACTGGTTCGACTTCGAGGCTCGTCTCTATGCCTGCCGTTTGTGGGTCGGCACCGTGCAGGAGGAGAGCCAGTCGGTCGAGCATTTGCTGTCGTCCTATTTCGCCTCGCCGGAAGCCGCCAACTTCTATAATGAGAGGAGCGACTATACGCATGATGATTTCGCCGTCCTGCGCACGGCCTTGTCGGCCAAGCTGGGCTCCGCCGTCGAGCTGTTCGCCCAGCAGGATCTGCTGGACATGGGACAGTTTCGCGAGGTGCGTCCCCGGGGCGAGGCGTCCGGCGGGGGGAAAGGCGCCAAGCGTAAATCCCGCTCGAAGGGGACGCAGCGGCAGGTTCCCGGCGGCATGCTGGTGTTGGACGTGGATTTCGAGCACGATGAGGCGGGGGGGACTCCGGCGGCGTCCTTGAGCGCCGGCGATCTCGTCTATACGCGCATCAGCGATACGCGCGATATCGCGCAGTATTTGAGCAAGCTGTTCGGCTCACGCTCGGAGGAGGGCGGGTCGCCGCTTCTGGTGCCGGTGGAAGCCATTGAGAAGGACGAGCTGGGGCGCATGACGATCCGCGTGCGCTTTTCGGCGGGGGTCTGCGGCGACCTGACCGTTAGCGGGACGACCATGCTCAAGGCCGTGCCGCGCCTGTCGAATATGCCGTGGTGGAAGAAAATCTTCGGGAGGACCTAGATGCCGTCACTCGTCATCGTCGGAGCCCAATGGGGAGACGAAGGCAAGGGCAAGATTGTCCACCTTCTCAGCCGCAAAGCCGATCTGATCGTCCGCTACCAGGGCGGCAATAATGCCGGTCATACCGTGGTCTTCGGCGGCAAATCGTTCGCTCTGCATTTGGCGCCGTCCGGCATTCTTTATCCGGGCCGCAAGAATGTGATCGGTAACGGCGTGGTCGTCGATCCGCGGGCGCTGTGCGAGGAGATCCGCATGCTGACCCGGCGCCAGGTGCGCGTTAAGGGCCGGCTGTTCGTGAGCCCCGCGGCGCATGTTATTTTGCCTTACCATATCCTCATCGATACCCTGCGCGAGGAGGGCGGCCGCGGCATCGGCACCACCAAGCGCGGCATCGGCCCTTGTTATGAGGATAAAGTCGCGCGCATCGGTATTCGCATCTGCGATTTTATGGAGCCCGACACTTTTAAGGTTCTGGTGGAGCGCAACCTCAAGGTCCGGGAGGCCGAGTTTTCCCGGGTGCGGCCGCTGCGCCGAATCCGCCGGGAAGTGTTCGCCGGCAGCGATAGGCTGCGCCGGTTTTTAAAGCCCTTTGTCGCCGATACGGCGGAAATGATCGAGACGGCGGTAAGCCGCGGCAAGCGCGTGCTGTTTGAGGGCGCCCAGGGCGCCATGCTTGATCTGGACTACGGCACCTATCCCTACGTCACTTCTTCCAATACCGTGGCCGGCGCCGCCGGCACCGGCGCGGGCGTGGGGCCGTCGCGCATCCATGAGGTGATGGGCATCGCCAAGGCCTATACTACGCGCGTGGGACGCGGCCCCTTCCCCACCGAGCTCTTCGACGAGACGGGCGACTTTATCCGCAAGGTGGGCCATGAGTACGGGACCACTACCGGCCGGCCGCGCCGCATCGGCTGGCTGGATCTTATTCAGCTGCGTTGGGCGATTCGCGCCAACGGCCTGGCGCATGTCGCCCTGACCAAGCTCGACACCCTTTCCGGCGTCGATCCCCTGCGCGTCTGCGTCGCCTATAAGCTCAACGGCAAGCGCGTGACCACTTTCCCTTATTCGCGCGAGGCGATTAACCATGTCGAGCCGGTCTACCAATCCTTCCCCGGCTTTACCGGCGACCTGACCACGGCGCGGACCTTCGGCGACCTGCCCAAGGGCGCGCGCGAGTATGTGCGCTGGATAGAGCGCCAGCTCGGCCTGCCCGTGAGCCTGGTCTCCGTCGGCCCGGGCCGCGCCCAAACCATCATCCGCCGCCTCCCCTGGCTCCAATAAGTTTTGGTACCGGCCTTCAACTTATTAGAGTTTTGTACTTATCCACGACGGCCGACGGAATAATTCCAATAAGTTGAAGGCCGGTACCAAAACTTGTTGGGGAGGGGGGCTTGTCAAGGGTTTAGGTCTTGACAAATCAAGGCATCGTGTTATACTGGGACTGTAGAGTTGCAGCGATAATAGCAAACCCGCTCAGCGTTGCTGAGCCTGGCGCAGTGGAGTCGAGCGCCAGGGCGTAAGCCGGGGGCGCAAAGCCTGGGGCCCGTGATGGGTGGCCCGGTTGCCGAAAGTAGCTCATGGACAAGGAAAACCGGTCAACATACGCTTCACCAGATTTGGCCCGGCCTTGGCTTGCTATCTTCGGGATAGAGGGGTAAGATAGTTGGCGAGGCCGGGCTCCGTTTTGGGTTGAAGCGATGATAAAACGCCGAAGGGTAAGCAGCGCCAAGAGGTTCCTAACTTTGTTGGGACTCTTGGCTTTTTGCTTGGCGGCGGCGCTGCCGTTGTTCGCGACGGAGTCTTCGCGCTCGGCGATGCGCCAGGTGTCGCGGACCGACGCCTGGCGCGTGGTCATGCATACGGACGGCATCGAGCTGCGCGATTACCGCAACCGCCTGATCTCGCGCCGCGACCTGCAGCGCGAGATTCGCGCCGGCGAGCAGGCGGTCGCGCATGAGGCCGCGGGCCTGTCGTCTATGGGCGGACTCAAGGCCCTGCTGAACTACCTGGACCGTTCCAATCTCGTCGCCGCGGCGCTCCGGGGCGAGCTGCCGGCGGCGCATGGCGGCGAAAAAATTTCAGCTTTAACCCCCCAGCGCTCTCCCAAGGTTCGTCCGCCCGCGGCCTGCGTCGTCGGGCGCGCCCCGGACGGACCTGCGGCGCCGGTATTATCTCCGCTGCAATTCACCCTCACTCCCGGACGCGTCCGCGTCCAAGTCCTCCTGCTGTGACTCCCGGGGGCTCCCCGTACCCACAGGGAGCGTCGTGCCCCGTCGCGGTCCGTCCTTGAGGGGCGGCCCGCGGACCAAGGAACACGAGCGACACCACGAGCAGGACCGAAAGTACCGCCGAGAGACGCAATAAAACGTTGGCTGACGGCCAGCCGCGGTTGGGTAAAATGGGACATTACTCGAACCCGAAGCCTTTTTTTCGCGCGCGCGCGCTAATAGGTATGCTGCGCGCCCGCGCCGTACTGCTGTGCGTCTGCGTGTTGGCGTCGGGGCTGAGCGCCTGCAAGACGGCCGGCAAGTCCGCCCAGCCGGTCAAGCCGGCGGCGCCGCCGGAGCGCGAGAACTCGGTGCGCCTGGACGACTTGGGCGAGGGCCGGAGCATCGAGCTGCGCATGCGCAGCGTTCTCACCGGCAAGCAGGAAGTCCTGACGCTGGACGCCGAGACCGCCCGCCTGAGCGGCGGCTTCCAGCAGCCGGTGGACGCCGAGCTGAAGCTGGCGGAAGGCGAATTCGCCAAGCTGTTCGCCGAGATCGCGGCAGTGGGCAAGGTCCTGGAGTATCCCGACCGCAAGGACAAGCGTATCGCCTCGCATCTTACGCTGCAGGGCGTGACGCCGACAGGCGAGAAAACCGAGCGCCGCTTCAAGATCGACTATGCCGGGGATGCGCTCAAGATTTACGCCAAACTCCGCGCTTATGAGCGCCGCATAATACAGGGGGGCCGCGGTGGCTAAGCTCTCGGTCATCATCCCGGCGCATAATGCCGAGAACGATATCCGGGCCTGCCTGGAGGCGGTTTTCTCCCAGGCGGTGCGGGGGCTCGAGGTGATCGTGGTCGATGACGGCTCCCGGGACCGCACCCCGCAGATCGCCCAGGAGTTTTCCTGCGCGACCGTGGCCCTGGGCGCTTGCTCGGGGGCGGCGGCGGCGCGCAATGCCGGCGCCCAGCGGGCGGCGGGGGAACTGCTGCTGTTTCTCGATGCCGATACGACTTTGCAGGCGGGCGGGCTGGAGGCGGTTCTGCGGGCCTTCGCCGAGCATCCGGAGGCCGATGCCGTGCAGGGAGTGTACGCGCTGGAGACCGACTCCGCCGGCTCCGCCTCTTTGGCGCGGCATTATTATAAATGCCACAAGACGCAGCGGATGCGGGACGGCTATATCGCCGGCCTCAACAGCTATTGCTTCGCGGTCCGGCGCGAGGCATTCGAGATCGCGGGCGGCTTCGACCCGCGGGCCGAGGGCGTCGAGGATGTGGAGCTCGGCATGCGGCTGGCGGCCATGGGCCGCCGCATCGTCCTCGACAAGAAGATCCAGGTGCGGCATCGCAAGCACTATACCCTCTGGAGCCTGCTGCGGACGGACTTTCGCAAGGTGCGGGCCAAGGCGGGCCTGCTTTTGGACCGCCGTTTCGGCCGCCGGGAAGATGCCGCCGCCCCCATGACTTTCTCGCTCAACACCAAGGGGAGCATGGTACCGGAATTTTTGAGCGTCATTTTATCGGCGCTGATCCTGGCCGACGCGGCGCTTTTGGCGGTTTACCGCGAGGCGCTGTTCGCCGGGCTGGGGCTGGGGATGATCGTTTTGTTCGCGCTGCTCAATATCGGCTTCGTGAACGTCGTGCGCCGCAATCACGGCGCGTCGGCCGCCGCGCGCTGCCTCGTGGTCTGCTATTTCGAGATGCTGGCGGCGCAGCTGGCGGTGCTGGCCGCGGCGGGCGGGTATCTGGTTCCCGCCGCGGAGAGGAGAGCCTAATGGCCGGGTTGGCGGAAAAAACACGCTGGGCGAGGCGGATGCTCCACCTTGGCGGGGCGCTCCTCCCGGAGCAGGTCACCTTGCTGGTTACCCGTCGCTGCAACCTGCGCTGCGGGCACTGCTTCTACTGGCGGGAGCTCAACGGCGCCGGCGAGGAATTTACTCTAGCCGAGCTGGCGCGTCTGGCGCCGACCATGGGCCGCTTCAGCTTCCTGAGTCTGGGCGGGGGCGAGCCTTTCCTGCGCGGCGATCTCCCCGAGATAGCGGAGACCTTGGTCCGGGTTAACGGCGTGTCGCGGATATCGATTCCCACCAACGGCTATTTGCCGGCGCGGATTACCGGCCTGGCCCGCAAGCTCCTGGCAAAGACGCCGGACTGCAAGGTCGTTATCAAGGTTTCGCTGGACGGGCTCGGGGAGGCGCATGACGCCCTGCGCGGGCGTGCCGGCAGCTTCGACCGGGCCATTGAGACCTTGGCCGCGCTCAAAGAGCTTAAGAAGACGCATGCCCAGCTGCGGGTCGGCGTCCTCATGACGCTGTCGAAGGCCAATGAGGAGCGGCTCAGCGAGACCTATGACCATGTTCGGCGCGAGCTGGCGCCCGATGTCGTCGGCCTGAATTTCATCCGCGGCGGGGTTAAGGATCCCGCGCTCAAGGGCGCGGATGTCGATATCTACCGCCGGCTTTATGACCGCATCCTGGAAGACCAGCTCGCCGAGGGCGGAGGCAGCTTCTATGCCGCCTACAAGTCCGAAGTGGCGGGACATATCGAGAAGATCTTGCGTACCGGCCGCTATCCCATGGAGTGCCGGGCGGGACGGCTGAGCGCGGTCATCGACTCTTTCCTTAATGTCTTCCCCTGCGAGGGTCTGGATGCCAAAATGGGCAACCTGCGCGAGCAGGGCTGGGATTTCCGGCGGCTGTGGTCTTCCGCCGCCAGCCGCCGGGTGCGGGACCGCATCGCGGCGGACTGCTGCTGCACCTGCGAGTGCAATCTGCAGCTCAACACTTTTTTCAGCGCCGGACTGCTGCTGCCGCTGCTCGCGCAGGCGGGCGTCCGGAAAGCCGGCGCATTGTGCGGAGTGAAGTCATGAAGGTGGCGATAGTATATCCGCCGCACCATCACCGGAGGTTCTCCGAGAATCTCAAGGTGATCGATGAGGAGTTCGTGCTGGCTCCGCCGATCATCCTCGCCTATGTGGCCGCTGTTCTGGAGCGGGCCGGGCATGAGGTGCTGCTGCTTGATGCCGCCGCGCTCGGCCTGAGCCGGGAAGATGTGAGCGGGCGGCTGCGGCGCTTCGCTCCCGACCTGCTGGCTTTCCGCCTCGATACCTACAATTTCCAGGAGACGCTGGGCTGGATCAAATACCTGCGCTTCACCACCGGCGTTCCGGTCCTGGTCGGCGGGATCAATCTGTCGCTCTATCCGGAAGAGACCATGGCGTATGAGGCGATCGATTACGGGATAATCGGCGAGGCGCTGGATACCCTGCCGCTCTTCCTGCGCTCCTTAAAAGACGCCGGTCCCCTACGGGATATTCCCGGCCTATGCTGGAAGGACGCCGCGGGCGCGGTTCGCATCAATCCGCCGGCCGGCTGCCTGACCGATTTCGACGATTACCCCTACCCGGCGCGGCACCTCCTGCCCAACGGGAAATACCGCTCCTTCGTCTCGCAGCGGCGCAACTATACGGTCATGCTGACCTCGACCGGCTGCCCGTACAAGTGCAGCTTCTGCGCCATCGCCGGCCTTAACCATTACCGGGAACGGAGCTGGGAGAGCGTGATCGGCGAGATCGAGGAATGCTATCACAAGTACGGCATCCGGGAGATCGACTTCTTCGACGCCACCTTCTTCATCAACAAGCCCCGCTGCCGCCGCCTGTTCGCGGAGATCCGGCGCCGCGGGCTGGACATCACCTGGACCTGCCGCACCCGGGTGGACGTGGTCGATGAGGATATCCTGCGCGCGGCCGCCGCGGCCGGCTGCCGGATGATATTCTGGGGCATCGAGTCGAGCTCGCAGGAGGTGCTCGACGGCGTCAATAAGGGCATCCGCCGCGAGCAGACCGCCGCCGCGATCCGCATGGCGCAGGGTCTGGGCATCCGCAACCTCGGGTTCTTGATGATCGGCAATCCCGGGGAGACCGCGGAGACGGTGCGCGAGACTATGCGCTTCGTCAAGAGCATCGGCCTCGACTATGTGCAGATCTGCCGCACCATCGCCAAGCCGGGCTCCGCGCTGCACCGGCGGCTGGCGCGGGAGACCGGCTACGATTACTGGAAGGAATTCATCGCCGGCAAGGTCGGCGAGGAGCGGCTGCCGGCGCCTTGGGTGGGCATGGAGCAGCGGCAGGTGGAGGATTTGCTGAAGCGGGCCTACTACGGCTTCTACTTCCGGCCTTCCTTTATCCTGCGCACGCTGCTGCGGACGCGGAGCCTCGATGAGCTGCTGCGCTATATCCGGGTCGGCATCCGCATGATCTTCCACTATTTCCACACCGACGTGGCCGCGACCAAGGACTCGGTTATCGTTAACCGGGTGGCGCACTGGAAGCTGCGGCCCGATGCCAAGCCGGCGGCGGCGGATGTCCCGAAAATCGGCGGCTTGCGGCCGGCGAGGAGGCTGAACCGTGAAGCTTAAGGACAAGATGAGCTCGGCGCTCGCGGTCCTGAAAGCAAAAGCGGGGACGCGCATCCCCTTGGCCGTGCGGTTCCAGGTGACCGATCTGTGCAATAACCGCTGCGCCTACTGCGGCATCTGGAAAACCAAGCAGCGGGGCATGAGCACGGAGCAGGTGTTCTCGCTGCTGCGGGAGATGCGGGACATGGGTACCCGCCGCATATCGTTTAGCGGCGGCGAGCCGCTGCTGCGCGAGGATATCGGGCAGATCATCGACTACACCAAGGAACTGGGCATGTCGCCCAGCATGAACTCGCGCGGGGCGCTCATCGAGAAGCGGATCGGGCAGCTTAAGAACCTCGATCTGATCAAGATCAGCATCGACGGCCCCGAGGAAGTGCATGACCGTCTCTCCGGCCGCAAGGGCGCCTTTGCGCAGTCTTTGCTGGCGGTCGAGACGGCGCAAAAACACGGCATCAAGGTGACTTTGGCGACGACTCTGACGCGGCACAATATCGCGCACCTGGACTTCCTGCTGGACTTGGCGCGCCGCCGCGGTACCGTGATCGCTTTCCAGCCGCTCAAGCGGCTCTACCGCGGCGTCAAGGAGATGGGGGATTTGTATCCGTCCAAGGAGGAGTTCGGGCGGGCGGTTGAGGGGTTGATCCGCCGCAAGCGGGAGGGCGGCGACGCCATGCGCAACTCCCTGATCGGGCTCGAGCATATCCGGCGCTGGCCGGACTATCCCGAGCTGGAGTGCTCGGCGGGGAAGCTCTTCTGCATCGTCGAGACCAACGGCGACCTCTATCCCTGCGACCGGATCAAATACCCGGAGGCCCTGCCCAACTGCCTGGAGCTTGGGTTTCGCGAGGCCTTCGCGCAGCTGCCGGAGACGCAATGCTCGGGCTGCGGATTTTGCGGCGCCCTGGAACTGAATTTTCTCATGGCCTTTAAGCTGGGCACGGTCGGTTCCGTATGGCGGCTGGTAAAGAGCAAATGAAAACGGTGCGCTTTATAAAATTCGCCTTGCCGTGGGCGGTTACCGCGGCGGTCTTCGCGATTCTGCTGCGGGGCATTCCCGGGGGAGATATCCTGGCGGCTATGGCGCAGGCGAACCCGGCGCTGGTGCTGCTGGCTTTGGGCTTGTCCGCCGCCGCCGCGCTCTATGCCGGGGTTGAGAAGTACCGGGCCATCCTCGACCGCCTGGGCTGCCGCCTGCCGGCGGCCGCGGTGCGCAGCCTGCGCCTCGGGACCTTGCCCTTGAAAATCGTCTTCCCGTTCAAGTCGGGGGAGCTCCTGCGGGCGGTCTACCTGAACAAGGAGCACCGCTTGTCATATACCAAGGGCGTCTCGTCGATCGCCCTGAACTATCTTGGCCGCTTTGGCGCCTTGGCCTTAATCGTCCTGCTGGGCGCGGCGCTGCAGTATTTGGGAGCGGTCGCCGCCGCCGCCTTGGCCGCCGCGGGGCTGGCCGCGGTCTGCCTCCTGCGCGGCACGACGGTTCGGATCGTCGTTCATTCCATGATTCTCGAGCTATGCCTGCTGGCCAACTTCATACTGGTCTTCAAGGCGCTGGGCATCTCCTTGCCGGCGGCGAGCCTGCTGATTCTGGCGCCGCTGGCCATGATGGCCGCCAGCCTGCCGCTGAGCGTCAGCGGTCTCGGCGTGCGCGAGGGCGCGGTGCTGCTGCTGTTTTCCGGCGCGGCGCCGGCCGAGACCCTGTTCGCCGCCGGGCTTATCGTCTCCATGGTCAACGGGCTGTTTCCCGCCGTTCTTGGGACCTATTTCATGCAGCCTTTTCTCATGCATGTCTTGTTCGGCGCCGAGGCCGAGGAAGGGGCTTCTTTGAGCTACCTTAAGAAGCGGCGGGAAAATCCGATTTTGCGCTACCGCATCGGCAAGCGGACGGAAAAGGTGCTGGAGGCCATCCGCGCCAATAAAGGCGGCAAGGGCCTGGAGCTCCTCGACGTCGGCGCCGCCGACGGCGAAATGCTCAGCGCCCTGCGCGCCGGCCTTGAGCTGGGCCGCGCGGTCGGAGTCGAGCCCTCTCCCGAACTGCGCGCGGCGCAGACCGACGCCGGAATCAGGATTCTGGAAGGAGTCGGCGAGAGCCTGCCCTTCGGGGAAGGGGAATTCGACGTGGTCGTCATCGCCTCGGCGATCGAGCATATGAACGACGCCGCCAAGGTGATCGCCGAGAGCTACCGGGTGCTGCGCCGGGACGGCCTGCTGGTGATCACCGCGGTGGACCCGATCCTCGATAAGGTCGCGGCCTATACCGGTTTTAAGCCGGACGACCATAACCGGAATTTCAGCCTTAAAGAGCTGCGCTCCATGCTGACCGAGAGCAGCTTCCAGGTGCGGACGACCGAGCGGTTCGGCCCCCTGTTTTATGGACTCGTGGTCGGAGCAAAAGGAGTAAAATAGCGATGTTGGCGCTGGACGAGAAGCGGAAGAAGCCGAGGCAGGGGCCCGCGCAAGCGGGAGCGGACCGGCTTGTCTTCGGCGGCGAAGAGTCCAGGCTGCAGGGCTTTCTGCGCCGGGGCGGCATTCCCCATATCGTTCTGCTGGTCGCGGTGTCGTTTCTGGTATTCGGCAATACCCTCAAGAACCCCTTCATGTGGGACGACGCGGGCCTGGTGGGGCTGATCGCCTCCGACAAGTACCAGAAGCATCTGAAGAACCCGTTTTTCTTCCTGACCAAGGCGTACTGGCGCGACTACCGCAACCTGCATGACGTCGATGTCTACGTTCCCGTCTCGCCGCTGCGGACGTTCTCGCTGAACCTGGACCATAAGCTGTGGGGGGGCAATCCGTTCGGCTACCACTTAACCAACATCCTGCTGCATGCCGTCAATGTTCTCCTCGTCTACCTCCTGTGTCTGGCGATGTTCAAGGACCCGCGTCTCGCTTTGTTCACCGGCATGCTCTTTGCCGTACATCCGATGCATACCGAGGCCGTCTCCTGGGTGAAGAACAGGGTGGACCTGATAGCGGCGGCCTTCTATCTCTCGGCGCTTACGCTGTTCATCGAGGCGTCGCCGGGCGGAGGGGCGCTGCTGGCGAGGAGGTTCAGGCCGGGGCTGCTCCTCGCGGGAGCGGCCGGCTGCTTCACGCTGGCCATCCTGTCGAAGGAGATCGTGGTCACCCTGCCCGCCGTCATGGTCCTCTACATTTTGTGCTTCGTCGCCCCGGAAGAACGGAAAAAGAGCCTGCTCTTGACGGCGCCCTTCTGGCTGCTGACGCTGGGAGCTTTCTATTTGGAGTTCGTCATCGCCAAGCCGGGAATCTCCCAGCCCCATTCACTGGACGTCTACACCAATATTCTCGTGGTCTTCAAGACCGTCGCCTATTACGCGGTCCTCGTCTCTCTGCCTTTCCAATTCTGCGCCGACCGGGTGTTGGCGCTTCCGGATCTTATCTCGGAGCCCGTCATGATGGCTTCCGTCGCCTTGACCGGCGGCTTGGTCTATGCCGGCTTTGGGGCCTTCCCCCGGCATAAGACGGCGTCCTTCTGCGCTTTCTGGTTCCTCATTGTCCTCTCGCCCGTCGCCAATATTTTCTACCTGGCGCCCCGGCCGATCGGCGAGCACCGGCTCTACCTGCCCTCGCTCGCCTTCTGCCTGATTCTGGGGAAGGTCTTCGCGGACGGAGCGGAGTATCTGCGCCGACGCGCTCCGGGCCGGGATTGGGGGCGGCTCCCGCTCTCGGCGCTGGGGGCGATCCTGCTCGTTTTCGCGGTCCTGACCGTGCGCCGCAACGCCGACTGGAGCAACGAGATTCGCTTCTGGTCGCAAACGGTGAAGCAATCGCCCCGTTCGCCGCGGGCCTGGACCTTGCTCGGCGAGGCCCACTGCAAAGTCAAGGACTACGCGCGGGCCAAGGAAGCGTTTGAAAGCGCGCTACAAGTCGGGCCGGCTTATCCTCCGGCGCATTCGGGTCTCGGGCTTGTTTATTTTCGGACCGGCGACCCCATGAAGGCCGTCCAGTATTTCAAGCGGGGGGGGAACATCGAATGAGGCGGGTCGACTTCCTCATCCTGGCGCTGCTGTCCTCGTTCGTCTTCGCGGACACCTTCCGCGTTCCTTTTATGTGGGACGATATCGCCCACATTCAGAAGAACGCTTCCATCCGCGAGCTCGATTCCGGGTCGCTGCTGAAGGCTTCGCACTGGCGCGAGCAGCGGACCACGATCTCCCCGCAGACCATCCCGCTCAATCCGGTCAGCCCGGTGCGGTCTTTGAGCTATATGATCGACTACCGGCTGTGGGGTCTCAAGCCGATGGGCTATCACCTGACCAACCTGCTCTCCCATATCGCGGTGGTCTTCCTCTTCTATGTGCTGTGCTGGACCCTGTTCACGGACCGCAAGACGGCCCTGATCGCGGCGCTGCTCTTCGCCGTCCACCCCATGCATGTGGAGACGGTCGCTTGGTTGAAGAATCGCCTCGACCTGTTCGCGACCGCGTTCTTTTTCTCCTCGGTCATCCTCTTTGTCCGGGCCGCTCGCGGCGCGGCGTACCGGCGGTCGCACCTCGCCGGCTCATTCCTCTGCTATCTGCTGGCCCTGCTGTCCAAGGAGACGGCGGTGACCTTGCCCGCGGTCCTCGGCCTCTATGTCTTTGCCTTCGCCGCCGAGACCTGGCGCCGTCCCGATTGGCGTCTCCTCAGGTGGACGGTTCCTTTTTGGGCGATCACGGCGGCCTATCTACGGTTCCAGTTCGCCTATGTCAACGCGGGTGAGATCGCGGGCTTCGCGGCCGCCCAGATAACCTTGCTCGATCACGGCAAGCTCGTCTTGGAGAGCGTCGGCTGCTATCTGACGCTCATGGCCTGGCCCTTCACCTTCTCTCTGGAGCGGCGCCTGCCGGCGGAAGCCGGCGGCTCCATCGGGTGGGCCGTGGGCGCGCTGGCCGCGGTGAGCGGCTGCCTATGGGCGGCCCGGCGGCTCTACGCCGGCAAGGAGCGGGGCCTGTTCTTCGGCCTCCTCTTCGCCCTGGGGACCTTGGTCCCGGTCGCCAATATCGTATTCCTCGTCACGCGGCCGATATCCGAGTCCCGCCTCTACCTGCCCTCCGCGGGCTGGTGCATTCTTCTCGCCCTCGCGGCCGCTTGGGGCCTGCGCCGGCCCTCGTCCGCGGGCCGCCGCCTGAGCGCGGGCTTGTGCGCGGTCCTCGTGGGAGCGTTCTCCCTTACCTCGATGCGGCGCACTTGCGACTGGCGCAGCCCGGTGCGGCTGTGGGAGTCTACGGTGGCGGCGTCGCCCGAAAGCTACCGGGCGCATTATAATCTCGGCGCCGCCTATCTCGCCGCGGCGCGTCTCGACGACGGCATGGCGTCTTTCGAGCGGGCGAGCCGCATCGTGCCGGAGGAGCCGCTGCTGCAAAATGCCTTGGGCGTGCTGTATGAGAAGCGGGGGCGCGACGCGGAGGCGGCCGCGGCGTTCAGGAAATCGCTGGCGCTTTATCCGCAGTATGACGACGCCCACACCAACCTCGGCTACGTCTACTACAAAGGGGGGAAGAAGGAGGCGGCGCTCCAGCACCTGCGCGCCGCCGTCGGAATCAACCCGCATTTCGATCTGCCGCACGTCTACCTGGCGCTTATATACAAGGATGAGGGCCGGACCGCCGCGGCGCTGGCCGAGCTCCGGCGGGCCTGCGAGATCAACCTGTACGCCTGGGAGGACCACCGCCGGCTCATCGCGCTGCTGGAAGATGGGGGGCGCTTCGAGGAAGCCGCCGCCGAATACCGGCGGGCGCTGGCCAAGTCGCCGGAGCTTATCGACGCGCGCAACGATCTGGGCATCGTCTACGTCCGCCGCGAGATGTACGCCGAGGCGGAGGCGGAGTTCCGCCGGGTCTTGAAGCATGACCCGGCCAATCAGGCGGGGCTTAAGAATTTGGACTCTCTGCAGCGGCTGCTGCGGGACGTGAAGAAGAGCTGATATGAACGCTGTCGCGGCAATAAAACGGCGCGCCACGGAACCCGGCAAGGCCTGCGGGGCCGCGGCGGCTTTATTGGTCCTGCTGCTCGGCTTTGCCCCCCGGGTCGGGGCGCAGTCGGAGGTCGGCAGCGGCACGACCGAGGCTTCGAGCCAGCGCAACTCTTTCCGCGACAACAACGGCAGGTTTTGGGTCTTCTACAACAACGGGAGCGAATTCGTCTACCGCTCGGGCACCGACGGCCAGAATTGGAGCGCCAGCGAACAGAGCGTTTTCGACCCCGGCACCTACCCGCATGCGGGCTCGCAAGGCGCGATCTGGTACGACAAGAACGAAGGGGCCAACGGCAAGGTCTACGTCATCGTCTCCAACAAGGACGGGACCAGCTGCTACGTCATCTCCTGCGACAGCGGCAACATGCAGGATGTCTACATCCAGTCCGGCGAGCCGCAGGCCAACGGAACGATCACCTGGAAGCCCACGGCGGGAACGGTCGCGTTCGGCCGGCCGAGCACGGAATACGTCCATGACGGACCGGGCTCGGTCAATATCTCCAAGCATGACGCCCTGGGCTCCAACAACGTCCGCATCGGCGTGACCCTGCAGTATACTTTGGGCGCCAAATACGCCTTCTTCGCCAGCGTCGGCAACTCCTCGAACTTGTCGTTCACCGGCGCGTCGACCATGTACGCCTGCAACACCTTCAGCAACCAGCGGCCGTTCAGCGTTCTGGTTCCCGACTCGCCCACGACCTTCTACGTTTTCCACAAGCAGCCCTCGGCGACCATCGGCATGTACCGCAGCTGGCGCTACCTGGACACGCCTTCCTCCGCCGGCGGCTCAATCACCAACAACATGGCGAACTGGATGAACGGCCAACAGTCGGACGCGTTCACCCATGCCGCGGTCGCCGAGCCCGCGGAGGGCACGCAGTATAACGTCCACTACCTGGCCATGGTCGGCAGCCCGGCCTATCCGACCTACCGGCGCCGCAATGCCGGCGCCGGCGGCGCCTGGCAGACCGCGGTCAATATCGACAGCGTCCGCCAGGACCAGAGAAACCCCTCGATCGCCTGGGTCGAAGGAACCCCGGATGCGATCTACGCCGTCTACACCGACAGCGGCCCCAACTACTCCATCTACATGACCAGCGCTATCGCGCCCAACTACAACGGCTGGTCGAACCCCGTCGTCGTCGCCACCGGGACCGCCGGTTTGTCTTTCGACTATCCCTCGCTGGCCATGTACGGCGTGCGGCCCAAGCGGCTGCCGCTGGTCTATACGGGCTCCGACGGCAATGTCTACTTCGACTCGCTGGTGACGTCGACCTTCCCGGACCCCGTTTTCGACACCGTCGAGGCGAATGCGTCCGGGGGTCTGGCCGAGGTCGGCGCGGCCTTCAGCGGCGACCTCCTGCTCTCCCGGGCCGGGGCGCCGGACGCCGGCTTCCTCGATCCGGCGACCTACGGCGCGATACTCGCCGAGATCAACTTCGGCGTTTCCCAGGACCCGAACATCGCGATAGCGAGCACGACCCGCAAGACCTCCGACCTCCTGCATGTCAGCATCACGCTGCCGGACAATATTCCCTTTGGCGACCGCGCTATGCGGGTCATCAACGGCGACGGCCGGAAATCGCTCTACCGGTCGCCGGCCTTCACCGTGGTGGTCCCCGCCGCCGACATCTTCTATCCTATCGGGGCGCCGACCTCGTTTTACACCACCGTTCCGGACATCAACGGCACCGCGACGAAGACTCCCGGCGGAGCCTCCCTGGCGCTCAATAATACCCAGGTGCGCATCACCTTGCTCGACGATCCCGTAGGCGGCCTGACCGGAGCGCACTGGAACGGCTCCGCCTTCGAGTTGGGCCTGCCGGCCGCCCAGCAGTGGAAAAACGCCACCGGCGGCGCCTCCTGGATATACAACGGCTGGCCGGACGAGGGCGACAATCAGAAAAACAACTACAAGTACCGGATCGAGGCGCGCGGGACGACCGCCGACGGCGGCTACGGCGAGGCCGGCGCGGCCCAGGATTTTGTCGTCGACAAAGCGGGACCCAACTGGACCATCCTGACGCCCGACGTCCAGCAGTTCAAGAATACTTCGCCCAACGTGAAGGTCTCCGCTTCCGACGGCGCCAGCGGCATCAAGAACGTCCAGGGCATGATCCGCCGGCCCGGCGCCGACGGCAACTTCGACCCGCTGACCGCGCTCGTCGACGACATCTTCTGGGACCCGACCGCCGCCGCCTGCGCCGGGGCCTGGACCGCGCCCGGGGTCGAGAAATGGTTTGAGGCCGAGACCGACCAGGGCAACTCGCCTTTGGGCTCGCCGCAGGGGACCTTGACCATCGACGTCGACCCCTTCGCCGACCCCTGCTACAACCGCCCGGGCTGGGTCAACGGCAACCGCTACCAGGTCAATGTGCGCGGCCAGGACGATCTGCTGCAGATGACGACCGGCACCGCCCGCCAGTTCGTCTACGACATCACGCCGCCGGCGATCACGCTCGACATTCCGGCGCAGTGGACCGGCGACGGCGACTGGCTCAACGGCGCCGCCGTCATCGGCGGCCAGTCCCCCACCGGCGTCACCGACAACGTCGTCGACCCCGGCAACTTCCGCAAGGTCTATATGACCATCGAGCAGTCCGGCGCCTTCTGGGATTGGCTCGACAATGAATGGGCGGGTGTCCCCCAGCTTAAGGTGTCCACCTATTCGACGACCGGGACCGGTTGGAGCTTCGACACCTCGAACGTGCAGTTTACCAACGGCGCCACCTATATCGTGCACCTGTGGGCGGCGGACCAGGCCGGCAATACGCTGGGCACGCCGGGCGATACCGGCGACACCGCCATCACCCGCAGCTTCCTCTACGACGAAAATCCGCCGGTTTCGCGCATCACCTATCCCATCACCGGCGCTTTGCCCAATGCCTACGGCTACGACACGGGCAAGACCGAACCGTCTCTGGCCCTCATGGGCGGCACGGCGGAAGACGGGGTCGGCGAGTCGGCGATCGCCACGGTCGAGTTCGCCCTGCACGATGAGTCGGAGAGCTTGTACTGGTGCTTTATCGCTCAGGCTCCGTCGGAGTGTTGGCAAGGGGATGGCCTAATCAATCCCAGCGCCACGCCGCTGTGGATGACCGCGACCTCAACCGACGTCCCGGTGCAGTGGAAAACCTACGGCATCAGCGGCCTCGACTGGGGCGCCCTCGAAGGCGCCAGCATGAAGCTGCAGGTGCGGACGATCGACGTCGCGGGCAATATTCAGAACGTTTATGTTTCGTCCATCCCATTCCTGTATGACAGTCAGACGCCCAATACCAGCGTTTCGGTTCCGTGTGATGTGCAGTCGGGACTGGCCGAGGGGAATCCTTGTACCCCTCCGTTTACCTATATGGAAGGAATTCCGTCGATTAATGGCAACTCGAGCGACCAGCCGCCCGGCAACAACGCCGGCATTAGCGTTCTCAACGTCGGCTTCAGTCGCGATTCGGACGGCAAGGTGTGGAAGTGGCCCGGCGGCTGGGTCGACGCGGGTTCGCGTATCGACCATCCGGTATCCTTGGCCTCGCTGCCCGCCTGGTCGCTCAATATCGACGTTGACTTCTTCAACCAAAGCCCGAGTCCTAATACCTTCAATATCATCGCCTATGCCGCGGACCAGGTCACCAAGCCCAATGCGACCTTCCGCAATACCGAACCCAGCACGCTCGGCGATATCGATGTTTCCTTTAACTATGAGATCGACGCCCCGGTGTCCTCGATCACCGTGCCCAGCCCCGGCTTTCCGCTCAACGGCCTGCAT
>JBDRPD010000062.1:0-137932 GCA_043827405.1 Elusimicrobiota bacterium | reverse complement strand
GTTGTTGTAGCCCCATCCGCCCGTGTCGTTGGTGCTCTGACTCAGGGCGACGGTGTCCCCGTCCGCATGGTAGTTCGGCGTCTTGGCTTTCGGGATTTGATCCAAGTAGTCACCGCCGGTGGTCAGCGCCGCCGGAGTGTTTGGATAAGTCCCTTCCTGGTCGCCATAGTAGATGCTTAACGCACTACGTACGGATCCCAGGTTGCCCTTTGTCGCGCCTTCGTTCGACTTACGGATGAGGTCGGCGAACTTCGGGATTGCGATCGCTGCCAGAATTCCGATAATCGCAACGACGATCATCAGCTCGATCAGCGTGAAGCCCCGCCTACCTTTCTTTTGCTTGTGCATTCTTCCTACCCTCCTTTATACCGGTATAATCAATTTAAGGAGTAAGTTTATCAATCCGGTATTATTGGCGAATCAATGCACAGATACGAACTACACCATTGTAACGGCCGCCGCCCCGGAAGTCAATAGGAATTAATGTGACTTTTGTCCGCGCTCAGCGCGCGGCACGCGGTACAAGACCGCCCCCTCGGAAGTGTTGGAAAAAACCGCCGGCAGGCCGGCTTCTCCCAGCAGCGTTTCGAACCGTCTGAGACGACGGCTCCAGTAATAGCGCTCGCCCAACGATGAGCCGAGATCGGGCAGCCCCTGCCACAAAACGTAATCAATACCTCGATTCCCCAGACCTCCCGGCAAGCTCTCGCGACGGGAAGGCTCGGCCAGAGATACCGGCAGCGGCACAAACGGTCTTCCGGTATAAAAGGAATCGCGGCCGTAGAATGGACTCGTGATAAGCGCCGAGGCGGGAGTATTGCCGCGTATCCACTCATACGTGCGAATCAGCTCGGGACGCTGCCGGGCCCGGTCGCCGCGCATAAGACGCGGCAGCTGAACCGGCAGCGGCAGAATCGTCAGCACGGCGAAGATCGCCGCCGTCCGCCCGTGGGAAAACCGCTCAAGCGCAAGCGCCAGGCCCCAAATGAGAAACGGCAGCAGCGTGACCAGGTAGCGCTCATACCACCAGGGCCAGAGCAGATGCATGGCGACGCCGCAAGCCAGATAGACCATCGCCGTCTCATAGCGGCGCTCGACATAGAGCACTCTCGCGCCCGCCGCGCAGAGCAGGGCGAGGACGACGCCGACGCAGAGCGCCGCGGTCGACGCCGACGGCGCGGCCCACGGCAGCATGGTCCGGCCCCACAGCGTCAAGGCATGGCTGGCGTTCCAGATCGCCGTGCCGACCAGCCCGAAAGCGCCTTGGCCGGGCAGCGTCATAGCCAGTTCGCCGACCTCCGCCATATTCTGTCCGGCGAGCGCGGCCCAGAGCTGCCACAGCAGGATCGTTCCCAGCGCCGCCGCCGCCGAGAGCGCCGCATCGCGATAGCGTCGCCGGTAAAGATACCAGCCCCAGACTGCGGGAAAAAGCGCCAGCGCTCCCGGACGGATCAGCCAGGCGAAGCCCAGGCCGCAGCCGCTCTGCCAGCCGCGCAATCCACGCCGCGACTCCAACAGCAGCAGCAGGGCCATAAGCACCGCCAGGAAAGGCATCTCGCTCATCACCACGCCGGAACGGGACAGGACGAGAGGGTTGAGCGCGAACAGCGCCGCCCCGGCGGCGGCCCCCGGCGCCGACAACCGTCGGCGCAGCCACATCCAGAACAGCGCGCTGCACAGCACCAGCCACAGCCAGGACCATAGCTGATAGCCGGCAGGGTAATCGCCGGAAGCGAGCGCAGCCGGCGCGAGCAGCAGGGGCCAACCCGGCGTGATCTCCGTCAGCGGCGGCAGCCCGGGACTGATACCGAGCGTATAGGCGCCGGTCAGCAAAGAACGCGCGGCCAGAACATAGAGGACGTCATCATGCGCCCAGCCGAGGTAATGTCCGGGAACGCATAGCAGCTGCAGCATCGCGATGCCGGCGATAAGCAGCATGACGGCCCGCTTCTCGCGGACGGTCGGATATGATGGGAAAGGTGAGGTCAAAATAATGGTGGGCAAGGGGGGATTCGAACCCCCAGAGGATTGCTCCCACACGCTCCTGAGGCGTGCGCGTCTGCCAGTTCCGCCACTTGCCCGTTATGAGGCCGCCGACGTTCCGGGACCGCCGGCAGAATTTGCTAAGATCGGATTCTACCGTATTAGAGTTCTCCGGTCAATTCATTTACCAACCGCGCATGGCGAAAAAACCTCAAAAAACCGACAGGATATTGATCGCGACCAACCGCAAGGCACGGTTTCACTACGAGATCCTCGAGGATTTCGAGGCCGGCATCGAGCTTAAAGGCCCTGAAGTCAAATCCCTGCGTGACCGCAAAGTCAGCTTTGAGGGCACCTATGCCCGCGTCGAAGACACCGGGATTTTTCTCCATAAGCTCTATATCGCTCCCTACCCACAGAACACCCTGGAGGATATCCCACCCACCCGCACCCGCAAACTGCTGCTGCACAAGCGCGAAATCCGGCGGCTGAAAGAGGAGCAGGATTCCCGCCGGCTGACTATCGTCGTTCTGGAAATCTACTTTCGACGCGGCTGGGCAAAAATCCGCATCGCTCTGGCTCGCGGCAAGAAGCACGCGGACAAGCGCGACTCACTGCGCAAAAAGGACGCCGCCCGCGAAATGGAGAGGTCCTTCAAAGGGAAGTTCAAGCGCTAGTGTTCCTCCTGGACGTCGTCTTCGGCGGCCTGCTGGCGGGAGGACTGCGCAACCCTTGGGCCTTCGCCGCCGCGGCCGCACTGCTGTGGGGAACCGCCAGCCTGAAACGGCCGTCCCTGTCCGCGTCGCCGGCCGTGAGCGGCCTATGGCTTGCCTGGCTGGGCTGGACCGCCTGCAGCGCGCTGCTTTCCGCCGAACCGCTGCGGGCCGCCGCCGCCGCCGCCTATCCGGCCACCGGGCTGCTGGTATATTTCTGGGCCGGCGCCTGGAACGCGGCGTACCGGCGCCGCTGGCTGTGGCTGCTGCTGACCTCGGGAACCGTGCTCGCGGCGGCCGCCTTCTGCGTCAAGACGCCTTCCCGCCCGATGATCGGCCTGCTGTATCCCTATGCCAACTACACCCCCCTTTTCCTGGCGGCGGTTTTCTCGGCCGCGGCGGCCGCAATCACCGCCCAGCCCCGTCTTCCGGCGCGGCGGCTCTGGCCGGCAGCGGTCGCGCTGCTCGCGTTCAGCGTAATCCTGGCCGCGAAATCCCGCGGCGCGCTCGTCGCCGCCGGCGTCGGCGCCGCCTACGTATTGTGGCGGTCGGGACACCGCCGCACTTTCGGGCTGCTCGCGGCAGCCGGCGTGCTGGCGCTGACGCTGGTCCCCAACAGCGTCCTCCAGGAGCGGTTCAAGCTCGACCATCTCGGCGCGCATATGCGTCCCGCCATGTGGGCCGCCGCCGCGGACATCGCGCGGGAGCATCCGCTCTTCGGCGAGGGACCCGGCCTGTTTGAGCGCGGCTTCCTGCGCCGCAACATCCCATCCCCTGAAGGGCACCGGCCGACGCGATTCGGCCTGCGCAGCCGGCATGCGCATTCGGAGCCGCTGCAGATGGCCGCCGAAACCGGCTGGCCCGGGATGATCCTGTTTCTGCTCGCCTTCGCCGCGACCTTCCTGCGCGGCCGCGCCAAACCCGATGCGGCGCGGCTGGCCGCGCGAGCGGTCGTGATCTCCCTATTTACCGCCGCGCTATACGACAATATCTTCGCGCTGCCCGCATTGCAGTGGATATTCTTCAGCGCCTTGGCGGCGGGGACGGAGTGCTCAACGCCGCGCTTGCGGCTCCGCGCTCCGCGGCCATTGCTGCTGCTCGGCCTGGCGCTCGTCCTTTATGCTCCCTGGCCCGACTGGCTGATCGGCCGCCGGCGCGAACTGGCATTTCACAGCCGAGGCGCCGAGGCGGTACGCTGGATGGGAAGCGCGCTCGCCATGGCGCCCGACAGCGCCGACCTGTGGGCGGATATGGCGCGGCTCCACCTGCGCGCCGGCCGCCCGGCCGCCATGCTGGAAGCGCTCGCCGAGGCCGAGAAACGCGACCCGACCAATGCCACCTATCCCCTAATGGCGGGCGAAATATTCCGCACGGCCGCCAGGTGGGATCGCGTACTGCTGGCCGCGCATCGTGCGCTGACCCTCGAACCGGTATGCCCTCCGGGAGAGCTGCTGGCAGCCGAAGCGCTTTGGCATACGGGAAACCGCAACGGGGCCGCCGAGCATCTGCGCCGGGCAGCCCGCCCTCTCGGCGGCGTCGAACTCTATGCGCCCTACGACCGCATGATCCGCACTCTCGATCACCGCCGCTACGCCGAGCTGCGGCGGCTGATAGGCGGCTAGCCCCGCCTTACGGCGGGACAAGCTGCCTGGATTATCCGGGCGTCGAAAAGACGCATTCCCAATAGGCGGCTAGCCCCGCCTTACGGCGGGACAAGCTGCCTGGATTATCCGGGCGTCGAGCGGCTAGAATCTGATGCCGACGCCGGAGTCGAGCCCGCTCTGTCCATGCGTGAGCGTGTAGCCGGTATGGACGTACAGGTAGGGTTTGGGGCTGAACGACGCTCCGGCGGTGAATCGTGATTCCATCGTCGTCACGCTCGCGTCCTTCAGCGTCGCGTCCAGCGTTGGCACGGAGCGGACAACCACGCGCGTCCGGTCGAAGCCTCCGCCGAGATAGACCGTCACGATCTTCCAGCTGATCGAGGAGATAAGATTGGCACCGAAATGGCCGGCGGAAAAGTGGGTATGCGAGACCGAATGCGCCGAGGCCGCGAGCAGGAACTGCGGCATCAGCGGCTTGTCGGATTTCTTGGTGAGCCCGTAACGCAGCCCCCCGCCCGCGATGGTAAATCCCTGATAACTGATGCCGCGTATATAGCCGTCCAGCCGCAGCGGCAGGCCTATCTCCGCCTGTGCCCACGGCAGGCCGAACATGCGTATTCCATTCTTGCGCAGCACCGAATTCCCCTTGGAGGGATAGAACTGCATGCCTCCCCGAACGCCGATATCGAAACCGGAGAAGCCCAGGCTGCGGCCGCTGTGAAACGTCGCCGCGCCGAGAATGCTGCCGAGGTCGCGGGTAAATGGTTTCAGCGACTCTCGATCGATAAACTCCTGGAAACGTCCAAATTGATCCTGTGCATAGACGTTCCCGGAAAAGAAAATAAGTATAAAAAATAATAATTTTTTCATATTACCCCCCCGCGGCTTATCCACAGGGTTATGCACATATACCCAAGACATGTTAACAAATTAACTCGTACGCCAAACGCAAACCATGCAGCGTCAGGTCGGGCTCAACGACATCGATGCGCGGTACTTCCCTGACAAACATCCGCGCCAAACCGCCGGTCGCTATGACTCGCACGCGATCCTTGCCCGGCCGCATCTCGGCGATGGAACGGTCCAAAACATGAGTTATCATGCCCGCATAGCCGTGATACAGCCCCGCCTGGATGCATTCAATGGTATTTTTCCCAATCACCCTCCGCGTGCGGCGCATCTTGACGCGCGGCAGCTGTGCGGTATGCAGCGACAACGCCCGTGAAGAGAGGTCCGGTCCGGGAAGGATGGCTCCGCCCAGGTACTCGGCACGCCGGGATATGCAGTCGAAGGTTGTCGCCGTCCCAAAATCCAGAACGATCGCTGGACCGCCGTATTTCCGGCACGCCGCCAGCGCATTAATGAGCCGGTCGGCACCGACCTCGGACGGACGGTCGACACGCAGCTTTATGCCGAGAGCACTGCGCGGCGTCACCGCAGCGGGCGCCCGGCCGGACAGGCTGCGCGCGACCTCAACAAATACCGATTTCAAACGCGGCACCACACTTCCACATACGACCGCATCGATGGGATGCTTCCGTCCCAGCTTACGGCGCATGTCACGTTCATAGGCGTGCGCCGTCCGGTCCACATTGGTCGTCAGCCGCCAGTTGCGCACCAACGTTGCGCCGCGAAACACTCCGCAGGTGATGTTCGTATTCCCGATATCGATTGCCAGAAGCATGGTACCCACCCTAATATCCCAAGCGCTCGAGGCGCGACTCCAGCTCTCGCGTGCGCCGTTTATCTCCCTGCAGCTTCGTCACCTGTTTAAGGTCCCACAGGGTATACCTATAGTTCGGCCCCAAATCCAGCGCCCGTTCCAACGTCGCGCGCGCTTCGGCGGCGCGATCCTCCCCCCCCCACTGCGTCCGGCGCAGTTCCGCCAGTCCCAATAGACGGTGCAGATTGAGACTGTACGGGTGCCGGCGCAGGCCCTCCTGTGCCGTCTCCGCGGCGGCAAGGAGATAGACCCTCGCGGCGGCGCGGTCGACCGGCGGCTCGCCGCCGCCCGCGACATCCCACAGCAGGTTTGCCAGGTCGAACCGATACTCATCCATTTCCGGATTCCAGGCCACGGCACGGCGAAAATGCGCGGCGGCATCGCGCATCCTCCCCTCGGAGCGCGCCCGGCGTCCGAGATAATCCTGCCGGTCGGCGACAAGCATACCGGCCGTTGTCAGCACGAACAGCACGGCGGCCGCCGCCAGCAGCACCACGGGAATCCGCGCCCGACCCTTGGAACCGGACATTTTCGCCCCGGCGGCGACGCCGCCCGCGAAAACCGCGGCCAGCCAAGCAACGGCGAAGGTCGGGGTATTGAATTTCGCTTGGATCAGCACGGCGAGCACCGCCGCCGCCGCCGCCGTCCAGTCTCCCCGCGGATCTTCGCGCAGAGCGCGCGCGGCGGCCAGCAGCAGCGCCAGATGCAGCCAGGCATAAGCGAGAACACCCGCCGCTCCCATAGTCGAGAGAACCTGCAGCCAGTCGTTGTGGGCGCTGTTCTGTCCGGCGCTGCTGGTATAGATTCGAGACAGCGCCTCGCTCTGGCGCCAAGAAAAAGTTATCGCGAAAGTATTCGTTCCAGAGCCCAGCAGGGGATGCGCGGCGAACTCGGCCAGCGCCATCTTCCATATCTCCATACGGGCGCTGTCGCTTCCCCGCATTTCGGAGACTTTCCGCATTTTGACCGCCCCCGAAAAAAAGACCCCGGCGAATACTGCGGCCAGGACCGCCGCACCCATGGTCGCCGCCAGGAACCGGCCTGCGGATTTTCTGCGCTCCGCGCTGCGCAAGCCGCCGCGATGGAGAAGACGCGCGACCAAGTAGAGCGCCACCCCGCCGGCGGCTCCCGCCCAGGCACCGCGCGAACCGGTCAGAAACAGCGCGCCGGCGGCCAGACCGCCGCTCGCGACCCCCATCCAACGTCGCGCGCCGCTCTGGATTCCGAGATGCAGCGCGCACGGAGCGACCAACGCGAGATAGGTGCCCAGGACCATGGGGTTGCCGAACGTGGAGGTGACCCGGCGGTCGGTACTCCAGATCGTGGCCCGGAAAACGTCCAAATCTCCCGCTTGCAGAACCGCCAGGAAGGCGACCGGCACGGCGGCCGCCACCGTCCACAGAATGAGCGCCGGCAGCGCTCCCTGCCGCCCCGCCCACGCTCCCAGATAGAAGGCCGCCGCGCAGCCGGCGATACCGGCCATACAGAAAAGAATGTCCTGCTCCTGTCCGAACCAGCTCAGCCGGGGATCGAGCGAAACGACCGCCGACAGCGCTGCGGCGGCGATGAAAGCGAACAGCGGCAAGTCCACGGAAGTCCGCAGCTCCCGCCAGCCGCCGTCGCGCAGCAGCAGGCCGACGAAGACGGTGACCGCGGCCGCGCAGACCGCGGCCTTAGGCAGGATGAATACGGAGTTCAACCACGGGGAAAAAGCGATAGGCACCGCCGCGCCGGCCGCGCAGACGAGTACCTTCCCGCCGTTAAAGCGGGATATTCCCATGCTTCTTGAATATCCGTTCGACTTTCTTGTCTTTGAGAAATCGCAGAGCCTGGACCAGCTTCGGCCGCGTCTTCTTCGGCTCGATCACCTCGTCGATGTAGCCGCGCTGCGCCGCCAGCAGAGGATTGGCGAACTTCGTGGTATAGTCCTGGATAAGCTCATCGCGCCGTAGTTTCGGGTTCGCGGCTTTACGGATCTCGCGCGCAAACAGGATATTAACTGCGCCCTGCGGTCCCATCACGGCGATTTCCGCGCCGGGCCAAGCGAAGTTCATATCGCCGCCCACATGCTTGGAGCTCATCACATCATAAGCGCCGCCGTACGCCTTGCGTAGAATCACCGTTAGCTTCGGCACCGTCGCCTGGCAGTACGCATAGAGCAGCTTCGCGCCCTTGCGGATAATGCCGCCGTGCTCCTGCTCGACGCCGGGCCAATACCCCGGCACATCGACCAGCGTCAGCAACGGGATGCTGAAAGCGTCGCAGAAGCGCACGAACCGCGCCCCTTTATCGGAAGCGTCGATATCGAGCGCCCCGGATCGCACCTTGGAGTTATTGGCGACCACGCCGACCGAATACCCGTCGAGCCGGATGAAGCCGCAGACGATGTTCTGCGCGAAGCCCTTGTGCACCTCAAAAAAGCTCGCCTCGTCCGCGATCTCCCGAATGACCGCGTGCACGCTGTAAGGACGCTTCGGGTCCAGCCGCGAAATCTTCTCCAGCGTCTCCGACTCGCGCCGCGGATCATCGATGGCACGCACGGACTTGGGCTTCTGCTGGCAGTTTTGCGGCAAGAATCCGAAAAGCTCCCGGATCTGGCGGAAACAGGCCTGTTCAGAATTGGCGACGAAGTGCGCGACGCCCGACTTGGTGCTGTGCGCCTCCGTGCCGCCGAGCGTCTCGAAGTCGCATTCCTCGCCGGTCGCCGCGCGGATCACTTCCGGACCGGTGATGAACATGTGGCTGGTCCCTTTAACCATGAAGACGAAGTCGGTGATGGCGGGCGAGTACACGGCGCCGCCGGCGCAGGGGCCGAGAATGGCCGAAATCTGCGGCACGCGGCCGGAAGCGAGGACATTGCGATAGAATATCTCGGCGTAGCCCCCGAGCGCGTCTACCCCTTCCTGAATGCGCGCGCCGCCGGAATCGCACAAGCCGATAACCGGCACCCCGCTCTCCAGCGCCAGGTCCATAATCTTGCAGATCTTCTCCGCATGCGCCAGGCCGAGCGAGCCGCCGAGCACGGTGAAGTCCTGGCTGTAGACGCAGACATTACGCCCCTGGATGCGTCCCATCCCAGTGACGACCCCGTCGGCCGGGAGTTCCTTGTCGGCCAGCCCGAAGTCACGCGAGCGGGTCTGCCGCAGCAAGTCGATCTCTTGGAAACTGTCCTCGTCGAGCAGCAGATCGATCCGCTCGCGCGCGAGCAGCTTGCCGGACTTCCTTTGCGCGCGCAACCGCTCCGGGCCGCCGCCCGCCATGGCGCGCTTCGTGCGCCTCAATAATTCGGCTGTCTTGTCGCTGATTATCTTCATGCCGCCTCTCTTGGCGTCAGACTATCGTCCACCAATTCTATAAGCGTGCCTTCGCAGTGCTTGGGGTGCAGGAAACAAACCTTATGACCGCGGGCGCCGGGACGGGGAGCGTCCTCAATGGGCGGCGTCCCCCCCGCTCGCAGCCGCGTCATATCCTCGGTGATCCGGTCGGTATGCAGCGCGAGATGGTGTATGCCCGGACCGCGCTGCTCAATAAAACGCGCGATCGCGCCGCCGCTCCCGACGGGCTCCAGCAGCTCCACCGAGGCTTCGCCGGCGTTGCCGGCGAGAAAAGCCACACGCACCTGCTGGCTCGCCACTTCCTCGCGATGCAGAACCCGCATTCCGAACGACTCGGCATAAAACCGTATGGCGCTCTCGATATCCTTGACGGCGATGCCCACGTGGTCGATCTTCATTTTTTGTCCGCCCGTATGAGCCGCCGCCCCAGCGTGTGCGGGTCGGTCTTCTTCTCGAGCAGCTGCTCGAGGTGCCGGTCGGTAATGCGTTCAAGCGTATCGCGGTAGATACGCTTGGAAATCAGCAGCGACAGCTCCCGGCGCAGCTGCTTGCGCTTGCGCTCCCGCCCCTCCGGGGAAGAGGCCAGAAACTCGCGATGCTCCTCGATCCGGGCACACAGCTCATCGATGCCGCGCCCGGTGAGCGCCGAGACCGCCATGACCGTGCTGGACCACGCGTTCTCATCCTGCTCGCCCAGGCTCAAGGCGTCGCGCAGCGCCGCCACCGCGCGGTCCACCTCTTCGAGGTCCGCCTTATTGACCGCGAAAACATCGGCGATCTCCATCGCGCCCGCCTTCATCGCCTGGTATTCGTCCCCTTGGTAGGGCGCCGTAACGCAAACCACAGTATCGGCCACTTCCGCGATATCCACCTCGTCCTGCCCGGTACCCACAGTCTCGATGATGACGACGTCGAAGCCATAGGCCTCCAGCACATGAATGGCGCCGAAAATATTGGCGTTGAGCCCCCCCATCATTCCCCGCGTCGCGAGGCTGCGCATGAAGACGCCCTCGTCGAGCGCATGCTCTTGAATGCGCAGCCGGTCGCCGAGAAAAGCACCGCCGGTAAAGGGACTCGTCGGATCGACCGCGAGGACGCCCACCGTGCGGCCGCTCCGGCGGTACCAGCTCACCAGGCGGCTGACGAGCGAGGACTTGCCGCTGCCCGGCGCCCCGCACAGGCCGACCTTGTGCGAGCGGCCGTGGCTGGCGAACAAAGCGCGGCTGACCTGCTCGTGGCCCGCGGACTCGTTGGTAACCCAAGTCAGCGCCCGGGCAAGCGCCGCCGGATCGCCGGCGCATACACGCTCCGCCAGCCGGGCGGGATCGGTAGGCTGAGCCTTAGCGGCCGGCATTCCGGGACTTCTTTTTCTTCTTCTTGGCGGAGGCCCGTGGCTTGGACGGTGCCGCCTCCTGCGCAAAGCGAGCGCGCAGGAAGCTCACGATATCGTCGGTCGAGGTGCCTGGGCCAAAAACCTCGGCGACACCCTTTTTCTTCAGCAGGGGAACATCCTCATCGGGGATAATGCCGCCGCCGAGCACCAGCACATTGTCGAGTCCGCTTTTCTTCAGCAGCTCGATCACCTTCGGAAACAGCGTCATATGCGAACCCGACAGCAGCGACAGTCCGACGGCGTCCACGTCTTCCTGCAGCGCCGTACGCGCTATCATCTCCGCGGTCTGACGGATACCGGTATAGATCACCTCAAAGCCCGCATCCCGCAGGGAGCGAACGATCACCTTCGCGCCGCGGTCATGGCCGTCCAGGCCCGGTTTCGCGATCAGGATACGGCGTTTTTTTGTGTCTACCACAAGCCCTCCTGCGTCTCGAGAATCTGGACCATAACATCAGCGATATTGGGATCGAAGCGGGCACCTTTGCCGTCCTTGAGCTCCTTGATACCGCGCGCATAGAGCTCGGCATGCTTCAGCCCGCCCAGCAGCCGCAGGTCTTCCAAAGCCTCGGTGCAGCCGAGGATGCGCGCGCCTTCGGGGATCTCCTCGCCTTTGAGCCGTCCGGGATAGCCGTTGCCGTCGTAGGTCTCATGGTGGTGCTTTATGATCGGCAGGGCGCCCTCCAGCATCTTGATGCCCTGCAGCATCTTGAAGGAGATTATCGGATGCACCTCCATGACGGGTTTGCTGATCCCCATATCAGCGAGGATTTTCGGATTCTTGAAGCCGACGAAGCCGATATCATGCAGGAGCCCCGCGTAATACACCATCCGGTACTGGTACTCGTCGTAGCCCAGGGCGCGGGCGACGGCGCACGCCAGGCGCGCGGACCGGTTGGGATGCTCGAGCATATTAGGCTGCGAGACCTCGATCATGCTTACCAGCAGCTCAAGCACATGCGAGAAAAAGTTCTTCTGCTCCTGGATGATGCGGGTATTGGTGATCGCCACCGAAGCCAGGCTGGCGACGCTGGAGAGCAGGCTCACATCTTTCTCGGTATAGGTTCCGTTGCGCTTATTGAGCACTTCGGCGACGCCGATCAGCTCGCCGCGGAAGAACATCGGCACGCAGATCAAGCTCTTGGTGATGAAGCCGGATTTCTTGTCGAACTGCCCGGCAAAGCGTTCGTCCACGGTGGTGTCGGGAACGATCTCGGGCTTGCCGTGCTGAGCCACCCAGCCGGCGATGCCCTGGCCGACGGGGAGCGTCATTTTTTTCAGCTTCTTGCCGGCTTCGCCGCCGGCGACCTTGAAGTACAAGCTCTTCTTGTCGTCGGTAAGGAGCATGGTCGCGCTGGCGTCCGAATCCAGCAGCCGCTCGGCCGCGGCGCCGATCTTTTCCAGCAGATAGTCCAGATCGGGAGTCGAGTTGAGAGAGCCGGCGATAGAGAACAGCTCGAGCGCGAGCGCCGTATCGTGCACCGACCCGTCGGCCTGGCTGGCGGCTCCGTTGTTGGGAGTTTCCATTATTTCTTCTCCTCCTCGACGGGCTTCGGCTCCTCTTCCTCTTCGTCCTGCTGCCCGCCGAGCACCTCACGGACCGTGGTCCAGCCCATCCTGACCTTCTCGAGACCGTCCTGCATGATGGTGCGGAAATCGGGGCTGTGCTTTATGGCGACCGGCAGGACATCGGTCGACGCCAAACTGATCAGGCACTGCTTGCGGATATCGTCGACCATAACGAGAAGCTCGTGAAAGCCCAACCGGCCCTTAAAGCCGGAATCCTTGCAGCTTTCGCAGCCCGCGCCCTTCCACAGCTTTCTGTTCTCCGGCGGCTCGACTCCATACTCCTTGAAGATCTCGACCTCCTCCGCCTTCATATCGACCTCGACCTTGCAGTCTTTGCAGATGCGGCGGCCGAGACGCTGGGCAAGGATCGCCTTCATCGTCGAGGCGACCATATAGGTCGGCACGCCCATTTCGGCGATACGCGACAGGGTCGACGTCGAGTCATTGGTGTGAATCGTCGAGAACACCAAGTGACCGGTCATCGCGGCCTCCATGGCGATATGCGCCGTCTCACCGTCGCGAATTTCACCGACCATGATGACGTCCGGGTCGAGACGCAGAAATGAGCGCAGCGCCGCCGCGAAGTCGAAGCACTTGTTGCCGCCGAGCTTCAAGTCCGGGTTGACCGGTACCTGGATGACGCCGTCGAGGTTGTATTCGACGGGGTTCTCGGCGGTCAGGATCTTGATGTCGGGGCGGTTGATGTAGTTGAGGCACGAATAGAGCGTCGTGGATTTTCCGGAACCCGTCGGGCCGCAGACCAGGATGAGGCCGAAGTTCTTCTTGCCGCCGATGCCCTGGAGCATGCCGAGAAGGTTGGCCTTGGTATCGTCCATAAAGCCCATGACTTCGATGTCGACCTGAATGGAACGGCGGTCGAGAATACGCAGCACGGCCGATTCGCCGTAAACAGTGGGAACGATTTCAACGCGGAACTCGATAGGGTTGCCGCCGGCGAGGATTTGGATGCGGCCCGACTGCGGGATGCGCCGCTCGGTCAGGTTCATCGAGTTGGTTAGAATCTTGAGCTTGGCCGAAATAGCCTGTCGGTAGGCCCATGGGATCTTGAACGGTCCGGACTTAAGGACGCCGTCGGTGCGAAAGCGCAGGAGAATGCGGTTGTGCTTGCCCGATGGATCCTCAAAGGGCTCGATGTGAATATCCGAGGCCTTGGCCTTAAGCGCGGCGAGAAATATCGCGTTGACCCACTTCTCCACCTCGGGCGCCGAGGCGTCGACGTCGGAAATGTCGGAGACCTCCTCGGCCCGCTCGATGCCGTCGGAGTCTTCCGGCGGGCCATCCGCCCCCACGTCCTCCATCAAAGTCTCAAGAGCCTCGTCGCTGTTCTTGCCGCCGCCGGCGTGGCCGTAGGCCGTATCGATCGCCGCGATAATGTCCCACGGCATCGCCAGATAGGGCTGAATCTCGAGGCCCGTACGCAGCTGGATATCTTCGGTCACAAAGAAATCTTTGGGATCGGCCATGGCGACGAACAGGATGGACTCTTCCTTGGCGAACGGGATCGCCTGGTGCCGTTTAGCCACCGCCTCGGGGAGGATCTTGACGACCTCATCGTCAATCTCCATCTGGCTGACATCCACCGCCTTGACCTGCCAGTCCTCCGACAGGACCTTCAGGAGCTTGGCCTTATTGATCGCCTTGAGCTCGATAAGAGCTTCCTGCAGCGACATGCTCTTCTGGTCGGCTTCGAGCTGCGCCTTCTTAAAATCCTTGTCGCTGACAAGCTTGCGCTCCTGTACGATCTCCGCGACGGTCTTGCGCCGCGCCAGTCCCTTAACTGCCATGGTATTCCCCGAATTGCTTGCGGAGTGTGTCGCAGATTTCGCCCAACGAAGCGCGGGATTCTACGCAGTGGAGGATATGCGGATAAAGGTTCTCTTGCGGTGCGCCGGACGCGGCGGCGAGCTCCTTGAGCGCGCGCTCGGCCGCCTTGCCGGCGCGCCGGCGACGGAACGCGGCGAGATGAGCCCGCCGCTCCTGCTCGATCTTGGGCGAGACTTTGAGCAGGTCCGGGCGCACGTCCGCCTCCCCGCCGCCTTCGTAGCAGTTGACGCCCACGATGCGGCGCCGGCGGCGCTCGATGTCCATCTGATAGCGGTAGGAGGACTCCTGAATCTCCTGCTGCGCGACGCCCTTGGCTATCGCCGTCCGCATCCCGCCCAGCTCGCGCACGCGCTTGAGGGTCGCCATGACCTTCTCCTCCATCTCATCGGTCAGCGCTTCAATCGCATAGGCCCCGGCCAGCGGATCGACGGTATCGGCGATGCCGGTCTCGAACGCCAGGATCTGCTGCGTACGCAGCGCGATCTCGGCCGATTCCTGGGTCGGCAGGGCGAGGGCTTCGTCATAGGAGTTGGTATGCAGGGATTGGCAGCCGCCCAGCGCGGCGGCCAGCGCCTGCAGGGCCACCCGCATGACGTTGTTTTGCGGCTGGCGGCTGGTAAGCGTCGAGCCGCAGGTCTGCACGTGAAAGCGCAGCTTGAAGCTCCGCGGATCCTTGGCGCCGTACTCTTCGGTCATCATCCGATGCCAGATGCGCCGCGCCGCGCGGAACTTCGCGATCTCTTCGAGGATGTGGTTGTGGCAGCCGAAAAAGAAGGTCAGGCGCGGCGCGAAATCGTCGATGGCGAGCCCGCGATCGAGCAGCTCGCGGATATAGGCTTCGGCGTCGCCCAAAGTGAAGGCGAGCTCCTGGACGGCGTCCGCTCCCGCCTCGCGGATATGATAGCCGGAGATGGAGATCGGATACCACTGCGGCATATGGCGCGTCGCATGCTCGATGGTGTCCGCCGCGAGGCGCATGCCTTGGTCGATAGGGTAGATGTAGGTCCCGCGGGCGAGGTACTCCTTGAGGATATCGTTTTGCACCGTGCCGCGCAGGGAGTCGACCGCCGCGCCCTGCTTCTTGGCGACCGCCGAGTACATCGCGAGCAGGACCGGCGCCGTCGCATTGATGGTCATCGAGGTCGAAACCTTATCGAGCGGAATGCCGTCGAACAGCGCCTCCATGTCGTCGAGCGTCTGAATATTGACGCCGACGCGCCCGACCTCGCCGGCAGCCGGCGGCTGATCGGCGTCGTAGCCCATCTGAGTCGGCAGGTCAAAAGCGACCGACAGGCCGGTCTGGCCCTGCTCGAGCAGCCAACGAAAGCGCTCATTGGTCTGCTCGGCGGTCCCGAAGCCCGCATACTGGCGCATCGTCCACAGACGCCCGCGGTACATCGTCTTCTGGATGCCGCGGGTAAAAGGCGCCTCGCCGGCTCGTCCGAGCTTGGCGGCTTCGTACTGCGGGTCGCGCGTATCGCGATCGGCGGCGTCGTAGGCGCGCCGGATCTCGATGCCCGCAGGCGTTATAAATTCCGCATTTTCGGCTTCACTCATCGTGCTGAAACTCCAGTACGTCGCCTTTGACGACCGACCCCCGCAGCTTGCCCCCCGGGAGCTCGAGCACGCTCTGCGCGGTGAACACCCATGGGGAAAGCCGCCACGGCCGCAAGTTTTCCATTACGCGGCGAACACGAAGTCCCTTGTCCAGAAACAGAACGTCGATCGAAAACCGCATAAAAAAGGTGTGGATCATGGGACACGGATCGATCCACAGCCCCTCTTCCGGGTCCATCCGCGACTTGCCGAGAAGCCCGCGGCTGCGTGTTTCCAACGTGTCCGCCCGGGTCACTTTCGCGGCGATCCGGCGTTCACGCGTGCGGTTAAACGCTATCAAAAAACCTCGGTCCATTCAACGGATAACGGCAATCCGGCCGCGCTCCTGCCCCTTATCCGTTTCCACCAGAAACAGGTAGACCCCGGTGGCCACATCCAGCCCGCTGTCGTTGCGTCCGTCCCAGGTTGTATTGGCTCCCATATCGCGGACCAGCTTCCCATCCATGGTATAGAGCCTGATCTTGGGGTTTTTGCCCTGCAGCCCGGACGGAATCGTGAGGGTGGCGGTCCCATGCGTTGTCGGACGGAAGGGGTTGGGAAAGCCGATGGCCCGCTCGTCGCCCTCGAAGGTCGTCTTGCCCAGCGCCAGCCGCATCGCCTTGAAGGCGTTGATCCGTCCGGCGCCGGCCGTCGTCCCCGAAGCGCCGTGCGCCAGGCCCAGGCTCGACACCCCGATGCCGTCGGCCGAATTGCGCATCGCGGCCTTGAGGCTGGTGGTGCTGATCGTCGGGTTCGCCGACAAAATGAGCGCCGCGACCCCGGCCACGATGGGCGCCGAGAACGAGGTGCCGTTGGCCGCCGCCATGCCGCCGCCGATATCGGTCGTCTGGACGTTAACGCCGGGCGCGACCACGCCGTGCGCGGCCAGCGAAGAGCCGCGGGCGGAGAATCCCGCCACGCTGTCGCTTTCGTCGGTGGCGCCGACGGGGATAACATGCTCGCAGTTGCCGGGCGCCTGCACCGGGCCGCCATTGGTAGAGCCCGGATAGTTACCCGCCGCCGCGATCAGGACCACGCCCGCCGCCTGCGCATTGAAAATCGATGTCGTAATCGCCCCGTTGGCGCCCGCGCAATTGGCGCTATCGACGAGCTTGATCGTCGAACCGCATTCGCAGGGCCCGCCGATGCTCATATTGATGACGACCTTGCCGATGCCGCCGACGCCTTGCAGCGTCGTCGCATAGTCAATGGCGCGCACGACATCGCTTTCGGTGGTCACGCAGGTCCCGGGGCCGCAGTCATCGTTGCAGGCGGCGGTATCGAAGATCCGCACCGAGATGACCTTGGCGCCCCATGATAGGCCGGCGCCGAACTGCCCATTGTCGCCGGAGGCGGCCGCCACCCCGGCGACCCGCGTCCCATGGTTGCAGGCGACATTGCCCGTATCCGGCGCCTCCGCCGCGCAGGCGAGGTTATTGAAACAGGCTCGGCTGGCGCCGACGACCCTCTTGGCGGCAAGGTCCGGATGGGTGAAGTCCACTCCGGCGTCAATCACCACTATGGTGACTTCGTTCGAACCGCCCGTATCATATTCCCAGGCGGCGAAAGCGTTGGTCTTGTTAAGGTGGTACTGGCTCAGCGCCAGCGGATCGCTGGGCAGCCGGTTAAGACGGAAGATCAGGTTCGGCTGGGCCGTGATCACGCCGGGCAGAGCGGCCAGAGCTTCGACTCCCTGCTTGACCCGCATGCCCGCGGGCAGTTCGACCAAGGTCCAGACGCCGCCGCCCGTCTCGCCTGTAATCTTTGCGCTTAACGACGAAACCCTGCTCTCTTTATCGGCTGCGGACGTGCCGTCAGCGAAGCGAACGAAGGCTTGGCCCGCGGCCACTTCCAACGGCGGCGCCGGCTCGCCCGCCGGCGCAAAACCTTTAGCGCCGTCATAGTATTCGATCTGCACCGCATTCGCCGCCCCCGCGAAAGCGAGGCAGCTTCCCAATAGCATGGCGCGCGCCCGACCGTTAAACACCGTCTTTCTCCTGCATGCTGTTCTCCACGACGGCAAGTATATCCGAGATATCGTCCAATTCGAAGTCGGCGCCGGAAACCTGCGTGTCATGCGTATCGCCGTACTTGGCCCAGGCGGTGCGGATGCCGAGCTTCTTGGCTCCGGCGATATCGCGTTCGGCCCAGTCGCCGACCATCAAGGTCTCTGCCGGCCTGGTGCCCAGCGCTTCCAGCGCCTGTAGAAACGGCTTAGGGTCGGGCTTATGCACGCCGAAGTCCTCGGAAGTGATGATATGGGCGAAAAAATGGTGCAGCCCCAGCCCCGCGATACGCAGCCAGACCTCGAGCTTGGGCGCGTCGGAGATCACCGTCATGTCCAGGCCGCGCCGGGTGAGCTCGATCAAGGTCCGGCTGACGTTCGGGTATAGGACCTGGGCGCCGGCCTTGGCCCGGCGATAGCCCACGACGCCGGCGGCGAGGATCTTGTAGTCGATCTCCCCGAACTCCTTCATAAGAACCTTATCGAAGATCTGCTGATCCTCAACGCCCTCCTTCCAGTACAGGTCGAAGATCTTATCGACCATCTGCTGCTGCTCGACGCGCAGACCGGCGTCGATCATCCGCTCGACCGCGGCGTCGACCGCCGCGCGCTTAGTGCGCATGAAGTCGGTCAGCGTATTATCGATGTCGAAGATGATGCCCTTGATCAAAAGAGCCCCTTCCGGAAATCGTTCGGCGGAATCATCCTTTTTCCTCAAAGTGGCAAAACGACCCCTTATGATAAGATATTCCGCCCATGCTTGCACTATCCGACGATATTCAAGATGTGGTCCTGCTCTGGATCGGCCGGATCGGCGACCTGCTGATTTCAACCCCGGCCGTCGCGGCCGTGCGCGGCAAATTCCCCGCGGCGCGAATCACCCTCATCACCGGCGAACAAGGCATCGCGGCCGCGCGCCTGATCCCCGACGTCGACGAGGTGCGCGTACTGGGACGCTTCCACCGCCCGCTGGCCAATCTGGCGCTGACGGCAGGGCTGGCGGCCCGCCGGGCCGACCTCCTCATCGACTTGAATCCGTCGTTCTCGCGCTCGGCCTGGATGCTGGCCCGCCTGGCCTCCGCCCGCGTCAAAATCGCTTTCCGCAAGAAGCACGGCAACGGAGCCTTCTCCCATCTATTGGAGGCCCCCGGCGAAAAAGAGCATATGCTGGACCGCTACGGCCGGCTGGCGCAAGCGATCGACGCGCCCTATGCCCCCACGCCGCGCATCAGGCTCACGGAGGCGGACCGGCGCGCGGCGGCCGCCGCTCTCCGGGCTATCGGCGCCCCCGCCGCGGCTCGTCTCGTCGGCATCTTTCCGGGAAACTTCAAAAAGCGGGAAAACCGCTGGCCGCGGGAGAAGTTCGCGGCTTTCGCCGGGCGGCTGCAGGAAATGGACGGTCTGTTTCCGTTTTTCATGGCGGGACCCGGCGAGACGGCAGCCGTACAAGACGTCGCCGCGCGCCTGAACCGCCCCCTTCCCGTGCTCGAAGCGCTGCCGCTGGGCGCCGCCGCCGCCCTGCTCAGGGAACTGCATATCTTCGCCGGCAACTGCACCGGCACGACCCATCTCGCGATCGCCGCGGGAGCGCCGACATTCTCGCTGCTGAGCCGCTACACGCAGACCGTGTGGATGCCCCGCCCGTCGGGCGCCGCGCCGCATTTCTGCGCCGTAGCCGAAGATTGGGAATCCTGCCGGGACATCCCGGTGGAAACGGCCCTGGCCGCCTTCCGTGACGCGCTGAGCGCCCTGCGCTGCCGCGGCTAACCCCCCCTTGCGGACCGCGGGGAGCCGTATTGTCTGGGTCTTGCATAATTCGGCAAACTGTATATACTTGTATATACAGTGGCTTTAATTTACCGGATGGCTGAAGCGCTGGAATCGCGGGGAATCGCATATGCGATCGCGGGCGGACATGCGCTCGCATTCCACGGCGCCCTACGGGCCACATACGATATCGATATTGTCATAAAACTCGACAAAAAAAACATCCTAGGCGTCGAAGAAGCCCTTGCGAGCATCGGATTAAAGTCCCGGCAGCCCATTAATGCTGAGCAAATGTTCAATTTCCGCCAGGAATATATCGACAACAAGAACCTTAAGGCATGGACTTTCCAGAACCCATCTGATTCCTCTGAAGTAATTGACATTATCATTACGCACGACTTAAAGAAGATGAAATCGAAGAAGATTCAATCCGGCAAGTATATGCTTCGAGTTATAGCGAAGAAAGACCTGATTGCGATGAAAAAGGCCGCCGGAAGGGAGCAGGACATAGAAGACGTGAAGGCTTTGCAGGCAAATTCATGAAGGCTATCCAAAAATTCACGCCGGAATATCTAACGCAATGCCGCAAGCTCACACCGGAGCAAATTGTTAAATGGCTGGATGACGTGCGCATATTGCACGTAAGAAATGTCCCCGCCAAAAGCCGTCCTATCAGTATTCGCATACCAGAAAACGTGCTTTCGTCTTTTCGCAGCAAAGCGGAATTACTGGGAGTGCCCTACCAGACGCAGGTCAATCGACTGATGAGGGAATGGGTAAAGGGAGAAAGTTAGTCGACGCACTGGAAAAATAAAGGTTTTCCTGTTACAATCAAGGCTGTTGGTGACCCGCCGAGCGTCCCCGTCCGGGGATGGTAAAACCGTGGAGGTCTGATGACCCGCAACTGGACTCGGCGTGAATGGACGGTACTGGTGAAGGCCTGCGCCGCACTCTTTCTGCTGGCGACGTTCCTGGCGCCCATTACCGCGCTGACCCCCGCTCCCTGAGGGATATCTCAGCCGTACTCCGCGCTTCGGCCGCGTCCTACCCCGCGGCCGGAGCGCGGTTCTTTACGCCCCGCTCTCGCAGAGCCGCTGGGTGAGCTCGATAAACGCCTTCAGGGGCACGGTCTCGGCCCGCGCGTCCTTGCGCAGGGAGCAGGCGCGAAAATGCTTCTCCACCGCCGCGCGCTCGGCGCCGAACTCGGCGGCGAGGTTTTTCGCCGCCATCTTTCGCCGCTGGCCGAACGCCGCCTTGACGACGCGAAAAAAATCCCGCTCCGCCACTTCATTGGGGAGACGCGTGCGGCTCAGGCGCCGCAGCACGACAACCGACGACTCGACCTTGGGCGGCGGGCGGAAGCTCTCCCGCCCGACGTCGCAGAGGCGCTCGGCATCGGCCTTGATGCGCACCGAGAGGCTCAGTATCCCGTACGGCTTGGTTCCCTCCGGCGCGAGGATGCGATCGGCGACCTCCTTCTGAAACATCAGCACCGCGATCGTCCAGGCCGGCCAGTCCAGCAGCCGCTGCAGGATCGGCGTCGCCACCGAATACGGCAGATTGGAAACGATTTTCGCCGGCGCCGGCAGAGACGACAGATCAAGCCTGAGCCAGTCACTATGGATAACGTCGAGGTTCCCATCGATATACTTGCGGCGCAGCCGGTCGGCCAGCTCCGGGTCGAACTCCACGGCGGTGACCCGGGCGCCGACGCCGAGCAGCCGCTCCGTCAAAACGCCCCGGCCCGGTCCGATCTCAACCACCCGCTCGCCGCCGCGCAGCTCGGCGGCCGCCACGATTTTGTCGGCCGCCGCGCCGTCGATGAGGAAGTGCTGGTCGAGCTTCGCGGGCATCAGATCGAAGCCAGAGTGCGGCGATCAAGCCGCCGTAGAAGATCAAGGCCGGTCTTCCAGACATCGCCGGCTCCCAGCGTTACCACGACATCGCCCGGCTTGAGCTCGCGAACGAGATCCACGACGCGGGTGTACGCATGCGCGTCGGCGCCGCTGCGCCGCGCGGCCTCCAGGATGAGCCTGGAAGTCACCCCGCGCAGGGGCTTTTCTCCCGCCGCGTAGATCTCCATCACATAGGCTTTATCCGCCAGGGCCAGCGCCGGGCCGAAGCTGCGGTGCAGCGCTTTGGTCCGGCTGTAGCGATGCGGCTGAAAGATCGCCACCAGGCGCTGCCGCCGCGTCATCCGCGAGCGCACCGTCTCCAGCACCGTCCGGAGCTCGGTCGGATGATGCCCGTAATCGTCGATAAAGGTCACGCCGGCCGCCTCACCCAGGCGGTCGAGCCGGCGGCCGACGCCGTCGTACGACGCCAGGCCGCGCAGCGTCTTTTTAAGATCCATCCCCAGCCACGAGCAGACCGCGACCGCGGCCAAGGCATTCTGCGCGTTGTGGCGGCCGGGAACTTTAAGCGTCAGCGTGCCGGCCTTGCGTCCCTTGCGATAGAGCGCGACGCGCATCCCCCAATTCCGGCTCCGCTTGTCCGGCAGTATCCGGCCGCGCCAGTCCGCCCCCTGGCGCAAGCCGTAGGTCACGACCGGCCGGTCGACCTGCGCCAGCAGCGCGCGCACGACAGGATCGTCCAGGCACAGCACGGCGACGCCGTCAAAGGGCACGGAATGGATATGCGTCAAAAACGCCTTCTTCAGCGCGCCGAAGCTGCCGTAATGGTCGAGGTGATCGGAATCGATATTCGTCACCACCGTAACCAGCGGCCGCAGGCGCAGGAATGAGCCGTCCGACTCGTCGGCCTCGGCGACGAGGAGCTCGCCCATGCCCAAGCGGGCATTGGAGCCGATGTTCGCCAGCTGGCCGCCGACGATCATGGTCGGATCGGCCCCGGCGGCCGCCAGCGCCACGGCGGTCATCGCCGTCGTCGTCGTCTTGCCGTGCGTGCCCGATACCGTCACGGTCTTCTTGAGGCGCGCGAGCTCGGCCAGCATCTCGGCGCGCGGTATCACGGGGATTCCTCCGGCCCGCGCGGCGCGGACCTCCGGGTTGGACCGGGCGACCGCGGAGCTGACCACCACGACCTCGGCGCCGCGGATGTTGCCGGCCCGGTGGCCGGTAAATATTCGGGCGCCGCCCGCCGCCAGGCGCCGGGTCAGCTCGGTCGGCTTGAGATCCGAGCCGGCGACCTGATAGCCGAGGTTCAAAAGCACCTGCGCGATCCCGCTCATCCCGATACCGCCGATGCCGACGAAATGGATGCGGCGGACGCGGCCCATGATGCGCGAATCCTTCATGGCTTCTCTTCCTCCCCGGCGGGCTTGCGCAGCAGCCATTTCAATCCGTCGGCGGCGGCGCGATTTTTGGGATTGATTTCCAACGCGCGGCGGTAAGCGGCGACCGCCCCCTCTTCGTCGCCGGAAATGACGCGGGTGACGCCGATACCCAGATGGGCCAGCTCGTTGCCGGCATCAAGCCGCAAAGCCTCCGCGAACGCGGCCGCGGCCCGCTCCGCGCGTCCCATGATGGCGAGCCCGATACCTTCGACGCTCCACCAGTCGGCGCTGTCCGCGTGCGCCATGGTCTCACCGCGCTGCGTCAGCTGCTCGTCGACCAAGATCATCCAGCCCGTACCTTTGACCCACAGCCCCATATCGTTGCCCACATCCCGGGGCTGATAAGCGACCTTGGCCTTTTTCCCTTGCTTGGCGCCGGCAGCGCCTTTCGCCGCGCTGGTGAAGTTGAGCTTCATCCCGAAGCGCGTCTCGGCTCCGGGCGGCGCGGTATCCAGCACTTCCCGCAGGTCATTGACGACCTCCGCGATCTGCCGCGCCCGCGCCTCGGCGCTCCCCGCCGCCAGTTGAAATTCGCGCTGGGCGCCGAGCGTGGTCCCTGACGGAACCTTTCCCGCGCGCTCCAGCGCATTCTTGAGCGAGGACGGGCCCTCCCGCCGTTCACGCTCCACCAGCTTCGACGGCGACAGAAACACTACATCCGCATTAAGCACCGCATCCTGATCCAACGGGATGCGCTCCAGGTTGCGCTTGAGCACGTCAAGCGGGCCGGCGGCGCCGGGAGTGCTTTCATCGGGAGCCGCGGGATTGGGTTTCGCCTCCTCCCCGCCCCCAGTGGGCTTGCCGCCGAAGGAAAGCGACAGCGCCAGACCGCCCAGCTGGTCCGCGGGCGTCAAGTGAAAGACCTCCCGCAGCACCGCCCGCGCCTTCTCCGTCTTCCCCTGGTCAAGATACAGCCGGGCCAGCCGGAAGCGGGCGACCGAGTCGCGCTCTTTGAGCCGAACAGACTTCTCGAACATCCGCAGCGCTTCCGTCTTCCGGCCGATGCGCTCGTATATCGCACCCAGCTCCAGCATGGCGTCTTCGAAGCCGGGGAAAAGCCGTATGGCTTGGCGCATGGAGTCGATCGCCTCCTCTTCACGCCCGAGCCGCCGGTAAATCATGCCGAGCTGGAAGTGATACAGCGGGTGCTTCTTGTCCAGTTCGGCGGCCTTGCGAAAATGCGCCAGCGCCTCGGGATACATCCCGAGCGTCTCTTCCATGGAACCGAGATTCATCTGGATGTCGGCGCGCTCGGGCTCGATGCGGGAGGCACGCTTAAACGATGAATAGGCGAGTTCCAGTTCGCCCTTCCAGGCCTGGATGATTCCGAGCAGGAGATGCCCCTGGCTGCTTTTCGGCTCCAGGCGCAGGCTCTCACGAATCTCGATCTCCGCTTGATCGACGCGGCCCGCCCAGTAGTAGGAAACGCCGAGCAAGCGGTGCGCTTGAGGATCCTCGGGGTCGGCCACCGCGGCCTTGGCGAACTGCTCAACGGCGTCCTCATACTTCCCCTGGCGCATCTGCTCGGAGCCGCGGGACATCCACTTGCGGCTCTGCGCCTGCATGATCTGATCCCAGTAGGTGAGCTGCCGGACCCCGTCGGTCTTCGCCGCCCAGGCGGCGGCACCGACCGCCAGCATAAGCGCAAGTGCGCCCGCCGCGGGAATCTTCATGCGGTTGAGGCGGCGGCGATCACGTCCCGCAGCGCGGGAACGATAGCCCGGATCGCGCGGCCGCGATGGCTGATCTCATTCTTCTTTTCGGCGCTGATCTCGGCCAGCGTTCGTCCCAGCTCGGGGACGAAAAAGAGCGGATCATAGCCGAAACCGCCGCCGCCGGCCGCCGCTTCCGCGATACGGCCGTCCAGCCGGCCTTCGACGCAGCGCACCTCTCCCGACGGGGAGGCCAACGCCACGACGGTACGGAAGGCGGCGCCGCGCCGCGCCTCCGGCACGCCCCGCAGCTCGCGCAGGAGCTTCTCGATATTAGCCGCGAAGTCGCAGCCCTCCCCCGCATAGCGCGCGGAGTACACCCCGGGAGCGCCGTCGAGAGCCTCCACCTCCAGTCCGGTATCGTCGGCGAGCGTCCATAGCCCGGAAGCGGCGGCCGGCTCGAGCGCCTTCTTGCGGGCATTGGCGTCGAGTGTCGCGCCGTCTTCCACGACGGCGGGGATCTCGGGCAGGTCGGCGAGCGTCAGCAGCTCGACGTCGATGCCGGACAGCAGCGGCGCGACCTCGCGTGCCTTGTGCGGATTACCCGTAGCCAGAAGGATTTTCATGTGGGAAAGGAAACGGCGGGCCTATTGGCGTTTCCGGCAAAATTGTACAATGAAACACTCCGTCAAACAAGCTGGCAGGACGGATATCAGGAGCATGCTATGAACTTTCGTTTTGCTGTTTTGCTTTCCATTTTCGTCGGTTTTTCCATGCCCCTCACCACCGGCTGCATCCGGCAGATGAAGCGCGTCGACATGAGCGACGCCGCCATTCGCGCGCGGGTAAAAAACGAACTCAAACAGCGTCCGGAGCTGGAGACCGACCTGATGTCGATATCCGTCCACAACCGCACCGTCTACCTGTCGGGCATGATCCTGACCTATGCGATGAAGCGCCAGATCACCCCGATCGTGCGCGGCGTGCAGGGCGTGCAGGCCGTAGTCAACAACCTCGTCCCTCAGGAATAAATCCTTTGTGCTAGCGCGGGGCTGCCTGCTTATTCTCATCGCGGGCTCCGCGCAAGCGGCGGAAACCGGCTTCACCCCCGATGCCTATATCCGGGAGGTTATCGCCGCCTCGCCCGAATCCAAGAAGGCCCACGACGACCTGCGCACGGCCTCGGCGCGCTGGAAATCAGAGTTCGCCGCCGCCTTTTTTCCCGCCCTTTCCTTCACCGGAACCCTGACGCCCGCCAAGCTCGCCCGCGACAACCGCTTCACGTTCGGCGCCTGGCGCGGCGCAGCCAACGATATCCGTCTGACGCCGGGAGCTTCATGGAACCTCTTCAACAGTTTCGCGGACTCGCTGAGCGTTCGCACTTCGCGCCTTAGCCGCGAAGTCGCCCGCGAGGACCTGGAAATCACGCGGCAAGCGAGCGCGCTCGAGGCGGTGCGCGCCTACTACGCGCTGCTCCTGCGCGATAAACTCCTCGCTGTCGCGCAGGCCAACCGCAAGGCGCAGAGCGAGCAATACGAGCTTACTCAGGACCGCTACCGGCACGGGATGAAAAGCCTGTCCGATCTGCTGAAGACCGAGACCGACTGGCGCTCGAGCGAGCTGGAGGTAGAAACGGCCGAGGCGGAAAGACGGCTGGCTCTTTTCAAGTTCAACATCCTTCTCGCCCAGCCCGAGGACACCCCGGTAGAGTTCGACGTCGACCTGACCTTGGGCACTACCGAGGCGCCGCGTCTGGAAGACGGCCTGCGCGCCGCGCCGCGCGACCGCCCGGAGATGCGGAAAGACCGGCTGCGGCGCCGGCACGCCGACGCGGCATTCAAGCAGGCCGTGCGCAATGTTCTTCCCGGGCTCGCACTGGACTTCGACCTCTCGCATCCGGTTTCCGCCGACTACCAGCGGACGACGCAGGATTTCGGCATCGGCACCGCCGCCTACGGCTTCACCCTCAAACTGGCGCTCCCTTCGTCCTTCAACTTTTACTCCCAGGTCCAGGACCTCGCCGCCGCCCGCGCCGTCCGGCGCGCCACCCTCCACGACAGCGAAGCACAGCGCCGCGCCGTGCGCGAGGAGGTCTACCGGGCGCATGTCAACTTGCTGCGCGCAACCCGCTCCTATCAGATATCCGTACGCAAGGAAGAGATCTCCCGGCAGAACTACGAGATCGTGGCGGAGCAGTACAGCCAGGGCAGCGCCGACGTCATCCGTCTTTCACAGGCGCTGCTGGACCACGTACGCGCGCAGCGAGAGCGCATGCTCGCCTACAACGATACGAACATCAGCCGCGCGGAATATCGCAAGGCCATAGGGCAGCCGATATGGCGGTAATCGAAGCGCAAGACCTCGTCAAGGAATACGGCAAGGGAGACAACGTCTTCCGCGCGCTCGATACCGTGTCGTTCAGCATCCCCGCCGGCGAGTATGCCGCGATCATGGGCCCCTCGGGCTGCGGCAAATCGACGCTGCTTAACCTGCTCGGGCTCATGGACACCCCGACCTCGGGCTCCTACCGGCTCGACGGGCAGCAGGCAGAGGGGCTCGACGACGGCCAGCGCACGTGCCTGCGCCGCGGCAAGCTCGGCTTCGTCTTCCAGTCGTTCAACCTGCTGCCGCGCATGACCGCCCTGCAGAACGTCTGCCTGCCGATGAACTACGCCGGCATCACGCGCGACCGAGCGTGCGCCCGCGCCGCGGAACTGCTGGCGCGCGTGGGCCTGGGCGGCAAGAACGGCAATACCCCGTTGGAGCTTTCCGGCGGAGAACGTCAGCGCGTCGGGATCGCCCGCGCTCTGGCGAACTCCCCCTCCGTCCTGCTGGCGGACGAGCCGACCGGCAATCTCGATTCGCGCACGGCGGTTGAAATCCTCGATCTCTTCGACGACCTGCACCGGGAGGGGATGACGCTGCTCGTCGTCACCCATGCCAAGGAGATCGCCGACCGCGCACAGCATGTGCTGCACATGAAAGACGGACGGCTGCTGCGCGAGGAGCGGTCCGGCGTTAGCCGAAGCGCCGCGCGATGAATAAGCGGGCGGCCCTGCGGCGGCGCCTTCTTGACTGGTATGACAGGCACCGCCGCCGCCTCCCCTGGCGGGAGAATCCCTCCCCCTACCGCGTCTGGCTCTCCGAAATCATGCTGCAGCAGACGCAGGTTGTCACGGTCGTGCCGTACTTCCGCCGCTTCCTGCGAAAGTACCCGTCGCTGCGGGCGCTGGCGCGGGCGCGCGAGAGCGACGTCCTCCGCCTGTGGGCCGGCCTCGGCTACTATTCCCGCGCCCGCAGCCTGCGCCGCGCGGCCCGTGCGGTCGCCGCCGAGCACGGCGGCCGGCTGCCCGACCGCCTCGAAGCGCTGCGCGCCCTGCCGGGGATCGGTCCGTATACGGCGGCCGCGATCGCCTCGATCGCTTTCGGCCGTCCCCATGAACTGGTGGACGGCAACGTCGCGCGCGTCCTCGCCCGCCTGCGCGGCGTGCGCGGCGACGTCAAGACGGCCGCGGTATCGCGCCGGCTGTGGGCGGCCGCCCGCGAGCTGCTGCATCCCCGGCGTCCCGGGGATTGGAATCAGGCGCTTATGGAGCTCGGGGCGCTCGTCTGCCTCCCCCCGCCGGATGTCCCGCGCTGCCGGCAATGCCCGCTCCAGGAATTCTGCTTCGCCTGCCAGCACGGCGCCCAGAACCGGCTGCCCGGCCGGACCGCCCGGCGGACGACGATCCGGCTGGAATGGACCGGGCTGGACATCCGGCGAAACGGCAAGCGGCTGCTGTGGCGCCGCGCCGCGGACGAGCGCCTCCTCGGCGGTCACTGGGGGCTTCCCGAGCCGCGGCACCTCCGCCGCGCCAAGGCGGGCGTTCCGCTGCGGACGATCCGCCACAGCATCACGCATCATCGCATCACGCTCCGCGTCCGCGCCGCCGCGATCTCCGGCCGGCTGCCGGCCGCGGCCCGCTGGGTTCCCGAACAGGACCTGAAAAGGTATCTTGTATCTTCCCTATGGCGCAAAGCGATCGAACGGATCAAGACCTGAACAAGAAGACCCTCTCCGAGGTGCCGGCTTGGGCGCAGGCCGCCCTGCGAAACTGGATAGAGGTCCGCGGATGGACGCGGTCGACCTTCAAGCATTACGGGCCGATGCTCGCTCCTTCCGAGACCAAGTTTCTGGTCGTTCTCTCGGTGCTCATCGGGCTGTTCACCGGCACCTTCACCTACGTCTTCGATATCATGATCCGCAAAGTTTCCCACCTCGGCCTGGGCGGCTCCCCATTTTCGCTGACCGACGTCCCCCTGTGGTCGCGCTGGAAGATCCTGTTTTTTCCGGCGATCGGCGGGCTGATCGTCGGGCCGATCATCAAGAACTATTCGCCGGAATCGAAAGGACACGGCGTCCCCGAGGTTATGCTGGCGATGCACCAGCAGGGCGGCCGCATCCGGGGCCGCGTGGCGGCGCTCAAGGCCTTCTGCAGCGCCATGACGATCGGCACCGGCGGCTCGGCCGGACGCGAAGGCCCGATCGTACAGATCGGCGCCTCCATCGGCTCTTATCTGGCCCAGCGCTTCCGCCTGCCCCCGGTAACGCTCAAGACCATGGCCGCCGCCGGCTCGGCGGCCGGCATCGCCGCCGCCTTCAACGCCCCCCTCGGCGGCATGGCATTCGCCATGGAGATCATCCTCGGCGAAATCTCGGCGGCGCCCTTCGCCATGGTGGTGCTGAGCACGGTCGTCGCCTCAAGCGTCTCCCGGGGGCTGCACGGCGCGTCGGCCTATTTCTCGGTCCCGCACTACCGCCTCATCCATTCCGGCGAGCTGGTGCTCTACCTCATTCTCGGCGTCCTGGCGGGGATAACCTCCAAGCTGTTCGTGCGCGCGCTCTACGCCATAGAGGACGAGTTCGACCTGCGGCTCAAAATCGACGACGCCTGGAAGCCGGCGGTCGGCGGCCTGCTGGTCGGCGCGCTCGGCTTTTTCGTCCCGGGCGCGCTGGGCGCCGGCTACCTCGTCATCGAACAGGCGCTGACCGGCGCCTTTACCATGAAGGTCCTGCTGCTGCTGCTGCTCACGAAGACGCTGTCGACCTCGCTGACGCTCGGCTCGGGCGGCTCGGGCGGCGTGTTCATGCCGTCGCTGTTCTGCGGCGCCATGCTCGGCGGCCTGTTCGGCGCGGTGATGAGCATCCCCTTTCCGGGCATCGTCGATCCGGGAGCCTACGCCATGGTCGGCATGGCGGCCTTCGTCGGCGGCGCCACGCATGCGCCCCTAACGGCGATCCTGATCCTCTTCGAGATGACCAACGACTACTCGATTATCCTGCCGCTGATGGTTTCCGTTGTCGCCGCCGTGATGACGGCCCGCACCTTTGAGCCGGAGTCGATCTACACCATGAAGCTCGCGCGGCGCGGCATCCAGCTCAACCAGCGCCCGGACACTTCGCTCTTGAATGTCACGCCGATCTCGGAGATCATGACCCGGAAGGTGATCACCATCGAGCACGACTTTCCGATCGGCAAGCTCGGCCGCCACTTCAACAAGACCAAGCGCACCGGCTTCCCGGTCGTCGACAAGGACGACCGGCTGGTCGGCATGGTAACCTATGCCGAGACGCAGGCGGCCTACGATCACGAGCCGCCGCCGCCGTCCGATCTGCCGATCGAGAAGATCATGCGCACCGCCGGCAAGCCGCTGTACGCCGACGATCCCGCCGGCGAGGTCATCCGCCGCATGAACATCGACGGGATCGACCACCTGCCGATCGTCGACCGCGAAGACTCGCGAAAAATTATCGGCATCGTCAGCCGTACCGACCTGCTGCAGCTCTACAGCCGCCGGATCACCTGACGGCCCCCGAACCGGACACGCCGCGCCCCTTCTTGCCGAAAATAACAGCGCCCCGGCGTTGGCGTACGCCGGGGCGCTTTCAACTTTGCGGCGCTGATTTACGATCCAGTGAGTATTTTATCCACCTCATCCCGATCCAGGTCCATCACGTAATTAATACCGCTGATCCGGGCGGCATCGGGCGTCAGCGCGGCCAGGTCATCCCGGGTTATGTAGTTAAGCGCGAACTTCCGGGCGCCGCACATCATCTGCCGCAGACCTTGAGCGCAGCGCTGCAGATAGGAGTACACCCCGATGGCCCCGGGGGGAAGATTGGCGTAGTCCTTGCCGAACTCCCGCTTTAGATGATTCGCCTCAACGAAGACCTCCTCGACCGTCGCCCCGAAGCGGCCGACGAACACGGGCGGAACGCCGTCAGCGAGCTTCTGGCCGATGGTCTTTCCGACCATGGCGGCGGTCAGCGGAGCGCGCGCCATGCAGATGGCCTTCACGTACGGAGCGCCCATCGCGAAGCCCTTGAAGATGTGATCCTCAAAGACAAACCCGCTGGCCGGGAGGATGGGCGGAATATACTCGCCCCGCGACGCCAGCACTTCACAGTACTTGTGGAGCAGCGAGAAAAGCTCCACCGGGGGCATCCCCCATTCGTTCATCATCTTCCAGGGGCTCATGCCCGTCCCGCCGCCCGCCGCGTCGACCGTAAGGTAGTCGACCTTGGCCTTGGAGGCGAACTTCAATGCCCGCGCCAGATCGGCCGGACGATAGGCGCCGGTCTTCAGGCTCACGTATTTGGCTCCGGCCTTGCGCAGTTCCTTGACGCGGTCCAGGAAGCTCTCTTCCTCGACCATGCCCACGCGGGAGTGACGCTCGAACTCCGAGAATCCTCCTTTTTCAAAAGCCTGGATCACGTTTTTGTCATACGGGTTCGGCAGCACCACATAGCCCCGGTCCGCCAGGAGCTGCGCCTTCTTCAGGCTCTTGATCTTGACCTCGCCGCCGATGTTCTTGGCGCCCTGCCCCCACTTCAGCTCGACCGCCTTCACGCCGAGCTTCTTGATAGCGTACTCCTGCACGCCGAGCCGGGTGTCCTCCACGTTCGCCTGCACCACGACGATACCGTAGCCGCCGCGCTGCCAGCGCGTATAGAGCTTCACGCGGCGGGCGAGCTCCGGGGAATCCACGACCTTCCCCCGCGTAATGGTGCTCTGGGGATCCATCCCGCAGACGTTTTCTCCGATGGTGAGGCCCGCGCCGCTGATGGCCATTCCGGCCGCGAGTCCCTCCCAATTATTGGCCGCGACATTGGTGGACCCCATGCCTCCGGACACGAACGGGAGCTTGAGCTTGATGCCGCCGTTAGCGCCCAGTCGAGTCTCGAGCTTCACGTTCGGAAAGATCGCTTTGTCCGAATCGGCCGCGATCCCGTGCGCTCCGACCGCCGTGCCCATAATATTGAAATGGGAAAAATCCACCGGATACTTCTTCTCGCTGGCCGTGGTGATAATCCCGAACGGCTGCGGGTATATCGTCTCATGCGCCCGGATGGCCGAGCGCCCGACCTCGCACATCCCGATGCAGCCGTCCACGCAGGTGGAGCAGAGTCCGCTGAGCGGGCTCGTAGAGTCCGGGGTCCTGTTCTTAGTAAGTGTCGCCGCGCTGGCGTTTACGCCGTTTGTAGCCATAGCTATCCTCCTGGAGTCGCCTTTTCCTGTTCATCCTTCTTGACGCAGGTCCCGCAATTTCCCGTCGGTCCTAAGTAGCATGCGAAGTCGTCCAAGCTCTCGATACAAGTCGGCTGCAGGGGCATGCAGTTGTTGCAGACGGCGCCCGCAGCGGTGGAGCCGTGGCACCGCGACGTGCAGACCGGGCACACATGCATGCACCCTCCGCAGCGCCGGCACTGCTCCGACGTTTTATCGAACGGCGTCGTGATGCGCCGCTCCTGCCCCCGGCCGACGAAGCCGATGGCTTTCGCCATCATCTGCTCCTCGCAAATCCTGGTGCACAGCCCGCATTGGATGCAGTCGTCGTTTCTCGGCTTGAACCGCATCTTCTGGACGCCGAACTTGGCCGCCATATCCTGGATGACCTTCGAACTGGGGCAGACCGACAGCAGCAGCTCGATAAGCATCTTCCGGCTCCGCAAGACCCGGGCGGAGTTCGTCCTCACGCTTAAGCCTTCTTCGACCGGATAAGTGCAAGAGGTGACCAGGCGTGCCCGCTTTCCGGTCCCGGTTTCAACCACGCAAAGCCGGCACCCCCCGAAAGAGGAAAGCCCGTCCAGGTGGCAAAGGGTGGGAATCTCAAGACCCAGGAAGCGCGCGGCCTCCAGAACGCTCCAACCCTTTTCCGCCTCCAGCGGAATACCGTCTATCGTAATCCTAGGCATGTTTTTTTCCGCGGCCTCTCTTCCCTTTGCGGATTTCCGTCTTACCCGCCCCCTTCTTCTTCACCACAGGGGGCTCCGCCTTGAAATCACAGCGCAGACACCGGCTCGCTTCGAGCCGGGCCTGCTCATCCGAGTAGCCCGTTTCGACCTCTTGGAATCCGTCTCTTCTTCTCCCGGCCGCCAGCGTCGGCATATGCACGCAGGGCTGTTTTTTGGACCCGGCGGGGGGATCCATAGGAATAGCGATCGGCTCCGCCAACGGCGGGATCCACGGCCCCTCTCCCTTGGCCTTGCGCACCGCGGCATCGATGGCGCGGGCAGCTTCTACTCCGGCATGGATAGCGTCGATGACCATGGCCGGTCCCGTTACCACATCTCCGCCGGCCCATACCTTGTGCATGGACGTATGGAACTTCCCGTCCACCAAAACGCGGTTCCGGGTTATCCGAACTCCGCTCCCGGCAGGCACGAAACCAAGGTCCGCCTCTTGCCCAACGGCGGAAATGACCGCATCCACCTCCACCTTGAACTCCGAGCCCTCTATCGGTATCGGCCGCCGACGGCCGCTCGCATCCATGTCGCCAAGCTTCATGCGGCGCAGCTCAAGGGCGGCGACGCGGTCGTTATTTGCGAGGACCTGGACCGGCGCCGCGAGAAACTCGATCTTGACGCCTTCGGCTTCCGCGGCTTCGACTTCTTCCTTGAGCGCCGGCATCTCCTGGCGCTGCCGCCGGTAAAAAATGGTGACCTCCGAGGCGCCGTCCCGAACGGCGGTCCGCGCCGCGTCGATCGCCGTATTGCCGCCCCCGATAACCGCGACCCGTCGGCCAAGGCCGGTCTTCCTGCCGGCATTGACCTCCTTCAGATAGCGCAGGGCGTCATAAACTCCCGTCGCCTTCTCGCCGGGGATGCCGAGCACGGCACCGAACTGGGCGCCGACCGCGAGATAGATATGCTTGAAGTCCTGATCAAGCTCCGCGAAGGAAACGTCACGGCCGACTTTTGTGCCGAGCCGCAGCTCGACGCCGGTCGCCACGATGTCCTGTATCTCCTGCTCCAGCACCTCATGCGGCAGCCGGAAGGCCGGGATGCATAGGCGCATCATGCCGCCGGCATCCTTATGCTCTTCAAATACAGTGACGGCATAGCCCCTTTTGCGCAGCTCCCAGGCGGCGGCGAGGCCGGACGGTCCCGCCCCCACCACGGCGATCCGCTCCTTGCGCGTGGTCGGAATCTTTTCGACTCGCGGCCGCTCGCCCTGGTCCGTGATAAAGCGCTTCAGGTTCTTGATGGCAAGAGCCTCGTCGAGCTGCGCGCGCCGGCACTTGCTCACGCATTGCTGGCTGCAGACGCGGCCGCATACGCTCGGGAACGGATTAGTCCGCTTCAGAACCCGGTAGGCATCGTCCAACCGACCCGCCTGCGTCAGCGCGATATAGGCGGGGATATTCATGCTGATCGGGCAGCCCAACTCGCAAGGCGCCTTCCCCATTGTGCATACTCCGGCGCGGCACTTCCCGTCACGAATATGTTCTTCGTATTCCTCGCGGAAGTAGCGGAGAGTGCTGAGCACGGGGTTGCCCGCCGTCTGGCCGAGCCCGCACATCGAACTCTCCTTCACCGTCAGCGCCAGCTCCTCAATGAGTCCGACATGCTCCTCCGTTCCTCTCCCCTCGCAGATATCTCCCAGCAGCTCCCAGAGTCTCTGCGTCCCTTCCCGGCAGGACAGGCACTTGCCGCAGGACTCGCCGCGCAGGAAGTTCATGAAATACTTGGCCACGTCCACCATGCAGGTTTGCTCGTCCATGACGATCATGCCGCCGGAGCCCATGATCGAACCCGCCTTGGCGAGACTCTCATAGTCCACCATCAGATCGAGGTACTCCTCAGGGATGCATCCTCCGGAGGGCCCCCCGGTCTGGACAGCCTTGAACTGACGGTCGTCCTTGATGCCGCCGCCGATGTCGTAGATAATCTCCCGAAACGTCGTCCCCATGGGCACTTCCACTAGGCCGGTATTGCGCACCTTGCCCACCAGAGAAAAAATCTTAGTGCCCTTGCTGTTGCGAGTGCCGAAGTGGGAGTACCAGCTCGCACCCCGGGTGAAGATCAAGGGAACGTTGGCCCAGGTCTCAACGTTGTTGATGTTTGTTGGTTTGCCCCAAAGGCCATTGGTGGCGGGGAAGGGCGGCCTTTGCATCGGCACGCCCGGCCGGCCCTCAATGGCGGCGATAAGGGCCGTCTCCTCGCCGCAGACGAAGGCACCCGCGCCCCGCTCCACATGGACATCGAAGTCGAACCCCGTGTTTAGGATGTTTTTGCCGAGCAAGCCGTACTCATAGGCGTGTTTGACGGCCTCTTGAATGTGCTTGACGGCCACGGGATATTCGTTCCGGATATAAATGTAGCCCTCACGGGCCCCGATAGCGTAGGCCCCGATGATCATGCCCTCGAGAACGCTGTGGGGATTGCTCTCCATGACGCTGCGATCCATATAGGCGCCGGGGTCGCCTTCATCGGCGTTGCAGATCACATATTTCGGCTCGCCCTTGGCTTTTCGGCAGAAGTCCCATTTGAACGCGGTCGGGAATCCGGCCCCGCCCCGGCCTCGCAGACCGGAGTTTTTGACCTCAAGAATCACGTCCTCCGGAGACATCCGGCTGAGGACCTTGGCCAAGCTGTCATAACCGTCTATCGCTATAAATGTGCGGATATCTCTGGGGTCGATGCGTTTGTTGTAGTCCATGAGGAGGCGCATCTGTTTTTTATAAAAAGGGATCCTTCTCTCATACTGATAAGCTTCGTTTGTCTTCGGGTCGACATACAGCAAGCGTTTGATGATATTGCCCTTGGCCACCGTCTTTTCTATGATTTCGTCGGCATCCTCCGGTTTGACCTGCACATAGCAGATTCCTTCGGGGATCATCAGCACCAGCGGGCCCTGTGCGCAAAAGCCGTGACACCCGGAAATCCGAACCAGAACCCGGTCCTGCAGACCATTCTTGACCACCGCATTTGTCAGCGCAATCCGCAAAGCCTCGGCATCGGAAGCGGAGCAGCTCGAGCAGCCGACGCTGATACGGGTCTCATAGGAGTTCCGCTCGGCGGAAACGACCTTCCGCAGCGCGTCATAGTCCGAAACACTGCGTATCTTATTTTGCGTGGTCAGTCCGACCGGGTTCTTGGTCAGTGTTTTTGCGGTCATGCTTGGACTCACTTGAAAAATGTGGAATATTTGGCGTAGAATGCGCGGATTTCGGCTTCAGGATCTTCGAACTCGATGAGATGCTTCTTGCACCCCTTCCGTGAGCATATCTGCACCATCCCGCCCTCCTGCATCGCGAGCGGGATCATGGCCGCCTCACACTTCTCACAGATTCGGGAGCCTTTAAGCTCCTTGCGGCAGTGGGGGCATAAACCTCGAACGAGCTGCCCCTCCCGCAGGGGAACGGAGCTCTCGAATCGGTAGCTGCCGTAGAAGGCGCTGAGCCGCAAGGTGGCCTTCTTGCGGCCGATTATCGCCGCCAGTCGTATCGACGGCTTTGAATCGATGAGATGTTTCGGGTCCATCAGGGATTTCCCGCAGTGTTGGCACTTCACCCTAATCTTGATCATTTCTTGGTTCCGTCCTTGCAACGGCATTTCCGTTTTGCCGGTTTAGCCTTCTGGTCCGAGAGGAGGGCTTTGAGGTCCTTCATGGCGACCTGGCCGTGATACTTTTCGTCCTTAACCAGAACGGGGCCTATCGCGCAGCAGCCCAAACAATTCACCGTTTCCAAAGTGTATTCCCCGTCCTCGGTCGTATCGCCGGGCTCGACTTTCAGCCGCTTGCCGATCTCTTCCGCGACCTGGCTTCCGCCGCGCACATGGCAGGCGGTCCCCACACATACCTGCATGAGGTGCTTCCCCTTGGGTTTAAAACGAAAGGAGCTGTAAAAGGTAGCCACGCTGTAGACGTCGATGAGCGGCCGGCCGGTATTCGCGGCGACGGCCCGCAAGGCGTCTTCCGGCAGATAGCCCATCTCGGCCTGGATATCCTGCAACATGGCGATCAATCCATCCTTGCGCTTCCCTGAAGTAGTGTCGACCAAATTATGTTTCATCGGCGTTCTGCTACCCCCTCAATCCCATACTCCCGCCTCACCCCGGGGGTAAGTACAGGTTTTTCTGCCCCGGCGATTCCGGCACAGCCCGCCAGGCCAGAATCATCCATCCGTGCTGCTTGTGCTGAACTGGAACGCATTATTAATTTAAGCATTTCCCATTCATCGAGGAGCGGCAGACCGCCCCATCCAAAGCGACCCGCGCTTCTGTAATTTCAGAATACTGCCGCGAGTTGAGGAGCATGCCTAAAAGATTATGCAACATTTCATCCAGGGAGGCCCTACGCCCAAACCAGGCAAAGGATGCCGGCGAGCACCACGCAGCTGAGCGCCAGCCGGCGCAAGCCGTAGGGCTCCTTGTAGAGCAGCCAGCCCAGCAGCACGCCCACCACCAGGCCGCCGCGCTTAACCGCCGTCACATAGGTGGCCTGCGCCCGGTCCACGGCGGCGAACTGCGTGAGCACCAGCACCCCCACGAGCGCGGTCAGCACCAGAACGCGCCACAGGTCGTCCCACTTCGCGCACCGCTTGAGGCCGTCGACGCAGGAGCGCGGCGCGGCGGCGAACAGCGTAACCGCCAGCGCCGTACCCGCGGCGGCCGGGTGAAACATCGCCGACGATGCCTCCACCGCGGCCTTGTCGAAGTTGGCGGTAAACGACCATATCACGCTGGTGATCAGCGCCCAGCGGCTGCCCGGGATGCCCCAGAGGTTGCGGAAGGGGGACAGGGGGCCGGTGCGGTCGAGCCCCAGGGCATAGCAGCCCGCGGTGCTCAATAGGATTCCCCAGAGGCCGAGCCGGCCCGGAAACTCGCCCGTGATGAACTCCGTTGAAAGCAGCATCCACACCGGCGTCAGGGCGAGGAGGGGATAGACCAAGGAGAGCTGACCGTAAGACAAGGCGCGAAAGAAGCAGATGAGCCCGACGGTATTGCCCAGGACCGCCATGGCAAACGGAAAGTAGAACGCCGGCTGAATCGCCGGCCAGCCCTCGACGCTGACGCTGAACCATAATATGGGGAGGGTAAAAGACGCGGCGCACCAGGCGAAAAATTCGGGCTTAAAGCCCCGGCCGCTCAGATGCTTGACCCAGGCGCCCTCCAACGCATTGCAGACGCCGCAGGCGGCCGCCAGCACGAACCAGAGAGGAACGCCGCTACTCGTCATCCGGCAGCGACAGCGCCTCGTTGATGATCGCCTGCAGCAGCTGCTTCCAGGACCGCCCCCCCTTCTTCGCCGACTGGGCGAAATCCTCATCCTTGGCGATATAGGGGTTGGGATTGACCTCGAGGATAGCGGGTTCGTTGTCGGGAGTCAGCCGCATGTCCACGCGGGCGTAGCCCGTCAGGTGCAGCGCCCGAAAGGCCGCCCGCGCCATATCCTGGATGCGCGCAGTGAGCGCCTCGTCCAAATCGCTGGCGTAGCCGTAGGTGATGTTCCATTTGCGCCGGTAGCTCTTGTCCCACTTTACCTTGTAGGAGGCTACGGGCTCGGCGGTGTCGTCCGCGAGCCGGCCGAAGCGCACCTCGCGGATGGGAAAAACGCGCAGCCGTTTGGTCCCGAGCACGCTCACATAGAGCTCACGGCCCTTCACGTACTCCTCGGCCAGAGCGTCCTGGCCCTTTTCATGGATAAGCTTCGCCCGCTCGGCGAGCTGCTCGTCGTCGTAGACGACCGAGGTCTGATGGATGCCGTAAGAGGCGTCATCGACCATCGGCTTGAGGACGAGCGGATAGTTCAGACCGCCCGCCTTCTTGACGATTTTGTCCCGATCGAAAACCTGAAACGGCGGATTGCTGATGCCCTGCTGGGTCAGGATGGTTTTGGTCAGCGCCTTGTCTTTGCACAGCCGCAGCCCCATCGGCGAGGCGCCGGTGTAAGGCACCTGCAGCATCTCCAGGACGGCCACGACATTGGGCACCATGCTGGCTTCCTTATTGAACTCTTCCATCAAGTTGAAGACGACATCGGGCCGGAAGTCCTTAATTTCATCGACCAGCTGATGCAGATCGTCGTGGAGCCCCAGCGCGCGCACTTCATGGCCGAGACTCTTAAGTCCTCGGAACACATGCGCTTCCGACTTCCACGCCGGCAGCTTGAAATCCTCGGAGAAGTCATGGCCGCGTTCAACCGGTTCGCCCACGTCAAAGAGCGCCAAAACCTTCAGTGATTTTCCCATCAGACGCGCCTCTTGAATTTGCCGGTCAGGAAGTAGTTCTTGGCCATCGCCGTCAGGCAGACGCTCACCCGGGTCAGCGTCGTAAGCTCCGGCCGCGCGACGCGCAGCGCAAGCTCGTCGGCGCGCTCGGCGAGCCGCGTGACGAGCTCATTGACCGTATATTTCTTCGCCAGCGTCCACTGCGCGATGCTGCGCACCAGCTCCTTGCGGTGCCGGCGCAGAAAGCAGCCGGCTTTTTCGGCTTCCCCCCCGCTTGCGAAGATAGCCAGCAGATCCCGGTCGAAGTAGTCGGGAAAGTCCTCCTCCATCGCCCGGCGCTTGAGCTTGTGCGAATAGGCGATCGTCATGCGGATCGAGCGCAGGTGCCGCCACTTCGGCGCGCGGCTCTTCTTGGGCCGCCGTCCGCGGATGCCGCCCATCAGACGGTCGACGAACTCCAGCTTCCGCAGCGCCGGCCAGGACGCATATTCCCGGCGCCAGTCCTTGTCCGGGGTCAGCCAAACCGCGAAAGTCTCCGCGTAGTCCTCGTCCGGATGAAGCTGCGCGTACCAGTCGAAAAGATGCTGCACGTACTTCCGGCTGTACGGCCGGGGACGGAAGCCGTCCGGGTACTCCTGCGCGGGGTCGCCGAAAACGCTGCGGTAGCCCTTACTGCGACCGAGACCGTATGCATGCGACAAAGCATGGCCCATCTCGTGACGCAGCAGCTTAAGAAACCACTCCCGCGATTCACCCTCGGCTTCCAGCACGCGGCTGCGTTCCAGCTTGATGAGCCGCGGATGCGCCAAGTAGTACGGGATGCTGATAATGGGATCACCTTCGGGAGAGAACCACTCGTCGCCCAAATAGACCTCGGGGTGAAACCCTATCCCTTTCGTCTCCAGTTCCCGGTAGACGGTCCGTACCCACTCTTCCAGGACCGTCCCCTCGATCTTGAGCGGAAGGTCGCAGATGCGCTTGGCGAGGAGCTCCTCGTCGGTTACCTGCTCCCAGTCGATCGGCCGGGGATCCGGCCGGCCGCGCGACGGACGCGGAGTCTGCGGCTTGCTCATACGCCAATGAGGATAGCAGTCATCAGAGAACTCTTCAAGTAAATGTGGTACGATGCCCATATGGAAATTCTGCTAATTCTGATCGGTATTTCTGTTCCTATCGCCTTTTATGTTTGGCGGGAAAGCCGCCACAACAACCCGGCCAGCCGTTGGCCGGAGCTGGCGAAAATTATCGAGTTTCAGTTCACCGCGAACCCGCCGGCCATGACCGGGCAGTGGAAAAACCGCCAGATGGCGTTCACCGCGCATCCCGAGAGCATGGTCCTGACCTCCCCCCTCCAGTGCCGGACCAATATCCGCATCGAGATCGGTCCCCGGCAGGAAGTCGAGCAGGCGGCGGGCATGGTCGTCCCGGACCGGGTCGACTTCGGCGACAAGGCGTTCGATACGCGCTATATGGTCCGCTCGACGCCTCTGGAGTTCGGCCAGTCCGCCGTCGACCCGGCGATGCGCCAGCGGCTGCTGCAGCTGCCGGACCTGCGCATCCTCGTCCTGCACAACAAGATCGACATCCAGGTGCCGGAACTGAGCGAGGCGAGCCAGGTACGCAGCTACTGCGACGTCGCATCTTCATTGGCCGATACGGTAGACGGACAGTAGCCGCACTACCCGTGCAGCTCGTCGATGCGCGCGAGGATGGCGGGTGCGGACACGACGCCCAGCCGGCCGCCGACCCCCATGCCGGCAGCGCTCGCCCCCAGCGCGTATAGGACCGCGGAGAACGCGGGCGCGCTCGTCCCGTACTGAACGACGAGGTAGACCGCGGCTCCGGCGCACAATGACAGCACGCCGCCCAAGGTATTGGCCCGCTTCCACCATAGGCCGGCGATCAGCGGGACGAACAGGCTGGCGCTCAGCAAGCCGATAGCGCCGGAGTAGAACTTGGTGATGACCGCGGGCGGCGAATAGGCCAGCCACATCGCGGCCAGGCCGATGGCCCACGGCACGGCGACCGTAACCCACTTGCGCGCCCGGGGAGAGGACCGCTCGAGCCAAGGGCCGAGAAGGTCATGGGTGACGGCCGCACTGCAGGCCAGCAGCAGGGCGTCGGTCGTGGACATGACGGCGGCCATGACCGCGGCGATCGCGAGGCCGCGCACCACCGGAGGGAACTCGCTCTGCATGACCATGAGGAAGACGCGGTCCTGGTCCGCGAGATCGGGGAACATCATCTTGCCGACCGGGACGATGATGAAAACAGCGCCGAGGATCATAGCGCTGTAGGCGATCATCGCCAGGTTCAGCGACAGCCGCGCTCCCCGCGGATCCTTCGCGGTGAACACCCGCATGACGATATGCGGAATCACCGGAATGGCGGCGGCCCACAGCACGAAAATTCCCAGCAGGCTCGACAGCGGCGCATCCGTCATCTCACCGAGCTCCGGCGCCGCCGCCGTCGCCCGCTCCAGCAGGGCGAGCGGCGCGCCCTGCTTCACCATCAGCGCGCAGACCGTACCCAGCACGACGCAAAGCATCAGCGACCCCTGGACGATATCGGTCCAGGTAACCGCCAGCATGCCTCCGATCGACACATAGAGGATGAAGACGATCGCCGCCGCCGTCACCGCCGGCTTGTAGGGCAGTCCCAGCAGGACCTCCGCCGTGATGCCGGCGGCCTTCATCTGCGCGATGATGTAGACGGTGAAGGCGAAGACGACAAACAGCGGGACCAGCCAGCGCACGGCGGCGTGCGGGTAGCGGTAGGACAGGAAATCGGACAGCGTGAAGCCCCCGAACTTACGCAGCGGCCCGGCGACGAGCACCGCGGCCATGGGAAATCCCAAAATCGCTCCGGCGAACAGCGACAGCGTATACGGGATGCCGTAGGCGTAGGCCAGGCCCATGACGCCGATGATCGAGCCGCCGCTGGCCAGGCTCGCCATGATCGCCATGGCATTGGCGGCGACGCCGATATTGCGCCCCGCGACCCAGTATTCCTCCTGCGAGGACAGGCCTTGACGCGCGAAATAGACGCCGATAGCGATGCAGCACGCGAGATAGAGAACGACCAGGACCGCTTCGACGCTCATTTCTTAAGCATCCGCAGCAGCGCCCACAGCGGTCCCAGAAACATCAGGGCGGCCATCCACCAGCCGAAATATGCGACGCCCGCAAACTTGGCGGTGCGCAGCGCCGGAATGAGAAAGGCCAAGGCGGAAAAGACCAAGAGCCCGGCGAGAAACGCGCCGTCGCCTTTCGGCATCCGGTAAAACATTAACCTATTGCTTGCTCCAGTATTCCTGTCCGGCGGGCGGCAGCGTATAGATCGGATCGAAATACTCATACTTGCGCGTCAGCGCATCGGGATCGTCCGCCTCAATGCTGGTGCGGTAGTTCTTGGTCCAGCAGGATATTCCTTTTTCCCGGTCATAGCCGCCGCACTGCTGAACCCAGCGCTTCCCGACAAACGGCACGTCGCAGACGATACGCGGGGTCGCGAAGCCCGGGAGATAGCCCATGATGTCATGCTGCAGCTGCTGCGCCTCCCATACGGCGAGGCGCCAATGCTCGGAGTTGGGGATGATGTCGCACATGTAGAAGTAGTACGGCATGATCTTGGCATGGTCGAGCAAAGTGAAGCACAGCTCCAGCAGATCCTTCGCGGTCGCGTTGACGCCGCGCATCAGCACCCCCTGGTTGCGCACGTCGCGGTAGCCCATATCCAGGAGCTTACGCACGGCTTTAGCGACCAGCGGGGTCAGCTGACGCGCGCTGTTGACGTGCGTATGGACGGCGATTTCGACGCCGCATTCATGCGCCTTCTTGGCGATGCGCTCGAAGCCTTTAAGCACCTCATCCTGCAGGAAGTGCTGCGGCAGCCCCATCAGGCCCTTGGTTGCAAGCCGGACATCCCGGACATTGGGGAGTTCCATGACCGAGTTTACGAACGGCTCGAGCACCTGAATGGGCAGGTTCGCGATATCTCCCCCGGAGATGACGACGTCGCGCACCGACTTCGTCCGGCGCAGGTAGTCGAGAATCGCCGCGTAGCGCTCCTTCGGTTTCATGGCGAAGCCGACCTTCTGCACCTGCGGCGTATTATTGCCCACCAAGTCCATCCGCGTGCAGTGCCCGCAGTACTGCGGGCAGGTCGGCAGCAGTTCGGCCAGCACCTTGGTCGGATAGCGGTGCGTCAGTCCTTCGACGGCCCACATGTCGGCTTCGTGCAGGCTGTCGCGCGAAGCCTTGGGGTGATTCGACCACTCGGGATGGCGCTCGCTGGCGGCGGGCGCCATATAGCGGCGGACGGGATCTGCGCGCAGATCCTTCTCATCCATGGTGTTGATCATCTGCGGAGGGATCAGCATCGACATGGTCGCGAACTGCTGCTGATCCCGGTCGATGTCGGCCAGCAGATCGTCCGCGAGATGCTCGCCGAACGCGGTCTTGAACTCCTTGAGGTTCTTGATCGAATGGCGCCGCTGCCACAGCGCGCTCTCCCAGTCCGCGCGTGAAGCATCCTTCCAGACCGCAAAACGACGCCAGTCCGGCTCCGCGAAGGGCTTGGCGATGGGATATTTGAAGGGCTGTTCGGAAACCTGCGCTTTCATTTTGCTCGTGCGTGCCGCTTTTTTCATGTGCTCATTTTAGCAAATGATGACTTGCCAACAGCTAAATGTACTGCTATTCTCATACTTAATCGATTATGCCCGATCCCATGATTGGCAAAACAGTCGGCGGCTGCCAAATCCTCAAGAAGCTTGGCGAGGGCGGCATGGGCGTCGCCTACCAGGCCCATCATGTCCGCCTCGATCGCGTCGTCGTCATCAAGTTCCTTTATCCCAAAGTCGCCGCCCGTCCGGGCGCGGTGGAATCCTTCCAGCTGGAAGCGCGGGCGGCGGCGCGCCTCGAACATCCCCGCATCACCCAGGTCTACGACGTGGGAGCGGAGAACAACCTCAACTACATCGTCATGCAGTTCGTCGACGGTGAGACCGCCGAGGACCTGCTCGGACGTTCGGGCAAGATCGAACCGCTGCGCTGCCTGCAGATCATCAAAGCCTCGCTCGAAGGGCTGCAGGAAGCGCATAAGCACGGCATCGTCCACCGCGACATCAAACCCTCCAACATCCTGCTGGCCAAAGACGGCGCTATCCGCCTCGCCGACTTCGGCTTGGCGCTCAAGACGGACCCTGCGGGCAAAGCCCAGGCCGCCGAAGTTATCGGCACGCCGCTCTACATGGCGCCGGAGCAGATATACGGCCAGGCGGTGGATGGCCGCTGCGATATCTACGCTATGGGCGCGACCTATTTTCACATGATCACGGGGCAGCCGCCGTTTATGGGCCCGACGCCGCAGGATATCGTGGCCATGCACTGCAATAATCCGGTACCGGATGCCCGCTCGGTTCATCCCGACGTGAGCACCATGGCCGCCGAGGTCATCATGAAGATGATGGCCAAGAAGCCGGCGGAGCGCTACAAGGACGTAACGGAACTTCTGCAGGCGCTCAACTCCCCGGGCATGGTCGTCGGCGACGCCAACGAAATGATGACCGGCGGCCAAGTCATCGACCTCGGCATCATAACGCCCGGCAAGCGTCCGTCTCCCACGCACGTGGAAGGAGCGGCGGTACCGATCCCCGCGCCCAACCCGGGCGGCATGACGCCGACTTTACGCACCCCGCTGCCGCCGGCGGATTCTCCCGGCGAAACTTTCCAAGAGATCGATGATCCTGACGATCCGCATGCGCTTAATCCCGTCAGCTGGAAGCCGCTGGTCTCCGCCGTGCTGTGGCTCGCGACGGGCGCCAGCGCCGTCTTCGCCGGGATGAAGGACCTGGTCTACCTGAGCGCCCCGGTCCTCTTGACCCTCGCTTCGGCGGGCGCCGCTCCCGCCGGTCTCGGCGTCGTCTCGCTCGCCCTGCTGAGTCTCGGCGTCGCGCAGCTGTATTTCGCCGGCATCCAAGGCGCACCGCCCACGCCGGAGTCCTTGGCCGCGGCCGGCCGCGCGATATTCCTGCCGCTGTCCGTATTCGGCTTTCTCATGACGGTGCGCCTGGCCTCCCAGTCGCGCAAGAGCCGGCTGACGATCGTCGGAGTGCTCTTGTTCTCGGCGCTGTCGGCCGCCGCCGCCTTTCAGTTCGGCCTTCCCGACAGCCTCACCTGGCGCGTCCTGCTTGACGCACAAGCCCGCCATCAACGGGCTCCTGTCCTGGCCTTGGCCGGCGCATGTTTCTACTTCCTGGCGCTGTTCAAGAACCGCAGCACCCATCCCGAAGAGGCCGTCCCTATCCGCACCTTTTTCTTCGTCCTCTGCGGCGCTGCCGCGCTTTTTTTCGCCGCCGCCGCGAACTACCAGCCGGAAATGGACAAGCAGCAGAAAGACGGCGCCCGGCCCGTCGCGGCGCAGCAGCAGCGCAGCGAGGCCGTCGACCAGATGATGTCCTCCGACGGGATCGCGGTAGAGATGAGCGCGACCGCCGCCGCCGCCAAGACCGCGGCCGCTGCTGAGAAGAAAAAATCCGCCTTCCGACGCATGAGCGAACAGCCCTTCGCCAAGCTGCGAGAGCGGCTGCAGGGGACCGGCGCGCTGCTGCCGCTGGGCCTGCTCTTTCTGCTCTTTGGCGCCTTTATCTTCTGGGAGGACGCCCGCATCTTCGAGCAAGAGAAAATGCTTTGAGGCGCGCCGCCGTTCTCTCCGCCGCCCTGCTGCTTGCCGGACTCGCCCCTTCCCGCGCTGAGCGCAAGTATGAGCTCAAGGAGCTCGGCCGTAAAGGGGAGAAGTATCTGCAGAAGGGCGCGGAAATCGCCGCCGAGTTTCACCTGACGCCGGAAAGCGAGAGGGAGCTCGGCCGCGAGGTCGCCGCCCGGCTCATCGGCCGCTTCGGCATCTACGAAGACGACGCGCTGACGCGCTATGTCGGCCTGGTAGGGAACACGCTGATCCGCAAGGCGAAACGCGGCGGCATGACCTATCATTTCGGCATCCTGAACTCCCGCTCAGTCAACGCCTATGCCGCTCCCGGCGGCTATGTCTTTGTAACCCGGGGCCTGCTGCAGCGCTTGGGCAACGAAGCCCAGCTCGCCGGCGTGCTGGCGCATGAAATCGTACACGTCGACGACAAGCATGCCATCCAAGGGATCCGCGTAATGAAGGGCGCGGGATTGGGATTGGAGAAGCTCAATGGCGGCGGCGGCGCCCACCGGCTCGCCGAGCTCGCCGTCGAGTACATCGCCGACAAGGGCTATTCCCGCCAGCAGGAAACCGCGTCCGATCATAAGGGGCTGGGGATACTGGCGGCGAGCGGCTATCACCCGGACGGCCTGCCGGCGGCGCTCAAGCGCCTCTACGGCGGCGAGCACGCGCCCAGCAAGGGTTCTTTTGACAGCCGCCACCCGCCGCTGGCGCAGCGGCTGCAGGAACTCGACCGCGAACTTAAAAACTACCCGGCGCAAGGCGCGATCCTCAAGAGCCGTTTCCAAAAGAACGTCGTTTTCAACTAATTTCAGGACAGCTTCCCGACGTAAGCCCAGCGAACACCGTCGTATTTCAGGTGGTAGACCGCGCAGTTGGCGATGGATACGGGCTCGGCGCCGGACCCCCGGACAAAATGGACGAAGCGCCGGATGGTCCCGCCGTGAGTGCAGACGCCGATCCGCGCGAAGTCGTGAACGGCGAGGTAGGACTCGAGGCAGGTCCGCACCCGCGCAAGATGCTGCAGCTTGGTCTCGCCCCCGGGAAAGCAGAAATCCTGATCCTCGTCCTTCACCGACAGCCAGCGGGAGAACTGCTCCTTGCCGTGAACACGTTCATACTCGCTGCGCAGCGTACCCTGCAGCTTGCCGAGATAGGCTTCCCGGAGCTCGCGCTTGTATTGGATCAGCTCCGGGGCGTCAGAAAAGACGATGCGCGCGGTCTCCGCCGCACGCGATAAATCGGAGCACAGCACCGCTGGGAGGTCCAGGGGGCGCAGAAGCTTGGCCAGGTCCCGGGCCTGCTCGCGGCCGGCGGCATTGAGCTTCACGTCGGAATGCCCCTGCAGCCGCCGCTCGGCATTCCAATCCGTCTCGCCGTGACGAAAGACGTAGACGTTGCGCGTCACGCGGCTCAGCCCTTGAGGAAAAGCTTATCGGGATCGAGCTCTTCGCGCAGCAGCCGCAGCTCTTCCGCGGTCGGCGGTTCGACACCGCCAAGCGTCGGCCGGACTTTAAGGTCCCAGCCCACGCTGTCGCGAACCTCCGCGGCTTCGACCCCCGGATAAAGCGCGGACAGCGTCATCTCCCCGGACTCCGGATCGGCTGCGAGAATGCACTTGTCGGTGATAACCTTAACCGGTCCCGCGCCCGGCATGCCGAACTCCTTGCGGCTCCTGCCGCGGTAGCGGTAGCCGGGGCTGGTCACGAAGTCCACCGCCTCCGGAAACACCCGCTTGGACAACTTGCTGATGATAAGCGTCCGCTTCGAGTGAACGGCGATCTCAAGAGCGCCGCCGCTTCCCGGCAGGCGCACCTTCGGCTTGGCGTAGTCCCCGATCACCGTGGTATTGATATTCCCCCAGCGGTCGATCTGGGCGCCGCCGAGGAATCCGGCGTCGATCTTGCCGCCCTGCAGGAAATACTGAAAAATATCGGGCATGGTCGCCACCATGAGCGAACCCGTCACCAGGGCCGGATCGCCGATCGAGACCGGCAGCCGCTCAGGCACGGCGCCCACGGCGCCGGACTCGTAGATCAAGGTCAGATTGGGGGCATGCGTCACGCGCGCCAAATTGCAGGCCAAGTTGGGCAGGCCGATGCCGACGAAAACCACTTCGCCGTCCTTGAGCTCCCGCGCCGAAACCACGGCCATCATCTCGCTCAGCGTATAGTCGAGAGTCTCAGAAGCCATAGTTCACCCCGGCGCAGACGCGCTGATCCGCCTTGAGCCGCGCGGCGAGCCCTTCCTGCTTTTCCATGTACTCGGCCCGGCCGCTGACGCCCATGACGAACTCGTCGAGGTACTTGGCGAAGTCCTTGGGGTCGCGCGCGATCTTCTCCCACGACAGGTAGAAGGCGTTGTCGCGGTCGTAGTAGCCTTGGGCGAAGGAAGGATGGGCGCCGAAAGGCTCAACGACCACGGCGCTGACGATGGCGCCCGGGATCAAGGTCCGGTTCGGATCGGAGCGCACGACCTGCTCGTCAACCAGTTCCTCGACGACCACGATCACCTTCTTGGAGGCGAAGGCCGCTTCTTTCTGCACCCCCAGCAGCCCCCAGACCTGCGCGTTCCCGTTTTTGTCGGCGCGCTGGGCGTGGATGATGGTCACGTCGGGGTTGAGCGCCGGCACCGCGGCGAGGACCTCGCCGGTAAACGGGCAGGTCACGCTCTTGATGCGGTCGTTGACGACGGGGAGATCGGTGCCCATAAAGTTGCGCAGCGGCCAGAACGGCAGGTTGGCCGCACCGGCCTGAAAGCGCGCGACCATGCCGAAGTGCGAGTACTCCTCGATCTCGAGAGGCTTATCGGATTTGCCCTCCAGCGCCCGGCGGAAGGCATGCAGCGAGCCGGCGCCGGGATTGCCGGCCCAGGAGAAGACCAGCTTCTTCACGCAGCCCGCGCCGATCAACTGGTCGTAGATGAGGTCCGGCGTCAGGCGGCAGACGGTCAGGTCCCGCCGCCCCTGCCGGATGATCTCGTGCGCCGCCGCGAAGCAGATGAGGTGCGTGAACCCCTCGATGACGACCGTCGCGCCGTCCTGCACGCAGGAGGCCACGGCCTCCCGCATTGAGACGACCTTGCCCGTCACGTCAGCTCGTCGAGACATTTCTCGAGGATCTCGAGCCCCTTGTCCACATCATACTCGCTGATGTTCAGCGGCGGGGCGATGCGCACCACGCTCTCGCCGCAGGGCAGCAGCAGCAGGCCTTTGTGGAAAGCGCGCATGTAGAGCTCGTTGACGAAGGACTTCGCGGGCTCCTTGGTACGCCGGCTCTTGACGAACTCGACGCCGATGAAGAGCCCGGTGCCGCGTACGTCGCCGATGATCGTGAACTTGTTCTTCAGCCGCTCCAGCCCCTTCATCAACCGCGCGCCCATCCGGCGCGCGTTCTCCATCAGCCCGCCTTCGAGCAGATCGAGCGTCGCGAGCGCCGCCGCGCAGCAGACGGGGTTGCCGCCGAAAGTCGAGCCGTGCGAACCCGGCTTCCACTTCATGACCGACTCCTTGGCGATGATCGCTCCGATGGGCATGCCCGAAGCGATCCCCTTGGCCGTCAGCAGGACGTCCGGCTCGACCCCGTAGTAGTCGGCGGCCCACATATGGCCGGTGCGCCCGGCGCCGGACTGAATCTCATCGAAGACCAGCAGGATGCCGAACTCGTCGCACAGCTTGCGCAGGCTGACCAGGAACTCCTTAGGGGGAAGCACATAGCCGCCCTCTCCGAGCATGGGCTCGATGAAGATGGCCGCCACGTTCTCCGGCAGCACATGGCGCTGGAACAGGTCCTCATGAATCTGCCAGATGCAGTACTCCGAGACGTTCTTGAAGCGCCGGCGGTCGTAGACAACGCGGTACGGGTCCGGGTAGTCGGTGTGATACACCCCCGGCAGCATCGGCATGAAGAAGGCGCGCTGCACGACCTTGCTCGAGGTCAGGCTCATGGCGCCGTAGGTGCGGCCGTGGAAAGCGCGGCGAAAGGCGATCAGGGCCGTCCGCTTGGTCGAGTTGCGCGCCAGCTTGATCGCTCCCTCGACCGCCTCGGCGCCCGAGTTGGTCAGGAAAACACGCTTCTTATTGTCGCCGGGCGCGAGATGAGCGAGCCGCTCGCACAGCTTCGCGAAGCTCTCGTAGTACCAGTCGGTCGAGCACATGCTGAAGAACTTGCCGGCCGCCTCGCGCACCGCGGCGACGACCTTGGGATGGGCATAGCCGGTGGTGGCCACGGCGATGCCCGCCATGAAGTCGATGTAGCGGTTGCCGTCGACGTCCTCGACCATCGAGCCTTCGCCGTGCGAGACGACGAGCGGGTAGATTTTCATATAGCTCGTCGAGGAATAGCGATCGTCGATATCGATGATTTGCCGGGCCTTGGGACCCGGAGGCGGCGTGACGATGCGGGGATAGTCCCGGCGCGCGGACGCCGCGGGCCGCTTCAGCCCGGTTTTCTTCTTCGCCCGGGGCTTCTTTTTAGTTTTCATCTCACACCTCCTCGATAACCGTACGGCATTGCTCGCGCATGAACTGCGCGACGTAGTAGGGGCCGCACCCCCCCTTGCCGGTCGAGCCCGAGCCCTTCCAGCCGCAGAAGGCCTGGGCGCCCGGCCAGGCGCCGGTAGTGGCCCCCGTGCGCTTATTGGCATAGGTCACACCGGTCTCGATCATGTCGAAGAAGTGCTCGACCTCCTCCTTGTTCTTGGAGAAGATGCCGGAGGTCAGGCCGTACTCGGCCTTATTGCATTCTTCGAGCGCCTGATCCAGCGTCTCGACCTCGCCGATAGCCAGAAAAGGCACAAACAGCTCCTCCATGAACAGCGAGCTCGACAGCGGAAGCCGGGCGATGGTCGGCGCGAGGAAATTGCCTTTATCGAAGACGCCGCCCTTAAGGCGCTCGCCGCCGATAAGAATCTCCCCGTCCTTTTTGGCCTGCGCCACGGCCTGCTCGTACTTTTTGATCGAGCTGCCGTTGATGACGGGGCCGAAGTAGACGTCCTTCTCCGTCGGATCCCCCATCTTGATCGCCCGGGTTCTCTCAATGATCTTGGCGGTGAGCTCCTGCACCACGCTCTTGTGGGCGTAAACCCGGGAGCAGGCGCTGCACTTCTGGTTCTGCAGCCCCCAGGCCGACTTCATAATGCCCTCCGCCGCGGCGTCGAGATCCGCCGAGTCCATGACCACGGTCGCGTTCTTGCCGCCCAGCTCGAGCATGCAGGGCTTCACCCACCGGCTGCTGAACTCCCGGTACATATGCATGCCGACCTGCTTGGAGCCGGTGAAAACGATGCCGCCGACCAGCGGATGCCGCCACAGCGAATCGCCCATATCCGCGCCCCGGCCGGTTATGAAGTTAAAGGCGCCCGCGGGGACGCCGGCGTCGCGGTAGATCTCGTAGAGCTTCAGGCCCGTCCATGGCGTATCCTTTGACGGCTTATAGACGATGACGTTGCCGGCCACCAGACAGGCGGACGACATGCCGCAGGACAGCGCCAGCGGGAAGTTAAAGGGCGCGACGCAGACGAAGACGCCGAAGGGCCGCAGGATATCGGTATTGGTTTCGATCGGCGTAATCTTATTGAGCTCCTGGATGTAGCCCTTGTGGTCTTCCATCTGCTGGGCGTAGTAATCGATGAGGTCGGCCGACTCCTCGGCGTCGCCGATGCACTCCATCCGATTCTTGCCGACCTCAAGCCCCATGAGGGCGGCCAGCTCATACTTGCGCTCGCGCACCAGCGCCGCCGCCTGGCGCATAATCTTGACGCGCTCCGGCCAGGGCGTATGCTCCCACTCCTTGCGCACGCCGTAGGCGTTTCTGATCGCGGCGTCCACCTCGTCGTGGCCGGCGCTGGCGAACCGGCCGAGAACCAGCGAAGTATCGATCGGCGAAACGTCGACCACGGGCTCGTTCTTCGTTTCCACCGCCCGGCCGCCGATATAAAGCGGGTAGCTCCTGCCGGCCTCGGCGCGGAGCTTCGCCAGCGCTTTATCGAATTGTAAATGGAACTCCGTCATGTCGACATTCGCCGACGTATAGGTGATTTTGTCCGTCTTCGCTGCCGTCGCCATAAAAACCTCCGCCGCGGACTATGCCGCGTCCTTGCGCATGGAATTAAGCGTCGCTTTGAGCGCGCCCCGGAATAAATCGATGATGCGGTCGAGCTCGCTCTCCGTGACCGTAAACGGCGGCGCCAGCATCGCGAGGTCCCCGTTGACCCCGTCCGCCTGTCCGTAGTTCGGCCAGACCACCAGCCCCATATCCTGCGCCAGCTGCGCGAACGTTTCCGCGCAGCGCCGCCGCCGCTCGAACGGCATCCGGGACTCCCGGTCTTCCACGAACTCCACGCCCGCCAGCAAGCCCTTGCCGCGAACGTCGCCGACATTCGGGTGCTCGCGCAGGATCTGCAGCTTTTCCTGCAGCTTCTCTCCCATCCGTGCGCAGCGCTCGATGAGCCCATGCTCCTTGAGGTACGCCAGCGCCGCGACGCAGGCGGCGCAGGAGACGGAGAAGTGCGAGAAAGTCTGATTATGCGGCAGGCTGCCGCTGCTGCGCGCGAAGACGTCGGCGATCTTTTCCGAAGTCACCAGCGCCGAGAGCGGCGCATAGCCGCCGGTAATGCCTTTGCCGAAGACCAGCAGGTCGGCGACCACGCCGTAGTGCTCGAGCGCCGACCAGGTCCCGGTGCGTCCGGCGCCGGTCAGCACCTCGTCGGCGATCAACAGCACGTCGTACTTGTCGCAGAAAGCGCGCAGGTTGCGCAGGAACTCAAGACGGGGCACGGAACAGCCGGTCGAGGAGCCCCCGATCGGCTCGATGATGATCGCGGCGACTTTTTCCGGCCCTTCCTCCAGAATCCTTTTTTCGATGCCGGTGCCCGTGCAGGAGGGGCAGACCGGATCCTTGCCGCGGCACAGGCAGCGGTAGGGATACGGCGCCGGGCCCCGCACCACATCCACGATCCAGTCCTGGTAGGTCTTCTGATACTCCGGCCGGCCGGAAACGGACAGCGCCAACAGGCCGCTGCCGTGATAACTCGGCGTCAGGGCAAAGAGCTTCTTCTTCTCGGGCTTGCCCAGCGCGGCCCAGTACTGGCGGGCGGTCTTGAGCGCCGCCTCCACGGCATCGGAGCCGCTGAGCAGCAGGAAGACCTTGTCGAGACCATGCGGACAGCGTTTGGCGAGCTCATACGCGGCTTCTTCGGCCGCGTCGTGGGTGAAAGCCGTACCGTTGACGTAGGCGAAGCGGCGAGCCTGTGCCGACAGCGCGTCGGCGACCTCGCGCACGCCATGACCGATATTGGTGACGTACGCTCCCGAGCAGGCGTCAATATACTCCTTGCCCTCCGCGTCGTAGAGCATGATCCCCTCGCCCCGGACGATCCGGGGATAGGTCTTTTTCAGCCTCCGGTAGAGAACATTGCCGTTCGGATAACGGCATTCATGCTGATCGGGCATGGCGCAATTCTATCTTTTACAATGCGGGGCGGGAACCCCCCCGCGCCGTCGTTGATCTAAATCAAGGTTTCCGTCGACGGCTTCATGTATAATGGGCGCGCACTCGACATCCCCCCGGGAATGTCAAACCATGGAGAGAGTATGGCAGGAAAGACGACCAACAATAAGACGCCCGCGAAGAAGACGCCCGCAAAGCCGCATGCCCGCACGGTATTCATCGACTACCCCCAGGACGGAGAAGTAATCCGTCCCGGCGACTATACGATCCGCATCGGCGCGAGCGCCGGCCACGACGTGGAAGTCGCGTTCAACGGAAAAGGCTGGAGCAAGTGCCGCGCCGCGGCAGGCTACTACTGGTACGACTGGAAGCCGGAGAAACCGGGCAAGGTCCGCATCGTGGCCCGCGCCCGCAACGGCGGCAATCGCACCAGCCGGTCGCTCGAGAACCGCTGCGTCATCGAAGTCCCCCGGAAGAAGTAAGACCCGGCGTTTGCCCCCACTCGCGCAAACAAACAGCCGCCCGGTACTGCCGGGCGGCTGCTTGCGGTGTCTGCGGCTGCGAAAAACTACTTCTTCGGGCGCGGCGCGGCCTTTTTGCGCCGGTTGTTGACCCGGGCGATCTTGGCCTCGGTCTCAGGAACCTTCTTGGCGATGCTGTTCCAGAAGCCCTTGCTCTCCTTGACCAGACGCTGCAGTTCCTTCTTGTCGACCTGCTTGAACTTCTTGTAGCGCTTCGCAACGCGGTCGACGACATCGTTGTAGGCCTTCTGGTTGACCTGCTTGAGCTTCTCGATATGCTCGAGCATTTCGCCCTTGGCCTTCAGGGCCCAGCCCTTGATCTTGTCGCGGTTTTTCTGGCCGTCCTTCCCGTAGAGGAAATAGCCCCCGGCCGCGACGGCCACAAGGCTCACGCCGGCGCCGATATACGACTTCGTCTTGCTCCCCATAACGTCCTCCTAGTTGGTCAATTAAAGTGTAAAAACAGGTTAGCAAAGTTGAAGCCGTCAAGCACAAGGTTTCGCCGATGACGACGACGGATAATGAGGTATAATCCGTCTGCTACACCCTTGGCCTGCGGAGCCGAATCATAAACGCAATTTCTGAGGAGACCGCCATGAAGACCAGCCTGTTCCTGCTCACCGCCGCATGCCTTGCCCTCACCTTGACCGTAGACGTCCGGGCCGAAGAAGACCTGGAAGCTCCCGCCGCCGCCAGCGAGAGCCCGGAGGCCGGGCCGGGCCGCGGCGAGCGCCGCGAACGCCGGGGCGAGAAGCTCGAGCGCAAGGGAGAACAGCTCGAGCGCAAGGCCGACCGTCTGGAAAAGCACGGCAAGGACCGCGCCGCCGACAAGCTCGAGCGTAAAGCGGACAAACTGGAGCGCAAAGGCGAACGCCTGGACCGCCAGGGCGAGCGCATGCAGAAGCGCGGAGAGCGGCGGCAGGAGCAGGCGGGCGAAGGCCCGCGCGGGCACGGCAAGGGCCTTGAGAAGCGCGGAGAGAAGCGTGAGCGCCGGGGCGAGCGCCTGGAACGCAAGGGCGAGAAGCGCGAGCGGCGGGGCGAGCGCCTGGAGCGCAAGGGCGAGCGCATGCAGAAGCATGGCCGCGAACGCGCCGGCGGCAAGCTCGAGCGCAAGGGCAAGAGAATGCAGCGTCAGGGCGAGCGCCTGGACGACAAGGGCGAGCGCATGGACCGCCGGGGCGAAAGGATGCAGCAGCGGGGTCGCAAAAAATAGTAAAGCGTCCCGCCGCCAAGAGCCTGGCGTTTTTATGCTCCCTGATGGCCTTATCGGGAGCCGCCTCCCTGATCTACGAGATAGTGTGGCTGCGGATGCTCAGCCGCGCCTTCGGCGTCACCATCCACGCGGTCAGCTTTCTTATCGCCCTCTACTTCGGCGGGCTCGTTTTGGGCGCGCTCGCCGCCTCACGCTGGACCCGCCGCGAGACGGACTGGCTCGGCGTCTACGCGCTGCTGGAAACAGCGGGAGCCGCCGCCGCGCTGCTGGCGACCCTGTGGATGAGCGCCCTGCCGCGCATCGTCGCGGCGATCTCTCCCCTGGACGCGGGCCTGGGTCCGGCCGCCGACACGCTCATTATCTTCGTCCTGGCCGGGCCGGCACTGCTCCTGCCGACCTTCTTCTTCGGCGCGACGCTGCCGGTACTATGCCGCCACGGCATCACGCGAATTGACGAACTACGCCGCGGCGCCGGAGCCCTCTACGGCGCGAATACGCTGGGCGCCATGCTCGGCGTCATTGCCGCGAGCTTCTGGACCATCGCCTATTGGGGTGAGACCGCTTCCGCGCTGACCGCTGCGGCCGGCAACCTGACGGCGGCGACAGCGGCGTTTTCCATGTCGGGCAGAAAGCTCCCCTGGCGCTTCCTTCGTCCGCCGACGCCGCACCGCCTTTCGCTGCCCGTTATCTCCACCCCCTCCGCCGCCTGCCTGCTGTTCATGCTTTCAGGGTTCTGCGCCATGGGCTATGAGGTCCTGTGGACCCGCCGGCTCATTCTGCTGCTGGGCACATCCGGATACGCTTTCGGGTTCCTGCTGATCTGCTATCTCGGCGGCACCGCTCTGGGCTCGGCCCTGGCGGCACGCCGGAATACGTCGGAGCGGGGTGCCTGGGAACTGTTCGGCCGCCTGGAACTGCTGCTCGCCGCGGCCGCGCTGCTGAGCCTGTGGCTGTGCGACTGGCTCGGCCTGCGCCAGACGGCGGCGGAGTACCTCTATACTCCGCTGGTCTCGCGCCAGGACCTGCCCCGGCTGGCGCTGCACGCCGCGATGATAGTCCTTCCAGCGTCGATCGTAATGGGACTCCTTTTTCCGCTCGCGGCCCGCCTGGAAAGCTCGGGCGACGATACGGCGGGGACCACGATCGGCCGCGTCTATGCCTTCAACACGGCCGGGGGCATCCTCGGCTCGCTCGTCATCGGCTTCTGGGGGATCGGCCGGTTCGGCACCCATAAGAGCTTCCTGATCCTCGCGGCGCTCAATGCCGGCATCGGCGCCGCCGCGCTCCTGCGGCACAAGCCTTCGCTGCTCAGGCCGGCTTCGATGGCGCTCGCCGTTCTCGTACTGTTTGCCGGCTTTGCGGCACGGCGCGACCGCTCGCTGGACATCATCATGCGGCGGCTCGAGAGGATGAAAGGCGAGATGCCCCGCGTCATGTTCCATGACGAGGCCCCCGCGGGCACCGCCACCGGCGTGGCATCTGCCGACGAAAGCACCCTCCTGATCAACGGCATCATAATCTCGGGCACGGGAATCAACGGCGCCCTCATGACCTCCATCCCCAACGTGTTCCGGGAAGACCCCCGCCGCACGCTCCTGATCGGGGTGGGCGCCGGCACGACCTTGGTCGCCGCCTCCCTGCTCGGCGGCGAAGTCCATGCGGCCGAGCTCCTGCAGCCGGTCGCCGACCGCATCGGCATGTTCCAGCCCGGCCGCCGGCCGATCTACGAGCGGCCGCAGACCCGCATCTTCATGATGGACGGGCGCAACCTGCTGCTGCGTTCACGAAAGCCTTACGACCTGGTCCTGGTAGACGGTTCGCCGCCCCTGTTTGCCGCGGGGACGACCAATCTCTATACGGTGGACTTCATGCGGCTGGTACGCCAACGGCTGACCCGTCAGGGAATCTTCACCCTGTGGCTGCCGCTGCCCTCGTTTGAAGACGACTACTGGGACATCCTTAAGGGCATGTACGAAGTCTTCCCCCATGTCGCGGTTTGGAGCCATCCGGATATCCGCGCCGGCGTGATGTATTTCGGCTCGCAGGAACCATTGTCGTGGGCCCCCGGTGTTCTGGAGCGGCGGCTCAAGGAACGCGTCCAGCCCCGAATTCTCACTTCGCTGACCGAAGAAAAGGTGCGGGAGGGATTTCGCATAACGCCGGCGGAAGCCCGCGCCTACGTACGCCCCTACCGCCTGGTAACCGACGACCGCCCGATTACGGAATACCCGCTGGGCAAGCTGCTGCGCGGACAGACCTTTCGCACGGACAATTCCTTTCTGCTGCAAGCCCGCGGCGCACGCTGAAGCCGCGGCGAAGGCTAGAGGTTGATCGTCTGCATTTCCTGCGCGGCGCTGCACTCGATGGCGCTGCCGGCGTCCTGCAGCCGCCGCCGGCAGGCGGCGAGATAACGGTCCATCATCTCGTCGGTATGGAGCGGGTCGTGGTGGAACAGCACGAGATGCTTCACGTCCGCCGCGATCGCGCGATCGACGGCGTCGTTGAAGGTGCTGTGCCCCCAGCCCTTCTTGACCTTATACTCTTCTTCCGTGTACTGCGCTTCACAAATCATCAGGTCGCTGCCGCGCGCGAAATCGGCGATGGACCGGTCCTGCTTCAGGGTCATCTCGCATACTCCGCTCAGCCGGGAAAAAGTCTCGTGGTCGCTGATATAGCTCACGATCCGGCCCTGGTACTCGAAGCGGAAGCCGATGGCGACTCCGGGATGGTTCAGATGCTGGTAGCTCACCTTGACGCCGCCGATGTCCACCGGCTCTTCCAGCTCGACGAATGTCAGCCCGCTGGCCAGGCTGCGCAGCGGCACGGGGAAGTAGTCCGCGGCCATTTGCCCCCGGAAGACGCGCTCGAGGCTCTTGCCGGCGCCACGTACGCTGTAGAGCCGGAAGTTGTTCTTGGGGATGTAGAACGGCGTGAAGAACGGGAAGCCCTGGATATGATCCCAATGGGTATGTCCGACAAAAAGGTGCCCTTCGATCGACCGCTCCTTGAACTCATCTACCAGCTTGACGCCCAGTTCGCGCAGGCCCGTGCCGCAGTCGACGACAAAGAGGTTGTCGCCGAAGCGCATCTCGGTGCAGGAGGTATTCCCGCCGTAGCGGATAGTAAACGGCCCGGGGGCCGGCGTCGACCCGCGCGTGCCCCAGAAACGGATGCATACGGCGGAATTTTCCGGCTTCACCCCGGCCGTCTTCGGCTCCGCGGCGCCGCTCACGACCTCGGTTTTTACGTCCGGCTCATCGGCCGAGCCGTTGCCGGCGACCTTCCCGCATGACGGCTTCTGCGCGAGCAGGTTTTTGACTTCCTCGACCAGCCGCTGCGCCGTATAGGGTTTCGTCAAATACGCGTTCGCCCCGGCTCCGGAGGCGCCCGCAACATCGGCGTCGTAGGACTTGGTCGAGGTGATCAATATCCGGACGTCGCGCAGCTTTTCGTCCTGGCGCAGGTGCTGGCAGACCTCATAGCCGTGCATGCCGGGCATCATGAGGTCCAGAACGACCAAGTCCGGCATGAACTCCCTGGCCAGCTCCAGCCCCTCTTTGCCGTCCAGGGCTTTTTCGACCTGGAAGCTCTCTTTTTCGAGCACCAGGACCGCGTACTCCGCGATCGCCTGATCGTCTTCTATTACCAGAATTTTTTCGCCCATTTTGCCGAAGTCTCGCGGAGGTAGATTATCAGCTTAGTTCGCAGAAATCAATAGAAATGGTCGAACATCCCTGCTCAATTTCCCAGGCTCGCCAGCGTCCCCTCCAGCGAAATCTTTTTGCTCGCAAAATCCTGCTGCCGGCAGCGGATCTTCTCGACCTCGGCGGCGGGAGCCCGCTCGACAAACGAAGGATTCCCCAGCTGCTTTTCGCAGCGCGCGAGCTCCTGGCACAGGGCGTCGAACTCCTTGGCCAGTCGTTTTCGCTCCTTGGCCAAATCGATAACCCCCGCCAAGGGGACATAGAATGTCAGGCCGCCGACCACCGCGGTAGCCGATTGAGGAGGGCGCTCGCCCGGCGATTTCTCGAAAGACTCCAGCCGCGCCAGCCGCCGGACGTAGTGCGCGTGGTTGAGCAGGGTCTCGAGATGCTGGTCCTCGCCGGCGAACATCACGTTGAGCTTCATCGCGGGAGGCACATTGAGCTGGGAGCGCAGGGCGCGCAGGGCGCGGACCGCGCCCATCACAAAGGCCATCTTCTCGGCCGCTTCCCGGTCCGCGAGCTCCCCCGTAAACCGGGATTCTCCGGCCCGCAGGATGTAGTCCGCCTTCTCGCCCGCATGCGCCTTGAGCGCCCCGTAGAGCTCCTCGGTTACGTAAGGCATAAACGGATGCAGGAGCTTCATCGTCGCCGTCAGGACCTGCACGAGAATCGTGCGCGCCGCCCGGCCGTCGGCGGACTTGTCCTCAAGACGGATCTTGGCCAGCTCCACATACCAGTCGCAGAAGTCATCCCACAGGAAGCCGTAAAGCTCGTCGGCCGCCGCGGCCACGTTATAGACCTGGATATGCGCGTGGACGCGCTCGACGGCCGCGGCGAAGGCGTCAAGGATCCAGCGATCCGCGAGCTCGAGAGATTTTCCATCCAGCTCCGCGAGAGCGTAGCCCCCGGCGGGCGCCGTCTCGGGGACGTTCATCAGGACGAAGCGCGTCGAGTTCCAAATCTTGTTGACGAAATGGCGGGGTCCGGTCAAGGAGTCTTCGGAGAACGGGATATCCCGCCCGGGGTGCGCCTGCGCGGCGAGGGCGAAGCGCAGCGCGTCGGTGCCGTATTTGTCCATCATGACGAGCGGATCGATAACATTGCCCAAGGACTTCGACATCTTCTTGCCTTTATTGTCGCGCACGATCCCATGGATGAGCGCGTCGTCGAAGGGGACGCGGTCCTTGAAGTAAAGCCCCATCATCTGCATCCGGGCGACCCAGAGATACAGGATCTCGTAGCCCGTAACGAGCACCTTGGTCGGGTAATAGAACCGCAGGTCTGGGGTATCTTCCGGCCAGCCGAACACCGACAGCGGCCATAGCGCCGACGAGAACCACGTATCCAGGACGTCGGCGTCCTGCACCCAGCGGTCGGCGCCGCAGGCGCATTTATCCGGCCGGGAAGCGGCGACCCGAACGCCCCGTTCGAGCTTTTCGCCGCCGCTCTTGAGCCGGTACTCATCGTCGCCGCTGAGCTCCAGCTTGTCGCCCAGGCACTCGGGACAGTACCAGACCGGAATGCGGTGCCCCCACCAGATTTGCCGGGACAGGCACCAGTCGTGAATATCCGCGAGCCACTTCCGGTAGGGTTTGGTCCAGGACTGCGTGTACAGCTTGAAGTCCCCCGCGTCGACGGCAGCGCCCGCCTTCGCGGCGAGTTCTCCCATCTTCATAAACCACTGCTCCGAGGGCAAAGTCTCGATCGCCTGCTGGCAGCGGTAGCAGGTGCCGACGGCGTTCTTGTATTTTTCCATCTTGTCGAGCAGACCGCATTCCTCCAGGTCGGCGACCACCGCGTCGCGCGCCTTATCGCGCGTTTGTCCGCGATACTTCTCGGGCGCCTGCTCGGTCATCCTGCCGTCGAAGCCGATGACCTGGGGCGGAGCGGGCATCACGTCCTTATGCCTCTGCCAAATCGCAAAATCGTTGACGTCATGATACGGCGTAACTTTCAGCGCCCCCGTGCCGAAGGACCGGTCGACGTAGGCGTCGGCGATGATCGGAATCTCGATATTCACCAGGGGCAGGATCGCTTTCTTTCCATGCAGGTCCCGGTAGCGCTCATCGTCCGGATGGACGGCGATCGCCGTGTCGGCGAGCATGGTCTCGGGACGCGTCGTGGCGATGGTCAGAAAACGGCCCTCTTCGCCCACCACCGGGTATTTGATATGCCACAGGCCGCCCTTGCGCTCCTCGTGCTCGACTTCGATGTCCGACAGGGCGGTGCCGCAGCGCACGCACCAGTTGACCATGCGCTTGTCGCGGTAAATGAGCCCCTGGTCGTAGAACTGCTTGAAGGCATGGCAGACGGCCGCGGCCCGCGTCTCATCCATAGTAAAGGCTTCGCGGCTGAAATCGAGAGCGCAGCCCAGACGGGTCAGCTGGCCGAGGATCGTATTCTTGGTTTCCCGCGACCAGGTCTGCATGCGTCCCAGGAATTTCTCCCGCCCCAGATCATGGCGCGTGAGCCCTTCCTGCTTGAGCATCTTCTCCATCACGTTCTGGGTCGCGATGCCGCCATGGTCGGTTCCGGGCACCCAGCATGCCTCGCGGCCGCGCAGCCGGTGGTAGCGGATGAGGATGTCCTGCAGCGTATTGTTTAGCGCATGGCCGATGTGCAGGGCGCCGGTGATATTGGGCGGCGGGATGACGATCGTATAGGACGGCTGGTCGGAGGGCTTGGAATGAAAGAGCTTGGCTTCCTTCCAGGCCGCGGTCCAACGGGATTCCACGTCCTCGTGAGAATAGGCTTTATCCAGCATAGCGGCTTATTATACTTATTAGATTAGTCGGTCCCGGCGCGCTTTGCGACCCCGCCGTAGCGCTCGCGCAGGTAGCCTTCGATGCTGTCGGCGATCGCCTCCGCCAGGCGCGCCTGCTGCCGCGGGTCGGAGACCATGGCGGCCTCCTTCTTGTCGCGCAGGTTGCCCAGCTCCACGATGACGCTCGGCATCCAGGCGCTCTTGAGCACGGCAAACGGACCCCGGTCCACATACTCCACGGCGTTGATGCCGTGCCGCCGCATCGATTTCTGAATATGCGCGGCGAGGCGCCGCGACTGCGCGATCTGACCACGGGGCGGCTTGGGCAATATCTTCTCATCCCGTTCGCGCTCGGGGCCCTTGGGGATGGTGCGGTTGCTGCCGTAGACATAGGTTATTACGCCGCGCCCCTTGCGCACGCGGTTGTTGTCGACATGCAGGGAGACAAAAACTTTCCCCCCCACGGCTTCGCCGCGGGTCACGCGGTCGGTCAGAGCGACGAAATCGTCGTCCCAGCGCGTCAGGTACGGAGAAAGGGCCGGCCGCTCTTCCAGGATTTCCTGCAGGCGCTGGGCCACCGCGAGCACGATTTCACGTTCCTTGCGGCCGTAAACATCGGCGCCCTCATTTTTGCCGCCGTGACCGGGATCGATGGCCACCACCGCCGGCGTCTGCGGATCAAGCGTGTATTCTTCGGCGGGGGAACGGCCCATGCCCGCCGCATAGACGGGAAACAGCACCCAAATAAAAAAAGCCCGCGACAACCGAAAGGACATAAGCCTCCTCTCGGCGCAGACCTCTCATTGTTTAGCAGGAAATCGCGGAATTTGCAAGGCTAAAAGGCGCTGTTTGACGAAGCAGGCTCCGCATATCGGCGGTTCGGCTCATGTCCGCCGAACCCGGCGCGCAGACCTACGGAAGTCACATCGGCACGGTAGTCGAACTCCTCGGCGAAACTGGTAAGACGCTGCATGCTCGTATACTGCGCGCTCAAAGACAGCCATTTGCGCAGCTCATAATCGATTCTCACGCTTCCCGTGTAATGGCGGTCCCGCCGGAAAGCGGCCGCGGCGCCGATAGTGGTCGAAACCGGATATACGCTGGTCTCATGCCCTCCGCTCACCGAAACAACCAGCGCTTTAATACGCTGGCGGACGTTCAGCGTCGCGCCGGTCGCTACATAATACCGGCTGCCGCCGAAAGTCGATTCCTGCATGCGCCGGTAGCCGACCAGAGCGAACCGCGTACGCCGGGACAGTTCGTATTTAAGGTCGACGGCGGTCGTCAGCAGGCTCACCGTCTGCCGCTCCTCGCCGGTCGCTCGCTCGTAGCGCCGGACCGCGACGCCGGAAGAGACCATGCCTTTGAGCCGGGGAGCGAGCTCGCCGGAAAGCCCGAGACCGAGGTCATGGGACTTGGAATGGTCCGCCCGGCCCGCGGAGTAATGGACGATGCCGCGATGGTAGTGGAGGTAGAGCTCCGAATGCGGCTGCAGCCTGATGCCCACGCGGCCGCCGAAGGATGATTCGTACCGGTTCAGCAGGGAGGAGAGCATGGGATCAAGATATTTGTGGTGGTTAAAATGGGCGTCGATCGCCCACACAAAAAGACGGCTGCGGCCGTAGTCCAGCAGCGCCGACACCTCGTTCTCATACCGGCGCTTGCGCTCAACGAGCGAGCTGAAGGCGGGGTCCTTGGTATTCTTGTATTTGTCGGCGAGCTGCAGGACGACGCGGCGGCGCATATCGTACCGGTACAGCGCGTCGAACTGCTGGTCGTTCGTGTCATTCACCCCGGGCTGGGTGGAATAGTTCTCGATGCTCAAAGCATAGCCCGCCCCGAAACGGTGCTGCTTATTGAACGGGATTTGCAGCCGTGAACCGACGGTATTCCTGGTTATCCAGGAGCCGAGCACGCCGCCGCCCACCGTGCCCGCATCGGCCTTATCCCGCGGCACCCGGTAGATATTCGTATCGTAGGATTGGGTGACGGCGTAATATGGGTAAAGGCGGATATTCAGATTGATGCCCGGGGTCCGCACCGACGGCTTCCTTGCGGGCGGTCCGGGAACGATCGGGGGCCGCGTCCGGGGAGCCTTTGCCTGGGGAGCCTTAACTTGGGGCGCCTTCACCTGGGGCGCCTGCGGAGCGGTAACGGTTCCAAACTTGGAAACTCTCACCGGCAGGAACTGACCGGCACGGATGACGGCCGTCATATAGCCCGGCAGCGTGACGCTCATCTCCCCGGCGTGCACGACGATATGCGCCCGGCCGTCGGCGATCAGGAAGCTGAAGGTGTCTCCGGCATCGCCGACGATCGCGGTCCCCTCGACCATCATGGTCGCCTGTCCCGAAAGAACCGTCATCCTGACGCCGTCCGGAACGGTAAAATTCAGCGAGCCGCTGACCAGCTCGTAGTTCGCGGAACGGGGAAGCCGGAGCTCGAACTTTTCCGTGGACGTGCGCACATCGACATAAAAGAGCCCCGCGCCGGCCCTGCTCAAGGCCAGCGGGACAAGGAGCACGCCGCCAAGCAGCCGGCGTACGAGCGATTTCAAACGCCGCACCTTCCCGACATCCCTACCGAGAATAGCATACGCTAAAGGAAATTTTGTTTTAAAAAAATAAACAAACAAGCCGCCCGGCGAAGCCGGGCGGCTCATTGCTGCGACCGTTATGCCGCGAACTAGTTCGCCGCGCCCTGCAGCGCCAGCTGCTCGGGCTTGACGACGGCGCCGTGCTTCTCCTTCAGCGCCATGAGCCCCGCCCGCTGCTCCTTGAGCACCGCGAAGAGCTGCTCCGGCAGGTTCTCCTCCTTGCCGTAGGCCTCGAGCTGCAGGTCCAGGCGCTTGACGATGTTGTCGATGTGGAGCGAGAACTGCTTCTCGTAGAGCCCTTCCGGATACTCCTTGCCGATCTTGTCCTTGAAGAGCTTCTTTAAGTCCTCGTACCTCGGCAGGAAGCCGATCGGGGTCTCGATCGCCTCGACCTCGTTGAAGGCGCGGCGCTCGAGCCACGACAGCCACACCTTGACGTCGCGCTTCTCGCCGAGAAGCTGCTTGCCCTCGCCGCCGCGCGCCTCATGCGTCAGGAAGTAGTTGAGGCCGGCCATGATCGGCCGCTTGCCTTTGGCGATCTTCTTGCTGCCGAAGAACTTGAACTGCGCGTCCATGTAGTCGCCCAGCGCCCCCGGGATGAACGGGGCGTTGGCCCACGGCGCGCGCTTGACGCCGCTGGCGCCGACCTCGGTCGCGGTGGCGGCCGAGACGATGCAGGCGCCGATCAAAACGCCGTGGTCCGAGTTCTTGGCCACCCAGACCGGCGGCATAGTGTCGGAGTCGCGGCCGCTGTAGGTGACGACGCGGGTGACGACGCCCTTGGGGTTCTCGTTCTCCTTGGAGTAGTTGGCCAGCTTGCTCGCCGAGACCGTGCAGCGCGAGTTCGGGTGCGAGAGCGGGATGTCCTTGCCGGCGGCGTCCTTCTTGCCCGCGAACCACTCGCCCTGGAAGTTCTTGCCCTTCTTCGGCGGCTTCTCGCCGTTATTGACCCAGTGGGGAACGTCCTTGTCGTCAACGAGCACGTTCGACCAGATCACTTCGGCCCCTTCCTTGCGCAGCAGGTTCATGAGGTGCGGGTCGCCCTCCCAGTTGACGTCCTGGACGATGCCGAAGATGCCGGCCTCGGGATTGATCGCGCGCACCGTGCCGTCCTTGGCGATCCACATCTGCGCCAGGTCGTCGCCGACGAAAAGGTCGCCGGCCATGGCCGTCGTCGTCTTGCCGCAGCCGCTGGGCGCGGCGCCGGCGCACCAGGTAACGCGCCCGCCGGGGCCCTTGAGTCCGGTGATGAACATGTGCTCGGAGAGCTCGTTGCCGCGGTTGGTGTAGACGGCCTTATCCACCGCGAAGCGGTGGTTGCCCTTCTTCATCATCAGGGTGTTGCCGGCATAGGTGCAGAAGATGCTGAAGGTCGTCCAGTGGCTGCGGTCCATGAAGACGCGGGCGTTGGGCAGGTCCTCGGGCCGGTTCGGGCCCTCGCTGTGGACGTTGACGAACATATGCCCAAGCTTCTTGACCTCCTTGTCGAACGATGGGTAGCAGTTGCGGTAGAGGATCTCGGCGCTGTGGCTGACGTAGGCCGAGCTCGAAATCTCGAGCGCCGGGTTGGACAGCGGCGCCCCGACCGGGCCGCGGTTGTAGAAGCCGACGACCATGGTCTTGCCGCGCATGATGCCCTTCATCTTGCCGCGGATGTCCTCGAGGGCCTCGGCGCGCAGCATCTTCTTGCCCAGCGAGCTGACGGCCTCGCCCTCGTTGGCGATATAGAAGGTGCGGTCGGTGATCCGCCCCTGCTCGCCGGCCAGGTCGTAGTGGATCGTATGGTTCTTCATCGCCAGCTTCTTTTCCTCGCCGGTCTTGAGGGCGAGCTCGCGGATGAACTGCAAATCTTTCTTCGCGCCGGTGTTGATATAGACCTTATCCGGCTCGCACATGGCGATGGCGTTGGCGATCTTGATGCGCGCCTCTTCGTTCTTGATCTTCTTGAGCCGACCGAGGTGCTCGGCGTCGAGCTTCTTCTTGAACAGCTTCATGGCATCATCGGCGTTCTTGATGCCGCCGATCTCGACTAAAATATCTACGCCTTTTTTGCGCTCCAGCATGACTATACCCCCATCGGTTTATGTTCGTGAAAAGTGTACGGAGGGCCAATACGGCTCAATAGAAGGATATCAAAATAGGAAGGACAGTTCAGTCAAGCGGAGACGGAGCGGGATCAGGTCACGGCGTGACGACGCCGAAACCCGTATAGGTGGTGCCGCCCTTGCGCTCCATTTCCGCCAGGGTAATCTCGTGGATGCCCGGCCAACTGCCCCAGCCGGTGGTGCGGATGATGGGCTCTCCGCTCTCGGTGTAGCGGCCGGTGAATATCGCGATATGTCCCCAGTAGTTGTTGCCCCGCGTAGCCTTGAAGAAAACCGGGGCGCCCGCCGGGATGCCGCTGCGCGAGTTGACCAGCTTGCCCGCGCGGACGAACTTCTTATAGGAAGAGATCGCGCTCGGCGCCCGCAGTTCCTCCACGTCCCGGCCGTAGGCGGTCGCCACGAAAGCCAGGCACCAGGAGTTCCAGGCGTTCTGACTCTTGGCGGTACTCTGGCCGTTGTTGCGGTTGACGCCCGTCCCCTTGCCGCCCGGCATCTGCTCGGCGGACCAGGCCAGCGCCTGCGCGGCGCGCGGGCTGGCGGTCTGCCCGAACGGAACCGCCGGCGAAGACGAAGTCAGCGACTCTTCAATCTGCGGCATCGCGAAATCGGGACACTGGGCGCTGCGGCCGATGTCGATATCGTGCAAGGCCTCGTTGTTGAGACCGGCGTCGAGATACTTGGCGGCGCTCTCCAGCGCGCCCTTGATGTCCAGGCGCAGGCGGTCGAGCTTGCTCGCATCCGCGCTCCAGCGCGTTTTCTTGCGCAGCTCGAAGACGATGGGAGACAGCTTCGCCTCCAGTCCGGACAGCTGGCTCACGCGCATGCGCGCCCGGCTGGCCATGCCGACGGCGTCCTCGACGCTGCGCCGCCCGGCGACGGCGAGCTGCCAGCGCGACAGCGAACCGGCCTCGCAGTTCTTGGGCGCCTGCGCCAAATCCTGGATGCCCTGCTCCAGCTTCTGCCGCGCGGCGAACAGCTCGGGCCCGAGCCCCCCATAGTAGCGCGAGCTGTCGGGAGAGATGCCGCTGAGCGCGATATGGATATCGACCAAAACCCCCTCGGCAGTCGGCACGGCGTAGAGGCTCTGCATCAGCTTGTCATCGGCCTTCTTGACCGCTTGGGCCGCGCTGTAGGTCTTCTGCCGCAGGGTCAGCGCGGCGCGCAGCAGATCGCTGTCGGCATCACCGGCGCGCGCCGCCGCGGCGCAAACGAGAACCAGGCTCAACGTCACGGCACCGCTCAACAGCTGATTTCTTATGGTATCCATGTCGGCAATATTATGGAGGGCAAGACGGACCTTTACAAGGGCTCTTAACCATAAATTTACCCTCGCCTATGTCCGCTCCGCGTCCGCATACGGCGGGACGAACTCGCGAAAAACTTCATTGGACAAAAACAGCCCTTCCCTCGTCAGCCGCAGCCGCGGCAAGGAGCGCGAGCAGCCGCCCGCGAGCTCCACCAGCCCGCGCGCGAGCAGCCCTTCGAGCTCCGGCCGGAACATCTCCTGCACCCCAGGCGCCAAACCGATCCCGTCGATGAGGCGCAGCCCGAGCAGCAGCGTCTCCCCCGCCTTCTCCTTGCCCTTCAGCCGCTCCGACGAGGCGACGGGGCGCTCCCCGCGGTCGACCCGGTCGAGGTACCGGGACAGCGTCTCCTCGTTGTTGTAGCGCGTTCCGCCGATGAAGCCCGCCGCGCCGCAGCCGAGCCCGACATAGGAGCCGTTGCGCCAGTAGTTGATATTGTGCCTGGACTCGGCTCCCGGCCGGGCGAAGTTGGATATTTCGTAGTGGCGCAGGCCCGCGCGGGCAAGCCGGGCATGCGCGTCTTCCAGCATCCGCCGGCTCTCGTCCTCATCAACTTGAACCGCGCGTTTCTTGAACAGCGTCCGGTCCTCCACCGACAGCCCGTAGAGCGACACATGCTCCGGCGCCAGCGCCAGAACCCGGTCGATGCTCTCGCCGGAGTCGGCGCGGCTCTGTCCGGGCAGCCCGCACATCAGGTCCACGTTCACGGCGAGGCCGCGCGCGCGCGCCGCCGCGAAGACGCGGGCGAAATCACCCCAGGAATGGCGCCGGCCGAGCGTTCGCAGCAGCCGCTCCTGCGCGGCCTGCAGGCCGAGGCTGAGTCGGGTAACGCCGCCGCGCGCCAGAACGTCGAGCTTCTCTTCGTCCATGCTTTCCGGGTTCGCCTCGAAGGTCGCTTCGCGCAGCTCCGGCAAGTCCAGTCCCGCCAGCAGGCGCCGCAGCTGGTCCGCGCTCAGCTCGCTCGGGGTACCGCCGCCGATATAGAGGGTGTCGGGAGACGCGCCGCCGCGCATCCGCGACTCGCAGAGCACGGCGTCCAGGTAGCGGTCGACCCGGCCGCCCTGGCCGGAAAAGGCAACGAAGTCGCAGTAGAAGCACTTGACGGCGCAGAACGGAACATGGACGTAGAGTCCCAGCGGTTCTCGACGATGCACTGCGTCCTCGACGGCCGCGGCTTTAGCTCGCGTTCAGCTTCTTCATCAGCCCCTGCATGAAGTCGAGCGGCAAGGGAAAGACGACGGTTGAGTTCTTATCGACGGAGATCTCGACGAGCGTCTGCAGGTAGCGCAGCTGCAGCGCGGCCGGGTTTTTCGCCATGACTTCGGCGGCCTCGGCCAGCTTGTATGAGGCCTGCAGCTCGCCCTCGGCATGAATGACCTTGGCCCGGCGCTCGCGCTCGGCCTCGGCCTGCTTGGCCATGGCGCGCTGCATATTCTCCGGCAGATCGACGTTCTTGACCTCGACCTTCGAAACCTTGACGCCCCACGGCTCGGTATCCTGGTCGAGGATGCGCTGCAGCTCGACGTTGATCTTCTCGCGTTCCGACAGCAGATGATCGAGGTCCATCTTGCCGAGCACGCCGCGCAGCGTGGTCTGCGCCAGCTGGCTGGTCGCGTAGTAGTAGTTCTCGACCTCGATGACGGCCTTGTTGGCCTGCATGACGCGGTAGTAGACGACGGCGTTGACCTTGACCGTCACATTGTCGCGGGTGATGACGTCCTGCGGGGGCACGTCGAGGACTATGGTCCGCAGGCTGATGCGCGTCATCGCCTGAATGAGCGGGACGACGATAATGAGCCCCGGCCCCTTCACGCCGTCATACTTGCCGAGCGTGAAGATGACGCCGCGCTCGTATTCATTGAGTATCTTGACGGCCGAGAAAAGGAAGACGGCGACGATGACGATAATTGGCAGCAGGCCCATAAATCCCTCCAGACGAAAAATCAGACAGGGCTGCATTCTAGCCTAATTCAGGGGGGGCAGCAACCGGTCCAGGGGAACTTATCGACCCGGCAGTCGGGCTGTCCGCGCTGCGGGTCGGAGATGGTCCTGTCGGAGCGGGTGGTCCCGTCTTAGTTTCCCCTTGATATATTGACGGGTTGGCCGCTCGGGGCGATGGCGCACCGAGACGTATTCGCGCGTCCTCCTAAGCCAAATAGAAGCGTTTGAAGCGTGTTGCCATCACGTCCTCGAATTGTTGCCCCAGCGACGGGTTGAGTTCGGAAAAAACGCACATCTCCCGAAGTCGTTCCCGTGCGCCCTTCAGTTTTTCGAAAACGTTCGCCGCCGCCTTCGGATCAATCTTGAGATAGTTGGAAAACGCTTCGAAGTCCGATCTTTTGAGCTTGTTCTTCTTGGCGTTAATCATCAGCGCCGAATCTTCCTCATTCGCGAGGTAGACCTTCGACGCGACCAAATCGTAGCAGGGGGCCAGAGACGCCTTCTTGTCGCGGATGAGGAGCGCCCAATTTTTTAGGTGCATGTCCCCGTTCCCGGTCAAAAAACAGAAGAGGACCCGTTCGAAGAAGTCGATGGTGTCGAGACCGACGTTTTCGGCATGCGCGCGGATCGCCTTTCCGACGGATTCCAGCGACCCCGAATACTTGTCGGTCGCGCCGAGCAGCTGAAACATCGTCTCCTTCTGAATCTTGCCGCCATCCTCCGTCCTGTCGAACCGCTTGACGATGTAGCAAAGCCGGCCGTCCGACATGGGGAACAAGCCATGCGGAGGGACGGGCATCCCCAGCGTCGCCGCCATGCTCATGCAGGCGTTCTCCATTTGGGGCAGGCCTGGATACTCGTTGGGCTCCGGCTTCATGATATGAGTGCTGCCGTTGGGCGCGGTCTCGATTTCGGACGCGTCCCGGCTCAGCCGCACGAGCGCCTTGACCTGAACCCCGGAGATCGACATGTGATCCTCGGCGGTAGTGACCTTCGACGGCAGATCGGCCAGGGCAAATGAGATTTTCGGGACAATGGGCTTACCCCACAGCGCCTTGAGGCACTTCACGTGATAGCGCCCCTCTTCTTTGAGGAGGAGCTGGCAGCACAGGCATCTAATCGCCATGATGCTCCTGGTCCGCGGGCCGGATGCTGATGGCGCCTACGGGATCTTTGCCGGTGTGAAGCAAGAGACGGAACTTGTCGTTCTTGTCGATTTTGGCCGACGTGCAGGTGAGATCGAGAAGCCAGCCTTCCGGAAGCAAGCCGTCGAAAAACGGAAAGAGGACGCTCGACTCGTATATTTCTCCGGTCAAAGGCATGGCTAAGCTGATCGGCATTGAATCCGGGTCGCTCAGGTACTCGCGCCTGTAGGCGAATTCAAATCCGCTCGGCTTCTTGGTCAGCTCGCCGGCTTCCTTGTCGCCGTAATAGACGATGGCGCGCTCCTCGTTCTTTTCCATAGTCGCTACTCGCGGGGCAGATCGATCGGTCCGAGGCATTTTCCGAAGAGGAACAGCACCTTGTTCACTGTGTCCGTGCGCAGGGACGGCTTGCCCTGTTCGAAGTCTCGAATGAAGCGAAGCCCGACACCGGCCTTGGCTGCAAGCTCGGTCTGCGTGAGACCGGCGCTGCGCCTCTTTTCTCGCACAAAATCAGCCATAGGGTTCTTTTTCATATTGATCGAACTATACCCGTTCGGATGCAATTTATATGATGTTTAACAGTAATAGGCTATATCGGGTATAGTTTCATTATTATTATACCCTAAATCGCCTCTTTGTCAAGGCAATACTGATTTCTATACCCGATAGAACCGCTCTCCCCTTCGCGAAGCAGCGTTCGTCACCTCGGTGCGATCCATGCAGAATGCGGGCACCGGTAGAGTACGCCGCGCGCGACGCCGACGCCGTGGTCCTCGCCGCCGTCCCTTCCCGCCGAACTTAAGCCGCCCCCTGGCGCGGTAGCGCCGTTTTTCACAAGCACTTTCTTAATAAGCGATTCTAATCCCCCCCCCTAGCGCATCCCCGCCCGTGTTGGCTATGCTCTATGCATGCTGGGCCATATCCTATGAAAGCCGGCTTCGTCGCCCTGATCGGCGTCCCCAACGCCGGCAAGTCGACCTTGCTCAACGCCCTGCTCAAGTTCCGGCTCTCCATCGTCTCGCCCAGCCCGCAGACCACCCGGCACAAGATTATCGGCATCCTCAACGGCAAGGGCTATCAGATCTGCTTCCAGGACACCCCCGGCTGGCTGGGACACGCCGACGACAAGCTCCAGGACATGCTGATCAAGTCGGCGCGCTCCGCCGCCAAGCAGGACGCCGATATCCTGGTGCTCCTGGTCGAGCCCAAGCCGCCCACGCCCGAGACGCTGGCCCAGCTGCAGCGGTTGGCCTCCGCCGGCAAGCCCCTGATACTGGCGGTCAACAAGATCGATCTGGTTCCCGACCGGGTCCGGCTGGAGAAGACCGCGCAGATCTACCGCGATGTCCTCCCCCCCTGCGATACGGTGTTTATCAGCGCCCTCAAGAAGACCGGCATCGAGGAGCTGCAGGCGGCGCTCGTGCGGCTGCTGCCGGAATCGCCCGCCTTTTACGACGGCGACCGGCTGTCGGACCGCTACGAGCGCTTTTTCGCTTCCGAGCTCATCCGCGAGGAGATTTTCAAACAGTACCGCCAGGAGATTCCCCACGCCTGCGCCGTCGCCATCGAAGTATTCCGCGAACGGCCGGGACGGGCGGATGAGATCGAGGCCACGATCTACGTCGAGCGGCCGACGCAAAAAGGCGTTCTGCTCGGCCGCAAGGGCGCGGCCCTGCGCGACCTGACCGCCAAGAGCCGCACCGCCATCGAGAATTTCACCGGCCGCAAAACCCAGCTGGGGCTCTGGGTCAAAGTCCGCAAGAACTGGCGCCGGGACAAGCGCGCGCTCAAAGAGCTAGGATACAGCGTATGAGCGCGCCGCGGCCCGTCGAACGGGAGCTGAGAGAGGAGATCGTCCGCTACTGCCGCCGGCTCTCGGAGAAAGACTACGCTCCCGGGACTTCCGGCAATATCAGCGTCCGCCTCGACGCCAAGCGCTTCCTCATCACGCCGACGGGCATGGGCAAGTGGCAGATCGAGCCGCGCGACCTGCTCGTCATCGACCGGCAGGGCCGCCGCCTCCAGGGCGGCCGCAAGCCGACCTCGGAAGTCAAGATGCACCTGGCGCTGCTCGGCAGCCGTCCGGAGATGGAAGCGGTAGTCCACGCGCATCCGGCCACCGCCACCGGCTTCGCCTGCGCCGGCATTCCGCTCAACCAGCCGCTGGTCGCGGAGTTCGTCGAAGCCCTGGGCTGCGCGCCGCTGGCGCCTTTCGGAACGCCCGGCACCAGCGAGCTGGTGGATTCCCTCAAGGATTTGGCCCGGGACAACGACGCGATCCTGCTGGCCAACCACGGCGTGGTGACCATGGGCAAGTGCCTCTACGACGCCTACGCCAAGATGGAGCTCGTCGAGCACTGCGCCAAGATTACGCTGACCGCGCGGCAGCTCGGCCGCGAGCAGAAGCTGAAGGAAAGCGACGTGCAGAAACTGCTGGAAGCCCGCGCCCACTACTTCGGGCTCGATGAGACGCCGGCGCGGCGCAGCGACTGCCCGACTCCCGGGCTGGAATACGGCGCCGCCTGTCCTAAAAGCCGGGGCAAGGACGTCGACCCCAAGACCCTGGAACGGGTCATCAAAGACGTCCTCAGAAAACTCTAACCACCGGAAAACTTCTGGACCGATTCGCCCCCTCTATGCAGCGCCCGCATGAATGCGGTGAATGTCCGCAGTGAAGGGGTGTTTGGAGCTCTGAGCATCCTATGGATGTACTGCCGAGACACATTCATGGCGCGGGCGGTCCGGGAACGGTTAAGGACTCTGAGATGCGCCCGGTAAATGCTGATCACAGCATCGAAGTCGCCTTCACGCAGAGCTTGCAGGATGGCTTGCTGGACTAATTTGGGATCCCGCAAGCTAACGGTCGGATCGTACGGTCTCGCCATCGCGTCAAGCTTTAGCTTACGCAGCTTCACGTTCCATGATTTTCCGCGCTTTTGCGACGTCTTTCTTTTGGCCATGCTTGTCACCGCCCAGAAGCAGCAGGACGATGATGCCGCTCCCGTCATCGACCAGCGAGTAATACACCCGCCTGCCGCTCTTCCATTTCAGCTCATAGAGTTCGCCGCCGAAATACCGCCTAGGTCCGAAATGCCCATACTCACGGACCCGATCCAATCTATCATCCACTTGCGCGCGGCTTTTGGCGTCCGACTCACGCAGCCACTCGTCGAACTCAGGCGTCGAGCTTAATCGAATATGCATAGTGTAAACTATAGTTTACAGCCTGTCAACTGCTGCACGCTCCCCATGTCTACAAGCGAGCAGCCGGGAAGTTCCCTCCCCTTGTCGACGAAGATAAATTTGCTATAATTTTAAACCCTTTTCGGGAAACGTTGCAGTCTAAGATCTTTGAGCCGCCGCCCCGTGAATAAAACAGACAAAACCGATGAGTATTACATGCGCCGGGCGCTCGCCCTGGCGGTCAAGGGGCTTGGCGGCACGCATCCCAATCCTATGGTCGGCTGCGTGCTCGTACGCGGCGGCGAGATCGTCGGCACCGGCTGGCACCGGCGCTTCGGCGGACCGCATGCCGAACCCCAGGCGCTCAAGCGCGCGGGCAAACGCGCGCGCGGCGCCACCGCCTATGTGACGCTCGAGCCCTGCTGCTATTTCGGCAAGACCCCGCCGTGCACGGAGGCGCTGATCAAGGCCGGAGTGCGCCGCGTGGTCGCCGCGATGACGGACCCCAATCCCCTGGTCTCCGGCAAGGGCTTCGCCCGGCTGCGGCGCGCCGGCATCACCGTCGTTCGCGGAGCGCTCAACAAAGAAGCGCTCGAGCTCAATCGCGTCTTCGTGCATTGGGTCAAGAAGAAGCGGCCCTACGTCATCCTTAAGGCCGGCGCCAGCCTGGACGGCCGCATCGAGACGGCGACGCGGGAGTCCAAGTGGATCACCTCCCCCGAGGCGCGGACCATCAGCCGCCGCATGCGCGGCGAAGTCGACGCGATATTGACCGGCGTCGGCACCGTCCTGGCCGACAACCCCCGCCTCACCGCCGGGACCGGCAGGCACCCTCTGCGGGTGATACTTGATACGCGGCTGCGTTCGCCCAAGCGGGCCAAGGTGTTCCGCGGTCCCGGACGGGCGCTGGTCGCCACCGCCGCCAAAGCCGGCTTGCCGCATGCCGACTGCCTGCGCCTGCCGCGCGCCAAAAACGGCGGCGTCGATCTGCGCGCGCTGCTCAAAGCGCTCGCGCGCCGGGGGATATCCTCGCTTCTAGTCGAGGGCGGCAGCGCCGTACACACATCTTTTCTCGAAGCCGGGCTGGTCGACGAGGTACATTTATTCCTGTCCCCCCGCCTCATCGGGGGCCGGGAGGCGCGCTCCTTTTTCGAAGGCGGCGGCTTTCACCGCTTAAGCCGCACTCCGATACTGACCGCGATGGAATTCCGCCGGGCAGGCCGCGACCTGCTCGTGACGGGCCGCATAACTACTGCGAGGTAACAGCTATGTTCACGGGCATCGTTCGCAAACTCGGAACCGTCGTATCCAACAAAGGCGCCTATCTGCGCGTGCGCGGCGTAACCTTCGGACGCCTGCCCAAGGGCGCCAGCGTCGCCATCAACGGCACCTGCCTGACCGCGATCCGGCAACAGGACGGCACGGTGGACTTTGACGTCAGCCCGGAAACGCTGCGGCTGACGAATTTGGGCGGCCTCAAGGCGGGCGCGCGCGTGAACCTCGAGCCCTCGCTCAAGGCCGCGGACTTCATCGGCGGCCACTGGGTCAGCGGGCACGTGGACTCACGCGCCAAGGTGCTCGAAAAAGAGAAGGTTCCCGGCGGCTTCGTGCGCATGCGCTTCAGCCTGCCCAAGGCGCTGCGCAAGTTCGTAGCCCTTAAGGGCTCGATCGCGGTTGACGGCACGAGCCTGACCGTGACCAAGGTCGGCAAGGATCACTTCGAATCCGTGCTCATCCCCGAGACGCTCGACCGGACGACGCTGGGCATCTACCGGCCCGGCGGCGTAGTGAATCTAGAAGTCGACCTGTTCGCACGCTACATCGTAAACATCCTGGACCAGCGGAAGGGCAAATGAGCGCCGCCGAATTTGACAGCATCCCCGACGCTCTCGCGGATATCAAGAAGGGGAAGATGGTCGTCGTGATCGACGACCCGCACCGCGAGAATGAAGGCGACCTGGTCATGGCCGCGGAGAAGACTACCGCCAAAGCGGTCAACTTCATGGCGCGCCACGGCTGCGGCCTGATCTGCGTGCCGATGAAAGCCGCCCACCTTGACCGGCTCAAGATTGATCCTATGGTCAGCGACGCCAACTGCGGGCCGGTTCCGGGCCGCGACACGGCCTTCTCGGTCTCGGTCGACGCCGTAAAAGACACCACCACCGGCATCTCGGCGGCCGACCGGGCGGCGACGATCCAGCGGCTGATAGATCCCGCCTCGGGGCCCAACGATTTCATTCGCCCCGGCCACATTTTCCCGCTGCGCGCGAAGAACGGCGGCGTGCTCGTCCGCACGGGGCATACCGAGGCGGCGGTGGACCTCTCGCGCTTGGCGGGGCTGCACCCGTCCGGAGTTATCTGCGAGATTATGAACCCGGACGGGAAGATGGCGCGGGTCCCCGAGCTCCTGAAGTTCGCCAACAAGCATGGGCTGAAGATCATCACCATCAAGGCGCTCATCGAGTACCGCCATACCCACGAGCAGCTCATTGAACGGCAGGTTTCGACCCGCCTCCCCACTCCGTTCGGGGATTTCACGCTGCATGTCTTCGAGGAGACTCTGTCCGGCAAGCAGCATCTGGCCATGGTCATGGGCGAGGTTGACGGGGCCAAAGACGTGCTCGTGCGCGTCCACTCGTCCTGCCTTACCGGCGACACCCTGTTCTCCCTGCGCTGCGACTGCGGCAACCAGCTGGCGTCGGCGCTGCGCTCCATCGCCCGGGAGAAGAAAGGCGTGCTGGTCTACCTGTCCCAGGAAGGCCGCGGCATCGGCCTGGTCAAGAAGCTCCAGGCCTATGTGCTGCAGGACAAGGGGCTTGATACCGTAGAGGCCAACCAGGCCTTGGGCTTCAAGCCCGACCTGCGGGAGTACGGCATCGGCGCGCAAATTCTCGCGAACCTCGGGCTGTCGACGATCCGCATCATGACCAATAACCCGCGCAAAATCGTGGGCATCGGAGGCTTCGGCCTGAAGGTCGTCGGACGCGTTCCGATCCAGATACCGGCCAACCGCCACAACGAACGCTATATCAAAACCAAACAGGCGAAGATGGGACATCTGCTGGAGCTGGGGCCGGTTCTGCATACCCATTTCAGCCTGACGGAAACCCCCTCCGCCAAGCGAAAGAAAAAATGAAACAGCCACGATTCGGCATCGTCGTATCCCGCTTCAATGAGGAGATCACCGGCAAGCTGCACGCCAACTGCGTGCGCGCGCTGAAAAAGAAAGGCGTCGCCGGCAACCGCATCCACACGGTCTGGGTGCCCGGCGGCTTCGAGATTCCCTGGGCGGCGCAGGAACTGGCCCGCTCCGGCCGCTTCGACGCGGTCATCTGCCTCGGCGCGGTGCTCAAAGGACAGACCCCGCAAAACGACTATATCTCGAACGCCACCTACATCCACATCCAGCGCATCTCGCTGCAGACCCGTGTGCCCTGCGTGGTCGGCGTCATAACTCCCAAAACCTATGCCCAGGCCGTGGCCCGCACGCGCGGCAAGTTCGACCGCGGCGCGGAGGCCGCGCTGGCGGCGCTCGAGATGGCGCGGCTTAAAATTCACGGCGCCGTAAAAAAAGGGTAGCCCATGGGACGGAGACGGCAAGCACGAGAGTTCGCCCTGCAGGCGCTTTATCTCGCCGAGTCGGGAGGCATGAGCGTCCAGCAGGCGATGATCATCGTCAGCGCCGGGCATGCGCTCGATAAGGAAACCCTGGTGTTCGCGAAAGCCCTCGCCGTCGGCGCCCACGAGCTTCGCGATGAGCTCGACAAGCGCATCGCTAAAACCGCCAAGAACTGGGCGCTTGAGCGCATGGCCGCGGTCGACCGCAACCTGCTGCGGCTGGCGTCCTACGAGCTTATGCACTGCCCGGACACTCCGGCCAGCGTGGTGATCGACGAGGCCCTGGAAATCGCCAAGGTCTTCGCCGCCCGCGAATCGGGCGGCTTCATCAACGGGATCCTGGACAAAATTCGCAAGTCCGCGCGCAAAGGGAAGAAGCCGTGAGCGCCGAGCTCTCGGTACAGGAGCGCTACGCGCCCGGCAATGTCTGCTTCGGCTGCGGCCCCGCCAACCCGCGGGGCCTGCGCATCCGCAGCTTTCCTTCCGGCGGCGCGGGCGACGAACTGGTCGCCGATTGGCGGGCGGAGAAGCAGCATGAAGCCTTCGCCGGGACCCTCAGCGGCGGGATCATCGGCGCCCTTCTCGACTGCCACTCGAACTGGACGGCGACGCATCACCTCATGAAGAAGACCGGGACGGACAAGCCGCCGTGCACCGTCACCGCCGAGTTCGCGGTGAAGATGCGGCGGCCGGCGCCGTCCGCGGGCCCCATCCGCCTCATCGCGCGCGTCACCGAGTCCGCCGACGACCGCGCGGTTGTTGAATCCGCGCTGACCTCCGGCGGCAAGCGCTGCGCGACCTTCCGCGGGACCTTCGTCGCCGTCAAGCCCGGGCATCCCGCCTACCACCGATGGTGAGAGAAAACGAAATAACGCGCCCCGGGCACCTCTACTACTATGACGGCGTCCCCGCCTGGACGGTGCGCGTCGCTCAGCCGTCGCGCTTCAAGGACGTGCGCATGACGCTGGAGTTCGGCTCCTTCCTGCTGCCCACAGGCGGCCTGCTTGCCTGCATCCTGCGCCTCTACGACATACCCGACCAGCCCTTCTACGTCCACCGGGTCTTCGACCTCGGCGACGAGACCGTGGCCAAGTACCTGCGTACCTCGCTCGCCTCCCGGCACTGGATCGTCGAGGTGCGCGGCGGCGGCGAAGACCGCGACGTATTCCGGGTCGCGCAGCTCACCCCGACGGACTTCCAAGCCCGCTGCGAAAACATACTGGAACACAACCGCCGCCTCGGCCGCCGGATCGACGGCGACGCGGCGCTGCGAAAATTCCTCGCGACTTTTGAGCCGGCCGCCAAGGAAAACGGGTGGGAAGCGGGCTGGGAAGCGGTGCGGGAAGAGCATGGGTTGTCGGCGTGAACGACTGGGCGACCGCCGAGCATAAGAGAGCGCGCCGCGGTGCCGCCTTGAAGTTTTCCGCGCTGCAGGCCGCGCTTGTCGTTGTCTTGTGGCTCATCGCGCCGGGCGAGCTCCTCCGGCATCTGTGCGCCGCGCTCGCCTTCCTCGGCCTAGGCGCCTATCTGGCGGCCCACTATCTCACCGACCGCTGGTGGCCGCACGGCGACTATGCCGGCCCCGAGGAAGAAGCGCCGCCCCTGCACGGCTGGGTCTGGGCGCCGGCGCCGGACGCCCACCCCTTCTGGCGTCCCGCGTCGCTATGCGGCACCGCCGCGCCGTTCATGATCGCGGCGCTGCTTCTGCTCTGCGTCGTCGGCTACCTGCCCGCCTACGTAAAAACCTTCTTCACGGACCTCGCGCGGTTCGCGGGTCCCCGCTAGGCCGTAACCATATTCGCTATAATTCCGGCCATGGTTTGGCTCGATTGGTGCGTGCTCGCGCTCTATGCCGCGACCGTCGTATCCCTCGGCGTCTGGGCGGGACGCCGGGAGAAGAACACCGCGGACTTCTTTCTCGCCGGCCGCTCCATGTCCTGGGCGCCGGTCGCCGCCTCCTCACTGGCGACGGCGCTCTCCGCCCTGACCTTCATCGGCGTGCCGGGAGCCGCCTTCGGCGGCAACTTCGTCTACCTGCAGCTCTGGGTCGGGACCTTCATCTCGAGCCTGCTGCTGGCCGCCATCTTCCTGCCGGTATTTTATCGGCTGCAGGTCACCACCGTCTACGAGCTTTTGGGGGACCGCTTCGGCCCGGTCACGCGGACGACGGGAACCCTGTTTTTCATCTGCAGCCGCATCCTGGCCAGCGGCGTCCGGCTCGCCGGCTGCGCCATCGCCGTCTCGGTATTCTTCGGCCTGGAGCTCAAAACCGCCATCGTCCTGATCGCGCTCTTCGCTATGGTTTATACGACCAGCGGCGGCATCAAGGCCGTGATCTGGACCGACATCCTGCAGCTGTCCCTCTTTCTCATCGGCGCCGTGGTCTCCATCGCTCTTATCTGGAGCGCCCTGCCCGACGGCTTCGCCCAGTTCATCGACATCGGCGCGGCGCACGGCAAATTCACGACCTTCAACTTCGCCTTCGACCTCGACGACGCGACGACTTTCTGGGCCGGCAACTTTTTCGCCGTCGTCATCGGCTTGGCCGTCGGCGCCACCGACCAGGACATCGCCCAGCGCCTCCTGACCTGCCGCAACGTCAAAAACGCCCAGGGCGCCGCCATAGCCTACGGCGCCGCCAGCCTGCTGACGACATTGGTGTTTCTGACGGTCGGCGCGGCGCTGTTCGCCTACTACCAGGTCTTTCCCGACCCCGCGGCGGCGCAGTACGCCGCCGCCGGACGCAACGACTTCATATATCCCCACTTCATCCGCACCGTCCTGCCCATGGGCGTCCGGGGCCTGCTGGTGGCGGCGCTGCTGGCCGCCGCCATGTCGTCTCTGGACTCGGCGCTCAACGGCCTGGCCTCGACCGTCTATGTCGACCTCTACGTCCCCTTCGCGACCCGCCGGCTCGACGACGGGCAAAGCATCCGGCTGTCGCGCGGTCTCGTTGTCGTCTTCGGCGTCATCCTGGCCGGCGTCGCCATGCTCTTCGGCGGAGACACCTCTATTTTGTGGCTGGGCCTGCGCATCATGGGCTACACCTACGGCGCGCTCCTCGGCGTGTTCCTGCTGGCCGTGCTGACGAAAAGCCGCGGCCATGAGTACGCGAACGTCGCCGCCATGGCGACGAGCGTCCTGGTCGTCCTGTTCTTAACCGCCGATCTCCCACCGGGGCCGGCGGCGCTGCGCTCCGGCCTCCTGTCGCCGCTCGGCATATCCCAAATCGCCTGGCCCTGGGCCATCGTCATCGGAACCGCCTGGACGCTGGGCTGGGGCGCTCTCTTTACGCCGCGTGGGAAAGAGAAAACGTAAGCCGCGCGCCAACAAGCAGGACACCGGGAACGCCCGCGCGGTCTTCTGGCCGCTGCCGACGGCTTTTGCCGTATGGTTCGCCTTCATCGGCGCCAAGCTCGTCTCCTTGACCGATCGGTCGCTGTACCTCGGCCTGCTGCTGCCCTTCGCCGTGAAGACGCCGCGCACCGTACCGCTCGCCGAACTGGCCGGCGGCTACCTGCTGGATCTGATCTATCTGGCCGCCTTCGCCTTCGCGGCGCTCGGCTACGGCATGCCGCTGGTCCGCTGGATGTTCCGCACGCCGCTGGCCGGCCTCGAGCGCGCCCTGATCGCGCAAGCCTTCGGCCTGGGCGCGCTCGCGCTGCTGACGCTGTTTCTCGGCGCTGCGGCGGGGGTCACGCCCGGGCTCGCCTTCGCGCTGCTCGGCGCGGGGATCGCCCTAACGGCGGTGGAGCTTCTGCGCTGGCTCAAGCGTCGGCCGGCGATATCGCCCGAACACCCCGGCTTCTTCTCGACGCTGGCGCCGCTGGAATGGCTGCTCCTGGCCGTTCTCGCCTACAGCGTCTTCTACCATCTCCTCGGCGCGCTCGCTCCCGAGACCTTTTACGATTCGCTCGTCTACCACCTCGGCGCCCCCAACACCTACCGCCTGCGCGGCCGCATCGTCCCCATCGAAGGCATCCTGCATACGAATTTCCCCCAGAACATGGAGATGCTGTACCTGCTGGGGATGCTGTTCCGCGGCGAGATTCTGGCCAAGCTCATGCACCTGTGGATGATGCTGCTGACTGTGGCCGCGATCTACGGCCTCGGCCGGACCGCCTGCTCGCGGCAAACCGCCCTCTGCGCCTGCGCGCTGTTCTGCACCGTACCCGTCACCGCCTTCGCCGCCTGGCATACCAGCGTCGAATGCGGAGCGGCGTTCTGGTCGCTGATGGGAATATGGGCGCTGGTCCGGGGCTTCTACGCCCAGGAGTCGCCCCAGCCGGCCGCCACCGCGCGCTGGTTTTTGGTCTCGGGCATCTTCCACGGGCTCGCCCTGGGGGTCAAATACACCGCGGCGTGGAACGCGGCGGCGGCGCTGGTCCTGATGCTGCTCTGGCTCTACCGCGCTCCCAAAATAGAGCGCCGCGCCAAGCTGCTGCTCCCGGTACTCTGGTCGCTGGCCGCGCTGGCGGTCTTCGCGCCCTGGCTGGTGAAGAACGCGCTGTTTACGGGCAACCCCGTCTATCCCTTCCTCGGCGCCGTCTTCGGCCAGAGCGGCCTCTATCCCGACGCCGCCGCGCTCAAGGACTCGGCGCGCGGGCATTTCTGGTACGGCGGCCTCCGGCACTGGCAGACCTGGCTGCTCACCCCCTGGCTGCTGTTCACCCAGGGACGCAGCCACTACTCCTTCATCGGCCCGCTGCTGGTCGCGTTCTTCCCGCTGATCTTCCGCGTGCGCAAGGCCGTCTTCCCCTTCGGCTGGCTGCTGCTCGCCTTCGGCGTGCAGTATATCGCCTGGAGCGCGTCCTCTTCCATGGTCCGCTTCTTTATCCCCGCCCTGGCGCTGTTCTGCCTCTATGCCGCCCATCAACTGACCGCGCTGGGCCGGGAGTGGCGCCCCTGGGCGCCGTGGCTGGTCGTCCCGATCGTCCTCTGGAACCTGGCCTGGAACGGCGCGATGCTCTTGCAAAAAGAGGTGCCGGTCGTCGTCTTCGGACATGAGACCAAGGAGCAGTATCTCGGCCGGGCGCATATCGGCTACCCGCCCCAGCAGTACGAGATGGCGCGCTATATCAACGCAACGCTGCCGCCGGACGCCCGCCTCATGCTGCTGGGCGATGTGCGCACAGCGTTCCTGGAGCGCGACAGCGCGACCTGCTCGCTGTTCGACGAGCATCCTTTTTTGCGGGCGCTGCGGACGGCGCCGACGGCCGCCGGGCTGCAAGCGATTCTCCGCGCCGGCGGCTTCACGCATGTTCTCGCCGATTATCCGGAAACCCTGCGCAACCTCCAGCGGCGCCTGCACGCGCTGACGCCGGAGCAGCTGCGGATTTTGTCGCGCTTCTGGCGCGGCCACCTGCGCCCGGTGCGGCGCAATGCTCATGACGTGGCGCTCTACGAGCTGACGGAGCCGGCGGGCATGATCCCGGCCGCCGGGCGCCCGGCCGAGCTTCCCGAGATCATCCGCATCGCGCTCGACGGGAATCCCGCTCTGCAACGGCTCGACGCCGCCGGCAAGAACCGCCTGCTGAAGTCGCTGGCGGATTGAGCCGGCTCAGGCCGGTATCTGCGCCGGCGGGTTGTCTCCGAGATCAAGGCTCACATGCGACTCCTTGTACTCCAGCAGCTGCCGGATCGTTCGCGCGATATCATCCGGCTGAATGACGACGAGATCCCCGGAGCGCGCCGCGTCGAATGCGGCTTCGATCGCGCTTTTCTCCTCGACGACCACGCGGATCCTCGCGCCGGGAAAACCCGCGGCGAGCACCCCGCGCTTCATAATCTCAGCCGTCTCCCCCGGAGGCCGGCCGCGCGGGTCGGAGTCCTTGATGATTAGGTCGGTATAGATGCCGGCCGCGGCCTTGCCGAGGAGATGGATATCTTCGTCTCGACGGTTGCCCGTGCCGGAAACCACCCCGATGCGGCGGTGGCCCGGCGGCCGGTTTTCCGCCAGGGACGCCACGACTTGGTTGAGAGCCATAAAGGCCGGGACGTTGTGGGCGTAGTCGACCAGATAGTCGACGCCCGCGATCTCAATGATATTCAAGCGCCCCGGAGACTGGCCGATCGACGGGTTGAACGTCGACAGGCCCGCCTTCAGGTCCTCGAGCTCGAGGCCGAGCAAAGCATGCGCCGCCGCGGCCGCGGCGAGGGCGTTGGACACATTGTAAAGGGCCTTCCCTCCGAGCGCGATCGGTATCTCGAACACCTTGACGATCGGCATCTTCGGGGCTTTGCCCTCGCGCAGCACCACGGCGGCCTCTTCGATCGTGAAAACGGTGCCGCCCTCGGCTAAATGCCGGCGCACCGCCGCGCAATCGGGGTCGAGCGAAAACAGTACGGCCCGGGCCTGCAGCTTCTTCTTCATCGCCAGAACCCGCGGGTCGTCCGCGTTAAGGACGACCCGGCCCTTTTCGGGATGCACCGCCTCGGCGACGACCCGCTTGACATCGCTGAGCTTGTCGAGATCGTGGACGTCCTCGAGCCCGAGATGGTCTTCGGCGACGTTGAGGACCACGGCCACGTCGGCGCGGTCGAAGCCCAGGCCGCGGCGGAGGATTCCTCCCCGCGCGATCTCCAGCACCGCCGCATTGACGGTGGGGTCCTGCAGGACGACGCCGGCGCCTTCCGGCCCCGAATAGTCCCCGCGGAGCACGGTGTGGTTCTCGATCTGCACGCTGTCGGTCGTGGTCGAGCCGACGCGGCGGCCGGCCGTTCTCAGGAGATGGGAGATCAGCCGCACCGTTGTCGTCTTGCCGTTCGTTCCGGTAACGGTCACCAGCGGAATCCTCCCGCGGCCTTCCTTGCCGAAAAGCATATCGACGACCGGAACGGCGACGTTGCGCGGCTTGCCGTGCGTCGGCGACAGGTGCATCCGGAACCCGGGGGCGGCGTTGACCTCGACGACCCCTCCGCCGTTCTCGAAAACCGGGGTCTCCAGCGTGGGGGCGACGAAGTCGATGCCCATGATGTCGAGATCGACGATGCGGCTGATGCGCTCCGCCATGAAGCGGTTCGCCGGATGCACCGTATCCGTGACATCCTCGGCGGTGCCGCCGGTCGAAAGATTCGCCGTGGACTTCAGGCGCACCACCCGTCCGGCCGCGGGGACCGATTCGAGATCGAGGCCGAGCTCCCGCAGGAGGCGCAGGGTCATATCATCGGGAGTGATATAGGTCAGGACCTTCTCGTGACCGAATCCTCTCGCTTCGCTGCGGTTCACCTCGTCGATCAGCTCGCGGATCGTCCGCTTCCCGTCGCCCGTAACCTGGGCCGGGGTGCGGCGCGCCGCCGCCGCCATGCGGTGTCCCACGACCAGAATGCGAAAATCGTCCCCTTCCAGGTGCCGTTCGACCACCGCGCGCGGACACACTTTCAGCGCGCTTTCATAAGCCGGTCCGACCCCCTCTTTGCCGGCGACGCAGACCGAAATCCCGCGCCCGTGGTTCCCGACCAGGGGCTTGATGGTGACGGGGAAGCCGAGGTCCTCAGCCGCGGCCGCGGCCTCCGCCGCTGAATCCACGACCGCGCCCTGGGGAACGGGGACGCCGACGCGGCGCAGGAGCTTCTTGGTAAGAAATTTGTCGTCCGCGATCTCGACGCCGAGGGCCGAGGTTCGCCCCGACAAGGTCGCCTGGATGCGCTGCTGCTGCGCGCCCCATCCCAGCTGGACCAGCGACGCCTCGTTGAGGCGAATGAACGGGATGTCGCGCGCCACCGCCTCCTCCACGATCGAGGTGGTCGAGGGGCCCAGCATGCTTTCCTCGCGGATCTCCCGCAGCCGCTGCAGGATGGGGGCGAGCTCGACGCAGCGGCCCTGAGTCGACGCCTCTACCAGACCGACCGCCTGCCGGCCGGCCTCGAGTCCCGCCTGTTCATCGCGGTAGCGGTAGACCACATGGTAGACTCCCGGCGCGGAGGTCTCCCGCGTCTTGCCGAAACCGACCTCCATGCCCGCCAGGCACTGGAGCTCGAGCGCGACATGCTCGACCACATGCCCCAAATAGGTCCCCTCGCGCATCCGGCCCTCGAAGCCTCCCTCGCGGCCGACCCCGCAGCGATGCTGGTAGAGCGACGGCATCAGCCGCATCAGGAGGTCGGTAAATCCGGGATGCGTATGGGTGGGACGTTCAGCGAAGCCTTCGAGGTCGAGCTCCATATACATCGTCGGGAAGCGCGACCAAAGATTCGGGCCCCGCAGCGCGCGCAGCTGCAGGATCTTCACCGGCTCTCGGCCGCCCCGGGCTTCGCCTTCCTGGGGGGCGGCGGCAGAAAGGAGCGGGAATCGAGCTCGTAGCCGGCGCCGGAACTGAGCACGTTGACCTTGACGTTTTCGACGGAAAACGGCTCCATATGCTCGACATCAAAAACATTGGTGAAGCCGATATTCCCGCCATCCACGATGATCACCAAACCGCTGCCGACGACCTTCAGCTTCGTCCCGCCGGTGACGAAAACGCCGGTATCCTCGCCGAGTCCGACTCCGATGAGGCGGGGATTGCCGACGACGACCTGGATCAGGCGGCCGAAACGGCCGCGGGAAACGAAATGCGTATCCACCACCGCATTCGAAATCAGGGCCAGGCCGCCGGTCATCTTCACCGACCCCTTGTGCAGGGCCTCATGAGATTCCCCGTCGTAGATGATGGTGCTGGTCAGCGCGGCCGCGCCCGCGGAAGTCCCCGCGATCAGCTTTCCGTCGTCGAAGAAGTGGCGGTTGATCGCCTCCGCCACCGGCGTCCCATCGAGGATCGACGTGATGCGGAGCTGATCCCCGCCGGCGAACAGGATGGCGGTGGACCGGCCGATGCGCTCGAGCAGCTCCGGCTGCTCCGCCTGCGCGCGCGAATCGATGTGCAGCGGCTGTGCGTAGGCGACCCCGATCTGCCGGAAAGCCTTTTCGTACGCCTGCCATACGGTTTCCGGCTCGGAAGAAGCCGTGGTAATAACCTCGATGCGCGCCGCGCCGCCCCCCGCCTCCTGGACGAGGGCGCGAAGGATCTCCATCTTTTCGGTCTTGTCCTCGTTGCCGCCGATTAGGAGCAGCTTTCCCTGCTTCCTCCTGCTCTTCGGATCTCGAGGGGAATCGCCGCGGGTCTCGCTTGCCATGGTGGGCTTGATTCTAGCATTTGACCGGGAGCGGTTAATGCGCTCGCGGCATCGCCATTAGACTATAATGACTCGCATGGCTCATGTGAGGATACTGACGCACGGCGGCTCCAGCTCACCCGCGGCGCACCGCGACGGAACCCAGCGGGCCGCCGCGGCGGCCCGGCGGGCGGTGTCCGCGGGGCGGCCGCTGGCGGAAGCTGTTCTAAGCGCGATGGACGTGCTTGAGGACGACCCGCGGTTCAATGCCGGAACGGGCTCGTCGCTGCGCGGCGACCACAAGACCATCCAGATGGACGCCTCTTTCATGTTCTGGCGCCCGACGACAAAGCCGGCTCCGCCGCAATTCGGGGCCGTCGCCTGCATCGAAGCGGTGCGCCACCCGGCCCGGGTCGCGTTCTCGCTGGCGCTGAAAGGAGGCGCCCTGCTCTGCGGTCCCGGGGCGACCCAGTTCGCCCGCCGGGAAGGCCACGCGCGATATGATCCGACGACCGAGGAGGCCCGGCGGCGGTTCGCCGCTTTCCTCCGCGGCTCCGATACGGTCGGCTGCGTCGCGACCGACGGGCTGGAATTCGCCGCCGCCCTGAGCTCCGGAGGGCTGACGGGCTCACCGCTCGGCCGCATCGGGGACGTCCCCCTTCCGGGCTGCGGCCTCTACGCGGGCCCGCGAGGCGCGGCCGCCTTCACCGGGATCGGCGAGGAGATCCTGCGCCGCGGCGCCGCGCTGCGCGCCTACGACCGGCTCGCGCGCGGCATCCCCGCGTCGACGGTTCTGCAGGAAGCCCGCGAGCTGCTCGGGGACGTCGAGTTCGGCTGCATCCTGCTGGGCCCCGATACGTACGCCGCGGGCTCGAACCAGGACATGGCGTGGTCGTTTGTCGAGAGCACGGACGAAGCCGCGAAGCGGTAATCCCCAGGCGCCTCAGAGTTGAGCAGTTCAGCACGTCGGATGGTTCGCGCCGATGCTAACGAATCTCCCGCCGCAAACACTCGGTGATCCACATGCGCATCAGAGTTGAGTAATTCAGCCCCCGCTCCGCCGCCAATTTCCGCACCGCGGCCAATGTCTCCGGCTCTATGCGCAGCGCGACGAGCTTGCGCGGCCGCGGGAAGGAGACCTCGACCCGGCTGAGCTTCCTGCCGGAAGCCAAGGCGGAGTTTCGCTCATAATAGCGGCGGAGCTTCTTATCGGACTCCGTGGTTCGTCTCGCGTTTCGTTTCATGACCCTAGTGCAGAGCATGCTTCATGTATCTCTGCTTCTCCATATCCGTCATCGGTATCCGTATTCCAAACGAGGAGGTCAATCCCAAGCACCCGAAACTCCTATATTATAGATCGTATAACACTGTATAACAAGACCCATTCTCGCCCCCGCCCCTCATTACGACCCAAGCCCGAAAAAGTTCCGCGAAATGATTTAATGTCCCCATGGACGCCGGGAAGGAAATCCTCCAGCTGCGCGCCGCGATCCGCGCCCACAACCGCCGCTACTACATCGACGACGATCCCGCCGTCTCCGACGAGGAATACGACCGGCTCCTCCAGCGCCTGCAGGTGCTGGAAGACGCGCATCCCGAGCTGAAGACCGACGACTCCCCCACCGTGCGCGTCGGCGGCGGCGTCGGCGCCGACTTCAAGCCGGTGGACCATGCGGTGCCCATGCTGTCGCTCGACAACTCCTACGACGCCGCGGACATCCGGGCCTGGGACGAGCGGGTGAAGAAGGTCCTCGGCCGCGATCCCCAAGGCTACGTCGTCGAGCCCAAGATCGACGGCGTCTCCCTCGCCCTGACCTACCGCGGCGGCAAGCTGAGCCTGGGCGCCACCCGCGGCGACGGCAGGAGCGGCGAGGACGTCACCCCCAATATCCGCACCATCCGCGCCATCCCCCTGGCGCTGGAAGGCCCGGAGACGCCGCGGCTTCTGGAGGTGCGCGGCGAGGTCTATATCGACAAAGACGACTTCGCCGCCATCAACGACGAGCTGAAAGAAGCGGACAAAGACCCCTTCGTCAACCCCCGCAACTGCGCCTCGGGATCGCTGCGGCAAAAGGACCCGCGCGTGACCGCCTCCCGCCGTCTCAAGTTCTTCGCCCACTCCTTCGGCCGCATCGAAGGCGGCCCCAAGATCGAGTCGCACTCGGATTTTCTCGCCGCCTGCCGCGCCCTCGGCTTCGCCGTGCCCGGCGGCAGCCGCCGCGTCGAAGACGTCGGCGCCGTCATCGCGGTCTACGAAGAGTACCGCGGCAGGCAGCTCGAGCTCCCCTACGAGATCGACGGCCTGGTCGCCAAAGTCGACCTCCAGCGGGAGCAAAAGATTCTCGGCGCCACCACCAAGAGCCCGCGCTGGGCCATGGCTTTCAAGTACCCCGGCCGCCAGGCCACGACGACGCTCCGCGGCGTGACCTTCTCGGTCGGCCGCACCGGCACCATCACCCCCGTCGCCGAGCTCGCGCCAGTATTTCTCTCCGGCGTCACGATTTCCAGCGCCTCGCTGCACAACTTCGAGGAGATCGAGCGTCTTGATGTGCGGGTCGGCGATACCGTAATGATCGAGCGGGCGGGCGAGGTTATCCCCAAAGTCATCAAGGTGGTCCGGCATGCCGGCGGCAAGCCCGTGCGCCCGCCGAAAGGATGTCCGGCCTGCGGCGGCGCGGTCGAACAGGCGGAGGGGTTCGTCGCCTATCGCTGCGGCAATCCCTCCTGCCCCGCGCAGCTCAAGCGCAAGCTGCTGCACTTCGCTTCGCGCGACGGCATGGATATCGAGGGCTTCGGCGACGCGGTCGTCGAGCAGCTGGTCGACGCCGGCGACGTCAAGGACATCTCCGGCATCTTCGGCCTGACCAAGGAACGCCTGCTCCGGCTTGAGCTGTTCAAGGACAAGAAGGCGCACAACCTCCTCGCCGCCATCGCCGCGGCGAAGAGCCGCCCGCTCTCGAAGCTGCTTTTCGCCCTCGGCATCCCGCAGGTGGGCGAGACCACCGCCCGCGACCTGGCGGCGCGCTTCAGCGGCATCGACGCCTTGATGCACAGCGACGAGGAAGCCCTGACCCGCATCCCGGAGATCGGGCCCATCGTCGCCGCCGCGGTCGCGCAGTTCTTCGCCCGGCCGCCCGTGCGCGCGCTCATCGGCGAGCTCAAACGCGCGAAAGTAAACATGGTCGAGCCGAAGACGGCGGCTCCGGCGGGCTCCCCCCTCGCCGGCAAGACCTTCGTGTTCACCGGCGAGCTCGCGGGGATGACGCGCGGCGAGGCCGAGGAGAAGGTGCGGCTGCTCGGCGGCAAAGCCTCGTCCTCCGTCTCCAAGAAAACCTCCTACGTCGTGGTCGGGGCCAAGCCGGGATCGAAGGCGAAAAAAGCGGAGAAGCTCGAGGTCCCGATCCTCGATCTCAAAGCCTTCCTGGAGCTGCTCGGCTGATATGGCCGCGGAATTCCCCAAAGCCGCCTTGCTCAGCGTCGCGGACCACAGCGGCATCGTCGAGCTCGCGCAGGGGCTTCAGGAGCTGGGCTACCGCATCCTCAGCTCCGGCGGCACTTCCGCGACCCTGAAGGAAGCGGGCATCCAGCACGAGGACGTGACCGAGCTGACCGGACAGCCGGATATCTGCGGGGGACGGGTCCGCCTGATCCACCCCCGGCTGTTCGCCGGCCTGATCGCCGAGCGCCGCGACGGCGATCAGATGCGCGACCTCGACCGGGAAAAGATCCCGGTGATCGATCTCGCCGCCGTCAACCTCTATCCGCTGGCCAATATCCCGCAATTGGGCGACTCGTCCAAACGGGATATCCTGGACTTCCTCGACGTCTCGGGCTCGGCGCTGCTGCGGGCGGCGGCGCGCAACTATCCCAGCGTCATCACCTTATGCGATCCCAACGACTATATGCCGGTGCTCGACACGCTCAAAAAAAGACGCCGCCTGCCGATCGAGCGCAGCCAGTCGCTGGCGGCCAAGGCCTTCTACTACGTCTCCTACTACGACTCCACGATCGCGCAGTACCTGAGCTCGGCCCTCAAGGAAATGCCGGACGAGATGGTGCTCGCGCTGAAAAAGTCCTCCGAGCTCCGCGCCGGCGAGAACCCGCATCAGCGCGCGGCGCTCTACGACCGCAGCGGCTCGCGGCCCTGGGGGCTTAACGCCGCGGAGCTGTTCTTCGGCAAGCCGCTCTCCTACAACCACTATATCGGCATGGACCGCGCGGTCGAGCTGGCCGCCGAGTTCGCCGAGCCCGCCTGCGCCATCGTCATCCACGGCAATCCGGCCGGGGCGGCGGCGGCGGAGCACCTGGGGCTGGCGGCGCAGCTCGCCTACCGCGCCGATCCCCGCGGCTGCACGGGCGGCGTCGCGGCCTTCAACCGCGAAGTGAACGGCGAGGCGGCCTCCGCCCTGGCCGCGGAATATCTCGAGTGCATCGTCGCCCCCGATTTCTCGGGCGAAGCCCTCGACATCCTGCGCGCCAAAAAGAACGTGCGGCTCGTCCGCCTGCCGTCCCTGCTGCTGTCGCCCAACGAGATCGATATCAAAACGATATCCGGCGGCGTTCTGCTGCAGGACCGCGACAACCCCAAGGTTCCCGAGATGCTCAAGACGGTCACGCGCCGCGCGCCCAGCGAGCTCGAAACGCCGGGGCTGCGCCTGGCCTGGAAGGTATGCAAGCACACCGCGACCCATGCGGCGGTCTTCGCGAGGAGCCTGTCGACCGTCGGCATCGCCGCCGGCCAGGCCACGCGCCTGGACGCCGTGCGCCTGGCGATCGTCAAGAGCCAGGAGCGGCATCCCGTCATATCCCCCAATGACATTCTGGTGTTCGCCAGCGACAGCGGGCTGGGACCCGACCATCTGCAGGAAGCGGCGGACGCGGGCGCGACGGCCTGCATCCAGCCGGGCGGGACCAGCGCGGACCGCGAAGCGGTGCAGCTCGCCGACGAGCTGAACATGGCCATGGTCTTCACCGGCATCCGCCATCACCGGCACTAGGCTAAGCCGAGCTGGAATTCGTTTTCGCTCAGCGCCGGGCTCGGTCTACGCTTCGCGCAAGCGAATTCCAGCTCTGCTTTTCCGCGCGGACTTGAAAATGTAACGAATTCCAGTTACATCTATGGACATATTCGCAAACCGGGAGCACCGCCATCAGAATCTGTTTTTTCATTTGTCTCATCACCGCGCTCGCTTGCCCGCCCGCGCGCGCGTCCGCCGCAAAGAGCTATGACGTATCCTACCTCTGGCATTCTGATTTCAGCCAGGTGCTGAAGTACCGCCAGTCCGTCCTGAGCGTCCTCGGCCCCCACATGACCAAGAAGCTCCTCATTGTCCGCGGCCGCAGCCTCTACGGATTGATCTACGACCGCGACCGCGACGCCCTCTCGACCCGGGAAATCGCCGACTATCACAACGAGCTCCTGACCTCATCCGGCCTGGAGAAATGCGCCATGGTCGCCAGCGAAGGATGGCCCATCGCCTCGGCCCAGCGGTCGAACGTCCCGGAGCCCGCAGAGGCGCGGCGTCCGGCGAAGAGGCCGGTCCCGGCGCTGCCCGCACACCATAAACCTTCCAAGGGAGCGCTCGCCAGCCTGCCCGATCTCGAAAAGCGCATCGACGCCTATATCCAGACCCAGCGCCGGCGCGGGACCCTGCGTCCGGACGAGAGCACGTCCTGGTCCGTCTACGACCTGACGAGCAAGGACAAGCTGGTCGACATCAACGAAGACAAGCCCATGCAGGCCGCGAGCCTGGTGAAACCGTTTTTCGCCATGGCGTTTTTTCACCAGGTCCGCGAAGGCAAGCTGCACTATGGACCGAAGAGCCGCCGCCAGCTCACCGCCATGATCCGCCGCAGCGACAACCGCGCGACCAACTGGATCCTGCGCCGTCTCGGCGGCCCGCAGGCCGTCGATGAGCTGCTTAAGCGCAGCTTCAGCCATCTTTTGCAGGATACGGAGATCGTCGAGTATATCCCGTGGGGCGGCCGCACCTACCGCAACAAATCCTCGGTGCATGACTACAGCCGGTTTCTCTACGCGCTGTGGCACGACAACGTTCCCGGCGCCGATGAGATCAAGCGCATCATGGCCCTGCCCAACCGCGACCGCATCTTCACCGGCGCGCGTGACATCCCGAAAGGCACCAAGGTCTACGACAAGACCGGAAGCACCCGTCAGCTGTGCGGCAATATGGGGATTCTGGAAGTTAAAGGCGCCGACGGGAAAAAGTACGCCTATACCTTGGTCGGGGTCATCGAGAAGGACAAGCCGGCGAGCAACTATACCCGCTGGATCAGCTCCCGCGGCGACCTGATCCGCGAAGTCTCAAACATCGTCTACCGCGAGATGGACGCCCGTCACGGGCTGTCAGCGCGTTAGCGCTGACTGTACAGATCCTCACATTACAGAAGCAGTGCTGTCAGCGCGTTAGCGCTGACTCCCCCCCCTAATCCCCAGTTAACATTTATATTATTGACTCTTTTGCGGCATCCGCCATACTATGCCAGCGCTATGAAGTATTGGCTATATCACAGCCGGAACATCGTCGGCCCGTATGAGTGGAAGGACCTGCTCAGTCTTCCCGGCTTTTCGGACGCCGCGCTCGTCTGTCCCGAGGATCGCTACGGCAAGCAGAAAGAGGATTGGCGGCCGGCCCGCGAGATCGAGGGCCTCGTCGAAGCCCTCGTCGAACATGCCAGGATACGCGCCGCGGTCAGCGGCGTGCGCGAGCGCGTCGACTCGCTGGAAAAAACGCGGGCCGTGATGGCGGCGCAGCTCGGGCGCCGGATAAAGGATATCGCCGCTTTACGGGAGGAGCTGGCCGAGAAAGGCGGCCACATCGGCGGCCTGCGCGAGAAAGTCGAGGGCCTCAGCAGCCAGCTGCGCAGCACCGAGGCGCTGCGCCGGGAAATTCAGGAAAGCCTGGCCACGGGGGCCGAGCATACTAAACAGCTCGACGCCTTGAACGGACAGGTCGGCGCCTTTCGCGGCGACGTAAGCAGCGTCCTGGCGGCGCACAAGGAATTTTCCGCCGAGCTGCAGGAATTGAAAGAAGGCCTGAGCGCCCTGCGCGAGCGTTCCGTCGAGACCGACGGACAGCAGCGCAACCGCGCCGCCGAAATGTCGCGAAAAATAGATACGCTCGGCCAAAAGCTGGAGATTGCCGACGATAAAAGCGAGCGGCGCTGGAATAAGATCGACCAGCACCAGGAAGCCCGCAACGCCATCATCGCAAAAAAGATCGGCTCGCTGACGGATGAAATAGAGAGAACGCATACGGAAGGCGCCCAACGCCTGGCGCAGGCCGACCGCCGGCAGGAACTCAGGAACAAGGTACTCGCCGATAAGGTCGACTTCCTGGCCCAGGAGACGGCGGCGGCCCGCGGAGAGGATGAACGGCGCGCCGCCGCGGCACAGCGGCTCCAGACGGAGCGCGACACCGCGCTGTACAAAAAAATCGATTCCACCGCGCAGCAGGCGGAGGCCGCGCGCGCGGAAAACGCGCGACGCCTGGATCAGGTCGAACGACACCAGGAAGCCGGGAACGCGGCGCTCGCCGGCAAGATTGAAGCCGCGGCGCAGAAACAAGAAGCCGGGAACGCGGCGCTCGCCGGCGAGATCAAAGCCGCGGCGCGGGAAGCGGATAAGGGCCGGCAGGCCCTGCACGCGAAACTCGCTGGCGAGATCGCAACTGCGGCGCAGGTACAGGAAGCCGGGAACGCGGCGCTTGCCGGCGAGATCGAAGCCGCGGCGCAGAAACAAGCAACCGGGAACGCGGCGCTCGCCGGCAGGATCGAAGCCGCGGCGCGGGAAGCGGATAAGGGCCGGCAGGCCCTGCACGCGAAACTCGCTGGCGAGATCGCAACTGCGGCGCAGGTACAGGAAGCCGGGAACGCGGCGCTCGCCGGCAAGCTCGACGCGCTGGCCCGCGAGATGGAAGAGGAACGCGCGCAGGGCGGCGCCAACGCCCGCTCTCTCGAGGCGCTGCGCGTGCGCGTGGAGTCCGTGCTGGGCGGGCTCCAGGAGGCGGCCGAACGGGACCAGGGGCAGGCCGTACGGCTCGAGGACGTGCGCTCGGATATTCTGGGGAAGCTCGCACAGGCGCAGGCCGCGGACCAGGAGCATGTGCGCATCTTGGCGGAACTCAAAGGACAGATAGATGCCGGCGGCGAGCAGCTGGCCCGCGAACTGGACAAGCTCATGCAGGCCGGCGGTGCGCGCGGCCGCGAACTCAACGATCTGCGCAAACGCATTGGCGAGTTGAGTGAAACGAGCGGACGCCAAGCGCAGGAACTGGGCGAAGTCCGCTCCAAGGTACACTCCATTGCGGACCACATTGGGCAGGTGCTCGCCGGCGGCCGGCGCCTATCCGGCGTGCAAATTTTCGGCCTTGTCGCGGGGACGGCCCTGCTCGCCTTCGGGCTATGGACGCTGGCGGTGCGTATCCCCGCAAAAGCGCCGTCACCTCCCCCCCCGCCGGCGGCGCCGGCGGTACGGCGGCTCACACTGCCGCTGGCCAACGCCACGGCTCTTATGTGGCGCGACGGCCGGCTGTGGACCGCGGACTGGATGCGGCAAATGGTATACGAGCTTGAACTCAAGGACGGCAAGCTGATACCGCATCGCGAGTCCCCGATCCCGGCGGAGCGGCTGACCGGCCTCGCCGCGTCCAAGGAGCACTTATACATCTGCGACGGCGCGAAAGGAATGATCGAAATACGGCTCCTGAGCAAAGAGCTGCCGCTGGTCCGCCGCGTCGCCAGCCCCGGACCCAGCCCCTCGGCGCTGTTCTGGGATGAACGGTATCTATGGTCGGCCGATACGGTAAAGCGCCGCATCTACCAGCATCTGCCCGACAGCGAGCTGTCGGTCATCGAGAGCTACGCCGCCCCGAACGGCGCGCCCGCCGCCATCTACGTAGATAAAGACTTCTTCTGGTCGGCGGACGCGGAAAGCCGGCGCCTGTACCGGCATCAGCTCGACAGATCCTTATCTGTGCTGGACGCCTATGAGATTCCGGAGCTCAGCGGCGGTCCGCAGCCGCTGTCCGGCTTCACCTGGAGGGACGGCAAAGCGTGGCTGGTACGCGACGGGTCCCCGGAGATCATCGTAGTCGACCGGAAGGCTTTGCGCCCCGTCGCTAGATAATTCCCAGCTCCTTGCCCACCTTGGCGAAGGTCGCGACCGCGGTCTCCAGCTCCCGCTCGGTATGGCCGGCGGTCACTATGGTGCGCAGCCGCTCCTTGCCTTTGGGTACGGTCGGGAAGCCGATAGACAGGGCGAACACCCCCTCCGCGAACAGCCGTTCGCTGAACTGCTTGGCCTTGAAGGTGTCGCCGACCATGACCGGCGTGATCGGCGTCTCGCTGGCGCCGGTATCGAAGCCCGCCTTCACCAGGCCGTCCTTGAACAGCCGGGTGTTCGACCACAGCCGGTCGATGAGCTCGGGCTCGTTTTCCAGCACCTCGACCGCGGCGATGCAGGTGGCGGTCACCGACGGCGGATGTGAGCTCGAAAACAGAAAGGGCCGCGCGGTCGAGATCAGGTACTCGCGCATGGACGCCGAGCAGGCGGCGTAGCCGCCGATCGAGGCGATCGCCTTGGAGAGAGTCCCGATCTGGATCTGCACCCGGTCGGTCAGGCCGAAATGTGACGGCGTGCCGCGGCCGTTTTTGCCCATGACGCCGCTGGCATGTGCGTCGTCGACCATGACGAAGGCGCCGTACTGATCGGCCAAATCCATGATCGCGGGCAGCGGGGCGACGTCGCCGTCCATCGAAAACACTCCGTCGGTGACGATCAGCTTGCGCCGTGCCGCGCGCGCTTCCGGTGATTCGAGAATGGCCTTGAGCGAGTCCATGTCCTTGTGCTCGTAGATTTTGCGCTGCGCCCGGGACAGCCGCCCCCCGTCGATGATCGAGGCGTGGTTGAGCTTATCGGAGATCAGCAGGTCGGCCTTGTCGGTCATCAGGCTCTGGCATACCGCCACATTGGTGGCGAAGCCGGACTGGAATACGACGCAAGACTCGGTGCCCTTGAAGCGCGCCAGGCGATCCTCGAGCTCCTGGTGAATGTCCATGGTCCCGATGATGCTGCGCACCGCCGCGGTGCCCACGCCGTAGCGGTCGATGGCCTCTTTGGCCGCTGCCTTGAGCTTGGGATGGGTCGCCAGCGCTAAATAATTGTTCGAGGTCAGGTTGATGACCTTCTTGCCGTCGATGGTCGATACGGCTTCCTGCGCTCCCTGCAGGATCCTGAGCGTGATATGGCGGCCTTCCTCCTTCAGGGCCGCGACGTCGTCGTCGACGAACTTCATGCGGGGATCGGTTTTTGTGGTCATGGCTCGCTCCTTTGCGCTGCGGCTCTTCTCCATTTTTATCATTTTTGGTTTAGTATCGCAGGCCCTGAGATGAATCAGACCATTCCCCTCGCCATCATGGGCGGCATCCTCCTCGCTCCCGGCGCCGGTGCCTTGCTGGCGTTAGCCTATCTCGTCGCGGGGCGCCGCCAGGACGCGCTCGCGGCTTTTCTCGTACCGGCGGTCGCGAGCGCCGGCGCCTTTTGCTTCGGCGTCCTGGGGCTGGTCGTCGGCTACCTCTTCGCCGACGTGCAGGGCGTCGACACGGGCTCCGCGACGACGGCGACGATCGAGGCGGCGGCATTCACCCTCGGAGCCCTGGTCGGGATAGTCTTGGGCTGGCGCGAAGGCCGGCGCCTCGCCGGCAAAATCAAGAGCTATTTCGGCCGCTGAGACAAGACCCACGAATCACGTGGGATCGCTAAAAAAAGACAGCGACAGCCATTATCAGGCAGACGAAGGCCGGGAGCATCGGCAGGATCCGCGGCGCGTTCCTGCGAACAAAGTTGGCCTCATAGATCTCCTTGATCGGCGCGATGCAGACGACAACCCACGCGGCGCGGCCGAGCGCGGCGACGGGAAAGGCGCCGCCGCCCATGCCGGCGCCGCGGATTTCTCCGGCAGCGGCAAAAGTCTGAAGGACGACCATCGTCAGGGTCGGCAAAAAGAGGAGTCCCTGGATCGCGCGATAAGCGAGAGCCGACTCCAAAAGCGCTATCAGTTTGCTCGGCATACCTATTGCCTCCGCGGCACGGATTATTGGCGGCGAGCATTATATATCTTCGTCCGCTAATTTGCGTCATCGGCGATCCGACCAATCTAGTACAATCGCGGCATGATCGGATTCCCGTGCCGCGAGAGGGCGTCTTGAACAGCCGAGGAAAGGAGCCCGGCTGGTATCGGCCCGCGGAACTCCCGCTTCAGTTCTACTACGCGAAGGCGTTCAGCCTGGGCTTCGATCCCGCCAGCCTGGACCGGCCGATACTGTTCGGCGGCGATTATAATGGACAGGCCAACTTCGATCCGCGCTCCCTGCTGCGCTACAACGATACGGTCGCGGAGATCAAGCGCTACGGTTTCGGCTGGTTTGTCCCCTTCATGGAGAAGGCCGCCCTCTGCGAGGATTTCTCGCTGGAAGATCTTCTGGCGGCAGCCCGGGAAAACGGGATCGAAGTCAGAAGATAACGCATATCCTGAGAGGCCTCGGCGGCGCCCGGCTAAAGCCCGACCACGGCTTCCCAGTAGTCGCGGAAGTCCTGGGGAATCGGCGCGGTGAAGGAAGCCCGCTCGCCGGTAACGGGATGCCACAAACGCACCCGGTAGGAGTGCAGCAGCATGCGCTCGGGCGGCTCATGGCCCAGCTCGGCCAGCCTCTTGAGCTCCGGCGCGCAGAACCATTCGCCATCCCCGGCCACCGGATATCCCAAATGCGCCAGGTGGGCGCGGATCTGATGGGTACGGCCGGTCCGCGGCTCAGCCTGCACCACGCTCATCCCGCGGGCGAAAGCGATGGTCTTGATGCGGGTGCTCGCCTCCCGTCCCCACTGCGATACCTGCACGCGCCGGCGGCCCGGCGCGCGGCCGATCGGCGCGTCGATATCTATCCGCTCCGGATGGCCCAGCACGACGGCGCGATAAACCTTGGCGACCCTCCGCTCCCGGAACGCCTGCAGCAGATTCTTCTGCGCGGGGACGCGCTTGGCGGCGAGAATGACGCCGCTGGTGCGCCGGTCGAGACGGTGCACGATCCCGCAGCGCTCGACATTGGAACGGCGGATCTCGGGCCGGCACTTCCACAGCAGGCCCGCGACCGTCGGCTCGGGAGCGTCCAGCACGGCATCGGAACGGTTGAGCCAGGTCTCGCCCACGGGGTGCGTCAGGATGCCGGCCGGCTTATTGAGCGCCAGCAGGTCCCGGTCCTCGTAAATAACCCATTTATCAAAGTCGGGCTCGTCCCAGACGGGCAGGCCGATGCGCACCCGCACGACCTCGCCGCAGGTCAGGCGGTAATCCGGAGGCCGCTTAAGGCCGTCCACGGTGACGCGCTCGGTGTTTACCAGGTCCTTGCAGAAGGAGCGGCTGTAGCCGGAAAAACGCATGGCCAGAAAGCGGTCGAGCCGCACGCCGCTGGTGCCCACGGTCAGGCGCTCGTTCTTCATGCCCCGCTCCGTCCGCGGTGGAATTTATACAGGTAAGCGGCCGCCGCGACGGTACCGAGCGCGATCCACTGCGACGGCGACAAGGCGAGCAATTCCCCGCCCCGGTCGTCGCCGCGGAAGAACTCAATAACAAAACGGGCGACGGAGTACAGCGCCAGGTAGGTAACGAAGACGGTCCCCTGGGCGAGCCGGCCCGTACGCACCCTGCCCAGCAAGCGGTACAGGAGCACGGCGATCAGGATATTGGCGCCGGCCTCGTAGAGCTGGGTCGGATGCAGGGGCGTGCCGCGCAGGGCATGATGGACCAGGCTGGCCGGATGCGTGAAGCGCACGCCCCAGGGCATCTCGGTCGGCCGCCCCGCGCAGCAGCCGGCCATGAAGCAGCCGAGCCGTCCGATCGCATGCCCGACCGGCAGCGCGGTCGAGAAGTAGTCCGCGATCTTCATGAAGACCAGATTGTGCCGCCGCTTGTACCAGACGCCGGCCGCGAAGACGCCGAGCAGGCCGCCGAAGTAGACGAAGCCGAAACGGATATCGCGGATCAGCCGCAGGTCGCCGTTGAGGATATCGCGCCAGGAAACGGCCCAGTAGAGGAGCTTGCCGCCGACGATAGCGCCGAAAAAGAGGACGTAGATGAGGTTCCAGAACCGCTCCTCGCTCAGCTCCATGTTCCGGCGCTGCGCGCTCAGCCAGGCGATGCCGGCCAGATAGCCGGCGGCGACCAGCAGACCATAGGTCGCCACTTGAAAATCGCCTATTCGAAACAGAGTCGGAAACACAATAGCTCAATGGTACCGTTTTTTAACTTTAACTTACATGGGGATAACTATCCACAACAAAGTTAAAGTTAAAAACCGGTACCAGTCGTTATGGTTATTTGTTTTTTGCGCTGGGCGGCGGGAAGCGGTACTCGACTTCACCCGGCTTAAGATAGCCCAGCTCCTTGCGTACGGCCCGCTCGAGCGCGCGATCATCGCTGCTCACCGCCTTGATCGAGCGTTCCAGCTGCCGCGCATCCTCTTTCTCCAGCGCCAGCTCCCGGTGGATGCGGCGCAGCAGCAAAGTATTCTTGACCACAGTCCGGAAGCCTTGGTTTCCCAACAGCAGAGCGGCGGCGGCAGCAGCGGCAGCGGCGTAGAGCCAGCGGCGGGGGATGCGCGCAAACCAGCCGCCGACCGCGGTGCCGCGCGCCGCCGGCCGCCTGCTTACGCCCCCATTAGCCGTCTTTAGATGGCGGCGGCGTTTAGGCATGCACTCCTGCGCGGAAGGCTCGGTCCCGGGCGAACACGGCCTTATCGCCGAGCTCGTCATGGATGCGCAGGAGCTGGTTGTACTTCGCGAGCCGCTCGGAGCGGCAGGGCGCGCCGGTCTTGATGGCGCCGGCGTTGAGCGCGACGGCGAGGTCCGCGATAAACGGATCCTCCGTCTCGCCCGAACGGTGAGAGATAACCGACATGAAGCCCGCCCCGTGCGCCTTGAGCACGGCATGCACCGTCTCCATGACCGTACCGATCTGATTGAGCTTGATGAGGATCGAGTTCGCCGACTTCTCCTCGATGCCGCGCCCGAGCCGCTCGAGGTTGGTCACGAAGATATCGTCGCCGATGATCCGCGTCTTATCGCCGATCTTGGCGGTCAGCGCCTTCCAGCCGTCCCAGTCGTCTTCCGCCAGGGGATCCTCCAGGGAGATGATCGGATGATGCGCGACCCAGCGCGCGTAGATCTCGTTCATCTCCGCCGCCGTCCGCGCCTGGCCCTCAAACTGGTACTTTCCGACCTTGAAGAACTCGCTGGCCGCCGCATCGAGCGCCAGCTGGACGCGGCCCTCGTAGCCGGCCTTCTGGATGGCCTCGAGCACGATTTCGAGCGCTTCGTCGTGCGAGTTCAGGTGCGGCGCGAAACCGCCCTCGTCGCCGACGGCCACCGAATGGTTCCGCGCCTTGAGCAGCATTTTGAGGTGCTGATAAATCTCGGCGCCCATGCGCAGGGCCTCCGGGAAGTCCGCGGCGTCGGTCGGGACGATCATGAACTCCTGGACGTCGAGGCCGCTGTCGGCGTGCTTGCCGCCGTTGATGATGTTGAGCATCGGCGCCGGCAGCAGAAACTCCTCGTGCTTGATATTAAAAGCTTTGCGCAGATGGATATAGAGCGGCGTGCCGGAGCTCGCCGCCGCGGCGCGCGCCGCCGCCATGGAGACCCCAAGGAGCGCGTTGGCGCCCAGCTTGCCCTTATTGGACGAGCCGTCGAGCCCGATGATGGTCTCGTCGATCCCCACCTGGTCGGCGGCGTCCATGCTCTTGACCGCCGGGCCGAGCACCTGCACGACGTTTTCCACCGCCTGCCGGACGCCTTTGCCCAAAAATCTCGACTTATCCTTGTCCCGCAGCTCCACCGCCTCGTGCTCGCCGGTGGACGCGCCGCTGGGCACCGCGGCCCGGCCGATGGCGCCGTCCTCCAGAACGATCTCGGCTTCCAGCGTCGGGAACCCCCGGGAATCCAGAATCTCACGCGCCCGGACATCCTTGATCTTGGCCATATTATTTTTTCCCCATGATAATCTTCCGGCCGTCATCAACCAGCGACTTCAGCCCCTTCGGGTCGAAGGCTTCGGCGTAGAGCCGAACGACGGGCTCGGTACCCGACAGGCGCAGGCCCATCCAGCGCCCGTCCTTGAGAATAAACTTAAAGCCGTCGGTGTGGTCTATGCGCCATACCGAAGTCCCAGCGATATTGAGCGGCGGCTTCTGCGTCAGGCGGTCGCGCAGCTCCTTGGCCATCTTTGGACTGCTCAGCTCGAAGTTCAGCCGGGAGTTGCAGAAATGCCCCAGATCCTTGAACAGGCTGTCGCGCACCTTGGCCAGCGGCTTCTTCGCGTAAGCCGTCAGTTCGGCCATCAGCAGGCAGGCGAGGATGCCGTCTTTCTCCGGCACATGCCCGCGAATCGAAAGCCCGCCGGACTCTTCGCCGCCGAGGATAAAATCGCCCGTGCGCAGGAGCTCGCCGATATGCTTGAAGCCGACCGGAGTCTCCCGGACGCGCAGCTGGCGGCTCTTGGCGACGGCGTCGACAAAATGCGAGGTCATCAGGCTGCGCGCCACCCCTCCCGTCTGCCGGCGGTAGGTTATGAGGTGATGCAGGGTCAGGGCCAGCACCTCGTTGGCGGAGATCCAAGCGCCGCCCTCGTCGAGGACGCCGAAGCGGTCGGCGTCGCCGTCGCAGGCGAGGCCCAGCTGGAGATTCTTTTTCTTCATCAGCGCGGCGAGCCGCTCGAGACGCTCCGGCGTCGGCTCGGGCGAATGCCCCTGAAACGTGACGTCGCGCTCTTCGTTGATGGCCTCGACCGTGAGACCGATGCTCTCAAGGAACGGCCGCAGGTAGTGCCGCGCGGCGCCGTTCATGGCGTCGACGCCGATGCGCAGCTTGGCCGCCTTGATCTTGTCAATGTCGAGCATCTTGCGCAGCTGCTTGAAGTAGCCGCCGCGGAAGTCCTTGCGGGTGATCCAGCCGTCGCGCTCGGCCTTATCGTAAGCCATCATCCGGATATTGTGGTGGCCCACAATGCTGATGCGCCGCTCGATATCCTCGGTCACATCCACAGTCGCCGGCCCGCCCCAGAACGGCGTCCACTTGATGCCGTTGTAGTTGCCCGGGTTGTGGCTCGCCGTCACGACGATGCCGCCGACGGCGCCCTCTTCGAGGACATTCCAGGCGACGGCGGGAGTCGGAGTGTCCTGGTCCGACAGGATGACTCGCACCCCGGCGGCGGCGAACACCTCGGCCGCCTCCAGGGCGAACTTCTCCCCCATAAAACGCGGATCGTAGCCGATGACCACCAGGGGCGCGTCCTTGGCGGCTTTCTCCCCCACATGAGCGAAGTACTCCTGCCCATGGTAGCCGTATAAAGGGTGCTCCTTAATGTGCCCGGATATTGCGTGAATAAGCTTGCGAACATTATCAAAAGTAAAATCTTCAGACAGGACGGCGCGCCAGCCGGAGGTGCCAAATTCGATTGCCATAGTGGGAATATATACCAAAAGCGCGGTGGCTTTTCAATGGCGCATTCTATGATATAATAATCTGGGTCCTAAGGCCTATTGACGTCTAGGACTTTAGACCTTGCGGCGGCCAGTAATCCGGCTATACTATTGACGGAAGCGCCATGAAAGCCAATATTTTTAAGCTCTTTCCGCTCTTCAGCCTGGCTCTGGCCCTGGCTTTTCCGCCTATCGCGTCGGCCGATCCGCCGCTGCCGGAAGAAACCGCAGAAGCGAATGCCGGCTTGCCGGCTGACGGCATGACTCTTACCTCCGATATGCCGGGCTTCAACCCTGACTCCCTCGGCAGGTTCTCATTTCCGCCCAAGACGCCCGACCCGAAAGACCCCCCGCTTGCCATGGCCTATTCGAAAGAACATCCTGCGGTTGTGGACAAACTCAACAAATGGGGCTTCAGCGCCAGCCGGCTCGAATATCTGGCGAACGCGGAGCATCTTGACATCCCGAATGCCCCGGTCAATATCGACTGCTCAAAGACCGCCTGCACCCAGGACATGCAGGACCTCGAGGTGCTCTCGAAACTGTATCCCGGCATCTTCAGGTTCCAGACCGACGGCGGCGAACCCCCGACCATCGTCGGCGTCGAAACGGCCGACTCCTGCATGCTTTTGGACCTGGGCAACATCAACGAGAGTTTCCGAAAAACCTGGGACCAGGAGCAGCAGCAGAAGCAGGACCAGGAAGCCGCATTCGCGGCGGCCGAGAAGGAAGGCACGGCGCTCGCCAATAAAACGATCGCGGAGAACGCCCCCAAAGGGCAGCAGCCGCTGCAGTACGGCGACCCCGGCTTCGTCGGTCCGCCGGCCCCCTGGGATATTCCGCAGAATCCCGAAGGCAATGATAATTTATGGAACGACCCTTCTCCGGAGCAGGTCGATCAGGTGCTCTCCGACGACCAGAGCCACCACCAGGCGCTCGAGAACCTGGCCAACATCAAGAGCACGCCGGAGCAGACCGAGAACCGCGGCGCGGAGCCCACGGCGTACGGCTCCGGCAACAACACCCCTACCGCCGTCTCGCAGAACGGCGGCGGCACCCCCGATATTTCGCAGGCCCGCGCGAAGAACTACAACACCGACATGACGTCCGAGCAGCAGGAGAAGTACCGCGGCGGCATACAGGACAGCGCGACCAAGGAGCTCGTCGATCCTCAGGGAGAGTCCGTCGTTGACATGAAGCAGCGGGTGTCGGGTCTGCTCAGCGGCCAGGCCGAAAGCGGAATCACCTCCCCCGGCGTACAGCTCTCCATCACGGAAGCGGCGGCCCAGGGAGCCGCCGTATCGGCCGCCGGCTGCAAGCCGGGCCAAACGAGCGGAGAATGCGACCAGGCGGCGGTGAGATTCCTCAAAGCCTACCATCAAACCGCCATCTACTCGCCGGATAATGTCAAAGCCTGCGCCGGCCCCGGCAAGGGACAAATCAAGACCACGACCTCCATCCAGAAGACGGGCTGCCGCGAAATCAGAAAATCCAGATAGGCCCTTCGTCCCACTTCCAATAGGTCCAAGGCCGGGTCGTCTTTTTAGGCCGTCCGCCACTTCTCCTCCGTGGGCATTCCGGCTATCATAAGAGCATGAAGATAACCATCGCCCTTTTCGTCCTGACCTTCACCCTGACCGCCGACGACGCCTGCGCGCAGGGCAGGAAGTACTCTATTTGCCTCTGGCCCAATACCTGCACCGGCAAGCCGAATCCGATCATCAAGAAACCCGCGGCCGAGAAGAAGGACGTGGAGGTTAAGGAAGTCCCCAAATCCGATTTCAGCCTCGGCAAGGACCCGCTTAGCCAGGCCGTGCTTAACGGCCGCCTGACCAAGGACGGCGAGGGTATCGTCTCCGCGATCCGGATCTCCTCGGAAACTGAAAAAGACAAGATCATCTACAACGGCAAGGAATCGCTGACTTTGCCGGCATCCAACCTCCCCGCCGGCAAAAACGGCGCCAAGGGCGCGGCCGATGACGCCGAATGGACCGAGGTGGACTCCAAGACCCAGGCCGCCGAGCAGATCAACAGCATGCGCGAGGAGCGCAAGTCCCTGCAGGGCGCCGCCTTCGCCGCCAAAACCGGCGCCGACCGGATGTGGGGCGAAAAGAAGAAGCGCTAAAACCGGACGCGGACCGAATAGCGGAAGGTACTCCCCAGTTCCCCGTAGGGCACCCAGGCGAAATCAAAAGCCGTCTTCCCGTAGCTTAAGCCCAGCCCCACCGTGACTCCGCCCAGGCCGTCGGCCGCGGTATGCTCCGAGTTGTAGCCCAGCCGCAGGCCGCCGTCAAGATCTTCCATTATCGCGCGCCGGTATTCGACGCCGGCGGCAAAACCCGGCGAATCATCGCGCGGCAAAGTCGCTTCCACAACGCCCAGCCAGCGCTCCGACCAGGCATAGCCGCCGGCGAAGTAGACCTCAAACGGCAGCGGATTGCCTCTGGAATGGAACTTGACGGCGCTGCCCCCGTTGCGCCAGCCGGCGGCGGCGCGCAGACGCCCGGCGCGGTACTGCGTGCCGCCGTCCACGGCGAAGGCCGAGGCGCGGGACGAATCAAGCGTTTGGGAGATATACTTGCCCGCCGCGCCGATCGACAAACGGTCGCCTACCGCATAGCCGTAGCCCAGCGTATAGACAAAATCCCGCGCCCCGAAAGTCCCCTCCGGCTCGTCGCTTTCGACCAGGCCGCGCCGCTCGATACCATCAACCGACAGGCTCGTCAGGGAGAGCGCCAGGACGCCGAACTCGTAACGCGGACGGCGGGTATCGACCCAGGACAGCAAAGGCACGGCGACAGCGCCGAAATTATGGCTGGTATCCTGGAAGTGCTTATTATGCATCCCGGCGAGCTCAGACCGGCCGAGCCGGGCCAGTCCGGCGGGATTATAATAGACCGCGTAGACGTCATCGGCCACGGCCGAATAGGCCTCGCCCAGGGCGGAGGGGCGGGCGCCCGGCGGCAGCTTCAGGAAAGCGGCGCCGGACGTACCGCGGTCGGCCTTTCCATAGGCGCTGGCATGCCGCGGCGCCAACGGCCCCAGGGCCGCGGCGGCCGCCGCGATCAGCGTCAGCGCCCGCTTCATTCGATGACCGCCATCTTGAAGAACTTGAACCTGTCCCCGACTTTAACCTGCGCGAAATAGACGCCGCTGGCGACGTCGCGCCCGCCGTCGCCGCGTCCATCCCAAGGCTGATAATAGGTCTGCCCGCCGCGCAAAGTGCCAAGATCGATCGTCCGCACCCGCTGGCCGGCGATATTGAAGATATGCAGGCTGGCGCCGCCGCTCGCGTCCGCGGGCAGCCCGATGCGGATCATGGTGCCGCGAACGGACTGCGCCGCCACGCCGTGGACCGGCGTCACCGTCTTGAACTTCAGGTCGAAGGGGTTCGGGAAATTATAGGCCTCGATCTCCCCGCCGCCGAAGCTGTTGCCGGTAATGACCGAAACGCCGGTCTGGAACAGCACGAAGGTCGAAAAATGGCTGACGTGAATCGTTATCGTCCGGTTCGCCGTGTCGATCTCCGGCGCCGCCCCGGTCGCGTCCTGCTGCAGCACGTAGGCGTTGGCCGCCGGATTATACCAGTAGACGTTGAGCTCGGCCGGATCGACGCCCGCCGCATAGCGCAGCGTAATCTTCACCGGCGCGGCGAGCGCGGTACGCACCCCCAGCGGCAGGAGGACGTCGTAGAATGCGGAAAGCGGATCAAGCTGCGGCGGCGTCGCGGCCAGCGCCGACAGGACCCCGGGCGGATAGGCTTGCACGGGATAGCGCAGGGAGCGGAGATTGGCCGCCGCCGGGCTCAGCCCGCTCGCCGCATAGCGCTCGGCATCGGTCAGCAGCTCGCTGGAGCGCTGGAACGTAACCAGCACCGCGGACGACGGATCCACAAAAAACGCCCCTTCCGGCAGCGCCACCCGCCCGCTGTCCCCCTCGAGCGCGAGCGCGCCGCCCGCGAGGTTGGGGATGCTGGTCCGCTGGTAGCCGTCGAGCCCGGCATAGAAGGAGAAGGTCGAGTTCACCATGAACTCCGCATTGACCGTATCGGAGGAATCCGGATCCTTGAGGGCGCTGTAGGCCTTAAGCCGCACGGTGAAGCTCGATTCGCCGACCGCAGGCGTATACTCGGCGCGCAGGCGCTGGCGATCCGTCGAAAGCTCGCGGTTCTTCAAGGTCCCCAGAGCGCTCGTCGTCGACAGGATGCGGGAAAGGTCGCTGTCGTCGGAGGTGCGCGCGCGCAGGGGATGGCTGGTCTGAAACTCGAGCAGGAAATCCGCGCCGGTACGCCGCGACTTGGCCAGCACGTACGGCTTCCGGCGGCGAAACACCAGGTCGAGGCCGCGCGTCTCCACGCTGCTGGCGAAAACGACATAGTACCCTTCAGCCGGCGAAACGACTTCCTGGCGCGGAGTGATGAACACCAGACGGTACACCGTATCGCGCCGGAAGCCGCTGAGACGGTAGCCCGTCACCGTCCGCGTGACCGGATCCTTCGTCAGTGTCCCCGACAGCACCTCGCCTTGGTCGGGCGTGGCGCCCAGCACCGCCGCGATATCGTCCTCGCCCGGCGCCGTACCGTCGGGGAAGCGGATGGACCCGGACAGGGTCGCGCCCGGATCAAGGGTCATCGTTCCGATATCCACCGAGGATACCGTAATGGTAAACGCGGTCACGGCCGGCGCATGGTTAAGGGCCGCCGCCCGCAGGCGGTAGGAGCCCGGGGCAAGACCCGGCACCGAGTAGCTCCCGTCCGGCGCCGCATGGGTGAGGATGTCGCCGAAAGGACTGCGCGTGGCGATAACTCCTTCCTTCTGCAGGTAGAGACGCGCTCCGGGCCGGGACTCTCCATTTTCGGAATAGGACAGGCTCCCGCCGCCGGAAGAGACGACGCGGCCGGTTGCCGTGAAAGCGGCGCGGCGCAGCGCGATATTAAGCGTCGCGGTGCTGCGGATATCAATCGTCGGATAGACCGTCCGCTCGTAGGCCGGCGTCTCGCCGGTCGACGCGCCGTCTTCCCGTTCGGCGGCGATTATCTCGTAGTAGCGCACCTCGGGATCAAGGCCGCGGAGCTCGTAGCGTCCGTCGCGGCCCGCCTGCGTCTCCGGAGGCAGTATGCGGCTGCTCTCCGCGCCCGGCGCCCCGCCCATCGGCCGCGCCATGATGCGGATATTCGCCAAGCCTTCTCCGCTAACCGCATCCGTAACCTGTCCGCCGAGCGTGGCGCCCATGCGCAGCCGCACGACGCCCACATCTGTGGTGCGCGCCGCCTCCACGCCGATGCCCGCCCGGCGCGTGGGGACCAAAGCCGGCCGGCCGGCCTGCGCGTCCGCCGCGCCGCTGACCGCATAAAATTCCAGGTTATAGCTGCCCGGAAGAACGCCTTCGATTACAAACGCGCCCTCGGCGTCCAAAGCCGCGCGCCCGCATCCCAAATCATTGCATTGGTCGCCATTCGCTTCATACAAGCCGCCCTGGAACCACGGATCCGCCGCGGCCGCGATCTTCAAACCGCCGGGGAGCAGATCACGGTTGTCCGGCGTGATGACGGCGAAGTCGCGCGTCCCTTCCGGACGCGATCTTTCTACGGCAAGACGGCCGCGGATGCGGCCCGCGAGCCGCAGCTCAAGGTCCTGGTCATCGAGATCAGCGCCCGCGACCGTCAGCAGCAGGGGCTTGGCCGCGAACCCTTTGGTTTGCGCGATATCCTCCGCGGTCACCGCATACGCGCCGTCCGCCACCTGCTCGAACACATAAGAAACGGCGTCCTTTTTCGCGAAATGCAGCACTTGGCGCCGCACCGTCTTCCCGCGGCCGTCCAGCAGACTCACCGCGACCGGGCGGCTGAGGGAATAGCCCGGCGGCAGCGATACCGTTCCGCGAACGCTCGCTCCATTGCCGATCTCGACATCCGCCGTAAGGTCGCCCGTCACGTTGAGCACCTTGCGTACGGGAGCGGCCTCATCGCCGTTGCTTGAATCCCCGTCCAGGTCGCCCGGCGTCCGCAGCAGGTAGGCGCCCGCGGGAACCCCGGCGATGGTGTAGCTGCCGTCCGCCGTGAGCTCCGCGGCGTAGGCGACCAGCGCGGGCGGCGCCGCCGATGACGGAGCGAGCGAATAGCGCAGGCAGTCGGCGGCGGTCGATATCCGCAGCGGACCGGGAACGGTCCCGCCGCGCCGGTCCAGCGCGACGAGCTCAACGCGGGCGGCGGACAGCGTCACCGGCTCGCTTGAGGACAATAAACAGTAGGCGGCGCGCGTCGACTGCGCCACCAGCCCCGCCGCCGAGCTGACGGAAATCGCGAAATCGGAACCCGAAAACCGCACCACTCCGGAGATCGCGGCGGTTCCCGAGACCGTATAGGTCGCGGCGGCGAGATCGACGCGAACGGCGGCCGTCGCCCCGCTGATCAGCGGCAGGAACAGGTCCTGCGCGTTTCCGGAGGGCCCGTGCATGAGGCGGAAATTGTGCACGCCGGTCCCCAGCCCCGGAACCGTCAGCGACATGCTGGAACAGAACAGCTCCTCCACGACGCCGGCGCGAAAATTGTCGAAAACGGTGATATCGGCGTAGACCTCGGGGCCGATATCCGGCCCCTCGACGAACAGCCCGACCTCGCCGTAGTCGGCGGCCGGACGGCAGGCGCCGCCGGCCGGCGGCAGGTCGATATTCAAACGCAGTCCGCCGGAGACCGGCACGAAGCTCATGTTAACCTGCGTAATACTGGAGACCGCGACGCTTTCCGCTCCCGGCGGCGACTTTTCAAAACCCGCGAGGAAGGCGCTGAGGGCATGCGTCCCCGGCGTCAGGCCGGTCAGCGTATAGGTCGCCGACGTAACCGTCGTATTGGTCGACAGTCGCACGCGCTGCGTCCGCATCTCGTAGGTCGCGGGATCATAGGCGGTCAGGTAGACGCTGAAGCCGGACCTTCCGGCGGGCGCGTTCGCGTCGGGCGGGTCGAAAAGAGCCGTCGTGTCGCCCGTCACGGTGACGGTCCCGTAGATCACGCCTCCAAGGCCCAAAGTGAAATTCAGGTTGCCGACGCCCCATACCGGATCGCCGATATCCGTCCCCGCGGCGACATAGAGCGTCGAGGACACCGAAACATAGCCCTCGCCCTGCGCGGTCAGCATCCACGTCCCGGCGGACAGGCCGTACAGGCGATACGGCGCGCTGGTGATCGCGACGCTGCTCGTGGAGGCCTCGACGAAGGTCCCGGCGAACGCCGCCGGGTACGTCGCGCCCTGCCGCAGCGCCCGCACCGAGACCGGGGCGCCGAACGGCTTGGTAGAAGGCAGCACGATGAAGCCGTAGACGTTCGCCGGCCGCTCGAGCTGCAGCGTCACATCGGTCATGCCGCCGGCGGCCAGGGAGACGCCGGCCACCTGCGTGGTGACGCCGATGCGCCCCAGATCGACGTCGAGGTCATAGATCCCCGGCGGCAGATGCAGCGTGGTCCAGGTGCTCGCGGCGAGGCTCATCGCGGTGCCGCCGTCATCGGAGCGCGAGCGGCCGGAGGAAAAGTGGAGCGTGCCGAAGGCCTCGGCCGCATAGCTCGCGTCATGCGCCGATACGCGGCCGAAGAACTCGATAGGAGAGGCCATCGGGATGCCCACGTTCACCCGGATGAAGGAGGCGGCGGGGAAAGTGCTGGTGCCGACATCCGACGAAGCGCTGACGCCGAATACCCGCGTGCTGAGAGTCACGTGCTGGCCGGAGACGAAGACCGCGGTGTCCGCGGTCACCGTATATACCCCGCCGTCCCGCAGCCCGAAGATCTGGAAGTAGCCGGTGGAGCTTGCCACCGCGAAGCTGCCGACGCCGCTGCCCGGACCGTCCGCCCGGACTACCGCGCCCGCCCCGGCAGCGCCGCTCTGCAGGCGCACCACGCCGTAGATCATCGGCGCGGCGTCCACCCGCACCTCGAGCGTGGTATCCTCGGCGGTGCTTCCGGGAGACCGGATGCGTACCGGATACGTCCCGGGAGGAAGGAAGCCGCAGCTGCCGCGCCGGCAGCGCATGCCGTCAAACGCGACCAGCACCGGGGCGTCCGGGCGGCCGAACCCCGCGGCGGTGAAAACCGGCGGATCAAAAGTGGAATCGGTCGCGACCACGACCTCCCAGCGCAGGGCCGCGTCGGGAAGCCGGAAACGCACGACGGCGCGCGAGCCGCTGCGGCCGGGCACGACGAGGACGCTGGTCGCCCCCGCGATCAGGGTCCCCGAATCGATGGAGACGCCGGTCAGCGCGACCGCTGAAGCCCGCAGCCGCACCGGCCGGTCGACGGCGGCGGCGCCGCCCGCCAGAACCGCGGTGGCGCGCAGCAGCTCGAAGCCGACGCCGGTAGTCGAAGTCCGGAAATAGAAAGGCTGCGACGCGCTCTCGCCGGCGCCGATCTGAACGGAGTTGGTCGGGGTACCGCCCAGGAAAAACTCCGCGTTCGCGTCGACGGCAAAGCCCGCCGTTTCCGGCACCCCGGCCGACAGCACCACGGGCGCGGCGCCGGCGGCCGCGGCCGGATTGCCGCAGGCATCGGTGACCAGCAGCCGCATGGTGGCCGACGCCTGCAGCGGCCCGAGAATGAGCGGCCGCTGGTCGTCGAAGCGGAGCGCGCTTGCCGTCCCTGGGCTGAGCGTCAGGCTGGGCACCGTCGAGATGCTGACCAGGTTCCCGGACGCGGCGCCCTGGGTGCGCAGGTCGAAAAACTGCACGCCCTGGCCGGCCGGGCCGTTGGGCGGGAAGCCGGAATAGACGAACTGCAGCGTATCGCCGCCGGCGAACTCGTTGGCCGCGCTCGCTTTGACGCTCACCAGGACCCACTGATCTCCCAGTTCGGTGCCGCCGTATCGCGGCGGGTTGAACGTCACCTCGGTGGAAGCGGGATAAGCCGCCGAGCCGCCGATAATCCGCACTTGGCCGGGCTGCGGCGTAAGGCCGGCCAGCGCCGTCGGCCGCGTCCATCCTTCGGGGACGCGCAAAGCCACGGCGCCTTCCTTGCCGATCCCGTCGGCGCCCACGGTAAAGGTTACCGTCGAGATAACCTGCCGGCAGCCGACGGTCGCGGCCGGAAGCACAGCGGCCGTCCCCTGGCCGTCGGTCGGGTCGAACACCAGCCCGCCGGTATCGAAAGTAAACGTCGAATAGACGCTGGAAACATACTGCGAGGGGTTCGACGACTGCAGCAGCACGTAGTACTCCTTGCCGCTGGTCAGCCGCTCATCCGGGAAGCTCAGCGACCACTGCGCCTGCGGGCTGTTCTGCGGGCTGATCGCCGCCCGCTTGTACTCGGGCGCTCCCGAGCTGAAAGCAAGCGCCGTCCAGTCGAAGAACTTCCCCGCCGCGGAGTCCTTGATCGAGAGCCGAACCTCGGTCACCGCGACGCTGTCGGAGGCCGTCCCCACCAGCGCGCCGCCCAAGGTCGGCACGATCGAGTCCTGAGCGATGCCCAGCATCGCGATGGGGCTGGAGACGGAAAGGCCGAAGATCACGACCGGCTGGCCGGTGCTGAGCTTGACATTTCCGTTGGTGAGGTCGCGCGCCCGCAGCAGCATCGACGTCGTCGTATGCGAGTAGATGCCGGCGAATAGGCCCCGCCCGCCCGTCATCGCTACCGGCGACGGCAGCGTAACCGAGGAGACCGCCGCCGTCGACAGCTCGACGGTGTCGGTCTCGCCCGTACGCAGGTTCCAGAAGGGATCGGTGGCCCGTACCGTGACGCCGAACGGCAGCCCGATGACCTTGGCGTTCGGCACGCCTGATATGCCGTCGGGCGAACCCGGGACCAGCGTCTCGCCCTCGAAAGTCAGCTGCAGCCGGTCAAAGTACGCCGGATTCACGCCGATCACGGCGGACGTTCCGGCGAAAACCCCCGCGCTGGCCGCCTGCAGCGGCGAAGGATAGGGCGCCGGCTCGGCGATGCGCAGCGACACGATAAAGGTCCCGACACCCCCGGTCAGCGCCGCGGGCGCCGGCTCGGTATCGTAAGGGTCGTCGCTCGTCACGCTGACGGTCCCGGCGAAATCCGTTCGGGTGCGGAAGTTCGAGGAGACGGCCCGTACGGTAACGGTGAACGGCGCGCCGGCAGTCTGCACGCTCGGCGTGCCGGTCTTGCCGATGGTCTCCGCGAAGGATTCTCCCGGCGCGATCAGTACCAGGTTCGGCTTGATGTTCCAGTTGATATTGTTTCCGGAATCCACGCTGTCGCCGTCGTTGGCGTGGATAACGGTGCCGACGGCGTTGGAATCCTGGATATCGGCGGCGGTCACGCTGGAAACGCTGACGATGCTGATGCCGAACAGCGTGCCGGGAACCGAACTGCGAATTCGGATGCGGTCGCTCACGGAACCGCCGTTGATGCGCAGGTCGCTCACGGTATAGCGATCCGCTCCGGTCGGGGTGAAGATATTCAGACCGCCCGTGCGGGTGCTGGTCAGCACGGCGGCGGTAAACGAGGAGTTGAACACCATGGTGGGAACCTGCAGCGACAGCCCGTTAAACGTCACCCCGTAGCCGTCGGTAAAGCGCGCCGCGGCGCCGGCGCCGGCCGAAGAAAACACCACGGTGCTGGCCTCGGCCAGGAAGCCGCCGCCGGTGCCGCTCCAGTCGCCCCGCAGGTTCAGCAGCGCGCTCCCCGCGCGCAGCGTGCCGGAGGAGAGGACGAAGTCGCCCGCGACGTTCAACCGCCCCCCGGCCAGGATCACCCGGCTCGAGGACGCGGTCTCGAAACGGGAGAACTCGTCGGCGTCTCTAAGCAGCACGGTCTGATCGGCGCCGCCGGCAAAGCGCACGGTGCCGGTGCTCGACATGCTGTACTGCACCGTCCCCCCGTTGTTGAGGAGGTCGCCGGCGAGGACCAAGGTGCGGTCGCCGTTATTGCGCAGCAGGCCGCGGTCCAGAACCAGCGAACCATCGAGCGTAATATTGTTAAAAGCGAAGGTGCTGGTCGAGTAGTCTGGGCTCAGCCGGATATTGGCGAACGGTCCGGTTGAAAGGTTAAGCCCGCGGTCTGTTCCGCTGCCGGCGAAGATGATCCAGGAATTGGCGTCATGGACATAGGCGCCGTCGGCCGGGAAGACGAAGTCGCAGTCATCGGCCAGATGCACCAGGCTGTTGGTGGCGACGAAGGTTAGGCCGGGCTGTCCATTGAAGCTATTGCCGGCGCCCTTAATGAACAAATAGCCCTGCAGCGACACCGTATTGTAGGCGTCGATGTGCGCGTCCACCGTGCTCCCGTTGGTCACATACAGCGTCGCGGCGCCGCCGCTGGGATTCCATCGCACCACATGCTGGCCGCCGCCCGCCGAATAGTAGTTGGCGTAAGCGCTGTCCCATAGGCCGCCGTCTCCGGTCAGCGTCAGCGTTCGGTCTTGGGCATAAAACGTCGTGCCGCTCTGAATCGTGAAGTTCCGCTGCACCGTGATGCTGCTGACCAGCACCACGCCGCTCGAGGAGTTGGCGATGACGAGGCTGTCGAGCGCCGGCGAGAACGGCCCCAGGACCAGATTCTGCAGGGTCCCTCCATCGAGGGTCAAAGTTGAGCCGGTCACGGCCGGGTTGCTTCCTCCCGAACTGAGAAGATCGCCGCGAACACGCAGCGCGGTTCCGGAGAAGTCCAGAGTTCCGGCGTGCATCTCCAGATCGCTGAGCACCACGACATCTGTCGACAGCGTCACTGTTGTCGTGTTGGATGAATGGAGTTGGTGGAAGGCGGCCGCCGCCGTCGTGTAGACCACCTGGGGCGACGAACCGGCGAACACCACCGTACCGGTACCGGCGGCCAGCGTCGCCTGCTCGATATGCGTCCAGTGACCAAGCGCCGTAATCGTGCTGCCGTTGGCTACGCTCAGAGTACTGGTACTGCGCAGCGTCAGATTGCCGCCGATCGTGGCCGAGGTCAGCCACAGCACCGTCCCGTCGAGCTTGCGGATATCGACATGCTCGAGCACTATGCCCGGGGCGTTGAAGGTAACGGTCTGCGTGCTGTTGGCGAAAGACAGGGTCGCCCCGGCAACGGTAAAGGTCCCGCCCAGGTCCATAAAGTCGCCGCCCAGTTCGAGATCGCGGCCGCTGATGTCGAGGATCGCGTCGGGACCGATCGTCAGATCGCCGGGGCCGACACCCGGCGGGTCGGAGCCGCTGAAGGTGACGCTGCTGGTATTGTTGATCGTCAGGGCGAAGTACGGGCCCGTCGATACCGACTGCGGCGCCGCCCCCTCCATGATCCACTCCGTATCGCCGACCGCATCGGGCGGCTTGTCGAGCATATCTCCCCACAGGCGTATTTTATAGCCGCCGGAAGAATTTTCGAAGCGCGCGCCGAGCGTGGTATTGCCGCGGATCACAAGGTCCGAGGTTTGCTGGACGCTGTTGGCGCCGGTGGCGGCGCCGCTGATCCGCAGATTGCGGAAATAGCTCCCCGGCTGCTGGGCGATGGTCTGCGCGCCGGAACCGTTAAAGGTCACCGTCCCGTTATCGAGCAAGAACACTCCTCCCGTATGATTCCAGTTCCCCGCCAGCTTGATCTCGGAGTTGGTGGAGGCCAGCGTTCCTCCGGCGATGGTAAAATCTCCCCCGATATCGCTGAAGGCGGCGGACCAGGTGATGATCCCCTGGAATTCGGGGGTGATGGTGAAATTTCCCAGGCTGCCGCCGAAAACGCCCACATTCCAGATACACCCCGTCAAAGTATTGGATGACCCGAACAGGATGTTCTCATTGATTTGCGGGGTGAGCCCGCTGAACCAGTTGCCCGCGGTGCTGCAGTTGCCGCCGGCATTGCCCACATAAATCTTGGGGTCGGCATAGGTCGCGCCGTTGGCGCCCGGATTGCCCGAGCCCGGCGCCGGGCCGCCCAAACCGGCGGCGACATCGACGGAGAAATCAGCCAGCGTGGCGCTCGAAATGGAGAACGCGACCCGTCCCCCCGCGCCGCCGCCGCCGCCGGTGCTGGCCGCCGCGCCGCCATTGCCGCCGCGCGCGGTGAAGGTTCCCCGCCCATGGAGGAACTGCGTCTCGATATATACGCCTCCTCCCGCCCCGCCGCCGCCGCCGCCGCTGCAGGAATTCGGCGCCGCACCGCCGTCGACGTCGATCAGGCCGTTGATCGTCGCCGTCGCCGCGAACAGCCGCAGCAAGCCGCCGCCCGGACCGCCGAAGCAGGGCGCCAAACCGCCGCCGCCGCCGCTGCCCATATACTCGGGGACCTTCTGTGAATCGTTGGTGATGCCGCCGATTCCGGTCAATCCGCCGGCATTGCTGCCGTCGCCGCCCAGCGAACCATGACCGCCGCCGCCGCCCCCGGCCGAGGCGGAGCCCTTTAACCCGCCCCCCGGCCCTTTGCCGTTGGCGATGGAACCGCCGCCCGCATAGCCCCGGCCGGACAAAGTGATCGTCGCCCCCGCCTGCAGCTCGAAGGTCTGCACCATCATGCGCACGGCCACGGTCGCGGACTCGACCGGCCCGAGCTGGGAGATCAAAGCGCCCGAATTGATCGTCACCACGCCCATAGTGGAGACCAGGTTGGTGTCGAAGATCAGGGTCGCCGAAGAAGCCGCGGTGAATACTCCGACATTTTTGAAGCCGGTCTGGGTCTTCAGCGTCGGCGAGGAGATGCCGTCGCCGAGCGTTATGGAGTTCAGGTCGATATTCTCGCCGGCCCCGATCACGATGAGCGTGCTCGAAGCGATGGTCACATCGGAGCCCGTCGCCGGGACGCCGGAAGGGTACCAGTTGAGACCGTCCGACCAGGACCGGTTGTCCCCCGCGCCCGTCCAGTCGATGCCGGCGGCCCGCGCCTCCCCGCAGGGGAGCGCGGCGGCCAGAACGGACAAGAGCGCGGCGAGACGCAAGCTCATTTCAGCGGCTTAACCTTCATGCTTGGATTTAAACTTCCTGGTCTCGATGATCTGCTTGAGCTCGGTCTGAAACGACGGGTTCTTCTGCAGCACGTACTTGAAGTTGCCCGAGGTCAGCACGTAGAGCGTGGTCTCGGTCTCGCAGGTGATAGTGGCGCTGCGCGGTTCGCGCGTAACCAAAGCCATCTCCCCGAAAAAGTCCCCCTCTCCCAGCTCGGCTATTTTCTTGGCAAAGCTGAAAAAGCTCTTCTTGACCCAAATAGCCACCTTGCCCTTGCGGACGATGTAGAACGCGTCGCCCTCCTCCCCCTGCTTGCACACCGTCTCTCCGGACCCGTAACGGTAGAGCAGAACATAAGGCAGGACCATCTCCAGCTGCCCGACGGTCATGGGGGCGAAAAAGTCCACCTTGCGCAGGGAGCGCCCCAAGTTTGCGAAGTCCGCTTCCGACATTTTGAACTCTTCCACTATTCCCCCTTAATGTTCGTAACGAAATCCTATCAGGTAGTTCGTCGCCGTATAGTTGTAGCTGTAAAACTGCTCGAATCCCTGGTTGCTCGAGGCCTTGCCGTGCTGCAGATTAAACAGCAGCCGGAAGCCCGGCGCCATCGGATACGATGCCGTCGCCGTAAACATCCAGCCGTTTTGGCGCAGCGTCTCGTCGAGATAGGTGCCGGACGCGTCCTGAATCCTGCGGTGCGGATAGCGCCGGAAGCTCAGGCTCGATCCCAAGCGCAGCGCGACGGGCTGCCGGGGATCGCCCAGCAGCAGCCGCACCTCCGGCTCCAGCTTGAGCTCGGTGCTGTTGTAGTAGCCCGGCTGATGCTCAGTACGCATCGCGTCGTAGTTGTTCTGGTTCGCTACGGTATTGGCCACCGCGAGGCCGAGGCGCGGCGCCACGCGCACCTCGCGGCCGGCTTTCCATGAGGCGTCGAGCGCGGTGGAAAAGCTTGTTATTAAATCCGCGCGGTTGTCGCCGGTCAGCAGACCCGTTCCCGCGACCACCGGCTGCTGCGGATAGCTCTGCCGCGTGAAGGACAGCCCGCTCTCCGCCCGCAGGCCGCGCCCCAGCGGAACGGTCAGCGCGGCGGAAAACATCAGCGCATGCGTATCGAGCACATTGTCGCCCACCAGCTCCCGCGCCAGCGGCTGCCCCTGGAAATCCAACGCCAGCTGCGACTCCAGCGATGTATAGTTCGGGAAATGCGTATAGACGTAGTCGACGCCCGCGCGCACCGAGTAGGGATCCCGGTAAATGTATTCCGCTTCGAATCCCAAATCGATCATCCGGTAGTCGAAGAGCCCGGCAAACCAGCGTTCGTCCAGCGTCTCCTTGAGCAGCTGCACGGAATAGCTCAGCGCGGGCTTGAACAGCCAGTCCGATTCCGGCCGCCGGTAGACGCCCTTCACCCCGATCCGGTGATCCATCTGCTGCGAGAACAAGGTGCCCGCCCCGACCAGGTCCACCACCTGCTTGGTGCCCTGAAAGCGGCTGGCGACCGACGGCACGAGGGTCCAGCGGTCATTGAGCACCAGGACGGAGGCGAACAGGCCCGAGGCGTTGCCGTTGAGGGCTCCGCGCTCTCCCTGGAAAAAATACTGCCCGCCGAGAACCTGCAGGTCGCAGAGCGTCTGCGTTTCCAGGGCCGCCGCCGGCACGCCCGCGGCGCCGAGCGCGAGCGCCGCCGCCAGCGCCTGCGATATTAGCCGTGTCGTATTCATCTACTGGATAAGCCCGGACTGAATCAGTATTTTCGGCTCGACCACGAGATCGATCTTCCTTCCGCCGAACTCCGTCGCCGTTATCACCTGCTCGTAGTTGAAATCGAGAAGCTTCTGCCGGAAGCCCGCGCCGGAGCGGATGCCGGAGAACTCCGAGATATTCACGGTCCGCCCCTGATCGTCGATGATGTAGTTGTCCCAGGCGGTGTAGGAGCCGTCCGAGTAGGACTCGTAGATGCGCTGATGCAGCCGCGAGCCGTCCGGAAACGTGGAGCTGACGCTGCGCGCCGCCAGGCTGCCCGAGTTCTCCAGATAGGCGTTGGCGGCTGTCAGTGCCGTACCCGAAACAGGGTCCGTCGTGCTCGCCGCCGTCGCGTCGTCGTAGGACTGGATATTGCCGCCCGTCCAGCCGTACTTGAGCCGGCCGTTGAGATAGAAGCCGTAGCGGTCGAACAGCGTCTGGTACACGCGGCGACCGGCGGCCGAAACGTAAGAGTCCGTACCGGCGTCGAAGAACTGCGCCACATCGTCGCCGGGGCTGGCGTTTCCGTTGACGTCCACGAGATGCCCCCCCTGGGCGATCTCCCGCATCGAGTCCGTCAGGTTGGAACGCCCGGTCTCGAACCCGGTGAGGTAGTACCCGGGCTGGGTATCGAGCCCGCCGCCGAGCTGGCGCAGCGCCGCGCTCAGATCGTCCGGCAGCGTCTTATTGAACGTTCCGTGGTAGTAGAAGTAGTCGAAGCGGTCGCGGCGGGAGTTGAGCACGACGAGCTTGAACTGGTCCGGGGCCGGGCGCAGGATGTACTCCTCCAAGCGGACCCGCTGGCCGTGAACATCGACCAGCACCTTGCCCTGCTGGTACTCCGCGAGCTTGCTCTCGCGCGCGGCCGCCGCCAGGACAGCGTTTTTGTCCATGTCCAGCTGGACCTCGCGGCGCATGTCCCGGCGCCGGCCGCTCTTGCGGGTCTCGGTGCCGGTCGGAATCCGCTGCACCGCGCCCATTCCACGTCCGTCGATATGCAGGCTTTCGTTGGGCCGCAGCAGGATGGCGCGGCCGCGGTTGTCCTCGATGCCGAGCAGCCCCTTGAACAGCGAAATATTCGTCCGCCCGCCGGCGTAGACCTGCACCGAAAATTCCGTGCCCCGCACGCTGCATACGGCGGTCGGCGTGCGCACCTCGAAGCGGCGCTGGAGGACTTTCTTCACGTAGGCCCGCAGCGTCCCGAGCCGCAGCCGCAGCGCCTGGCGCTGCGCGGTCGTCTCTTCAATGAGGACCTCGGCGTCGCCCGCCAGCTCGATACGCGAACCGTCGTCAAAGCTGATTTCGGCGGCCGCCCGCCGTCCCGTCTGCACCTTGTCGCCCGGGTAGAGCGGATGCGGCAGGATATCCACCGTGGTCCCCTCCACCTGCACGACGCCTTTGGCCTGCGTGATTTTCGCCGCCGCCAGCGCCGACGGCACGGCCGCGACCGCCAGGAATGTGGCGGCGGCAAATGGAAAAAAGAGCAGCTTCACCGATTTCACGGTGCTTGTTTTAGGGTAGTACATTCCCTTATAGTGCTCGGCCAATATACACGATACTATAGTCCCCTAATGCAGAAAAACACGAAGAAATCGTGAAATTTGGCTTGCCGTTATCGACGCTTGTCTTTCCTCAGCGCTAGGCCCGGTCTACGCTTCGTCAAGACAAGCGTCGATACCGGCTTATCCAAATAAATGGCGGGAGAGGACCTAAAACTTCAGGATGAGGGAGTAGCGGAAGGTATTGCCCAGGACGCCGAAGGGCACCCAGGAGAAGTCGAACGCCGCACGGTGGAAGTTGATGCCGGCGCCCGCGGTAACCTCGGTCAGGCCTTCATTGCTGGTGCGATGGGTATTGACGCCGGCGCGCAGCGCGAAGCCGATGTCGTCTCTGAGCTCCTGGCGGAACTCGCCGCCGATGCCGAAGAAGGCGTCGGTATCGCGGTACTTGGTGGCGTCAATATCGATAATGAAACGCTTAGGCATGATCTCATAGCCGACGCCGGCGACGAAGGCCATCGGCAGCGGGTCGGAGATGCCGGCGAACTTAGGCTGCGAACCGAGGTTCTTGATGACCAAAGACAGCGTCAGCGGACGCTGCATGGCCGGCCGCGGACGGTACTGCAGGCCGCCGTCGATCGCGAAGGCTTCCGAGCTGTAGCTGTCGATGCGCTGGCTGATGAGCTTGCCGGTAATGCCGAGGCTGACGCTTGGGTTCAGCCAATGCCCGTAGCTGATATTGTAGGAGTAGTCGCCGGCATTGAAGTTGCCGATAGGGTTATTGGTATCCTCGGCCCGCCGCTCGATTCCGGACACCTGCAGGCTGTAGATCGAGGCGGCCAGGACATGTTTGGAATGGTCTTCCGCGCGGCCCAGCGCGTAGGCGAAGGCGGCGAACTCGTAGTTGATGTCCTGGAACAGCTCGGTATGCGAAGCCGCCAGCTGGCTGCCGGTAATCCGCGTCAGGCCCGCCGGGTTGTAGTACACGGCATGGATGTCGTCGGCTACGGCCGAAAACGCCTCGCCCATGCCGCCCGCGCGCGAGCCCGCCCCAAGCTTGAGGAACTGGGACCCGCTGGTGCCCGCGTTCTTGCTGATGGCCTGCGCGGGCATCCCCGCCGCCAGGAGCATAACCGCCGCGAGCAGGAGCCGGTGCCGCATCATAGCCCGCTACCCTTGATCACGGCCATCTTGAAGAACTGACTCTTGTCCCCCCACTGGATCTGGCCGATATAGACGCCGGAAGCGACCGTCTTGCCGCTCTGGTTGGTGCAGCTCCAAGGCGTATAGTAGGTCTGTCCGCCGCTCAGCGTGCCCTGGCTCAGCTCGCGGACGACCTCGCCCGCAATATTGTAAATCTTGACCTTCAGGTCCGCCGCGGCGCCCGCCGGCAGGCTGTAGCGAATCATGGTGCCGTCGAAGGTCAGCGCGCCGCCGGCCACCAGGCTATTGGTGTTCTTGGTCTTGCGGTTGCAGTCGAACGGATTCGGGAAGTTGTGCACCCGAATCTCTTCGCCGCCGAACGGATTCGCGCCGGTCAGGACCGGCGAGGAGTCCGACACCACGAAGGTCGAGAAATGGTCGACCGTCACCGTGATCGTATTATTGTTGCTATCCGTGCGGCGGTTGGTATCCTCGCGCTGGTACTTGCCGAGCGTCGTATCGAAGTAGTAGACGTTGAGCTCTTCGGCCGTCGCCGTGGTCTGCGACAGATCGTAGGAGAGCGTGATATCGGCCGGCTTGCCGAGCTGGTGCGCGATATTCTGCGGCAGGAAGATGGCGTAGAAGGCGCTCAGCGGGTTGAGCTCGGTTTTGGCGACCGTCGCCGCCGCCGCCAGCTCCCGCGCCCGCATCAGCTCGGGCGATATGTCGGCGGCGCTCAGGCCCGCCAGGCCCTGGCCCGACGTGGTCCCGGATTCCGCGTCGTCGACGCTCACCGTCGATTTGCGGACCTCGATCTGGACATTGAGGGTCGTATCCTCGCCCAGGCCGGCGTCGTAGCAGGCGGCGCCCGCGGCGTCGGTGTCGCCCGGCTGGCACTTCTTCATGCCGCCCGGCGGGACGTTGACCGAGAACTTCTCGTCCTGGCCCCGAGCGCGGTCTTCATCGGTCGGCTCGAGCTTGACCTGCCCGCCGCGCATATTGGAGACGTTCTCGCTCTTGGCCGAGGCCAGCCGCGTCGAGAAGTCAAAGACCTTGTCGATGGTGAACTCACCGCCGGTGGTCGGATCGGTAACGTTGAAGGTGCCGGTCAGCCGCAGGCTAAAGATCTTTTCGTCGTCGGAGGTGAAGGCCACATTGTCGGCCCCGTCTTCGGCGCGGTAGATCGCGGTGATCTGCTTGCGGCCGTTGGCGAACTGCTTGTCGGAGCCCAGCAGAGTCCCCTGGTTGTTGGGGTCGGGGTCGGTGATCGGCACTTCGATGCCGTCGTAATCCTTGCCCCGCGTGGTCGTGGTGGCCTTGGCGACGATGGTGTCGAGGTCGCTGTCGACCGTGGTCTCATTGCGCAGCGGCTCGGTGCAGTCGAACTTGATCTGGAACTGGAAGTTGCCGATATGTTTGGAGGTTGCCGTGCACTCGGGCGCCACCCGGCCGAAGGTCAGGTTGATGGTCTTGGTGGCCGTCGACTCGGCGGCGGTGAAGGAGACGCCCTGGCCCTCCGCGGGAGCGACCACGTTCGCGCCCTCGCCGGTAAGGATGACGACGTCGTAGGTCACGCCGGTCTCGAAGCCGGTGATGGTGTAGCCGCTGACGGTGCGCGCGTTCTCGTCGGTCTCCAGGGCGCCGACCACGAAGCGGGTAAAGGTGCGGTCGGCGGCCGCCACCCCGGTAACCTCATCGGTCGACGGCGCGCTGCCGTCGGGGAGCAGGATGCGGCCCGCGACCTGGGCGCCGCGCGTCAGGGTGATCGAGGACAGCTGCACCCCGCCCGCGCTGATAGCGAAGTCGCCCACGTTGACCGTAACCGTGGCGGTGAAGACGCTGTAGCCGAGGCTGACCGCCTTGAGATCATAGGTGCCGGTAGAGAGGCCGAGGATCTCGAAGGCGCCGTCGCCTTCGGTCACCGCCGCGATATCGCCCAGCGGGTTGGCCTTGGGCAGGATGCCGCGCCGCTGCATGAACACCGCCGCCGCCGGGAAGCCCTTGCGCTCGCCGAACGGATAGGAGAGCACGCCGCCGTCGGAGGTCCGCACCTGGCTCGTCACCGAGCCGAGCAGCTCGGTAAGGCAGATGGTCGCGGTGCTGATCGCGCAGGCGTTGATCGGGTTGGTCGTCACCGCGACGCTAGGCAGGTCCAGCGTTTTGTAGACCTTGCCGCTGGCCGCCGTATTGCCGCCGCGCGGCGCGATCGCCAGGTCGTATACGGGCGAGACGAAGGTCGAGACCCATAACGTGAAGGCACCGTTGGGATCGGTATAGGTCTGGACGTTAAGCTGCAGCGCCCCGAAGGAAGGCTTGGCCGTGACCTTGATATTGCCCAAAGCCGTGCTGGTGGAGGCGACGTCCACGATCCGGCCCTTGATCGAGGAGCCCTGGTTGAGGCCGATGGTGCCCTGGTCCTTGGTCTCACCGGCGCGCAGCTTGAGGCCGCCGATCAGCACCGGCGAGTAGTTCTGACTGCCCTGCGCCAGATAGGCGATATCCCATTTATCCTGATCGAGACGCACATCATAGGGCGTTTCAGGGTAGAGCGGTCCGACCAGGAAGGTCCCGTCGCCGCGGATCGGCCGGTTGGAGACGCTGGCCGCGGCCACGACATATCCGCCCTCGATCCACGGGTTGGCCCTGGCGCTGATCTTGAAGTTGGGCGGCAAGGTGGTCGCGTTGGCGGCGCGGATCAGCTCGCCCGTGGCCTCGTCCTTGAGCTTGCCGGTGACGTAGGCGGCCTGCTGCATGGTCACGTTCTGGCCCGAGAGCGCGGCCTGTAGGCCGTTGGGCGACAGCCCCGGGTTGGGGAACTTGATCGGCCGGCCGACGTACTTCGCCGTGGCGCTCGAATCGACGACCACCAAGGTGTAGAACTGGCCGGAGGGCAGGTTGCCGAAGGTATAGTTCGCCGAGTTGGCGGTGGCGCCGGTGGCGGCGTTGCCGATCGAGACCGCCGTGCTGCGCACCACCTCCTGGCGCGAGTTGTACACCGTCAGCCTGAAGAGGGACTTGTCGACTATGCTGTTGGCCAGAGCGATGCTGCCGGAGACATCGTAGCCGTCCGACAGGGTGATGTCCTGGCCGGTCCGGGAGAAGGTCGTGACGACGACGCGGATCGACTGCCGCGGCACCGCGATAGTGCAGGTCGCGCAGCGGCGCAGGTCCTCGGTGCGCACCAGGTAGTTGCCGGCCTCGACATTGGTGATGGTAAATGAGCCGCCGAGGTGCATGAAGCCGACGCGGTGCTTTACCCGGTCGAAGGTGGTCGAGATCGCCACCCCGTAGTCGGCGTAGTCCTGGCGAATGGCGATGACCCGCGCCGTACTCGCGGTCGAAACGGCCACACCGACCTGGCTCAGGCTGATCAGGCTGCCGAAGACATCGCGCAGCGGCACATGCGGGGCATTCTGGGCAATCTCCTGATTGGTGTCGAAGCTCGTATTGTTGATCTTGTTGATGATCGAGCCCGATATCGTGTAGGTAGAAGAGCGCACGTCGAGTATGCGCAGGTCGACCGAGGCCGTGGTCGTAGCGTGGTTGACCACCGGCAGGCGCGATTTGACCGACTTGCCGTTGGTGGCGTAGTAGAAGCTGACCTCGTAGGTCTCGGTGTTGAGTCCGGTGACGGTGAAAGACGCGGTGTTGACGGCGCCGGCCGTGCAGTCGGCGGCCTTGGTCGAGAAATGCACGCCGCCGATGTGGCAGGCGAAGCCGGGCAGCCCCGCAGCGCTGGGCACGTCCTGGCCGATATTGCGGCCTACGTTCTCGGGGCGCACGGACTCGACGACCTTGCCGAAGAAAGCGATATTGTCGAAGTCGCCCTTGCCCGTCGGCAGGACGATGGAGCCGTTGATGCGGCCGTCGGTGGCGGTGAAGCCGAAGTCCAGCGTCCCCTCGGCGTTGCGGGTCAGCGCCTGGTTGATGTAGACCTGCTTGGGGAAGCCGCCGGGCGACTCGAAGCCCTCGACGTCACCGTTGTATTCGAGCTGCGCGAATACCTGATAGGTCGCCCCGGGCACCAGGCCGGTGATGACGAACGGTGTCTTCGGGCTGCTCGGGTTGCCGGCGGCCACTACCACGTTGGTGGAGCCGAAGCTTTGTGAGCCGGGCGCCCAGGCATTGACGTGCACGCGCAGCTTGACGCCGGGCTCGATATTGTTAAAGCCCGTGGTGTTGCCGTAGACGGTGACCGAGCCGGTGATGACATTGCCGGCGTTGGGGTCCGCGAAGTCCGGCATGTCGATCGAGACCGTGGTGCCGGTGGTCGCCAGGACCGAGGCGACTTCGACCCTGTTGTAGCCGGGAGCATTGGCCGTCACCCGGTAATAGCCGGTCTGCAGGCCTTGCACCGGGATGGTGGCTTGGGTCACGGTCGGCGCCAGGTACTCGCCGCCGAAGCCCTCGTTGAGCTGGACCGCGGTCGACGAGGAGCGCGCGTTGACCGAGATGAAGACCCCGCCCGGATTGGACGGCAAGGTGACCGAGGCGATGATCACGCCGCGCTGGGTAAAGGGCGCCAGCGTCACCGTCCGCTGGCCCGAGGTCCCCATGAAGGTGGTAGTCGAGATCTCCTCGAAGCCGGGCAGGTAGGCCCGGATGGTATAGGTGTCGGACTGCAGCTCGAAGCGGATCTGCGTCTTCTCGATGAAGCGCTGCACCGTCGGGTCCCACTGGCCGCCGTCGTCGAAGGTCGTGGTGCCGGCCTTCAGGCGCAGCGGGCCGTGGAAGACGCGGGTGAAGCTGGCGTTATGGACCTGCAGGCCGCCCCAGCTCTCGAAGCTCTGGGTCGAGGATATCGTGGGCACCACCAACAGCGCCGGCGCGCGCTTCATGCCGACGTTGAGCTTGCCGGCGCTGGTCGTCGACAGCGTGATATTGCCGAACTGCGACTTGAAGCCGGCCTGCACCACCGACGAGGAGTTCAGCGTGATGGTCGCATTCCCGATCAGGTAGCCGAACTTCTCGAAGTTCATCTTGTAGTCGCCGGCCGCCAGACCCGGGAACACATAGCCGCCCAGTGAATCCGTCTCCTGGTAGCCGCCGCCGTAAGGGCCGTAGATATTGATCCGTACGCCGGCCAGCGGGACATTGGGCGCCACGCCGACGTCGACGATCTTGCCCGCGAGCTGGGTACTCTGCACGTCGATGCGCAGCGAGTCGTCGCGCACCCCGCCCAGATCCACGCGCACATAATAGGAGCCCGAGGGCACGCGGTTGCCGTTGTTGATCCAGGGGCTGTAGCGGCCGTCCCACAGGATCTGCCCGGGCGTCGGCTGGCCCCAGCCCCAGGTCTGGAAGATCGGGTTCGGGTCCACGCCGGTCTTGTAGGGGATCGACGAGATCATGACCTGCCAGCCGATCTGCTCGGTGAGGCGAAAGTTGATGAAGGCCTGGTCCGCGATGCGATCGCCGTTGGGCGTGATCGTGACCGAGGTCTTGCCGACCGAGAACGGCGTCGTCGCAACCAGCACCTCCGACAGGATGTTGCCGGCGTGCACCGTCACCGGCGCGTACATGTAGCTGCCGTACATCCCTGACAGGTAGGAGAGCATCTCGATATTCTTCTCGCCGGCCGATGTGGCCTTGACGTAGACGGTGCGCGAGGTCATGCCGACGGCGAAGGGCACCGCCAGCGAGCTGCTGAAGCTGCCGGTCGAGATCAGCGAGAACTGGAGGGTGCTGTCGTTGGAAAAGTTGCCGGTCGTGTAATCGTAGCTCTTGGCCTGCAGGAAGACGTCGGTGCTCGTCTGCACCGAAGCCAGTGCGCCGCCGGCGGTCCCGCCGCCGCCGCAGTTGCCGCTCGCCTGCAGGGTCGCCTGGCCGGTGGTGTTGGCGGTCAAGGTGAAGTAGGTGTCCTTGAACTGGAACATGGACGCCGCCGGCGTGCCCTTGGTCAGCGCCGGCACGCCGCCGAACAGCGGCACCGGCGGCGTCGACCCCTCCGAGCCGGTGGCGAAGAAGAACTCGAGCCTGCCGTCGGGCAGCCAGCAGGGCACATTCACTTCGTGCATTTGGAACTGCACGGTCGCGCCCGCATTAAGCGTGCCGGAGATAACTCGCGCGACCAAACCGGGCGCTCCCGGCGGCTGCTCAACGGCCAAAGCCACCGCAGCGCCCAATGGATTATTATCGATCACCGGCACGTTAATGAATCCCGGCGGGTTCCAGGTGTCCGACGAGATCGACGGAAAGGGGAAGCCCGGCGGCACGCCAACTGCCACCACTCCTCCGGTGTTGATGCCTGCGGGGCCGATCACTACATGCGCCGTTATACTCGATATGAAATTGCCGGGTGAAACCGAACTGATCGAGAGCGTCGCCGTGCCCTCGCCGGCGATGCCGCTCTGGCCCTCCCGCTGGCCGGGCTCGAAGAGCTCGAAATCGATGTCCTGCACCGTGCCGCTCTCCGGAACGTAGACCGGCTCGGCAAAGCCGGTGCCGTACTCGCCCTTGGGCTCGTCCGGGTCCGGCATGAAGTCACCGTCGGCGTCGAGGAAGCCGCGGATGAAATAAGGCTGACCGCCGGGCAGGCTGACGTCGTAAGGGCCGGCGCCGGTCGCGATGGCGCGCACCGCCACCGGACGGCCGCTGAAGGTCGCGTCGCCCCAGAACTCAATGCGCAAAGTCCCCTGCAGAGTACCGTTGTAGTTGATGATGCCGGTGATGCCGGCCAGGCCGACCGTCTCGGTGGTGCCCTGGATGTCGAAGCTGATGCCGGTCCGGCTCTGGCCCGAGCGCAGGTAGATGGGTGTCGCTATGCCGTCCGCGCCGAAGACGGCGGAGTCCTCTCCCGCATCGATATTGTGGTTCAAATTGGCATCGATGAAGCCGCCGATATAGTAGCTCGCGCCGGAAGCCAGATTATCGAAGGCGAACGGCCCGGCCCCGTCGAGATCGCGGCCGTCGACGTAGGCGTTGGGGGCGTCGAAGCTCTGGTTGTTGAACAGGCCGATGACGACGCGGCCGCCCTGGCTGCCCGAGTAGGTCACCTCGCCCGCGATCGAGCCCAGTTCGCCCGCCGAACTCTGGAAGGAGAGCTCGAAGGCGCCGGTCACGCCGCCGGCGAAGGCCTGGGCCGCCAGCGTGTAGACGCCGTCGGTCGGCAAAGCCACGTTCATGATGCGCGCGTTGCCGCTGCCGCCGGCCTCGTCGTCGGAGTCGATGCGGCGGCCCTGCGGCCCGAAAAGCGTCAGGTAGCAGTCGTAGAAGCCGGTCGCGCGCATGTCGATGGTCATGACCTGGCCGCGCTGGCCGCTGAAGGAGAAGAGCTTTTGGTACGGACGGTCCTCGCGCTCCGAGGAGCGGCAGTCCGCGACCGTCAAAGTAGAGATCGTCACCACGCCGGGCGCGGTGTCGATCGGCCCACGGTCGCAGATATCGAAGTCGGCCGGGGCGAATTCGCCGGGAATGTAGAAGCCGTCGGTGCGCGCCGAGCCGATGGGCTCGTCGACGTCCGGCAGATAGTTGCCGTTCTTGTCGATGAAGGCGCGCGGGAAGTAGTTGCCCGGATCGACGGTGAAAGAGAACGCGGTCGGATTGCCGGCCGGCGATGGGAAGGCGTAGGTGCTGATGCGCACCGGGCTCTGCGTGCCGTCCTGGTTGAGCTGAAACATGGTCACGCGGACCGTACCCGATGACTCTTTGGCCGGCGTCGTCGAGCTCTTATAGACGACGGAGCCGGAGATGGAATTCGCGCCGCCGGTCGCGGTTCCGACATCGGTCATGGTGCCGCTGAAGCCCGACTGCAGCGGCGCGTCGGCCGAGACGGTGATGGCGCCGCCGCCATTGATCTTGCCGTTGGCCTCGTAGGCCGGGTCAAGTATGCCGTCGTAGTTGGAATCGATGAAGGCCCGCAGGTAGTAGGTGCCGTTGGACACCCCCTGGAAGTCGAAGTAGTAGGGCGAGGCGCCGCCGCTGGGGATCATGTCGAAGCGCGGCGCGCCCACATAGGTGCTGGTGGTATAGACCTGCACCCGGACCTGGCCGAACTGGCCCCCGGTATAGTCCACCCAGCCCTGGATCGAGCCGATATTGGCGCCGCCGCCGCCTTCCTGAATATCGCGCAGGAATAGGTCAATGCCGGTCGTCGGCGTAACGCTGCTGCCGGAAACCGTAACCGGCGTGGCGCGCTCGAAGAAGGGCTCGCCGAAGTCGCCCATGCCGTTATTGTTGAAGTCGACGAAAGCGCGCACCTGGAAGTCGCTCGCCGCCCTCAGGTTGTTCAAGGTGTAGGCGTAGGTCGTCGTGCCGGCGGTCTTGGAGATCAGGATCTTGCGCCAGGAGCCCTCGCTCTGCGAGCTGGGGCTATTGGTCTCAACGATTAAGGTGGTCACGGCCGTGGCCGAGTCGTAGGTCACGGTGCCCTGAATCCGGCCGCTCGGCGGGTCTTCGAGCGTGTAGTTGCGCACCACGGTGCTCGACAGCGGCACGAAGATCGGCGAGTCCTCGCTGCCGTAGCTGGGCTCGATGTAGTCGCCTTCGAAATCCGGCTCGCCGTTATTGTTGATATCGATGAAGGAGCCGATATAGTAGGAGGTATTGCCGACGATGCCGCTCTTGATGTACTGCGTGCCGTTGGCCGAGATCGAAGCCAGCTGGGTGATGTACGGGAAGCTGCGGAACTCGGGATCAGTGGCGAAGCCGATAAATACCGGGCTCGTCGAGGCGCTGCCGCTGTAGCTGACGGTGCCCTGGATAGTCGAGTTGCCGGCCGAGCCGAAGCCCGGGTCCTGGACATAGATGCTGATCGACGCCGTCGAGTTGGCGATTACGGTCACCGGCTTCGAGGAGCCGATGGCCTCGAGCGCGTCGGGGTAGCGGTTGTCGTTGCTGTCGACGTAGGCCAGCAAAGTATAGTCCGTGGCCGGAGCGATGAACTGCAGGAAGTAGGTGCTGGTCCCGCCGGCGAAAGCGCCGGCCGAGATCGAGGAGAAGGCCACCACTTCCAGGTCGCCGCAGTCGCTGCAGCGCGGCCGGCCGATGTCGACCCGGATGGTGCCGGACTTCGAGCCGCTGCGCACCACCGTGCCTTGGACGGCGCCGACCGCGACGTCGGCCAAGGTGACGTCGAGGCTGCCCTGCGCGGCGACGCCGCCGTAGATGTTGATGGCGGTCGGCGAGGAGGAGCTCAGTCCGTAGACACCCTTGGGCTCGGAGCCGTCGCGCACATAGTTGCCGTTGACGTCCATGAAGGCGCGCAGGTAGTAGGTGCCGTCCGGCACGTTGGGGATGGTGAAGGCCCCGACCGCGGGCACGAAGTGGACGAAGAACGGATAGGTATTGGTCTCCGACGGGTTGTCGTAGAGCTGCAGGTGGACCTGGCCGCTCTTGGAGCCGGAGTACGCGGTGTTGCCGATTACCTGGCCCTGGTAGCCGCCGGACACGAAGAAATCGAGGTCGTAGTACTGAGTGGCGCCGCCGATGACGTCGCGCTGGAAGCTCGCCGCCTCGATAATGTAGAGGCCTTCCTGGTTGACGCTGAGATCGAGGTAGGCGCCGTAGGGATCGCTGTTCTGGCGCAGCACGTAGCCTTCCGGACCAAGCAGGAACAGCTGGGTCTCGAACGATCCGAACATCGAGATGTGGATGTTGGAGCCGGGGGCGATCGAGCCGGAAGCGCCGCCGCCGACGCGGAAGGTATAGAGGTCGGCGTAGCGGCCGGGGCCGGCGTCGCGCGCCGGGCAGTCGGAGTTGACCAGACCGCCCGATACCCGCGGCCCGGGCGTGATCGCCGTGCGGTCGCAGATCGTGACCGTCTGGCTCGAGACGACGTTGCCGTTGATGATGCTGATCGGGAACGGCTCGGCGATGCCGCCGAAGGTGCCCGAGGGCTCGGAGGCCGCGTCCTGGTTGCCGCTGTTGTCGGCGTCGATGAAGCCGCGCAGGAAATAGGTCCCGTCCTGCAGCCCGGCGAACGAGAAGGGACTAATCGTGCTCTGCGCCTGATACGTCCCGCGCTGCGGCGAGGTGGACAGCCGCACCCGCAGGCCGCCGGTCGTCGCGGTGAAGGTGCTGACCCAACCCGAGATGGTGCCGCCGGCCGACGGCCGCGCCGAAACCGCGCCCGAGGGCTGGCTCTGGTTGCCGCCGTAGTCCACCGCGCGCACCCGGTAGTAGTTGTCGACGCCGGCGATCGGGGAGTTGTCGCGGAAGCTCAGGCCGCTGACCACATTGGTGGCGCCGAACACCGTATTGGTCGACAGCGTGGTGTAGCCGGCCGCCGTGGCGGTCGTCCGCTGCACGCGGTAGCCGGCGAGGTCGAGGAGCGTGCTGCCGTTGGCGTTGCTGGTCGGCGCCTGCCAGGTCAGGTCGACCTTGCCCGCGGACAAAGTCGTCGTCAGTCCGTAGGGCAGGCCGGGCGCGACGGTGTCGACGCTGAGCGTGATGTTGTTGCCCGCGTTCTCGACGCCGGCGACGGGAATTCCCGCGCCGCCGAACGTCCCCTTATCCTCGCCGGTATTGAATATGCCGTTGCCGTTGACGTCGACCCAGGCCTGCAGGAAGTAGGTGGCGGCCGAGACATCCGGGATGAAGTAAGCCTGCTGCGGCGCGTTGGGCAGCGTGGCCGTGGCCACCGCCGCGCTCCAGGGGTTCGAAGCGATATGTACCGTTAGCTTCATCTGGCCTTTCTGGCCGCCGGCATAGGAAATAGTGCCCGAGATCGAGCCGCCGGAGGCCGCCAAGGTCGTCACCGGCGAGGTGGCCGACGGCGCGCCGTAGAGGAAGGCCTGGTTTTGGGCCGTTACCCGGTACCAGTACTGCCGGTTGGGTGCCAGGCCGTAGTGCAGAGCCGACAGCGCCGTATGCGTCGAAATCGTATAGAACGGCCCGCCGCTGTCGGTCGCGCGCGACACCTCGTAGACGGTCGGCGCCGAGTTGCTGTTGGCCGACCAGGTCACAGTCACGCTGCTCTGCCCGATCAGCGGGAAGCCGGTGATCGACGGCTGCGAGGCGAAGGAGGCGATGGCTGGACCGGACATCTGGAACTCCGGTCCCGCGCCCTCACCGTTGACGGCCCGGATGCCGCGGATCTGCGAGGTGGTGTTAGGCGTCAGGACGTCAATGTAGGAGGTGGCCGGCGCCGCCACCGTCTGGAGGACGCCGCTGACGGCGCTGACCAGCTGGTAGCTGATGGCGGCCGGGGCGGCGCTCCACGTCCAGCGCACCGCGGTCGAGGAGAGCGCCGTGCCGGTGAAGTTGAGCACCTGCGGCGGCGGCTGGGCGCCGGCTACCGTGACGTCGGCGTAGGCGTTGTCGCCCGCGTACAGGGGGAACGGCCCGTTGTTCTGGCCGAAGGGCTCGCCGCCGTCATACTGGCCGTTGTCGTTGGCGTCGAGGAAGGCGAATATCGAGTAGTCGGTGGCCGGCCGCAGCAAACCGACTTCGTACCAGCGGCTGCTGCCCGACGACGCATTGTTGATGTACTGCCGATTGCCGGCTTCCGCCACATAGCCGGGCGAGCCGACCGGACCATGTCCCGCAACCGTGATCATGATCTTGTCATAGACCGTCGTCGACAAATAGACATTGCCCGATATCCCCGCCCGGTCGAGGACGGTGATATCCTTGCCGGTCACCGCGGCGGCGGTATCGACAAAGATCGGGGTAAACAGAGTGTCCAGTTGCCGCATCGGGCCGTCCGAGTTGCCGAATACGCCGAAGGGCTCGGGGCCGTTGGGCTCATCATCGTTGTTGCCGTCGCGGAACGCGATCAGGTAATAGGTGTTGGGCGACAGCAGGCCGCTGATGGTGAACGCTCCGGGGCCCGCCAGCGTCGTCTCGCCGATAAAGGCGACATCGCTCTCGAAGTCGGTCACCGTCGAGGCGCCGACGAAGAAGCTGCCGAAGTTCTGCACTCCGGTGTAAATAATATTGCCGGCGATCGAGCCGACGCCCAAGGACAGCTCGAAGTTGACGCCTGTCTTGGTGGACCCCGCCGGGACATCGAAACGGGCATAGGTATTGCCGTAATGGCCCGGATCGACCGACCAGTCGCCGTCAACGTAGTACTCGCCGGGCGCCAAGCCGCTCAGGCTGTACGGATACTGGGTCTGCCCCGCCGCCACCGCCACGGTGTATGTGCTCTGCGCTACGCACGACGAATTATCCTCATCATTGCCGGCGTCGCACTTGTACGCCCGTACGCGCAGATTGCCGGTGGGGTTGCCGCCGACATAGGTCACCGTACCCTCGATGGCGCCCTGGGTCGAACCCGACACCGAGTAGGCGACATACAGCTCGCCCGAATTGTTGAAGAAGTCGCCGTCAAAATCGTTGATGCCGAAGTGGAGTTCGCCGGAGGACTGGGCCGTGATCTGCGTGCTTGACCCGACCTTGAACCAGGATCCCCCCGCCGTCTCGCCGATGCGGGCCAGCAGCTGGCCCCACTGGGCGTCCGGCAATATGGTGCCGTAGCCCTGGGTTCCGGGCTTGCCGTCGGGGCCGGTGGTCTCCGAATAGTTGATGTTCCACTGGCCGTTGGCGGTGATGTTCAGCGTCTGTCCCGACGCGACGTAGAAGCCGGTGCCGGTGCCGCCTTGGCTCGGCATATTCAGCCATTGATAGGCCGGGACGGCGAATGAAACGGAGGCGTTGCCGGAGACGATAGGATAGGTCCCCGGCTGATCGGCCATGCTGCCCTGGCTGATGCCGATATAGGTGCTCGCGCCCATGGCGAGGCCCAGGCTGTCGATGCCCGATTGGCCGTTTAGGTCCATGGCCAGGAAGAAGGTTTCGGTGCTGTCCGTGGCGACATACTTCGGTCCGGCGAAGACCAAAGTCCCGGAAGATACCCCGCCCGGCAGGTCCAGCCAGGACATCTGGTTGTCGTACATCGGATCGAATATGCCGTTGTAGTTCACATCATGATAGGCCCGCAGGTTATAGCTGGACGGCGGCGTGGACCCGGTGATGCTGAACTTGAAGGCGGTGATGTTCAGGTCGCCGCCCTGCGCCCAAATCTCGAGCTTGAGCAGCCCGGTTTCGCCGCTGGTGGCGATATAGCCCGGATGCGCCGACGTCGCCGTTACCCAGCCGGTGCCGCCGGCCTGCGCGCCGCCGCCCGCGATGGTCATATGGACCGCGGTAACGCTGGAGAGCTGCGGCACGGTAACATTGGCGACCGAGCCGCTGGCCTCGAAGGTGTCGTACTCCTCGTTGCCGTTCACATCGATAAAGGCGATAACGTAGGAGTAGTCGGTGGCGCGGGTATGCAGAGTATAGAGGCCCTCGCCCGGCATCGGCTCCCACCGCTCGAAAATATTCGGATTGCTGTCCGGATACGCCGCGACAATAATCTGTCCGACCTGGTCCGAATTATTGGTGATGGTGCCTTCGATCGCGCCCCAATCCTCCAACTGGATATTGATACCGCCGATATTGTCGCCGTTGTTCAGATAGACAGGTTCTGAACGCAGCGAGCCCGAGCTGAGATAGCCGCCGCGGGCGTCGAAGCCCGTCGGTCCCGGATCGCCGTCGCTGTCCTTGATGGCGAAGAAGTACCAGGTATTGGGCGCCGGCAGCGATGCAAACTGGTACGTATAGACGGCCGTTGAGTAGTCGTAATACAGCGCGCCGGGTTCATTGGTGGGGCTGGTGGTGGCCAGAACCTCGAAGTTCCCGGGCTGATTGCCGGTGTAGACTAGGGTGCCGGAAGCGATCGCCGTACCGCCGCCATCCGGCGACCAGAACACCACGCCATAGGGGTCGTACTCGAAGGGCGTGCCGAACTTGCTGCCGGTAGAGTCGACGAACAGGAAATTCGAGCCGGCGGCCGCGCCCGAAGCATCGACGTTCGTGGAAATATTCACGCCGAAAGCGAGGTTGTAGAAGGTCGTGGAAACAGGAGTGCCGGACTGCAGCTTGAGCACCGGGAACGGATTAGGCTGCGGGCTGCCGAAAGCGGCATGGTCGAAAGCGTTGACCACCGCTTGCGCGCTCAGATCAAGCTGCTTGATGCCGTCAAAATAGGTCCATCCCGAACCGCCGAACCGGGTAATCGTGATGGTGCCGGCGCCGACTCCGAACTCATAGTTCTGTGAGCCCAACCGCTCGATGCGCAGGTTGCCGCCGTTCGCGCCGGCGTAGAATATGCCGTTATCGGAAACGCTGACGCCCTGGGTGCTCAAGCGCAGGGAGTTATTGTAGGAGCCCATGTCGAAGACCGCGTTCGAGCTCACGAACAGCCGTTTCTCGACTTCGAGCGTCGAGTTCGAGGTCATGTCGAAGCGGCCGCCTTCCATCCGCATGTCGCCGGAAACATGCAGCTGCGTACCTTGCAGGTAAATGGTCCCGGTATAGCTTGTGGCCATCTCCAGCAGGCCGACATTGGCGCCGAAGATATTCCAGTTGACGCTGTTGTTGCCGTCAAAGCGGATGGCCTCGCCCGGAAGGGGCGTCTGGTCGCCCGCCCAGTTGGCGGGGATGTTCGCGTCGTTATTGAAGTTGCCGGTCCACACCCTGACCGCGGTCGAGGTCTGGATGCCGAACTCGACGGAAACCGCGCCGTAGTTGTCGCCGTAGTTGTCGTCGTTCATCGCCAGGTACAGGTCGCCCGAGTAGTTCGAGGTGAAGGCGGTGCCGGTGCTCACCAGGAACCAGTTGTTAAAGCCGATGCGGCCGATCAGCGCGCCGAGCACCTGGCCCGGCAGCGGCGCCGAGCCGTTGTACTGGCCGGCGATTCCGGCCGCCCAGGTGGATCCGTAGACGCCCGTGTCCCAGTTTCCCGAAGCGGCGATGCTCACATTCTGGCCGGTCTGCACGTTCAAGCCGGTATTGTAGCCGCCGCCGATCGGGCTCGCCGTCGGCATGCCGAAGCCGCCGTTGGCGGGGTTGGCGGCGACGTTGGTTTTGACCGTCGCGGTGCTCGACTCGATCGGGTACAGCCCGCTCTGCACCGCCATGGCGCCGTTGCCGAAGACGAAGTCCTCGGGGAACTCGATCGACGCACCGATGCTGTTGCCCGCCGGCACATTGGTCAGGTCGAAGGCGATCAGGAAATGCGACGTCGTGGTGTTGATGGTCTCGGTCCCGATATTCACTTCGGCGCTGGGCGGGAAGCCGCTGCTGAACCAATAGCTGCCCAGCTGCGGGTCGGGTCCGGGCTGCAGGAAGCCGTCCTGGTTGGTATCGCGGTACACCTTGGCATAGACATTGCCCGAAGGCGCGCTGCCCTTGAGGCCGATGCGGAAGGTATTTAGCTGCGCCACCCCGCTGTCGGTCCACAGCAGCAGGCGCAGGAAGGGAACGTCGTACTGGTTGCCGCTGACATTGGGCGGGGCGATATTGAAGGCCTGCGCCAAGGCCTGCCCGCCGGCGCTGGCGGCGATGGTGATGTCGGCGCCGATCGTGGTGCCCGGCGTCAGAATGGCGAACGGGCCGAAGATGTCGGTATCTTCGCCCGCATCGTGCTGGTAGTTGCTGTTGGCGTCCACGTAAGCCCGGATAGAGAGATCCGCCCCCGTCGCAAAGTACAGCGTATAGTCCGACGGTGATGGACCAAAAGGCTCGGAGACGAGCATGAATCGCTGTTCAGCCGCGTTGGGCGGTCCGATCCAAGCCTCCACGCGCATGTTGCCAGTCTGAACACTGGCATTGGTGATGGTGCCGGTGGCGACCGCCAGGTCCATAATCTGAAAGTCCGCATTGATGAAAGTAGCATCCTGGTCGACAAAGACCGTCATCGCCGGCGATGGCGACGGGCCGGTACTATAATACGCCAGCGGCTCACGACCGCTGGGCATATCATCGCCGTTCTCATCCAGGAAGCCAAGCATGTAGTAGGTGCTCGGCGCCGGGACGCCGGGGATAATGAAGCCGGTCGAGCCGGAGCTGATGGGGATGATCTGTACGTCGTCCATGCGGATGTCGGTGCTGACCGCCAGCTTGAAGTACCCGCTCAGGGCACCGGCATAGGTCACGGTGCCGATGATCGTGCCGAAGCCGGCCGGCCCCATGGACGGCGCGCCGGTCGACAGCCGCACGATCTCGGACGGCGACGAGAACGGAGTGGAACCCCACAGCTCCTCGCCCTTAAACCTCATCTGAGAAATAGCGATGCCGCTCTGCAGCAGGAACGGCGCGGTGGAGAAGAACGGCGTCGCATAGCTGCCGATATTCTTGAACAGATAGAGCGCCGCCTCACCGGGGGTCTCCTCCGGCAGGGGCGAAACGTACATGTCGCCGACGGTATTGTCGAAGGCGATGGCCAGCGGGCTCGAGACGGCGACCAACGAGGTGGATATCGTTACCTCGATATTGCCGGCATTGTTATTGTAGCGGACGATCTTCTTGTCTTCGGCGGACGTCACCCACAGGTTGCCGCCGGTGTCGAAGGCGATGCCGCGCGGGGCATTGATCTGCGCCAGCGTCGCATGCACGGTGACATTGCCGTCGTTAAAGACCGGCGCGCCGTAGGTGCCGGTATTGGTGAACTTGAGAATAGCCGCTTCCCCGCCGGGATTGTTGTGATCATTGGCGACCCACATATGGCCGCTGTTCGGCTGGAAGGTGAAGAAATTGGAGTCATGCAGGTTGGCCGTCAGCGTGACGTCGGTCGAAGCCGTGACGTTGCCCCCGCCGGCGGTGGCGAAGCGCACCAGCCGGGTGGTGTATCCCTGCGCGGCCGCAGGCTCGGTCGACACCGCCACCCACAGGTTGTCGCCGGTGTCGAAGCCGACGCCATGCGGATAGAACGCGCCGCGGGCCTGCTCATGCGAGGCGGTCTCCGCAAAGGTGCTGAACGGATTGTCGTAGCGCCGGATCTCGTCGTACTTGTTCACCGAGGCCCAGACCTTGCCGGTCCCCATATGGAAGTC
>JBDRPD010000061.1:0-3080 GCA_043827405.1 Elusimicrobiota bacterium | reverse complement strand
CGGCCCGAAAAGCGGGCTCCGCGCAATAGAGGGCATGGGTCAGCTCGTGCTCGAGGCTCTGCTTGCCGGAACGGCCGGTGAGGAAGACGATGCCGGCTTCCTGCCGCACGCGATCGCCGGCGGTGGAGTTCTCGACCAGCTTGAGAGCGGCGAACTCGTCCATGCGCTCGCGCTCGCGCCGCGGCAGCTCCACGACCTTGCCCGGCACTTCCCCGCGGTAGCGGTTGGCGAAGGCGACGAGCTGGCCGAGCTCGTACTCGGCGCCGTCGATCTCCGTGCGTTTCTCCCCCGCACCCAGCTTGCGCCGCAGGCCGGCCTCTATGTCGCGTCCGTCGATGCGGCCGTCATCGTTGCGGTCGTCGGCGGCGCTCAGCGGAGCGTCGTGGGCGTCCTTGCTGATGTCGAGCCAGAGGGCCGCGGAACCGACATAGTCCAGCAGTTCCATTGAGCTGCGCGCCCGCACCGCCCAGATGGGATAGTTGCTTTGCAGGCGGCGAATCATGAGCGGCGCGAAGGAAGGGGTGTCCTGCATCGACCGCAGCTGCATCACCTCGCGGCTTGCGGGCGCGGTTGCGAGAGCCGCCGACGAAGCGAACAGGGCGACAAATGCGATAACGCGCATGTAACCCGCCCGTTACGGGAAAATGCCGAGCTCCATATAGGAGAGGGCGACTTTATTGATGCCGTCGACGAACGCGGCCGAGCGCAGGTTCGCGATTCGCTTGTCGCGCTTGAGCGTCTCGCGAACCTCATGATAGGCGGCGATCATGGTATCCTCGAGACCGGAGTTGACGAGATCTATCTCATCGGCGCCCCGCACGACGTCCCGCCGCTGTTTCTTGGAGAATACCTTGCCGGTGGCGCTCTCGATGGAATCCATGATCCGGCCGGTGCTCGCTTCCATGTAGCGGCGGTCCATGCGGCCGAACCGCACGTGGGAGAGGTTCTTGAGCCACTCGAAGTAGGAAACCGTCACGCCGCCCGCGTTGAGGAATATGTCGGGTATGATCAGGGTGCCCTTTTTCTCAAGGATCTCCTCGGCGGCGAAGGTCGTCGGGCCGTTGGCGCCCTCGGCGATGATCTTGGCCTTGATGCGCGCGGCATTGGTAAGGTTGATTTGGTTCTCGAGCGCCGCCGGGATGAGGATGTCGCAGGGCAGCTCCAAAGCCGCGCCGGAGTCGGTCATGGTTTTGGCCGCCCGGAACTTCGTGATCGACCCGGTATCCTTGCGATGCTGGTCGAGGTCCATGACGTCGATGCCGCGCGGGTTGTAAACGGCGCCGTCGTATTCGGCCACCGCGATAATTTTGGCTCCGGCCTCCTCGCAGTACTTCGCGGCGTGAAAGCCCACGTTCCCGAAACCCTGGACGATGATCTTTTTGCCCGCGAGGCCCGTTGTCAGGCCGAGCTTCTTCATGTCCTCGGCGATGCTGCAGGCCTCTTTGATCCCATAGAAGATGCCGCGGCCGGTCGCCTCGGTGCGGCCGCGCACGCCGCCCTGGGTCACGGGCTTTCCGGTTACGCAGCCGAGGGCGTCGATCTGATCGCTCCTGAAAGTGGCGTAAGTATCGGCGATCCAGGACATCTCCCGCGCGCCGGTTCCATAATCGGGAGCCGGGACGTCGACGGCGGGGCCGATGAGGTTGCGCTTGAGCAGCTCGACGGTATAGCGCCGGGTGATCTTCTCGAGCTCTTCGATCGTATAGTTTCGCGGGTTGATCTTAATCGCGCCCTTGGCGCCGCCGAACGGGACGTCGACGATCGCGCACTTGAAAGTCATCAGCGCGGCTAAAGCCTCGACCTCGCTCTGGTCGGCCACCTCGGTGTAGCGGATGCCGCCTTTGACGGGGAGCTTGTGATGGCTGTGCTCAACGCGCCAAGCGGAGATGACCTCGTAGCCGCGCCGGGTCTTGATGGGAAAGCGAATCTCAACGATGACGTTGGAGGCCTTGATCTGGTCCAAGAGCCCCCGCGGGTGCGACGTTAAGGCCGCCGCCTTGTCGAAGCTCAGGAGCACGTTCTCATGGAAGCTCCGCATTTTGGGGACGGCCTGCTTGGTCCGGGTCTTGGCGTTCTGATTTCTCGGGGTCATAGGTAGGATAGAATAACCTGAAACGCCCCCCCAATGCTACCGCGATCGATCCCGCGGCGGGACAGCGGTGCACGCCCCCGCCGGAGGCATTTAGTACCATTTGGCGTATGGCTCGACGGAGATTTTCGCCGGTCTTTCTCCTTTTAGCAGGCATGGTGCTGCTGCGCCTCTCCGCCTGGCCGTCCGATCCCGACCGCAGCATCAACCAGCAGGTTCTCGCCGAGGGCGAGGCGCTGCGCTACGGCCTGGAGACCGGCGCCCCGATGTCGCAGACCATGCCGGGGTCCAGCCTGCTGACGCTGCTGCGCCACGCCGACGCGCCGCCGGGGATCAAACGTCATCTCCCGCGGCTGCTTGCGGCGGTCGTGCTGATCATGGTCTTCGGCCTCGGGACGACGCTGCACTCCCCGGCCTGCGGCCTGTTGGCCGCCTTGACGTTGAGCGTTTTGGGCGGGGGCTGGTTCAGCGACAATGAAGAGAACGTCTGCATGGCGCTGACGGTGCTGGCGGCGGCGCATTTTGCGGTGCGCCGCGCCCGCGCGCCGGATGCGCGGGGCGGCGTCCTGCTGGGCTTGGCGGTCGGAGCGAGCCTCATGATCCGCTCCACCCTATGGCCGTACCCCTTCGTTCTCTCGGCGTACGAGCTGGTTTTTCGCCGCGGGCGCACGCTTAAAACCAGGCTGCAGCTTCTGCTTCCGGTCTGGGCCGCCGTGATTCTCGTCCTCCTGCCGTGGATCGGCATGAACTATGGGATCCACGGACGATTCATCCCCTTCGAAGACAGCCGCTACGACGAGAGCGTCGTCTCGGGGGCCTTGGGCTTGGTCTCGGTGGTCGACGGCGGCGATGTGTTCAAGATGGCCGGCATCACGCGCGAAGACGACGTCCTGCTATGGGCGGCGGGCGAGGTCCTGCGCCATCCGCTGCGCTACACGGTTTCCTGCATGCAGCGCGCCTGGCATGCGGCGCTGCTGCATCCGCTGATCTT
>JBDRPD010000060.1:0-73300 GCA_043827405.1 Elusimicrobiota bacterium | reverse complement strand
GATGCCCGGCGACAGCACGGAGTTCACGGTGGAGCTGATCACGCCGATCGCGATGGAGCAGGGACTGCGCTTCGCGATCCGCGAGGGCGGGCATACTGTGGGCGCCGGCGTAGTCGGCGAGATTACCGACTGATTTGGAGTCATCTTATGGCTGAAACATCAACCGCCACATCGCAGAGAATCCGCATCCGGCTCCGGGCGTGCGATCACCGCATTCTGGATTCCAGCGTCGCGAAGATCGTGGAGACGGCGCGCCGCACGGGCGCGGTCATCTCCGGACCGATTCTGATGCCGACGAAGATCAAAAGGTATACGATCTTGCGCTCGCCGCATGTCGATAAGAAGTCTCGGGAGCAGTTTGAGATGCGCATCCATAAGCGCCTGATCGAGCTGAAAAGCCCGACCTCGAGGACGGTCGACGAGCTGATGAAGCTCGATCTGCCGGCTGGCGTAGACGTTGAAATCAAGCTTTAACAGGACGGACAGGTAGCGTCATGACCGACGAGATAAAAGAAGAGAAGAAAGAAGAGCAGCCCGAGCCGAAGGCTGAAGCCCGGGTCGAAGAGAAGGCTCCCGAGTCTTTCCGCTTTATTCTGGGCGAGAAGGTGGGTATGTCCCAGCATTTTGCGGAGGATGGAGAGTGCCGGTCGGTGACGATCGTGAAGGCGGGGCCGTGTGCCGTCATGCGCGTAAAATCGGCCGACGGCGCGGATGGCTACAACTCCGTGCTTCTGGCCTACGGCGCGCGCAAGGTGAAGAACGTTAATAAGCCTGATGCCGGCCAGTTTAAGAAGGCCGGGATCGCGCCGGCGCGGTTTCTGCGTGAGATTCGGGTCCCGGATTCGCAGGCGTTCAAGACCGGACAGACGGTCGATCTCGCCGGGCGCTTTTCAGTGGGCGATTATGTGGACGTTCAGGGGACCTCGAAAGGAAAGGGGTTCGCCGGCGTCATGAAGCGGCATAAGTTCGCGGGCTTGACGGCGTCGCATGGCGCGTCCGACAAGGAGCGCTCGCCGGGCTCGATCGCTTCACGCCGCTCCCTTGGACGGGTTCTGCCCGGCCAGAGGATGGCCGGCCATATGGGGAATCGGACCGTTATGGTAACGAAGATTGCCGTCGTATTGGTCGACGCGGAAAAGAACCTGCTCTATCTGAATGGTTCGGTCCCGGGGCCGAAAGGCTCGTTGATAATGGTCCGGGAGACGAATAAGCAGCTTAAGAAGGTCCCCGCCAAGACTAAACAGACCAAGAAGCAGACCGGTTTTGCGGGCAAAGTGGAGAAGTCATCCGCGAAGAAATAGCGCGGAGGGTTGAGTGTTATGGAAACGAAACTTTTTAATATGAAGGGAGAGGAGGTCGGGAAAGTCGAGCTTCCCGAGAAGGCTTTCGGCGTGAAGCCGAACCCCGCTCTCCTGCACGAGGTCACCACCGCGTATCTGGCGAATCAGCGTCGCGGCACGGCGCATACCAAGACTCGCGCGGACGTTTCCGGCGGCGGCAAGAAGCCGTGGAAGCAGAAGGGTACCGGGCGCGCCCGGGCGGGGTCATCCCGCTCTCCGATCTGGCGTTCGGGCGGCGTGACATTCGGCCCGCGCTGCCGTTCGTTTCGCGTGGACCTTCCCCGGGCCAAGTGCCGGAAGGCGCTGGCGCAGGCGCTGAGCGCGCGCGCCGCGGACGGGAGCCTGCGCGTGGTGGACGAGTTGGCGTTTGATGGGGCCAAGACGCGCCAAGTAGCCGAGCTGCTCACGGTCTTGAAGGCGGATAAGCGCTCGCTGTTCGTCGTCGATCAGAGCGATCCGACGCTGAAGCGTGCGGCGCGCAACATCCCCGGCTTGGTGATCATTCCGGCCTCGCATCTGAACGCGTATCAGGTACTGGCTTGCCGGAACATTATTTTAACGCGCGGCGCCATCGATAAGTTGGCGCCGAAGTGGAACTAGTAGGGAGCGATTAAGATGGCGGATAAAAATATCTATTCGCACGTTGTGCGTCCGGTGATGACCGAGCGCAGCACGTTGCTGAAGGAAAAGTTTAACCAGTACGTCTTCGAAGTGTCCCGCACCTCGGCCAAGGGCGATATTAAGCAGGCCATCGAGGATATATTCAAGGTGACGGTCGCGCGGGTGAGGACGTCCCGGGTGCCGGGGAAGTACCGCCGCTACGGACGCGGTGGAGGATATCGGTCCGACTGGAAGAAGGCTATTGTGACCCTAAAGAAGGGTGACTCGATCGATTTGGTGGAGCAAGCAGCGTAGGGAGCTTATTATGCCTGTAAAGTCTTTTAAACCATATACGCCATCACGGCGACAAATGACGGTCTCGGATTTTTCCGACCTGACCGTTTCCCGGCCGCAGAAGAGCCTTAAACGGGGTCTGCGCAAGTCGGGCGGCCGCAATAATACCGGCCGGATTACAGTGCGGCATATCGGCGGCGGGCATAAACGCTCGTACCGTTATATCGACTTCAAGCGCAATAAGATCGGGGTTCCCGGCACCGTCCGCACCGTCGAATATGACCCCAACCGCTCGGCGCGCATCGCGCTGATTTTCTATGCGGACGGCGACAAGCGCTATATCCTGCAGCCCGAAGGGCTGAAGGTCGGCGAGACGATTATGTCTGGGCCCGACGCGGAGATCAAGACCGGCAACGCCTTGCCGTTAACGCGCGTGCCCGACGGATCCTTTATTCACAATATTGAGATCATCGCGGGCCGGGGCGGGCAGATGGTGCGTTCGGCGGGCGGGCAGGCGCAGTTGATGGGCAAGGATGCCGGTTACGCCCAGATCAAGCTGCCTTCCGGAGAGATTCGGCTGGTGCCGGAAAATTGCATGGCGACGTTGGGCCAGGTCTCAAACGTCGATAACGAATCGGTCGTGCTGGGCAATGCCGGACGCCGGCGGCGTCTCGGGCGCCGCCCCCACGTGCGCGGTACGGCGATGAACTCCTGCGACCACCCGTTGGGCGGCGGCCGCGGCAAATCGAAGGGCGGCAACCATCCACGCTCTCCGTGGAACCAGTTGGCGAAAGGCTTGAAGACCCGAGACCCGAAGAAGGTTTGGGGCTGGATGATCGTGCGCGACCGCCGCAAGGCGAAGCAGAACGCGCAGTGATGATGATTGGGGAGGAAGCATGAGTCGATCAACAAAAAAGGGACCGTACGTCGAGCCGCACCTCATAGCCAAGGTCCAGAAGATGAACGAGGCGGGCGAGAAGAGGATGATAAAAGTCTGGTGCCGCGCATGCACGATTGTGCCCGAGTTCGTGGGACACACGTTCGGCGTGCACAACGGACGCCGATTCCTCCCGATCTATATCAGCGAGCAGATGGTGGGACACAAACTTGGCGAGTTCGCCTTTACGCGCCACTTCCGCGGACACGGCGCCGCGCAGAAGACCTCAGAACAACTCAAATAAAACAGGAAAGAACATGGAAGCGATTGCACACGCCAGATTTCAAAGATACGGAGCCCGGAAGGTCGCGCAGGTTCTAGACAGCATTCGGGGCAAAACCGTCGCGCAGGCCCAGCGGACGCTGCCGTTGACGGCCCGGCGGGCGGTCACCCTGATCTCAAAGACGCTGAAGTCCGCCGTCGCGAACCTGCAGGTCAAGGCCGGCAAGAAACTGACACCGTCCGAGATGTTTATTAAGTCGGCGTGGGCCGGGCTGGGGCCGATGGGACAGATGAAGCGCGTGCTTCCGGCGCCGATGGGGCGCGCCATGACGATTAAGCGCAAGGTTTGCCATCTCACTGTGATCGTATCGGACAAGCAGGCTCAGGAGAAATAGTATGGGACATAAAATCCATCCGAAGTCGGTCCGGTTGGGCTACATCCAGGACTGGGAGTCAAAGTGGTTCTCGCTGCGCGAGATGCCTGCCCTGATTGGTGAAGATTTTAAGATTCGCACCTTGATCCGCGAGCGCTTCCGCCTCGCCGCGGTGAGTTGGGTCGGAATCGAGCGCGCGGGCTCCTATCTGCGCGTGAATATCCATACCGCGCGGCCAGGCGTGGTGATCGGCAAGCGGGGTGCGGATATCGAGTCGGTTCGCAGCAAGATCGAGAAGCTGACGTCGCGCAAGACGTTTATTAATGTCTTGGAGATCAAGCAGCCCGAGCTGGACGCCCGCCTTGTCGGCGAAGCGATCGCGATGCAGCTCGAGCGCCGCATCAACCACCGGCGTGCGATTCGTCGCGGGATTGAGCGGACGATGCAGGCCGGCGCCCTGGGCGTCAAAATCCAGGTCAAGGGACGTCTCAACGGCGCGGAGATCGCGCGGCGCGAGTGGCAGCTTCAGGGGAGCGTTCCCCTGCACACGTTTTCAGCGGATATTGACTACGGACTGACCGAGGCCCATACGAGCATGGGGCAGATCGGGATCAAGGTCTGGATCTACAAAAAACTGTTCTTCGCCCGCAGCACCAAGGAGCTGCGCGAGCAGGCGGAGAAGCAGGCGGTGCAGCTGGGTGTTCCGATCAGCGCCGAAGTCAAAACGCAGGAAGCGGCAAAGCCGGCGGCGTCGAAAGGCGCCCCCACGCGCCTTGCGGCCGCGCCGGATGCGGCCGAGAGCGGGTCCATGCCGGAGCTGCCCGCCTCCGCGCTGGCCCAACTGGTCGGGGACGAGTTTTCCTCCGCCGCAATAGAGCCGGAGCCGCCGACCGCGGACGAGAATGACGCGCCGGAGAAGGAGTAGTCCTATGTTGATGCCTAAACGCGTAAAATTTCGCAAGCCGCAGACCAAGCCGCGGATTAAGGGAAACGCGAAACGGGGAACGACGATCGCGTTCGGTGAGTTCGGCCTCAAGGCCATGCAGCCGAAGTGGATCACCGCGCGCCAGATCGAAGCCAGCCGTGTCGCGATCACCCGCTACGTCAAAAAGGGGGGGAAGGTCTGGACCCGCATATTCCCCGATAAGGCGATAACGGCGCACCCCGCGGAAACCCGGCAGGGAAAGGGCAAAGGCGCCCCTGATCACTGGGTCGTTGTCGTTAAGCCCGGCCGCATCCTCTTTGAGATCGAGGGGATATCGGAAAAGCTGGCCCGGGAGGCGTTTCTGCGCGCGTCGCATAAGCTTCCCATACGCACCAAGTTTGTTTCACGGGATTAAGACATGAAGGCCAAGGAAATAGACGCCAAGAAGGGTTTGCCGGTAGAGGAGCTCCGTAATGAGCTCAACCAGCTCCGCGAGAAGCAATTTAAGCTGCGGTTCAAGCACCGCGTAACGCCGCTGCCCAACCCGCAGCTGCTGCGCTCGCTGAGAAGAGATATCGCGCGCATTCGCACGTGGATTCGCGAGAAAGAAGTGCAAGGAGAGCGGACATGACGACGGATTCTACAAACAAGACGCCGCGCAACAATCGCCGCGCCTTTGTCGGCACCGTGGTGTCGGACAAGGCGAGCAAGACGAGGGTTGTGAGCGTGCAGCGGCTCGTCCGCCACCCGCGCTATGAGAAGATTGTGCGGCGGCGATCCAAATTTTACGTCCACGACGAGAAGAACGCGTCGCACGTGGGTGATCGGGTGGAAATCATGAGCGCCCGGCCGATGTCCAAGCTTAAGCGATGGCGGCTGGTGCGGATCATTAAGGCCGCCGAGCGGCTGGAAGTCGGGACGACGGTGATCAGTAAAGAGGCAGCGGCATGATACAGCAGCAGACCATCCTGAACGTCGCCGACAACTCCGGCGCCCGGAAGCTTAACTGCTTCAAGGTGCTGGGCGGCAGCCGGCGCCGGTACGCAAGCCTGGGCGACATCATCGTTTGCTCCGTGCGCGACGCGCTGCCCAATGGCGCCATTAAGAAGGGAGATGTCGTCAAGGCGGTCATTATCCGCGTGGCGCAGCCCCAGCGGCGCAGCGACGGCTCGCTCGTTAAGTTCGACGACAACGCCGCCTGCCTGATCGACGATAAGGGCGAACCGCGGGGCACGCGGGTTTTTGGTCCGGTCGCGCGCGAACTGCGCGACCGGGAGTATCTGAAGATCGTATCGCTGGCGCCCGAGGTCGTTTAATGTTTTTACGGAAGGATCGAGGAAGTTATGAAAGCTAAGATTCAGAAAAAAGACACGGTCCTGATCCTGTCGGGAAAGGAGAAGGGCAAAAAGGGCGAGGTCGTAAAGATCGATGCGGCCAAGCAGCGGGTGTGGATAGCGAAGTGCAATCTCGTCACCAAGCATGCGAAGCCGACCCAGACCGAGCCCGGCGGTCTCCAGAAGAAGGAGGCGCCGATCCATCTCTCCAATGTCATGCTCGTCTGTCCGAAGTGCGAGCGGGCGATCCGGCCCAAATGCGACAAGCTCAATGATGGTCAGCGGGTGCGCGTCTGCCGGAACGAAGACTGTGGAGAAGTCATCCTTTGAGGGTGTAGCGGATATGGCAGATAAGAAGAAAGAGAAGTCTAAGCCGGACGCAGACAAGGCCCGCGGCGAAAAGCATAAGCAGGCCAATAAGAAGGGCAAGGAGCAGAAGGAGCATAAGGGCAAGGCCGCGGTCCACCATTTGGCGACGGGTGTCGTCGAAAAAATGGATGGCCCTCCCCGCCTGCGCACCTTCTATTTCAAGCAGGTGGTTCCGGCAGTCCTCCAGGAAACGGATAATAAAAACAAGCTCGCGGTGCCGCGGTTGACCAAGATCGTGGTCAATATGGGCGTTTCAGAAGCCAAGGACAATGTGCAGGCGCTCGACATCGCACGCGAGGACCTGGCCGCCATCACGGGTCAGCGTCCGGAAGTGCGCCGTGCCACAAAATCCATCTCCAACTTCAAGCTGCGCGAGGGTATGCCGATCGGCGTTCGCGTGACGCTGCGCGGCGACCGCATGTATGAATTCCTTGATCGACTAGTTACCACCGCCGTGCCGCGTATTCGCGACTTTCGGGGTCTGCCGCCGAAGGGGTTCGACGGGCGCGGCAATTACAACCTGGGACTTCGCGAGCACCATATCTTTTCCGAAGTGGATCTTGAGAGGTCTCCCAAGGCGCTCGGCATGAATATTACGTTCGTTACGACCGCCGGCACCGACGAAGACGGGCTGGATCTCCTTGGCCGCATGGGCCTGCCGTTTAAAGGGGACGGCCAGAAGAAAGGATAGGGTTTTATTATGGCTACAACCGCATGGGTCGCTAAGCTGAAGAAGCCGCAAAAGTTCGCGGTACGGTATCGCAACCGGTGTCAATTGTGCGGCCGTCCTCGCGCTTATATGCGGGATTTCGGTCTATGCCGTCTCTGTTTCCGTAAAATGGCGCATCAGGGGCAAATCCCCGGTGTTACGAAGGCTTCCTGGTAGGTGAACAATGGATAATGTAGCTGATTTTCTAACAAGAATCCGGAACGCGAACGCCAAGCAGAAGGATCGCGTGGATATACCGCTCTCCAACCTGAAGCAGGAGATCGCGCGCATATTCAAGGAAGAGGGCTTTATCGCCAATTATAAGACCATCTACTCCAATGACCGCAAGAAGGGAACGCTGCGGGTCTTCCTGAAATATTCGCCGCTGAAGGAATCGGTGATCCGGGGACTGCGACGCGTGTCTCGGCCGGGACTGCGGAAGTACTGCGCCCACGACAATATCCCCCGTCCGCGCACGGGATTTGCGGTCACAATCCTGTCCACATCGCAGGGCGTGCTGACCGACAGCCAGGCCAAGGAGAAGAAGGTCGGCGGAGAAGTGCTCTGCCAGATTTGGTAGCCGCAGGGTTTCGAGAGGAAAAGCATGAGCCGCATTGGAAAACAACCGATAAATCTGCCGGACAAAGTCGAGGTCAAGATTGACGGATCAGTGATCCGGGTCAAGGGGCCTCTGGGTGAACTGAGCTGGGAGCTTCCGCACCTCATTGAGGTGGAACAGAAGGAGAAGCAGTTGCTTATTAAACTCAAGCGAGCGAACGCATCGTCTTTGCACGGCACGGCGCGGGCGCGGATCGCCAATCTCGTCACCGGCGTAGACAAGGGTTTCACCAGGAACCTTGAGATTCATGGCTTGGGATTTAAGGCCGCCCTGCAGGGACAGAAGGTGGTGCTGAGCCTGGGATTCTCGCACCCGGTGGAATACGCTCTGCCCAGCGGCATCAAGCTGGAGATCGACAAGAAGGCGACAAAGATCGTCGTCTCCGGGGCTGATAAGGAAGTCGTCGGCAGGGTCGCAGCGCAGCTCCGCAGTCTCCGCAAGCCCGAGCCCTATAAAGGCAAAGGCATCCGCTACGCGGGTGAGCGAATTATTCGCAAGGCGGGCAAGACCGCCGCGGGCGCCGGCGGAGTGAAGAAGTAGTCGAGAGGTTTTATGAAAGATAAGCGGATAAGATTCGAGTATAGAAGGAAGCGGGTGCGAAAAAAGATCGTCTCGCAGGCGAACGGCCTGCCCCGCCTTTCCGTGCGCCGTTCACTGAAGTACTTGTACGCGCAGGTGATCGATGACGCGAAGGGGAAGACGCTGGTCGCCGCCACTTCGCTGAAGAAGGGTTCCACGAAGGCCGCGAAGAATATCGAGGATGCCAAAGCCCTCGGGAAAATCATCGCCGAGAAGGCTCTGGGGGCCGGCATCAAGCAGGTGGTCTTTGACCGGTGCGGCTATCAGTACCATGGCCGCATCAAGGCGGTGGCGGATGCCGCACGTTCCGCCGGGCTCAAGATTTAGGAGATTTTCAAGTATGACTGAGAACACACAAAGTAAAAATCCCGCTCCGGCGGCACAAGCGCGTCCCGGTTCCTCTCCGGCCGGCGGCCAGCGCCGTTTCGGCGGCGGCGGACGCGGACGTCCGCCGCGGCGACAGACTGAATCCGAAATGCTGGGACTCAAGGAGACGGTGGTCTCGATCAACCGCGTGTCCAAAACGGTTAAGGGCGGAAAGCGCTTTTCATTCGGCGTTCTCGTGGTCGTCGGCGATATGAAAGGAAAGGTGGGCTGCGGCCTTGGCAAGTCCAAGGATATCCAGTATGCGATCAAGAAGGCCGGCTCGCGAGCGCGCAGCAACATGATACAGTTCCCGCTGGTCGACGGCTCGATCCCGCATGAGACGACCGGGCAGTACGGCGCGGGCAAGGTGTGGATGAAGCCGGCGGCGTCGGGAACCGGCGTGATCGCGGGCGGCGGTGTCCGCAACGTGCTGGAGGTCGCGGGGGTAAAAAATATCCTCACCAAGAGCATCGGCAGCAACAACCATTTCAGCATGGTCTACGCGACCATGGAGGCGTTGGGGCAGCTGAAGTCGAGGGAAGAAATCGCGCAGTTGAGAGGACGATGATGGCGGAAACGACTATTTCTCTAAGCCGGCTGGCCGCCAAGCCCGGATCGCGCCACCGCAAGAAGCGTTTGGGCAAAGGGCTCGGTTCCGGCAAAGGCAAAACATGCGGCAAGGGAACCAAGGGGCAGAAAAGCCGTTCGGGCATCGCATTGTCGGGTTTCGAAGGCGGGCAGACGCCGCTCATTCGACGCCTGCCGAAGCGCGGCTTTCGTAATACGCAGTTCCGGACCATCTATCAGGTCGTGAGCCTGGCGAAGCTGTCTGCGGTGTTTAAGAATCAGAACGAGGTGGATCTTGAAGCGCTTAAGGTGCACGGCCTGATCAAGGGGCGACGGCAGGTTAAGATACTCGGCGACGGCGAGCTGGCCAAGCCGCTGAAGATCAAGGCGCATGCGTTCTCCAAGAGTGCGCAGGAGAAAATTCAGCAAGCCGGCGGCACGATCGAGGTGATCGGGAAGGCGGCCGCGGGATGATCCAAAAGATCGTGGAGATGTTCGAGGTGCCGGACCTGCGCAAACGTATTATCTATACGTTGGTCTGTCTGGCGGTGTACCGCCTGGGCGCGGCGATTCCGATTCCCGGCATCAACGGCGAGGCGCTGCGCTCGATCTTTCAGGCGCAGTCCGGTTCCTTGCTGGGTATCCTCAACATCTTCTCGGGCGGTGCGCTCGGGCAGTTCGCGATCTTTTCCATGGGCGTCATGCCCTACATCAACGCCTCTATTATCATGAGCCTGCTGCAGGGGGCGCATGTTATCCCCTATCTGGACCGGCTGCATAAGGAAGGGGAGCTGGGTCGGCGCAAGCTCAATCAGATTACGCGCTATCTAACCCTCTTTTTGGCGTCATTTCAGTCTTTCGGCTTGACGATCATGATTACGAAGATGCCTTCCCCGAGCGGAGTGCCCGTGGTCTCTGATCCATCGGCGGCATTCTATATCATCACGGTGCTGACGCTGACCACCGGCACAATTTTTATTATGTGGCTGGGCGAGCAGATGACGGAGAACGGCGTCGGCAACGGCATCTCGCTGATCATCTTCGCGGGCATCGTCAACGCCCTGCCGGGCGGCCTGGTGTCGCTGATCCAGTTGGTGCAGGCCGAAGAAATCGGCCTGGTGCGGGCGCTGCTGCTCGCGGGTTCCTTGGTGGGCGTTATTATGGCGGTTGTTTGGGTCGAGACCGCTCAGCGCAAGATCCCGGTGCAGTACGCCAAGCGCGTCGTTGGTCGAAAGATGTACGGGGGGGCTTCCAGTTTCCTGCCGCTCAAGGTGGATCAGAGCGGCGTCATCGCTGTGATCTTCGCTATCAGCTTAATGGCCGTGCCGATGACCTTCGCGCAGTTTATGCCGAATTCGGCGGTGGCGCAGAAAGTCGTGGGATTCATGAACGCCGGCGGCTGGATCTACCAGATTTTCTACGCGGTGATGATCATCTTCTTCTGCTATTTCTATAACTCGGTGAGTATTAACCCCGTCGACCTCGCGGACAATATGAAAAAGTCCGGCGGCTTTGTCCCCGGCATTCGGCCGGGCGGGCCGACAGCGGCCTACATCGAATGGGTGCTGGAGCGGATCACGCTCGGCGGCGCCCTCTTTGTGGCGGCCATCGCCGTCCTCCCTGATATCGCGCGCCAGCAGTACAATATCCCCTTCTACTTCGGCGGTACGGCGCTGTTGATCGTCGTGGGCGTCGCGCTCGATACCATGGGCCAACTGGAGTCGCATCTAATCATGCGGCACTACGACGGTTTTTTGAAGAAGGGCCGGGTAAAGCAGCGCTGGTTTAACGTGGGGAGCTGAGTAATGAAGATCGTGCTGTTGGGCTGTCCGGGAGCGGGAAAAGGAACGCAGTCGATGTTTCTATGCCGCAAGTACGGCCTGGAGCATGTTTCTACCGGCGATATCTTCCGCGAAGAGATGGGCAAGGAGAGCGCTGTCGGCAAAAAGGTCGCGGACTACGTTAAGCGCGGCGAGCTGGTCCCCGATGATCTGGTGGTGAAGATGGTCGCCGCCCATCTCGATTCCGGTTCCGGCGAATGGCTGTTGGACGGCTTCCCGCGCACTCTCGGCCAGGCGCGGGAGCTGGATAAGTATCTGCAGGCGAAAGGGCAGAAGCTTAACGCTGTTTTATATCTCTCCCTGGAGCTCGCCGAAGTGGTCGAGAGGCTGTCCGGCCGCCGAACCTGCTCCGGCTGCGGAGATGTTTATAACCTAATCAGCCGTCCGCCACAGGTTGAAGGGAAGTGCGATAAGTGCGGCAAGGCTTTGGTCCAGCGCGAAGATGACATGGAAGAGACGATCAAGAACCGCCTCCAGGTCTACGAGGAGCAAACGGCGCCGCTGGCGGCCTATTACCGGGAGAACAGCGATTTCGCCGAGGTGGATGGCGCCGGTGATTTCCCGGAAGTGGCGCGAGCTCTATATGAAAGCATCGACAAGGCTGCGGCCGGGAGCGGCTTGTAAGCATGTTTAAATCCGCTGCCGTCGATTTAAAGAGCGCCAAGGAGATTGCGCTGATGCGCCGGGCGGGCGCCGTCGTCGCGCAAGCGTTGGCGGCTCTTGAGCGTCGCGCCGAGCCCGGCGTGTCGACGCTGGAGCTGGATGCGCTGGCCGAGAAGACGCTTCGCGGGCATGGGGCCATACCGGCCTTTTTGGGCTACCGGGGTTTTCCGCACACTTTATGCGCCTCGATCAACTGCGAAGTTGTGCACGGGATACCGAGCAAGTCACGGATTCTGCAGGAAGGCGACATCTTGAGCATGGATATCGGCTGCGTCATTGACGGATTTTTCGGCGACGCGGCGATTACGGTGCCGATCGGCCGCATATCCGAAGACGCCGAGCGGCTGCTGAGGGTTACGCGGTCGGCGCTCGATAAGGCGATCGAGCAGATGCGGCCGGACCGGCGCTTGGGCGATGTCAGCGCCGCAGTACAGGCCTGCGCTGAAGGCGCCGGCTACAGCGTGGTTCGCGAGTTCGTCGGGCACGGCATCGGCCGCGCCCTGCATGAAGACCCCGCCGTGCCGAACTACGGCACAGCGGACACCGGTTTGCGCCTGCGACCGGGCATGGTGCTGGCGATCGAGCCGATGGTCAACGAGGGTGCGGCGGACGTTAAAGTACTTGATGATAAATGGACGGCGGTCACGGCGGACGGCAGGCTGTCTGCTCATTTCGAGCACACGATTGCGGTGACCGAGAATGGGCCGGAGATTTTGACGTTGCTGTCATAGCGCATACAAAAGGAGAGAATTCTTGGTTAAAGAAGACAAGATTGAAGTTGACGGGAAGATCGTGGAGTCCCTGGGAAACGCGATGTTTCGAGTGACGATAGCGGGAAAGAAAGAGATCATCGCGCACATATCAGGGAAAATGCGCGTGCATTACATAAAGATTATGCCGGGAGATACCGTCAAAGTCGAGTTGTCTCCTTATGACCTCAGCCGAGGTCGGATTGTTTATCGGGAAAGGTGATTGTATGAAGGTTCGTGCAAGTGTGAAACCAATTTGCCAGAAGTGCAAGGTTATTAAGCGGGGACGTGTCGTGCGCGTAATCTGCACGAATCCTCGCCATAAGCAAAGGCAGGGTTAGGAGAAACGTTATGGCACGTATATCGGGAGTAGACCTTCCGAAGGATAAGCGGGTGGACGTCGCGCTTACGCGTCTGTTCGGGATCGGGCCCATGATCGCGAAAGAGATCTTGAGCAAACTTAACGGTGCCGTCGATCCGGCGGCGCGGGTGCGCGATCTAACGGAGAGCCAGGTTGGTCTGATAAGCTCCCTGATCGCGAAGGAGTATCGCGTGGAAGGCGAGCTGCGGCGCGAAGTGCAGCAGAATATCCACCGGTTCGTTGAGATCGGCTGTTACCGGGGCGTGCGCCATCGGCGCAACCTTCCGGTGCGCGGCCAGCGGACCAAGACTAACAGCCGGACTCGTCGGGGCCGGCGTAAGACCGTCGGCGCCGGAGCGAAGCCCGCGCCCGGGAAGAAGGGATAGATTTCGGAGGAAGTTTTTATGACTGAAGAGCAGGAAAAACCAATAGAGCCGGCCGCCGACGAGACGGTTCCGGCGACGGAAAAGAAAACTCCCGCGAAGGAGCGCGCGCCCGCGCCGGAGGTTCCGGCGGCGGAGAAAGACATCTTCGCGACGGAGGACGCTTCTGCGCCTCGTCCGGTCGTGCGCCGAAAGGGCGGTCGTACTTTTTCGCACGCCAAAGTCTTTATCCAGTGCTCCTTCAATAATACGCTTGTGAGCATCACGGACGATCGCGGCAACGTGCTTTGCTGGGCGTCCGCGGGCGGCGCGGGATTTAAGGGCACCAAGAAGGGCACGCCCTTCGCGGCGCAGGTCACGGCAACCAAGGCGGCCAAGCGCGCGGTGGAGCTGGGCGTAAGGCAGGTCTCGGTATTTGTTAAGGGGCCTGGCCCCGGCCGGGAGACGTCGATCCGGGCGCTGCAGTCGTCCGGCCTGCACGTGGTGTCTCTTAAAGACGTGTCGCCGATTCCGCATAACGGCTGCCGTCCGCCGAAGCCGAGGAGGGTGTAAGATGGCCAGGTATACAGGTCCCGTCTGCCGGATGTGCCGGAGAGAGCAGACTAAACTCTTCCTCAAGGGCGAAAAGTGCCATACCAAGTGCGTGCTGGATAATCGGCCGATGCCGCCCGGCAACGCCAAGCCGCAGCGGGGGAAGCCGTCCGAGTATAAGATTCGTCTGCGCGAGAAGCAGAAGCTGCGCCGGATGATCTCAATGACGGAGACCCCGTTCAAGACGATGATGAAGAAGGCGTCGCACTCCCGCGGCAATGCCGCGGCGGAGCTGATGATCGGACTGGAAACGCGGCTGGACAATATCGTCCGGCGCGCCGGCTTCGCGACCAGCCTTAGCACCGCGCGGCAGCTGGTCCAGCACCGGATGGTCCGGGTCAATGGGAACCGGGTTAATATTCCGTCCTATCACGTGCATGTTGGAGATGTTGTTTCTCTGGATCAGCGCATGAAGGCCAACCCCGGCGTGAAGCTGGCGCTGGAGTTTGTCGAAAAGAAGGCCGTTCGGCCTTCGTATTTGGAGTATAGTGAAGAGAACCGCGCGGCCAAGGTTGTGCGCCGGCCGACCCGGGAGGAGACGTCTTTCGCCGTCAACGATCAGCTGATCGTCGAGTACTATTCAAGGTAGTTTTAAGCCGATTCAGGAGGCAAACCGCCGTGATCTATAAAGAGCTAATTCTTCCGCAAAAACTCGCTGTCGACGAAAAGACCCTTTCGGATAGCTACGCAAAATTCGTGGCCGAGCCGTACGAGCGCGGCTACGGGCATACGGTCGGCAACTCGTTGCGGCGGGTACTTCTTTCCAGTCTGGAAGGGGCCGCGGTAACCGGCGTTCGGATCGATGGGGCGAGGCACGAGTATCAGGCGCTCAACGGCATCCGCGAGGATGTCATGAATATCCTGCTGAATCTAAAGAAGCTGCGCGTTAAGCTGTTCTCGAACGGCCCGGAAACGATCTACTTGGCCACCAAGAAAGAGGGCGCGGTCACGGCGAAGATGATCCAGGAGAACTCCAACGTCGAGATCGTCAATGGCGATCTTCATATCTGCCACCTGGAGTCGGGCGGTAAGATCGACATGGAGATCGAGGTGTCGCGCGGCCGCGGCTATGTCCCGGGAGAGGAAATTCAGGCGCAGGCCAACTGGCCGGCCGGATTCCTGCCGGTGGACGCCCTGTTCTCGCCCGTGATGAAGATCCATTACGACGTTGAGAATGCCCGCGTCGGCCAGGTGACGGACTATGACCGCTTGATTCTGGAGATTTGGACGGACGGCTCTGTTTCGCCGATGGATGCCCTGATCCGCTCCTCCAAGCTGATGCGGGAGTCCCTGAATATCTTTATTCCGGAAGAGGAGATTCTCGAGCAGCCTCCGGCGGGAACTTACGAAGACGGCCAGGATGTGATGGCCGGCGGCGAAGGCGGCGTCGGCGTGGACGCCCGTCTGCGGGAAGTGTTGACCCAGCCGGTCGATATGATCGAGCTGTCGAGCCGGGCTTCGAACTGCCTGAAGGTCGCCCGGATAAAGACCATTCGGGAGCTGGTCAGCCGGCGTGAAGAGGAGCTTCTCGCGGTTAAAAACTTCGGCAAGAAGTCGCTCGATGAGATCAAGGACCGCTTGAAGGATATGGGCCTTTCTCTGGGCATGCAGGTTTAGCATTTAGAGGGAGCAGCATGATTAAGAATTACGGAAAAAACAAGCTCTGTAGAACGAGCTCGCATCGTAAAGCGACGCTGCGCAACATGGCCACGAGCCTGTTCCTGCATGAGCGGGTGCAGACGTCGCTGACCCGGGCGAAAGCCCTGCGGTCGTTCGCGGAGCGCCTCATTACCTGCGCGAAGCGCGGCCAGCACCTGCGGGTGCGCCGCGACATAAGCGACCGGGTCGCCGTCAAGAAGCTGTTCGATGTGCTGGCCCAGCGCTATCAGGATCGGCCGGGCGGGTATACGCAGGTGCTGCGTCTTGGCCGCCGCACGGGCGACGGCGCTTTGCAGGGCTTGATTCGTCTTGTGCAATAGAATAGTCTAATACGGCATGTTCGACTATCTCTTCAGCCTGTTCTCCAACGATATGGGCATCGATCTGGGTACGGCCAATACCCTGGTCTATGTCAAGAACCACGGCATTGTGCTGCGTGAGCCTTCCGTGGTGGCTATCGACAAGGAGACGCGCCGCGTGATCGCCATCGGCGCCGAAGCGAAGAGGATGCTGGGACGGACGCCTTCCTCGATCATCGCGGTCCGTCCTTTGAAAAACGGCGTTATCGCCGACTTCGAAGTGACGCAGGAGATGATCAAGTTCTTTATCCAGAAGGTGCATAACCGGCGCAGTCTGCTGCATCCGCGCATCGTAATCGGCATCCCTTCCGGTATTACTGAAGTCGAGCGTCGCGCCGTTCAGGAATCGGCCGAGCAGGCGGGGGCCCGTTCCGTGCACTTGATCGAAGAGCCTATGGCCGCCGCGATCGGGGCGGATATGCCGATATCGGAGCCGTATGCGAGCATGATCATTGATGTCGGAGGCGGGACTACGGAGGCGGCCGTCATTTCTCTCGGCGGCATGGTCGTTTCCAAGTCTATCGATGTCGCCGGCGATGAGATGGATGAGGCGGTGTTGCAGCATTTTCGCCGCAAGTACAATCTGCTTATCGGCGAGACAACGGCCGAGGACGTCAAAATCCAGATTGGTTCCGTTTTTCCACTAAAGGAAGAGAAGACGATGGAAGTGAAGGGCCGGGATCAGGCCACCGGCCTTCCTAAGACGGTGCTCATTACGTCCGAGGAGGTGCGCCAGGCGCTGATGGAACCGGTGCAGCTTATCCTCGATGTGATCAAGAATTGTTTGGAGGAGACACCGGCGGAGTTGGCCGCGGATTTGGTAGATAGAGGGATGGTTCTGGCGGGCGGAGGCACGCTGCTGCGGGGGTTGCCGGATTTGATCCGGCAAGAAACCGAGCTGCCGGTGCATCGCGCTGCGGATCCCCTCAGCTGCGTAGCGATCGGGACGGGGAAGTTCCTCGAAGTCCTGGACAGCATTAAGCACAAGAGACCCGACCTGATCGGGACGTCTGATCGCTTCGTAGAATAAGCACTGCCGCCGCCGCGTTCTCATGGCCCCGCCGGGCAAAGTATGAATCGAGACTTGCGTGCGGCGAATTATTTGCTGCTGCTGTTCGGCATTATTTCCATGGTGCTGCTGAGCCTTCCCTTAACCGGGAAAGTCGGCGCCTTTCGCGCCTATGCGTCCTACCTCCTTGACCCGGTCCCGTTCTATGGCAGCCGGGCCTTCGACCGGTTCGCCAATATCCCGACCGACGCCGTGCGGCTCATCTCCGGCGATATCGAGCTGCTGCGGGCGCGGCGCAGGCTCAGGGAGGCGACGCATTTGCAGTCGGAAAATGAGTCGCTCAGGCGCGAGAATCGGCGTTTGAGTGAAGCGTTGGGAATTACCCCGGAGGAGCGGCGCGTTCTGCGTTGGGCGCGGGTGATGCAGCGCGACTCCATGAACTGGCATCGCTCACTGACGGTGTCCGCGGGAGCCGATGACGGGATGGTGGTTAATGCCCCGGTCCTGGGCCTAAAGGACGGCGTACTGGGGGTCGTCGGACGCGTGACGGGGGTGAGACCCAAGACGTCGATCGTTCTGCTGCTGACCGACGACCTGTCGGCGGCGGCGGCCTATCTGCCGGCGAATGATCTTGAGGGGCTGATTCAAGGGCGGGGCACGCATTGGCTGCGCATGAACTATCTGCCGCTCGGCGCCGATATCCCGGTCGGGGAGAAAGTGTACACGTCGCCGACCAGCGCGACGTTTGGACCCGATTTGCTGATAGGAACGATTACCCGGAAGTTCGAGCGCGACCCATTTCTGGCGTTTCAGTCGGTGGAGGTCACCCCCGCGGTAACGGCGGCCTCGCTTAAAGAAGTGCTGATACTCCTGCCGGAGAAGGAAGGCGGAACATGAGGTACCTGGCGGGCGTTTTCGTCTTTTTCGTCGGAGTGCTCGTGCAGTGGCTGTGGAGTACGCATTTTACGGCCTGGGGGCTGTCGCCCCAGGTGCTGCTGATTCTTACGGTTGCCGTCGCGGCGCGCAGCGGTCCCGTCGCTGGCCAGTGCTATGGATTCGCCTGGGGGCTGTTCCTGGATGTTTCATCGGCACACGTTTTTGGCGCCAATGCCCTGGCCCTGACCGTGGTCGGCTACGTTATCGGCGTTCTGCGCCGGCAGATGGACGTCGAGAGCCTGGCGCCGCAGATACTGTTCGTTATCATGCTGACGCCCGTCTATTTTGTTTTTTTCGGCGTTACCGGCCTGATCTTTGAGCATAATTTTCTCTGGGCCGGGTGGGTAAAAGTTTTACTCGAACCTGTGTACAACTGCGTCTTGGCCCCCTTGGGATTCGCGTTTGTCCGTCGGTTTGTGGATTTCTAGACGGGGAGCATCAGGATTTAACTAAATGCGTCAGCCTGGCGTGCGCTATGAGCGTCTGAATATGCTGCTGCTCGCCTTCTATGGCGGCGGGGCGCTTTTCGGCGCGCGCCTCCTCCATATGCAGGTGATCCGCAATGTCTATTATGCGCGTGTGGCGGAGTCCAACCGGACGCAGATCATCCATCAGGCGGCGCCGCGCGGCCGAATCTACGACCGCAATGGCCGGGTTATCGCGACCAGCCGTCCCACTTTTTCGTTGATCTATCTGCCGGGCGCGGAAAAAGCTCCGGAATACCTTGAGCGGCTGGCGGGCAGCCTCGCCAATGAGCTGCATCGTAAAAAAGAGCACCTACTCGCCCTGCTGCGGCAGGCCCAGCGCATGGAATCCGCGATCCATTTGGCGGAGAACCTGCAGCTTAAGCCCATGTTCCGGCTCTCCGAATTAAAAACTCTCTATCCGGGAGTGGACCTTGTCGTTGAAGCGCGCCGCTACTATCCTGAGGGCGCCCATGGCGGACATCTCTTGGGCTATATGGGCAAAATGGATAAGCGGAGCTGGCGCAAGCTCAAGAGCAAGGATTACCGGATTGATTCCTGGATCGGCCGCTCCGGCCTGGAAAAACACTTCGAGAATGTCCTGCGCGGCGTCGACGGTGAAACTCGAATGGAGATCAACGCTCAGGGCAGCCTTAAACGGAAGATCGGCGAGGTGCCGTGGAAGCAGGGCAGCAATCTTACTCTGGCGCTGGATTCGCGCATCCAGAAGGCGGTGGAAGAAGCTCTGCGTTTGTCGCCGTCAGGGATGGGGGGGGCGGTGGTGCTTGATCCGCGCAGCGGCGCGATCCTGGCGATGGCATCGATCCCCGACTACGATCCGAACCTATTCCTGCTGCCCGATTGGGATGAAGCCAAGACCGCGCTGAAGGATTTTCCGGAGTTTAACCGGGCCATCTCCGGCACCTATGCGCCGGGCTCGACTTTCAAGATCATCGTCGGCGCGGCGATGCTGGAGGAGGGCAAGGTCTCTCCCCAGGACACCGTTTTCTGTCCGGGAAGCTTTAGTTTGGGAGGACGTACGTTCCGCTGCTGGGAGAAAAAGGGACATCGCCGGATGGATTGGATCGCCGGGCTGACCAACTCCTGCGACGTCTATTTCTATAAATCCGGACTGCGCACGGGGGGCGCGCTGATAGAGGAGTATTCCCGGCGCTTCCACCTCGGACAGAAAACCGGAGTGATCCTGAGCGGCGAGAACGCCGGCAATCTTTTCGGGCCGCAGGCGCGCCGCGAACGCAAGCGCAGCTGGTACGACGGCGATACGGTCAATCTCTCGATCGGGCAGGGCGAGCTCTTGGCGACGCCGGTGCAGATGGCGGTGGTCATGTCCGCCGTCGCCAATAAGGGGACCTTATGGCGTCCGCATCTTACCCAGCGGATCGAGAGTTCCGACGGCCGCGTTCTGTACCAGCAGAAGCCCCAAGAGCTGGGACGCGTCGAGCTTAAGCCGGAGACCTGGAAGCTGCTGCACCAGGGGCTCATTAGTGTCGTCAAAAACGGTACCGGACGGCGGGTCGATATCCCCGGCCTGGTCGTCGGCGGCAAGACCGGCACATCGCAGAACCCGCGGGGCGAGGACCATGCGTGGTTTGTCGCCTTCGCGGGACGAGAGGGCGAAGAGCCGGAGATCGCCGTCAGCGTGCTCGTTGAGCATGGGGGGCACGGCTCTTCGGCCGCGGGGCCTGTCGCCCGCAAGGCCATCGAGGCGGCTTTTGATATCGCATCCGAGAAGCCCGCGGCGCTTGCGCCCGCGGCGGCGCCGGTTCATCCGGCCGTCAGCGCCCCGCCCGTCGGGCGGCCGCAGCGGCCGCCGCCAGCGGCGGACGCGGACGCCGAGCTGGAAGAGCTCGAGGAAGCGCTGTTCCCAGAGGCGGATCTGTGAGGATGGAGTCCGGGACCCTGCGCGGCCGTATGGACTGGGCGCTGGTCATTTCCCTGCTGGGCCTGCTGGCAATCGGCTCGATAGCGATCCTTTCCGCCGCCTCGCTGCTGCCGTATTATGACTCGATTCGTCTGAAGCACTTCCTCGCTTTGGGAATCGGTATTGTGGTGTTTTTCGCCGCGTTTGGCTTCAACTACCATGTGTTCCAGGACCAGAGCAGGATTATCTATGTGCTGACGGTGGCGATGATGCTTTTGGTCCTTTTCGTGGGCGAAGATATGCGGGGTACGCGTGCCTGGATACGCTTCCCGTTTTTTTCTTTTCAGCCGTCCGAGCTGGCCCGCATCCTGACCGTGCTCATTCTCGCCAGCTATCTTGATCGTCGGGGGAGCAAGAGCCAGGAGATCGGTTATCTCGCGGGGGCTTTCGCCGTCGCCGCGCCGATCATGTGCCTTATCCTGCTGGAGCCTGATTTTTCATCGACTTTGAGCTTCTTCCCCCTGCTGTTCGGGATGCTGTTCTGCGCCGGCGCGAGCGTCGCTCCGCTGCTCGCGCTGACCGGTTTCGGCGCGGTCACTCTCGCCATGCCGCTGATCTGGACCATGCTGGCCCTGCGTCCGGAGTGGACTCAGAACGGCTGGTTTCTGTCGGCTTTTCTCAGCGTCCGTCAGTTCGGCATGCCGCTGGCTTTGGCGGTCGTCGGAATATCCCTGCTGGTGTTCTGCGCCTGGAAGATGACCGTCTGGATGCGCTTTAACGCTCCCGCTCCCTATTTCGTCATTTTGGCGCTTATTTTATCGGCAGGTCTGTGCGGGGGTGCGCTGCTCGATCATCAGATCAAGGGCTATCAAAGAGACCGGTTTGTGGCGTTTCTCGTGCCGGATAAGGATCCGCGCGGCTCCGCGTACAATGTCGCGCAGGCGCAGATCGCGATCGGCTCCGGCGGCCTGACCGGAAAGGGCATCTTTGCGGGGACGCAGTCACAGCTGGGTTTCGTACCGGAGCGTCATACGGACTTTATTTTTGCCGTAGTCGGCGAGGAAATGGGTTTTCTCGGATCGGCAGCGGTGCTTGCGCTCTATATGCTTCTTCTTTGGCGCATCGTCAATACGGCGCGGCTGGCTCGTGACCGTTACGGCTATCTTGTCTGCTGCGGCTTTACGGCGATATACGGCTTCTATTTTATGGTGAATGTCGGCATGTGTCTGGGGCTGGTTCCGGTCGCGGGGATTCAGCTGCCGTTGCTGTCCTATGGGGGGTCCAACCTTGTGGCGACCCTGCTGGCGATGGGTATTGTTATGAATATTTATTCTAAACGGCATGCTTTCTATTAACCAGAGACCAAACTTGGACGGCTCCGCGCGCTACCGCGTTTGTGTTTCGCGTTTGGGACCGGCGCGCGAGTTGACGCATTTGGCGCAGATCGAGCTGCTGCGGCGCGCGGTTCTGGTTTCCGCGCTGCCCGCCGTCTTGGACCGGCGCCGCAAGAAGCCCCGTCCCCGGCTGGCTTTCGGTCCGGCGATCGCGAAAGGCTATGAGAGCCTGGCGGAATACTTCGACCTCGAGCTTGCGTCGCGCGTGCCCGCGGAAAAAATCGTCGCGGCCCTGAGCGCCGCCCTGGAAGACGGCTACGCCGTCGTGAGCGCGCGCCGAATACCCAAGTACTTCCCCTCGCTGGACGCCAGCATCAACGTCGTTCGCTATGCGATCCAGGGAGCCTTTCCTGACGACGGCGGAGAATCCTTGGCGCGGTTTTTGTCGCGCCGAGAGATTGTTATTGAGAAGCTGAAGGACGGGGGCGCCCGGGTGGAGCGCGTTGACGCTCGCCCGCTCATTATTGAGATGGTTCAGGATTCGACGTCCGCCCTGCGTCTTAGTATGCGTTTTGGACCGAAGCGGACGGTAAAGCCGGAAGCGCTGCTGCGCGCATGGCTGCTGGAGAATGGCTTTGGCGTTCAGGGGCATTGTGCGATTTTGCGGAAGGAGCTTTTGTCGGAAACAGCACGCGGCGAGCTGATCGCCCCGTGAAGGAGAATTTATGGAAGATAACAAGAAGTCGGAAGTAGGACCCGTACCCGCCGGCGCGGATCAATCCGCCGGAAATCCGCAGGAGCCGCGGGTCGAGAGAGCCCGGGGAGGACGGGATGGACGAGGATCGCGCGGCGGTACACGCCGGCGCCGCAGTGAGCGCGGCCGCCGCGGTCGCGACGGGCGGCGTTCCGGACCCCCGCGCAGCGAGCAGCGGCCGCGCGATGAGCAGCGGCCGCGCGATGAGGGGCGGCAGCGCGGCGACCGTGAGCCGTATCGCCGTCCGCGCGGCGAGGATCGTGTGGAAAGCAGCGGCGAGCTTAAACGCGAAATTTTGACGAATACATCGTTCGAGGAGACACGCGTCGCCATACTTGAGAATGACCGCCTGGTCGAACTGCTGTGGGAAAGGAAAACTTCACGAAGTATTGTCGGCAATATCTACAAGGGCCGCGTGGAGAACGTTCTGCCGGGAATTTCCTCCGCCTTCATCGATATCGGTTTCGAGAAGAACGCGTACCTTTATATATCGGACGTTATCGGCGATACCCGCAAGCCGATCGACCATATCCTGAAAAAGGGGCAGGAGGTGATGATACAGGTCGCCAAGGAAGCGATCGGAACCAAGGGCATGAAGGTGACGATGGAGGCATCCCTTCCGGGACGCTATCTCGTTTTTACTCCGGCCCAGCAGTCGGTCGGGATATCCAAACACATTACCGATCCGGTGGAGCGCAAGCGCATATCGGAGATCATGAGCAAGCTTATGGAGGATACGCTGAAGGGTTTAGGCGTCGTGGTGCGGACGGAAGCCGCAGGCGCGAGCGAGGAGGATCTGCGCCGCGAGGCGGCGTTTCTGCTGCAGGCTTGGGAGGAGATCGAGCGGAAGTTTAAGAGCGAGCAGGCGCCGGCGCTGCTGCACCGCGATCACGATTTGCCGGTGCAGATCGCACGAGACCTGCTAAGCGACTCCGTCTATGTCTATCTGATGGATAAGCGCGAGGACTACGAGGCCGTTATGGAGTATGTGGCGAAGCTCTCTCCTGAGCTGAAGAACCGGGTTCGGCTTTATGAGGCCAAGACTCCGATCTTTACCGCCTTTAATATTGAGTCCGAGATTGAAAAGCTGCGCCAAATTAAGGTGTCGCTGCCCAGCGGGGGCACGATCGTTATCCAGGAGGCGGAGTCGTTGTGCGCGATCGACGTCAATACCGGGCGCTTCACCGGCTCCAAGACGCAGGAAGAGACCGTTACCATGAACAATATTGAAGCCGCCCAGGAGGTGGCTCACCAGCTGCGCTTGCGGAATATCGGCGGCATTATCGTCGTCGATTTTATTGATATGAAAAAAGCGTCGAACCGGCAGAAGGTTATGGAAACCTTCGCCCGGGCGGTCAAAAGAGATCGCGCAAAAATCCGTGTATTGCCGATCACCCGGCTGGGTCTTATTGAGATGACGCGGGAGCGCCGGCGGGAGTCCACGATCAGCTTGATGACCGATGAGTGCCCGGGCTGTTTCGGCTCCGGCCGCGTGCTGTCGTCGGAAAGCGTCCGCATTCGCGTGCAGCGGGAGATCCATGAGCTGACGCAGGGGCGTCCGGGGGGCAGTATTCGTCTGGTGCTGCATCCGGTGTTGGCGGAGGCATTCACCTCGAAGCAGGCGCTTATCGAAAAGAATGTCCACCGGGATATTAAGATTAGTGGAGACGCGAACCTGCAGTATGAAGACTATCGCATCATTCTGGAATAGGGCCTGGGCGGCACGCGGCGCGGTCCTGTTGGCGGCGGCGGTTTGGGCCGCTCCCGCCGCCGCGGAGGATATCCAGGTCGTCAAGTCCGGCAAGTACTTGGGCGCCGTACAGTCCTATCAGGTCGGCGGTAATTTCTATCTCGCCGCGAAGGAGGCGGCGCGGATATACGGCGGCCAGCTGTATTGGTACTCGGTGCGGGGAGAGGTGCGGTTATCGCTGCGCGGCCAGCAGATCTGGTTCAAGACGGACTCTGAAACCGTCGAGATAATGGGCAAGCCGATGGCGCTGCCCCGGCCGATGATCGTGCGCGCCAGCCAGGCCTTTATCCCGATCGAGTTCTTCGCCGTTAAGGCGTTTTCTGACGTCGCCGGCGTCGATTCCAAGTTCAACCCCAGTACCCGCCTGCTGTTGGTGGACCAGCGCAGCAATGTCGGCCCCCTGCGGTGGTTTACCTACGCCGATCATACGCGGATCGTGTTGGAGATTGCCGAGGACCTGCGCTTTCACTCAACAAAGCGCGGCCGCTACGGCTTTGAGATCGATATTCCCAACGGCACGATAGACTGGTCCGAGAAGACCGACATCAATGACGGGGTGGTGGAGTATCTGCACCTGTACCAGGATTCCCGGCAGGCGCGGCTGGTTTTAAAGCAGCAGGCGGCCGCCGCCGGCATGCGGGTCCGCGAGTTCAAGCAGCCGCGCCGGATCGTTATTGACGTCGACCGGGCCCAGGACAGCGTCGTCGAGGCGCGGCGCAGCCGCGTCGCCGTTGAGGCCCCCGAGCCGCATGGGGGGGAGCCCGGCGGGCGGGCGGAGAGCGCGGCGGGCGGAGATGCGGGGGCGGGTCTTGGCGCCGCGATGGGGGCCGGCGCCATTCGGCTCGTTAAAAATGCCTTGGCGGATAAGCCGTCTGAGCCGTCGGAGCCGTCACCCCCGGCGTCGAGCGAAAAGCCGGCGCTGGTTCCGCCGCCGGTAAAAGCGCCGGGAGTTTACCGTATAGTAATTGACGCCGGACACGGCGGCCGCGACGGCGGGGCGGTCGGCCGCCGCGGCACCCTGGAAAAGGAAATTAATCTGCTGACGGCGCAGGAGCTCGCGAGCCTGCTGCGCGAGGAGGGGATGTTCGACGTCATGCTGACGCGTGAGAAAGACGTCTTCGTGCGGCTGGGCGATCGCTCGAGCTTCGCCAACAAGCACAGCGCCGATCTTTTCATCTCGCTGCACTGCAACGCGCATGCGAGCCGGGCGGAGTCCGGCTATGAGATATATTTCCTTTCGGAGCGAGCCTCGGATCCGGAAGCCGAGCGGCTGGCGGAGTTCGAGAACTCGGTGCTGGCGCTCGAGGTCGAGGATGCGGTCGAAGATCGCGCCGCGAGCGTGCTCTACCGCCTGGCCAAGCATGAAGACGTCAACGACGCCGCCGAGCTCGCCGGCCGCATGGCGCAGTCGCTGACGCAGCGCGTTGATCTTCCCAACCGCGGGGTGAAGCAGGCTTCCTTCTATGTGCTGCGCGGGGCGAACGCCCCGGCCGTGTTGGTGGAGACGGCGTTTCTATCCAATGCTAAAGATGAGGCCAAGCTGCAGTCGCAGAAATACCGCCGCAAGATCGTTGAGGGGCTATATGCCGGCATCGTTGAGCACGTGCGGCAGAATAGTCGGCAGGCCGGAGATGATAAATGAGCGCCGCCGCGGAGAAAGCGATCGCCGTGTTCGACTCGGGCGTCGGAGGGTTGACGGTGTTTAAAGCTCTGCGGCGGGCGATGCCGTCGGAGAAGCTGATCTATTTCGGCGACACCGCCCGGCTGCCCTACGGCACAAAGTCACCCGAGGTCGTGCAGCGGTTTTCCGTCGAGATCGCGCGCTATTTGGCGCGCAAGAAGATTAAGCTTTTTGTGATCGCGTGCAACAGCGCCTCGGCGCTGGCGTTTAAGGCCCTGCGCAAGACGCTGCGCGTTCCGGTTCTCGACGTTATCGGTCCGGCGGTGCGCACCGCGGCCGCCGTCCGCGGCCGCGGCGCGGTCGGCGTGATCGGCACGGCGGCGACGGTGCAGAGCGGCGCCTCTCAGCGGGCGCTGAAGAAGGCGCTGGGAGGGCGCCGGATTTTGGCCAAGGCCTGCCCCCTGCTCGTCCCCCTGGTCGAGGAGGGGTGGTTCAGACATCCCATTACGCGCCAGGTCCTGCGGGAGTACCTAAAATCGTTTGGCCGCGTCCGGCTGGAGGCCTTGATTCTCGGATGCACGCATTATCCGCTGCTCAAGCCTCTCTTGCGCGCGGAGCTGAGAACGGGGACGCGCCTGATCGATTCGGGTGAAGAGGTCGCGCGGGACGCGGATGAGCTGCTGCGGGCGCGGAAACTGCGGCGGCTGCGGGGGCGCGGCACAGAGAGCTTTTACGTAACCGACGGTGCGGAGCGCTTTCGCCGGCTGGCACAGCGCATCCTGGGAGGCCGGAGGCGCCGCGTACACGTCGTTCGTTTCCCTTTCTAGGAACGGCGGGGAGGTCGCGGCCTAAGTCGATGCCGCGGAGAGCATCTCCTTCAGGGTGCCAAGGAACGCTTTGGTATTGACGGGTTTGGCCATAAAGCGGGAGATGTCCGGTTCGTCGATCTCGGCGAGAATTTCGTCGGAGGAGGCGACGGCGCTCATGAATAGTATGGGAGTGAGGGCCGTCGCCTTGTTGCGGCGGAAGGTTTCGAACAGGTGCGCGCCGGTGCTCCCCGGAAGATGGTAGTCCAGGATGATGACATCCGGGTGGAACTGGCGGCATACTTCGAGGCCCTCAACGGCATTGCCCGCCGACGCCACCTCGTACTGGGCCTCTTTCAATAGGATGGTCAGCAGCTGGACCAGATCGTCATCGTCGTCGATCATAAGTACGCGTGCCATAGCTTTGTTAATGATAGGAGAACTCCGGGTGGTCTGCAAGGGGTAATTTTATGCAGGATGTGGAAGATTTGATTCAGCGGGTGGGCCAGGCGAAAGCCTTTATTGACAACGGTCTCTGCCGTGTCGGTCCGAAACTGAAACCGGGACACAAACTGGAAGCGCTGCTGGCGGGCGGCGCCAGCCGGGCGTTGGCGCTTTCCGATGCCGTCGTCAGGTTGTGCCGGCACGACCACTCTACCGAGGCGCTCCCTCTGCTGCGGCAGCTTACTGAGGTGGCGGTCGTGCTGCGCTGGGCCGCGGCAGGAGACGATGCCGAGGAAAGAGCGAAAACCGCGCTGAAAGAAATGGCGGCCGCACGCTGGGATACGTTATGGCCCGCGGAGCGCGTCAGCGAGCGAGCCGCGCAAGCCGGCATTTCGCAGCAGGACCTGGGCGTTGTGCTGGAGGGAAGCGTCGACTTTGTTGTGGGTAATAGTACCGGCGCACCGTGGAGCCATATTTTCACTGAAAACCAGCGGCCCGCGGCGGATCCGCAGGCCGTGCTGGCTGCCGCCGTGCGCATGATGGGGCATGTCCTCCGCGCCATGGATGTGAAATGGGCCGGTGACTTTCCCGGAGCGGAGGCGATGTGGGAAAGCTCCTGATCATGCTCGGAATCTTCGCTTTACCCGCCGCCTACGCGCGGCAGGAAACGAATGATCTCGGCATCCCTGAGGGGGTTTCCTGGCAGGGGGCGTCGGACGCCGATGCTGCGGCGGGTTCGCGCGCCAGCAGCGTCAAGGAGCTGCACCCGCTGGAGGTACGGTTTTGGGATCGGGTGGAGGATGACTTAATCGCCGTGGACCGCTGGCGTGAAGGCCTGCTCGACACGCTGCGCTTCGCCCGGGGACGACCGCAGATCTTTCCCCCGCAGCCGAGGGAGGGGGGGGTATTGTACGAGGAATATCGCGACACGGCGCTTAACAGCTGGCATCGGGGAGTCGACTATATGCTGGCGCTGGATGCGTTGTCCGACCGCTACCGCGAGTTCCATGCGTTGTCGGAACCGCGTACCCAGCGGGTCGCTTTTCTGGTAGCATACGCCGCCTTTTTGGCCCAGGCGCGCTTTAGCCGTGAATGGAGCGCCTTGTGCGCGAATGATTCCGCGTTGGTGCGTCTTTTTGATGAGGAGATTCCGTCTTTGGGGGTGCGCGCGGGCGGCTACAGCGCCGTCGAGCAGCGCTTCCGGGGGGCAAGCTTCCGCTCCGAGCTCTCCGCAATGCATTCCTACTACGTACAGGTGGGTAAATCGCAGGCTTTGGAAATGGTCTTGGGCTCCAGCCGCGGTGAATGGGCGCGGCTGCGCAGCAGCGATCTGCGTCAACTGCCGATATCCGGGAGCTTCCGCCCGCATTCGCGCCAACGCGCTCTGGATATGCTGCGCCGCAGCGAGCGCCGCGATTTTTTCCCCGTTCGCTCCATCGCCCGCGCCTGGACGGCGGAATTCGATGCGCCGAATCCCGAGCGGCTGCCGTTTTTGCCGCCGCAGCCGGATTGGTCGACAGCGACGATTAGTACGCGGGCGGCGTACGCGGTGGATACGCTGCGGCATTGGTTTCGGGTTGACGCGTCGACGCAGGCCCGCCCGGAGGTCTGGATCACGCAATCCCAGGTGCGGGAGATGGAGCCACTCCTGCAGCCCGGGGATATACTGCTCGTTCGGCGGGACAGATTCCTCGGGGAGATCGGGCTGGCCGGCTACTGGCATCATGCCGGGATATACGTCGGAACGCGCCAACAGCAGGCCGCTTTTTTCCACTCCAAGCGCACGCGTGAAGAAGTGGAGAAAGCCTATGCGCAGGCGGCGGGCCCCGCGCCGGAAGCTCCCCAGCGGCTGCGCAGTTGGCGGAAACAGGCGGGGAAGCTGTTCAGTAATTTAAATCCGTGGAAAATAGCGGAGAGTACCGAGCCGGTGATAGTCGAGAAGAAGGCGCCCCCGCCGGATCCTCTTTCCGTGTTGCACGCCGATGAGGACGGAGTCCGCCTGGAAACGCTCGCGCGCTTCGCCGCTGCGGATGCGTTCGCGGTCCTGCGGCCGAGGGCCGGCACCGACGTTAAGGGAGAGGCGCTGGCGAGGGCGCTGCCGCTCCTGCGCAAGCCATATGATTTTCAGTACGATGTAGAGTCCGCTGCGGCCGTTTCCGGCGCCGAGCTGGTCTATACGGCGTACTATTCCGGTCGCGGGGCGAAAGGGCTCGTTTTTCCCTTGTCCGACATAAACGGGCGCTGGTCTTTTTCCTCCAATGCGCTGGCGCGAAAGTACGATTCCGATTTCGGCACGAAAAATCAGCAGTTGGATTGGATACTGTTTTACGACAAGATGGACGGCAGGCAAGAGGCGGCCGCTTCCACGCTCGAGGATTTTAGACGGAGTTGGAGACGTCCGAAGTGGACGCTAACAGGAGAGTAATATGAGAAATAAACCAAGGCGCCGTCGGCGCCGCTCGGGTTCCCGAGGACCGGCCCACGGAAATAACGACCAGGGATCACTTTCCGGACAAGGCGGCGGAGGACAGCGGGAGCGCGGCGGTCCAGGCGGTCAGGGCGGACATGGCGGCCAGGGCGGGCGCGGTGGTTCCGGCGGGCGCGGTGGCTCGGGCGGGCGCGGCGGGTACGGCGGGCGCGGCGGATATCCGCGGCGCGGCGGCCAAGGCCGCGGCGACCGGCAGATCGCGCCGCTGAAGCGCACGGAGGCAGAGAAGCAGTTTTTGGATAGGACGCCGGTCGCGCCGTTTGAGTGGATTCGCATGGAAAACGGCCCGACGTCTGCGGCGATGAGGGTGGTGGATCTGCTCTCCCCGGTGGGCAAGGGGCAGCGCGGATTGATCGTATCGCCGCCCAAGGCCGGCAAGACGACGATCCTCAAAGAGATATGCAACGCCGTCACCGGCGCCGAGCCGAAGATGAAAGTCTACTGCCTGCTGGTCGATGAGCGGCCGGAAGAGGTCACCGACTTCCGTCGCGCGGTCCAGGCCGAAGTGCACGCGTCCTCAAGCGACCAGGGTTTCGAATCCCATATCAGCACCGCGGATAAAGTATATCAGCTGGCGGTCGAACAGTCCGTCGCCGGGGTTGATGTCCTTATTGTGCTGGATTCGCTTACGCGTCTGGCGCGGGCGCATAATACCGCGACGGGAGGCACGCGCACGCTGTCCGGCGGTTTGGATTCGCGCGCGATGGAGCTGCCCCGGCGCTTTTTCGGCTGTGCGCGCAAGCTGGAGGAGGGGGGATCGATTACGATTATGGCCACGATCCTTATCGATACCAACAGCCGCATGGATGAAGTGATCTTTCAGGAGTTTAAAGGGACCGGCAATATGGAGCTGGTGCTCTCGCGGCCGGCGGCGGAGCAGCGGGTGTTTCCTGCGATACACGTCAAAAGTTCCGGAACGCGCAGGGAAGAACTGCTCCTGCCGGAGAAGACGCTCGACGGCGTATGGAAGCTGCGGCGCAAACTTGCGAGCCTTTCAGACCTGGAAGCCACCAAGGTGGTGGTGGAGATGGTGCGGAAATACTCAACTAACGAGCTGCTGTTGGACGCGATTCAAGGGGGGATGTGAGCCGACTCGTCTTTCTGCTGTTCGGCCTGGGCTTCTGGCTGAGCGCTGTTCCCGCGGCGCGCGCTGACGGGCTGCGCCGCCTGGAGGACGACCCATCGGTCGCGGCTTCCGCGAAGCTCGCCGAGCTCTACAGCCGGACGCGGGATTCGGATCAGCGCTTCTGGATCGTGCATGCCCTGGGCGTGCGGCTTAACGAGCATGACGACGGCGCGGCGCTGGACGCTTTGATCGCGGTTGCCCAGGAGGAAGAGAACGGCGGGGTGCGGGCGCCCGCCATGCGCGCGCTGGCGGATTATTTCTCCTGGGGGCAGCGCGATGTCCCTGATCAGCTGCTCGCCCGGCTGGATGCTTTGGCCGCAAGAGGCATTCTCGCGCCGAGTCCGGCGGTGAAGGAGGGGGCGGAGACGCTCAAGCGCTCTTTGCAGCGACAGCATAATCCGGCGAGCCGCCCTCCGTCGCCGCCCTCCGGAGTGAAAATGGCGCGAACGAAGCTCTTCGGGCGCCTCGCACGAACGGCGCGCTGGCTATGGCTCTTAATCCTGCCGGCGGTCGTGACGGCTTGGGCGGTCCTGGGACTGCCGGTTTTTGACCTGCAGGGCGGCGCGGGCGCGCGGGCGCGCGCCGCGTGGGAAGTTTTGCTGCGGCATAAACTGTTTTTTTCCGTCACCGTGTTTGTGTGGCTGTGCTGTGCGGCGGTCATCGCGGGCTACGGCTTTGATATTCTCGCGTTGACGCTCGGCCGCCCGCTCTACGACGTCTCCGGCGGCTGGGTGAAAGCCTACTTCGTGGTGGGCATCTGTTCCTTCCTGCCGGGAGCGCTTCTCGCCGCGGCATTGGCGCGGCGTCCGGAGGCCAATGCGGCGGCGGCTTGCCTGCCGTTCGTGCCGGGCGTCATAGCGTTATGGTTTGTTGTGTTCGCGGCGCTCCTGCCGCTGGGTCTTGTCTACCGGCTCATCCTGCGGCGCGGCAGGGCGGGGCGAGCCGGGGGCCTGTTTCAGCGCATCTTCGAGAGCGGAGTTTTCCGCAGCGGCTATCTCGCTGCCAGCGTCATGGCCTGTGAGGATATGGGCGTAGTGCCGGCATTGAGGAGAAGCGTCGACTTGCTGGGGACGGCGCAAGCGGAACGCACGCATTTGGGATTGGGAGTGTTTGATCTGCGCTTCGCGCTTTTATGCGCGGCGCCGGTCCTGGCTTTTTTCTGTTCGCTGATTGCCCGGGGTCAGCCGGTTCAATGGACGGCGCCGCTGGCGGTCGTGCTGTTTGGCTGCGGTCTATGGTCGTGGGCTGTTCTGACGGGAGTGCTGTTCGCGGTCGTCCAGGGGCTGAAAGGAATCTGCACCGCGCGTTTTTACCGTGACGCCGAGAACGCGGACGTCGACGAATGGGGGGAGCTGTGATGGCCAAGGATATGATTGAGACCCAGGACGCACCGGCGGCGATCGGGCCGTATTCGCAGGCGGTGCGCGCCGGCGGCTGGATATTCCTTTCCGGGCAGCTCCCGCTGGCGCCGGAGACGGGGCAAATGGTCGACGGCGGCGTGCCGGAGCAGACGCGGCAGGTCCTGCGCAATATCGAGGCCGTGCTGCGCGCCGCCGGCGCCGGGATGGGGGATGTCGTCAAGACTACGGTTTATATGCGGGATTTGGGAGAGTTCGCCCGGATGAACGAGGTATACGCGTCGGCGTTTCCCGCGCCTGCGCCGGCGCGCGCCGCGGTGGAGGTCAGCGCGCTGCCGAAGGATGCGCTGGTCGAGATCGACGCCGTTGCCCGGGATCCCGGCGCCTGATCGGCGGAGGCCCTCCATGAAGATTATCTCCGGCGCGCAGACCGGCGTGGATCGCGGGGCTTTGGATGCGGCGCTGGAGTTGGGTTTGTCCTGCGGCGGAACCGTGCCGCGCGGGCGTCGCGCCGAGGATGGGCGCGTGCCGGAGCGTTATCCGGTCACGGAAGGCGTATCCGCGCAGTATCCGGAACGCACGGAGCGCAATGTCGTGGACGCCGACGCCACTCTAATCCTCTCCGCCGGCGAGCCCTCGGGCGGTACCCTGCTGACGCTGGAATTAGCCAAGCGTCACGGCCGGCCTTTCTGCGTCGTTGATCCGCGGGAGGCGCAGGCCGCGCAGAAAGTCCGAACCTTTCTGGAGCGGGAGCGGCCGGCGGTGCTCAATGTCGCCGGGCCGCGGGAGTCGTCCCAACCGGGGGCGCAGAAAATAACATGCGCTTTATTGATCGAGGTTCTGCGGTGAGCCGCCGTGCCGCCCCCTCAGCGCTTATCCCCTCGGGGGCGGCGCGAAAGGAGAAAGGCAAGCGCGCCGTGGTCCTTCTTTCGGGCGGCCTGGATTCCGCGACCTGCCTTTATTGGGCGAAGGAGCGGGGCTGCCGTCTGGAGGCCCTGGCGGTCGACTATGGGCAGCGGCACAGCCGCGAGCTGCGTTCCGCTCGCCGCGTCGCGACGGCGGCCGGCGCGCGGTTTACGACGCTGCGTCTGCGTCTGCCTTGGCTGCGCGGCAATATGCTTACCGATACGCGGCGGCCGCTGCCCGATGTCCCGCTGTCGCGCATCGGGCGCGGCGGCATTCCCGCGACCTATGTCCCGGGCCGCAATGCCGTCTTCACGGCGTTGGGCTTGTCGCTCGCCGATGCCGTGGGCGCGGAGATGGTCGTGGTCGGCGCCAATAGCCTCGACTACAGCGGCTACCCGGACTGCCGGCCGGCGTTTTACCAAGCTTTTCAAAGCGTGGCGCGGACGGGTACGCGGCGCGGCGCGCAGGGCAAACGTATTCGCATTGCGACGCCTCTCATTCACAAGGATAAGGCCGCCATCGTCCGTTTGGCGCTTAGGCTTCGGGTGCCGCTGGAGCTCACCTGGTCATGCTACCGCGGAGGTCGACGGCCATGCGGCCGCTGCGATTCCTGCAAGCTGCGCGTGAAGGGCTTCGAGAAAGCCGGCGCGCTGGACCCGGCGCGATGAGGCGCGATCACGCCCGGATCTGCGAGATATTTTCATCGCTGCAAGGCGAGGGATTGCGGCTTGGCGAGCGGCAGATATTTGTTCGCTTCGGCGGCTGCGGTCTGCGCTGCGACTACTGCGATGAGGCAAAGGCGCTGCCGGCGGACTCCGGCGAAGAATGGGACGCACGGCGCCTGTGCGCGGTGCTGGAGGACCATAATCGCCGGCGGCGGCATGCGGCGGTCGCCTGGACGGGCGGGGAGCCGCTGCGCTGCGGGGATTTTCTCCATTCCGTTTTGCCGCGGGTGCGGCGGCTTGGGCTCAAGAACTACTTGGAGACCAACGGCGTGCATGTCGGCGTTTTGCGGAGGCTGCTGCCGTGGCTCGACATGATCGCGGTCGACTTGAAGCTGCCCTCCGCCGTCGGTAAAAGCCTGTGGAAAGCGCATGCGGAATTCCTGCGCGCGGCCGGTCGGCGCGCCTTCGCCAAGGTCGTGCTGACGCGGAGCACGACAGACGCGGAATGGCTGAAGGTGATTCGCTTAATGGAGGCGAATGCGCCGTCCATGCCGCTGGTTTTGCAGCCGGCGACGCCTGTTGTCAGCGCAAGATTTCCCGGAAAGCGCTGTCTGCCCGTCGAGCCGGAGCGTGCCGTCAAGTTTCTCGTTCAGGCACGCGCGCGGCTCAAGCATGCTCGGCTCATCCCGCAATGGCATACGGTTTGGCGGCTGAAATGAGTCGTTTTTGGGCCTTGACATATCCTGTTACCGGCTTATACTAACACCGTAGGTCGTCGTGTTCTTCGTCGTCTCCGTCGTGGGTCGTGGCTGTTCGTGGTTGTTGCCGGGTCGTGGCCGTTCGTGGTCGTTGCCGGGTCGTGGTTGTGGCCGTTCGTGGCCGTTGCCAGGTCGTGGTCGTTTGTGGCCTTTGCCGGGTTGTGGCCGTGCGTGGCCGTTCGTTTCGTTGTCGTTCGACGTACCCGCCGAGGGCCCGGCGGGAGGTTTGTACCCGTCGGTGACTGTTCATCGTACGTCGCGGTCGTTCGCCGTACTGGGGGCACGAGAGCTAAAGAGGAAAGCTCTGGTGCCCTCTTAATTTTCCCTTAAAAAATAGATGTTTCTGCGCGGGACCTCCGGCCCTTTGCGCATAGGCCGGATTACGCCGGTTTTTTAGGTCCATGGTCCCCCATCCATTCGGTGGTCTCCCGGTATAATTTTTGTAATGAAAGCGTTGAAACACGCGGCGCTCATTCTTATCGTAGCGGCTGTATGGGGACATGCCTCCACGGCGAATCTGCGCAGCGATCTGCAGCGTATCGCCGACCAAAGCTGGTATGGAGCCCGTGCGGCCGACGACAGCCAGGCTCGTGGCCGGTCAGGAGAAGGCTGGGATACCGCGGGGCTCAAGGGCAGTACCTTGGTGTCGCCGCCGCTGGTATCTGTGCCCGTGAAGGGTACGCAGGAGACCCCAACGGCGGACCTCTTTATCGGGGATCCCGACAAGGGCAACATTAAGGAACCGCCCAATCCGCTGACCAAGGATAATAAGCTCAAGACGCAGAAGAGCGGTAAGAGATTATGGTGGGCGGCCGGCGGCGCTCTGGCCGGGGCCGGTCTGGGCTTTCTTCTCGGCGGACCGGTAGGCGCTGCTATCGGCGGCGTGCTCGGCGCGGTCGCCGGCTTCTTCTTCGGCCCGTAATTTCTGCCGCAAAAAGTTGAGGGCGTGACAACAGGCGTCGTTTTATATCGACCGTTGTCCCGCCCTCAAGTCCACCGCCGAATGTTTACTGCAGGCACCTACTCGGCGGTACTCTTAGTATAGCCCCAAAACCCCGGACGTCAAGACCTATTTTTTACAAAAAATTTTCCGCTTGTCCGTCGCGGCGGGAGAAAGCTAGGCGTCCAGCGGCGGCGCGCCGGAGCGGCCGAAACGACGCGCCAGTTCGAAGCGGTCGAGGTGGAGCATGGTCGGGCGGCCGTGCGGACAGCAGGTCCCGTCCGCGCATGCGCGCAGGTCCTTGACCAGCGCGCGTGCTTCTCGTTCCGACAGGGCGTCGTGCGCTTTGACCGCCGCTTTGCAGGCGATGGTCGCCGTGGCGTCGTAGCGCACGTCGGCCGCCGCCGAGGAGGGCGAAAGCAGGCTGTCGAGGAGCCGCTGGACCATCTCCTTGATGTCGTGCGCTTTGGCGAAGAGCGCCGGCGTGCTGGTGATGTGCAGCGTCGTCTTGCCCAGCGCCTCTACCGTGAAGCCGGCGCGGAGCAGGCGCTTCTTCTTGGCGAGGATTTTCTCGATGCCGGAGGCCGGGAGATCCAGGGCCAGCGGGAGCATAAGTTCCTGCACGTGCAGCTTGCCGGAATCCACCTCGGCGATGTAGCGCTCGAAAAGCACCTTCTCCTGGGCCGCGTGCTGGTCCATGATGAGCAGTCCGCCTCCCGTCTCAAAGAGCAGATAGGTGCGTTCGATCTGGCCGAGGTAGCGCATGTCATCGGAGTACCAAACGCGCTCCCGGCCCAGGGGCCTGGCGGCGGGGTAGCCGGCGGGTGCCTCCAGGACGAATGAGGATTGTTCGGCGACCGGCCGTTCGGCGCGCGAGCGTCCGGCTTCGCCGGCGGCGTGATAAGCTGACCGGATATTTTCCGCGGCCGTCTGGATGGTCGGGATCGATCTCGCTTCCAGCAGCGCTTTCGACAGCGTCTGCGTGACGGCCTGGTAGACGGCGGCGGCGGGCCGGAAGCGGACTTCCCGCTTTGTCGGGTGGACGTTGACGTCGAGCTCGGCGGAGGGGACGTCGATGAACAAGACCGCCGCCGGGTGACGATTCCGGCCGCGGAACGGCTCATAGGCGCGGTACAGCGCCTGCTGGACGGTGCGGTTGGTCACCGGCCGGCGATTGACGAATACGTACTGGAAGCCGCGGGTGGCGTGCAGGGTCTCCGGCGGCGAAAAAAGCCCGCGGACGGTGAGGCCTCCGGCGCCGCCTTCGGCGCACAGCAGCTCTCGGCCATACTCCTCTCCGAGCACTTCCGCGACGCGGCGCTGCTGCGCCTTCCGGCCGTCGTTTTTTTGCGCCGCGCAGCGCAGTTTTATCTTGCCTTCCGCGCAGTAGGTGAAGGCGACGGCGGGATTGGCCAGCGCCGCCTCCTCAACGACGCGTGCCAGGTGGCTGCGCTCAGTGGCGTCGGATTTTAAAAACTTGGCGCGGGCGGGAGTGTTGAAAAATAAGTCGCGGACCTCGATCGCCGTGCCGGCGGCCGGGGGAGCCTCGTGCTCTTTATGGAGCCTGCCGCCGCGGAATTCGACGCGCCAGGCCCGGCGCTCTCCTTTGGCGCGGCTGGCGAGCGTGGTCTTGGAAACCGCGGCGATGGAGAACAGCGCTTCGCCGCGGAAGCCGAAGGTGGAGAGCTTCTCCAGATCCTGGAGCGCGCGGATCTTGCTGGTGGTATGGCGCTCGAATGCCCGGGCGCAGTCCTCCGGCGGCACGCCGTCGCCGTCGTCGGCGACGCGGATGAGCTTGCACCCCGCGCCCTTGATTTCGATTTCGATCTTGCTGGCGCCGGCGTCGAGCGAGTTTTCAACAAGCTCTTTGAGAACCGAGGCCGGCCGTTCTATTACTTCGCCGGCCGCAATGCGGCTGGCCACGTCTTCGGGCAGGGGCTGGAGCCGCGACGGCATTAAAGCTGCTTTTTCCAACCGGAGAGCTTTTTAAGCGCTTCGATGGGGGTGAGGGCGTCGGCGTCCAGCAGCCGCAGATCATGCAGGACCGGATGCTCGTCGAAAAACGGCAGGTCCTGCTGCGGTGATTCGGGCTTGGCCGCGGAGGTTGGTGATGCGGTGCGGGATTCGTTCTCCAGGCCGTGCAGAATTTCCTGGGCGCGCCGCAGGCACCCTTCCGGCAGTCCCGCGAGCTCGGCCACATGGATGCCGAAAGACCGATCGGCCGGGCCCTTCGATATCTTATGCAGAAAGATTACCTCGGTGCGTCCGGCGGCGTTGGTCCATTCCCGCGCCTCGACGCTGATGTTCTTGACGCCGTTGAGGAGATCCGCAAGTTCGGTAAGCTCGAAGTAATGGGTGGCGAACAGGGTCCGTGGTCCGCGGCCCGCGGCTTTTTCGGCCCGCTCGCCGCCGAGGCCGAGCCGGTTGAGGTGCTCGATAACCGCCCAGGCGATGGAGATGCCGTCGTAGGTGGAAGTGCCGCGTCCGACCTCGTCGAGCAGGATCAGGCTGCGCAGGGTCGCCGCCTGGAGGATATGCGAGGTCTCCTTCATCTCCACCATAAAGGTGGATTCGCCGCGGGTCAGCTGATCCTGGGAGCCTATGCGGGTAAGGACCTTGTCGACAACGCCGATGCGCGCGGACTTGGCGGGGACAAAACTTCCCATCTGCGCCATGATCGCTATCAGCGCGTTCTGCCGGAGAAAGACCGATTTCCCGCCCATGTTGGGGCCGGTGAGGATCAGGGTCTGTGAGTCGTCGCTGTCGACCGACAGATCGTTGGAGACGAATGTGCCGGCCGGCAGCACGGTCTCCACGACGGGATGGCGCCCCTCGTCGATCTCAAAGCAGTGTGAAAGGTCCACCACGGGCTTAACGTAGTTGTTGTGGACGGCGACATCCGCGAGCGAGCGCATCACATCGAGCTCGGAAACGATCTCCGCGAAGCGGCGGATCTCGCCGTTATGCTCGAGAATCTTGGAGCGCAAGTCCTCAAATAGTTCCGCTTCGAGGCGCAGGAACTTGTCTTCGGCTCCGAGGACGCGCGTTTCGAGCTCCTTGAGCTCGGGGGTGATATAGCGCTCGGCGTTGGTCAGCGTCTGCTTGCGCGTGTAGCGGGCGGGGACCTTGGCTGAATGGGTCTTGGTAACTTCGATATAGTAGCCGAAAACGGAATTGTATCCGACGCGCAGCGACGCGATGCCGCTTTCTTTCCGCTCCCGCGTCTCGAGCTCCTTGAGCACGCTCCGGCTGTCCGTTTTGATCGCGCGGAGTTCATCCAGCCGCTGATCGTAGCCGGCGGCGAAGAGGCCGCCATCGGACAGCTTGGCGGGCGGGTTGTCGACGAGGGAGCGATCGAGCAAGGATTGTGTTTTGCGAATAGGATCCGCTACTTCCTTGAGCGCATCCGTCACTGCGGCGAGCCCGGAGAAGAACTGACCGTCTTTCAGCCACTTTTCCAGCGAGTGGATCTGCAGCAGGGAGTCGCGCAGGGCGGCCAGGTCGCGCGGTGCCGCCGAGCGCGTTGCCATACGGTTGATTACGCGTTCCAGGTCCGAGATTTCATCCAGCAGGCCGCCCAGGCTGTCGCGGGTGTCGGTCTTGTCGGCCAGCTCTTCGACGCAGTGCAGGCGGCGCTCGATTTCGGGCAGCTCCGTGGACGGATGCAGTATCCACTGTTTGAGCCGGCGGCTGCCCATCGGCGTGAGCGTGCGGTCCAGGATGCCCCACAGTGTCAGCTTGCGGCCGCCGGTCTGCGAATCGACGAGCTCGAGGGTGCGAATGGCGGCCTCATTGAGCTGCATCTCCGGCCGCGCTTCCCGGTAGCTTGGCTTAAGCACTTCCTTGAGGTGCGACTGGGTGCTCTCGATGTAGCTGCGCGCGGTCAGCGCGGCTTTGAGCGCGAGCTGGCGGTTGCGCCAGATGGACCGGCTGTCCCAGTGCTCCGGGACCTGCGTTTCCGAGGACGTCCGCTTCCATTCCGAGATCGCGGTTCCAGACTTGAGCAGATTCTTCAGCCGCAGTTCCTCCACCGCGCGTCGCGGGGCAATAAGCTCGGCCGGATCGATCTTGGCCAGCAGGGAATACAGCCGCAGATGGTTGTGGTCGTCGAGCGCCTGGGTCGCCCAGAATTCGCCGGTGGAGACCTCGGCGCAGGCGATGCCCCAGCCGATGGTGTCTATCTCGAGGGCTACCAGGTAATTGGTCGCGGATCCCTGGAGCAGTTCGTCTTCGACCAAAGTCCCCGGGGTCACAACGCGCGTAACGGCCCGCTTGACCAGACCCTTGGTTTTCGCCGGGTCCTCCATCTGCTCAGCCATCGCGACCTTGAAGCCCGCCGCGAGCAGTTTGCGCAGATAATTGGTGTAGGAGTGATAGGGGACGCCGCACATCGGCAGTCCGGCGCGCTGGGTCAGCACCACTCCCATGACGGGAGCCGCGATTTTGGCATCTTCTTCGAAAAGCTCATAGAAATCGCCGAGGCGGAAAAACATGACGGCATGCGGATATGCCGCCTTGAGGGCATGGTACTGCTTCATGACCGGGGTGGGGCCCCCTTTGCCGGCCCCGCGCTTGTCCTCGACGGAAGGCATCTGTAGAGTATACAAAAAAGCCCGCTGCGGCTTATGGGGGCCATTCTGTTGAATATTTATAAATTACAAAGACTTTTTGCTTGGACGCAGGGGGGGGGATCAGGCCAGCAGCTCGTCGGACGACTTGATCTCGTCCAGGCGGCTGCGGAACTCGGAGGCCGTCTGGATGCGCTTCTCGGGGTCCGGCTCCAAGGCCGCGTCGATTAGGGCGTCGAGCTCGGGCGGGAGATTGGCGGCCACACGCGACGCTTTCTGGTAGCGCTTATTGATCTTCGAGTCCGTGGTTGCGGGTGAGGCATAAGGGCGCTCGCCGGTCAGCATTTCGTAGAGACAGGCGCCGAGCGCGAAGATATCGGACTCCTTGCGGACGATGCCCTGTTCCTGCTCGGGCGCCATGTAATGCGGCGTGCCCGCCACGGTATTGGTTTTGGTGGAGGCCGCCATGGCATCCTGGGCCTGGCGGGCGATTCCGAAATCCATGACCTTCACCACGCCCTCCTTGGTGATCATGATGTTGGAGGGCTTGAGATCGCGATGAATTACGCCCTTGGTATGGGCGTAGGATAAGGCATTGGTGACGCCGTGGACGATGAACTGCGCCTCCGAGATGGTCAGGCGCCGCTTCTTGGCCAGAATCTGGTCGATCGTCGATCCCTCTACATACTCAAATATCATGTACAGGTCGCCGTCTTCCTCGATGATGTTGTGGATGTCTACGATGTTTGGGTGGTGGAGGCGGGCGACGATGCGGGCCTCTTCCAGGAAGCGTTCGCGCTGGCGCGCGTCGTCATGGATTTCATCGCGCATCTTCTTGATGGCGACCTTGCGGTCGAGCGCCTTATCCATGGCTTCATAAACGATGCCCATGCCGCCGTGGCCGACCTCTTTGAGGATGGTAAAACCCGCGTCGAGGCCCGAACCGCCGAGAGTTTTCGCGGTCGCGGTGCCCGCTCCGGTGATTGCGACGCGTTTGTCCTTCTTCCCGCCAAGCAGAATGTGCACGAGCCCGATCGCGATGAGGAGTCCGCCGGTGATGGAACTGGCCAGCACGACGACGAAGCGGCGGTTGCGGCCGCTCTTGGCGGCCTTGGGCGCGGGTTCGCCGGGTACCGCCCGCTCGTTGAGGATCGCGGGGTCTAAAGCGATCTGATATTTATCGGCGACATCTTTCAGGTCTGTTTCGAACTGCGGGCTCAGCCGGGCCGCCGCCTTGTAATCAGCGATCATGCCGGCGATATCGCCCAGGCCTTCTTTGGCCATCGCCCGGTTCTTGTAGGAATAGGCGCTCTCCGGCTTCAGCGACATCGACTTGTCGGCGTCCACCATGGCTTCGTGAAAGCGCCCCAGGTTGATCAGCGCCAGGGAGCGGGCGTCCAGGGCCTGGTGGTGGTTCGGGTCGCGGTGCAGGATTGCGGTGGCATCCTCAACCGCGTTTTCGTATTGGCCCATGAGATTCTCGGCGGCGGCGCGCGCATAGAGGGCGTCCGGGTTCTCGGGCGCGTGCTGCAGGACCTTATTGGAAAGCTTAATCGCGGCGTGCGGATCCCCCATTTTGATCTTGCTCTGCGCGCGCACGTTGAGGGAGTCGACGATCTGGTCGCGCTCATGCCCGGGGGCCCGGGCTTGCATTTCCTTCGGGTTGACCGTTGGAGCTTGGGTTTCGACCTGATTGCGCTGCTGCAGCATGCTCTTGTATTCGCGCTCGATCTGCTTGGAGGCCGCCTTCTGCATCGCGGTAATGCCGAGGTCCTCGGCCTTGGTGATGCGTCCATGAGAGAGTTTGGCGATGCGGAACGCGGTCTGATTGTTGGGATTGATTGCCAACGTTCGCTTGGCGTCCTCCATCGCCTGGGTGTAGTTCTTCATCTGGTAATAGGCGAGGGCGCGCAGCATATAGGCGCGCTCGTCGTTCTCGTTGCGCTCGACGGCGAAGGAGGTGTCTTCGATTGCGGCCTCATGCCGTCCGAGTCCCAGATTGGCTTGCGCGCGCACCGTGCGCGCTCGCGTGTCGTCCGGGTAGTTTTCGACGACGGTGTCGGTGAATTGGATGGCGGTGCGGTAATTATCAGGCCGGGTTTCCGTCGCGGTCCTTACGTAGACGTCGGCGAGGTAGGTGGTAACTTCCCGGGCTTGCGCCTTTTCTTGGGGCGTGTCGGCGGTCTTGTTTATCTGCCGGGAGATGGCTAGAAGCTCCCCCTTGTTCTCCGCCAGGAATTCGCTTTCAAATTTCGCCGCCTTGCTGCCGGGTTGGGGCGCGGAGGTGTTTAAGTCGAAGGCGTCCAGCGGCAGTCCCTTTTCCTTCAGACCGCTGGTGAGGTTCTGCCTCAGAGTTTCCGTCTGCTTATTATCCCCGATAAGCGCGAAGACGTTGCCCAGCGTGGCGCTGCCTTCGGCATCAACTTTGGGCACGGGCAGGAAGACGACCGCCTTTTCCTCCGGTGGGGGCTGTTCGACTTTTACGGTGCCGGTTGATCCTTGGGCGTTTCGCGGCAGGATGAGCAGAGCCGACAGCGCGACCCAAAGGGCGGGTTTCAAGGGGTTTCCCATGGTCATGAACGAAAAACGGATATTTTTCCTCTATTTTGAGTGTAATGCCGGGGCCTCATCTTGTCAAGGGACCATATTTGCGCTGTCAAGAGGCGCTAGCGGCGCAGACGCTTGAGGGTGCGCTGGTAGAGGGCGTAGATCGAGGTGGGTTTGCGTCCCGGGGGGAGCATTTGGGTCAAAGTAGGCCAGTAGAAGCCTCCGCCGATGCCATGGGGGACGGCGGCGGCCGTTCCCGTATATAGGACTAGGAGGTCCTTGCGGGCGTCCCGGATATTGGTCGCTTCGAGCCACCAATACCCGTTTAATTTCGCGCCGTCGACATAGCTGAATCCGCCGAGCATTAAAGGCTTATCTGGAAACCGCCGATGCAGCTCCGAGAATACCGGGTCGAAGGCTATGCCTAATGGGTGCCGGTGGGGGTAGACGCTCAGCGCCAGGACATCGACGCCGCGGCCGAAGCCGCGCGCAACGGCCCAATCGAGCCAGGGAAAGAGGGCGTTGTCGATCCGCCTGGACGTGCCTTCCCACCAATGGAGGGTGGCCACCGTTTCCAGCGAGGCGTCCACTTTTTTGACCGCAACCACGGCCTTCTGCACGCAGAGCAGGATGTCCTCCCGCGCCAAGGGCCGCTGCGTGCCGCCGAGCCAGTCCGCATTGGGCTCGCTGGCGATCTCCCAGCTGCGGATTTTATCCTGGAAGTGAGCCGCCAGGTTGCGGGTACGGTCCTGATACGCCTGCGGCGTCAGGTCTTTGGGCCACAGCATGCTGTCAAGGACCGAGCCCATGACGCGGATCTTGCGCGCCGCGAGCATTTCGACGAATTTGTCGTAGGGTGCGAAGGAGTTTTCCTTGGCGTAAATGAAGTCGCGGCGGTTGAGGCTAAAGACCAGCCGCACCCAGCTCGCGCCCAGGCGGTCGATCGCGTCCGCGATTGTTTCGAAGTCATGGATGCGGTCGATCAGGGTCTCGTCTAGAGAGACGCCGAAGCGCTGTTGCGGTCCGGCCTTGGGGTCGTGGATCACCTGCTGTCCGTGCTCATAGAGGACCTGCTGCCAGGCGTAGGAGGTCTGCGTCAGCGCCTGGTCGCAGATGCGGGCTTTCTTACGCGGCTCCTTGGCGGCGTGCGCCTTGGACAGGGTCTTTTGGGCTTGGCTGATCATCTTTTCAACCCGCTTGCTCGGCGTGTAGGAGGGCTGGCCGGCCTTGCGGGCTTTCAGGGCTTCCTGCATCCGGCGGTAGGCCGTGACCGCGATCTCCTCGTTGAGCAGTATCGCCTGGCCGTCAAAATAACCCTTGCCCTTGCCGTCGAGCAGTACCGTGGAGAAGCCGTCCTTGACGATGGGCCAAGGCAGAGAGATCATAACCCGTTCGGCGCCTTCCCACTCCCAGACCGGCTTGTCGGCGTCCGGTTTCCACCACGGCCGCTCCGGGACCGGCCGACCGTCCATGTCCATCAGGTGGAGCCCGCTGAGGGCGACCGGGATGCCGTTGTCCTTGTGTGCCTGGGGGGCGATATGGCGCAGAAACTCAGCGGTGTTGAGCAGTTGACCTTTCGGCCCGAACGCCATGACGCGAAGAGATTTCGCTTCAGCCGTGGTGGTAAGCAGCAGCAGCGCCGCCATAATCCGTATGAACATTATTTTGCTCTTAACTCAAATGTAACAAATAGGTACTTGAAAGTTCCAGGAAACCTGTTACATCCAAGGGTATGCGGGTCATCCTGGCGGCGCTTCTTGCCGCGCTGTTTTTTGGGTATCGCGCGCTGACCTCGGCGGCACTGGATGGTTCGGTGTGGGGGGTCCGCATGCGGGCGAAAGCGGTGTTTGCGCTGCCCAAGAAGGATACGCTGGTGTTCGACCGGGGGCGCTTTACCTCGACACGCCACCTGTCGTCCGGCTATCTGCCCGCGGGCTATGCCGCGCTGGATCAAGCCGGCGATCGCCGCAGCTTCTCTTCCTCTTTGCTCCGCGGCGACGGCAACGTGCTCGACTGGTCGGGCGAGGTCCGCGGCGATCGGATGAAGGGGACGGTGCTCCTAACCCGCGCCGACGGCCGCCGGACGCGCTATTCTTTTCGCGGACGCCGTCAGGAATCGCCGCCGCCGACCGCGACGTATTGGCGCCGCCGCCTCGCGGCGCTGTGGCAGCGCTACAGCTGAGCTCCCGCCGCGATTATTTGCTCCCTTTGTGCTTCCAAATTAGTTAGGATTTCATGTTCTATGGTTTACGACGCGATCGTCGTGGGCGGCGGCATCATTGGCGCCTCTTCGGCGTATTATCTGGCGAAGAAGGACTACAAGGTCGCGTTGCTCGATCAGGGCGCTCTCGCCAACCCGGCGGCTTCTTCCTGCGATCATGTCCGCATCTTCCGCTTGACCCACGGCAAGGATTCCTTTTATACCGAGCTCGCGCGCAAGGCCCTGCCGATCTGGAATGAATTCCAGCAGGAGGCTCGCGAGGAGCTGCTGCAGCAGATCGGGATGCTGGAGCTGGCCGTCGGCAAGACGACCTATGAGGATCAGAGCGCGCGCGTCCTCGAAGAGCTCAACATCCCGCATCAGAAGATGAAAAGCAAGGTCGTCTGTGACCGCTACCGCATGATAAAGCAGCGGTCGTTTAAGTATGCGCTGTATCATTCAGGCGCGGGGATGGTCTGGGCGAAAAAGGCGATCGCGGCCTTTATCCGGCTGGGGGTGCGCCACGGCATGCACGCCGAGTCCGGAGCCAAGATCGTCCGCGTCATGAAGAACAAGAGCGGAGTGCAGGGGCTCAAGGACGGGCACGGCAAGACGTGGAAGGCCAAGAACTATGTTTTCGCGTCCGGCGCGTGGACCAATGAGGTCCTCAAGGAATTCCGTCTGCCGGTCTACGTTACTCGGCAGGAGGCGCTGTATATCCGCCCTCCGCGCAATCAGGGGCGCTACCGGCCGGCGCATTTCCCGGTGTTTACCGTCTCGTCAAAGGGTTTCTATGGTGTGCCGGTCCATATTCACGGCTTCATGAAGATTGGGAGCTACAAGAAGGGCCCGATCGTTCGCGGCGTGGTAACGCCGATTGAGCCCGATAAGAATTTTGTGCGCAAGACTCGCAGCTTTCTCAAGACCATCATCCCCGATCTGTGCGATTTCGTCGACATCGAGGGCAAGGTCTATTACTATACGCGGATGCCGGACGGCAACTTCCTGCTCGACCGCTTGGGCGGCCTGCCCAATGCCTGGGTGGCCGTCGGCTTTTCCGGGCATGGGCCGATGCTCGCTCCCATGATCGGGCAAACCGTCGCGCAGCTGGTCGGCGGCGAGAAACCCGACTTCAACCTGCAGCGCTTCCGCTTTGACCGCCTGCGTCTGCGGGCGAAGTAGCGTCTCTTAGCCGCTGCCGTCTACGCTGTGCAGGAGAGCCGCTCCCGTCCATTGCCCGCCCCAGGCATACTCCAGGAGGGCGCGGAATGGTCCGAAGGCGGTGCTGACGGATGCCTGGATGCGCTCGGGGACGGAGGGCTGCGCGGCCGCCGCCCGCAGCTGAGCGGGTCCGGATGGGGACATGGTATGTTCGAGCAGTTGAGAATAATCGAGCGGCAGTCGGTTGCGGCGATTATAGCGGCCGCGGGAGGCCGCCGCCGCCGCGGTTGCGCGCGTGCCGTCGAAAACTTTGGACAGGGCGGCCTGATCGCCTTCGATAGTGGAAGATGCGCGCAGGGCGATGGCGGAGTGCGCGGCGTCACGGAGCGCTTCAGCGCGAACTACCTTGGGATTAAGAAGGCGGGCGATCGCGGCGTCGGTGCGCGGATTGCACTGCGCGCGGCCGCTCGGCAGCATGAGCAGCACGGCGGCGGACAGCAGCCAGCATAATCGATGATCCGGCATCGCTATAGGTTAGCTCCAGATTGCTCGGCGGGCATGAGACCTTGGTCCCAGCGGGGCGGCGCATTTTGGCCCAATGGTCGCTGGGCCTTTCGTTTTATCCTTGTTTTGGCTTTATTTTTTATAGCGGCGGCCTCGCGCGCGCTGGCCGTGCCGGTTCATTTTGAGTCCACGGACGGTATTCGCATCGCCGCTGATTATACGGCGGCGGGAACGCGGCGCGGGCCGGTATTTATTCTGCTCCATGGCTTGGGCGCCGGGCGCGGGGAATGGCGGGTTTTCCAGGCGACGCTCGCGGCGAGAGGCTATGGCAGCCTGGCGTTGGACGCCCGCGGCCACGGCGAATCCGGAGGGGCGTCCTACCGCACGTTCGCGAGCTCCGCGGCCTGGATCGCCATCGAGAAGGATTTGGACGCGGCAGTGGGTTTTCTCGCGCGCCGGGGGGTGACGGAAGAGCGCATAGTGCTGGCCGGCGCCAGTATCGGCGCCAACCTTTGCCTGCATGCCGCGGCGCGCCGCGCCGTCGTTCCATTCGTGATACTGCTGTCGCCCGGCATAAACTATCAGGGCGTTTATCTCGAGCCGTCCGCGCGGAAGTTCCGGCGGCCGATTGTCGCCGCCGCGGCACGCGACGATCCCTATGCGTACAAGACCCTGTTTTTGCTGCATGACTGGGCGCGCGGCCGTCAGAGCGCGCTGCTGAGCGCACGCAGCGGCCATGGCGTGGGCCTGCTCGAGGGGGCGGGAAATCAGGAGTTTTTCGGCGAGCTGATGCGCCGGATCGACCGGCTGGTCAGGACTTCTTCTTCTGCCGGTCCCGCAGGAAGGCGAGCATCTCCTTAAGGTGGCGGATGATGCTCTCGAGCTCCTCGTAGCCTATCCGGATGCCGCGCTTGGACCAACCCTTATACGTTCCGTCGTCGACCCACTCGCGCATATCGATGCCTGTCGTGTCGCGGTAGATGGTGATGCGCAGGACGATCTCAAGCCCGGTGCGTTTGGGAAACCGTGCCAGCTCGATGTCGGTGGTCGTCTGCGGCTCCTTGGGAAGCTTCTCGAGCTCCGCGATGACCAAAGTCAGCAGGTTCGGATTCAGGGTTACGCCGGACTTCGTCGGACCCGAGTAGGAGTCGCTGTCGACGAAGGTGCGGATGGAGGCATAGGGATGCCCTTTATACTCGTCGACGTAAAATCGGACCCGGGAACTCTCGGCCAGTTCGATTGAGCCGAATTCCTTGAGCGGTTTAAATTCTTTGGCTTCCGCCATTCTGCCGCCATGGTACAAAAAAACAGAGCCTCCCGGAGGTGGTGAGAGGCCCTGAAATCGGTGCGTCGTATGCTGTCGATATTGTACCCGCGGCGGGGAGAAAACGCTTGGGGCTTTGGGGTAATATAATCCCGTTAAAAGACTCCCCCGCGTCTTCCCCATTGGGCCCGGTATAAAATGTTACGATAAGGATATGAGATTTCTCCGCGCCGCTCGTCGAGAGAAAGCTGACGCTACGCCGGTCTGGTTTATGCGCCAGGCCGGCCGCTATCTGCCGGAGTACCGGCGGCTGCGCCGGCGCTACTCCATCCTGGAGCTGTGCGAGCACCCCGAGGCGGCGGCGGAGGTTACGCTGCAGCCCGTGCGCCGGCTTAAAGTGGATGCCGCCATCCTGTTCGCTGACATCCTGCTGCCGGTGCGTCCGCTGGGGCTGCGGCTGCAGTTTCTCAGCGGCGAAGGTCCGCGCGTCACGCCGCCGGTTCGCAGCGCGCGGGATATCGATCGTCTGCGCGCGTTCGATCCGGAAGAAGGGCTGGGGTTTGTCCTGGAGACTATCCGCCGGGTGCGGCGCGAACTGGACGGCAAGGTCGCACTGATCGGCTTCGCGGGCGCTCCTTTTACGCTTGCCAGCTATATGATCGAGGGCGGACCCTCCAAGGATTTTCGCCGCACCAAGCTGTTGATGCGCGCGGCGCCGGCCTCTTGGCGCAAGCTTATGGATAAGCTGACGCGCATGACGGCCGCCTATCTTAAGGCTCAGGTTCGTGCCGGCGCGCAGGCGGTGCAGCTGTTTGACTCCTGGGCCGGAGCGCTTACCCGTGCGGAGTACGAGCGCTATGTGCTGCCGTATTCCCGGCGCGTGCTGAGCGCCGCGGCGCGCACCGGCGTGCCCGTCGCGCATTTTGCGACCGGGACGGCGCATTTTCTCGAGAGCTTTCGCGATGCGGGGGGCGATATCGTCGGTGTGGATTGGCGGCTGCCGCTCGACGAGGCTTGGCGGCGGATCGGCCGCGGCCGTGCGGTGCAGGGAAACCTCGACCCGGTGCATCTTCTGCTGCCGAGAAATGAGCTGAAAAAGAGCGTGCGTGAGGTGCTGCGGCAGGCCGCCGGCCGCCGCGGGCACATCTTCAACCTCGGTCACGGCGTGCTGCCCATGACCCCGCCCGACAATGTCCGCGCCGTGGTGGACTGGGTCCACGAATGGACGGCGTCTTAATAAACGGCTCGGCCGCCGTGCTCCTTGCGGCCTACGGTGCGGCCGAAAATCTTGACGAGGTTCCCGGCTACCTGCGGCATGTGCTCGGCGGGCGCGAGGTTCCCGAGCGCCTGGTAAGCGATGTTCGCGAGCGCTACCGCGCTATCGGCGGCCGCTCGCCGCTGGTCGATATTACGCGCGCGCAGGCCGGCGCTCTTGAGGCGGAGCTGGGCGCGGGGCTTCGCGTCCGCATCGGCATGAAGCATTCGGCGCCGACAATTCGCTCCGCGGTCGAGGCGGCCGCCGCGGACGGATGCCGGACCCTCGTCGTCCTCGCCATGTCCCCGTATTATTCCAAATTGAGCGTCGGCGCGTATCTGCACGCCGCGGACGGCGCGGCCGCCGCCTGCGGCGGCGGCCTGCGGACGCTCGGCGTCGAAAGCTGGCATGATCACCCGCAGTTGATTGAAGCCCTGGCCGACAGGGTACGCGAAGCCGGAGCGCGCGTGCCGGCGGGGCTGCGGCCGGAGACGGCGCTCCTGATGACCGCGCACAGTCTGCCGGAGCGCGCCGCTCCAGCGGGAGACCCCTATCCGGAGTCGCTGCGGGCCACCGCCGAAGCGGTGGCGCGAAAAACGGGTTTTACCCGCTGGTCTTTCGCCTATCAAAGCCGGGGCGGCAGTGGTAAGGAGGCCTGGCTTGGCCCCGATGCGGGCGAGGTTCTTGAACAGTTGGCCCGTGATGGGATCCGCAGTGTTATTCTGTCGCCGATCGGCTATCTCGCGGAGAACCTGGAAACGTTATACGACGACGATATTCTGTACCGTGCCGCCGCCGAGAAAGCGGGGATGCGCTTTGAGCGCGCCGCGGCGCTTAATGACCATCCGCGGCTTATCGCCGCGCTGGCGGATATTGTGCGCGGAAAGCTGGCGGCCGCATGAAGCCCAAGGCGGTCGTGATCGGGGCGGGCATCAGCGGCCTCTCCGCCGCCTACGAGCTGGCATGCGGCGGGCGTTTCGCGGTGACGGTGCTGGAGTCCTCGTCGCGCCTGGGCGGCAAGATCCTCAGCCACCAGGCCGACGATATGGTCATTGAGGGCGGCCCCGATTCATTTATTACCGCCAAGCCCTGGGCGCTCGAGCTGGTGCGGGAGCTCGGTTTGGAAGCCGACCTTATCCCGACCAACAGCGAGAGCAAGGAGGTCTACGTCTATACCCGCAAGCGGCTGCGCCGCCTGCCGGAAGGGCTGATGCTGATGGCGCCGACCAAGGTGCTGCCGTTTCTGGCCTCCGACCTCGTCGGGTGGGGCGCCAAGCTGCGGATGGGCTGGGAGTATTTTGTGCCGGCGCGGACCGAGAATGACGATGAGTCCATGGGGGGGTTCGCGCGCCGGCGGTTCGGCGGCGAGGCGCTGGAGGTCATTGTGGGGCCGATTCTCGCCGGCATCTTCGCCGGCGACCCGGACCGCCTGAGCATGGCGAGCACCTTCCCGCAGTTTGTGGACCTGGAGCGCAGGCACGGCAGCATTATCCGCGGCATGCGCGCGGCCGCCGCGCGGCCGGCGCCGAAAAAGGACGGCAAGGCATGGACCATGTTTGTCGCTCTGCGCGGCGGTCTGTCGCGACTGGCGGAAGAGCTCGCGGCACGCCTGCCGGAAGGCGCGATTAAGCTGGATTCCGCGGCCGAAAAGATCGAGCGCGCCGCGGACGGGAACTACCGGATTACGACGGCCGGGGGGCAGGTTTATGCGGCGGAACGCGTCATCGCCGCCGCCCCGGCCAATCATATCGCCGCCGCTCTGCGCCCGCTGGACGCGGAGCTCGGCGGTGAAGTCGGCGGCATTCCCTACAGCACCACCGCGACGGTGAGTCTATCCTATCGCGCGAAGGATCTGCCCGGCCCGCTGGCGGGCTTCGGCTTCGTTGTAGACCGGCGCGAGCCGACGCGCGTCATGGCCGCGACCTACTCCTCTACCAAGTTTCCGGGGCGAGTCCCCCCCGATAAGGCGCTGATCCGCTGCTTTTTGGGCGGCGCCGGCCGCGAGTCGGCGGCCGACGGCAGCGACGCGGCTTTGGTGCGCGCGGTTCGTGAGGATTTGCGGTCCATGCTGGGGCTTGATGTCGAGCCGCTGGCGACCTGGACCTCGCGCTGGCGCGATGCTAATCCGCAGTACAATGTCGGTCATGCCGCGCGCATCCGGCGACTTGAGGCGCGCGTGGACGGCCTGCCGGGCTTCGCTCTGGCGGGCGCGGCCTATCGGGGAGTGGGCATCCCCGACTGCGTGCGGTCCGGCCGTTGCGCCGCGCGCTGGCTTAACGAGAATGAAGGTGTTCCGCCCGGCGCCGTATTTTAAAATGCAGACAAGGAAGGTGCTGTTATGTTGCGAAGGATACTGTTGATGATCTGCGCGTTGTCGTTGGGCGCCGGCGCGGCGGCGGGGTCCCGTTGGGAGAAGACCTCCCGCCTGCCGCAGGAGCTTAAGCGCCCGTTGGAGCGCGATCCGATGAACGTGACGGTGCACCGGCTCAAGAACGGGTTGACCGTTTACCTTAGTCCGAATCCCTTGGAGCCGCGCATTACCGCGTGGATTGCGGTGCGCGCCGGTTCGGCGCAGGATGCGGAGGACAGCACCGGCATGGCGCATTACCTGGAACATATGATGTTCAAGGGCAGCCGCCGACTGGGAACCATCGACTACGACAAGGAGAAGCCCCATTTGGATCGGGTCTCCGAGCTCTACGAGACCCTGTTCGATGCGCAGGACCCCGGCAAGCGCGCGGAGATCTACAAGGCGATCGACGAGGAAAACCAGAAGGCCAGCCGCTACGCGGCGACCAAAGAACTGAGCAAGGCTTATAAAAGACTCGGCATCCGGAGCATCAACGCCTTTACCGGCAACGAGCGCACCGCTTATGTCTGCGATCTGCCGAAAAACCGCTTGGAAGCCTGGGCCAAGCTGGAGTCGGATCGCTTCGCGGCGCCGGTATTCCGGCTGTTTCAAACCGAGATTGAAACCGTTTATGAGGAAAAGAACCGCTCACAGGATGATCCGGATCGTATCCTGTGGGAAGTCTTCGACCGGGCGCTTTTCCAGGAGCATCCTTATGGACGTACTACGCTCGGCTCCATTGAGCATTTGAAGAATCCGTCCATGGCCAAGATGTACGCCTTTTATCACCGCTACTACGTGCCCAATAATATGGCGATCATCCTGTCGGGCGATTTCGAGCGCGAGGAAGCTCTTAAGATTATCCAGAATTACTTTGCGCGCTGGCAGCCGAAAGACCTGCCGGAGCCGTCGAAGCGCAAGATCAAGAAGCCGCGCTTCGCCAAGCATGTTAAGGCGCAGTACGAGGCGGAGGAGAAGCTTTATATCGGCTGGCATACGGTTAGCGCCAATCATCCGGACGCGGATGCCCTGCAGGTTATGAGCCTGATCTTTGATAACGGCGAGTCCGGCTTGATCAATCTGCGCCTCAATCAGGCGCAGAAAGTCAAAAAGGCGGGGGCTTTCGGCTACGCGCTCAATGAGGCCGGGGTCATGCAGATGTACGCTGTCCCCAAGCAGGGGCAGACGCTTAAGGAAGCGGAAAAGCTCTTGCTGGAGACGGCCGATGCCGTCAAGGAGGGCGATTTCTCCGCCGAGGATCTGCGCGCCATCGTGACCAACTACGAGATCCATTACAAGCGGGAGCTCGAAGAAAACCGTTCCCGCGTGAGCCGGATTATGGAGGCGTTCATCCATTACCGGGAATGGCCCGACGAAGTAGACCGGCTCGACCGCATTCGCAAGGTAACCAAGGAGGACGTGATCCGTGTCGCCAAGGAGTACCTGCGCGGCGGGCGCGTCGTGGCTTATCGCGAGAAGGGTAAGGCGGAAATCCCGGGCATCGAGAAGCCGGATTTTACCAAGATCCAGCTCGACGCCTCCCGCGAGTCGGCCTTTCTGCGCGAGATCCTCGCCACACCCGCCGGCGAGATTGAGCCCAAATGGCTGCGGGCGGGCAAGGACTATAAGATCATATCGCGGCCGTTCGGCAAGCTGTTTCACGCGAACAACCCCGTCAATGATCTTTTTGAAATCCGTTTCCGCTTCTACCGCGGACGCCGGCACGAGCCGCGGCTGTGCGCGGCGCTGTCGTTGTGGGATTTGGCGGGCGCCGGGGATATGCCGGCCGAGGAGTTCAAGAAGGAGCTGTTTCGCCGCGGCTTGACGTTCGCGACGCATTGCGGCCAGGATACGTCGCTCATCGTCTTGAGCGGCCTGGAGGAGCACTACGACGAGGCGCTGCGGCTCATGCGCCTGCGCTTCGCGCAGCCCAATATCGCCGCGGGGACCTTGGCCAAAATGGTCGAGATCAAGGCCGGCGAGCATAAGGATAATAAGGTCGACCCGCGATATCTCGCCACCGCGCTCTCGGAGTTCGCGCAGCGGGGGGAGGACAGCGAGGTGCTCAGCGAGCTCTCCGACGAGGCTCTCGGCCGGCTGACGCGCGAAGAGCTGGTGGAAGTGCTCGGCTCGGTCTTTGATTATGGGCGCTACGTAGGCTATGTGGGGGTGCGCCGGGCGCAGGGCGTCCTCAAGAGCCTGCAGGTGCCGGACCGTACGTATCAGCCCGCGCCGCCGTGGACGCCGCGAAAGTACCTGCGGACCGAGCGGCCGAAAGTCGTTTTTGTCCACCGGGACATGGTGCAGTCGCAGATCGGGATGTACGCGGCGGATACGGTCTTCAATGCGGAGGAGTTCGTCGACTACGCCTTCTACCGGATGTATATGGGCGGCGGGATGAGCTCGGTCGTGTTCCAGGAAGTGCGCGAGGCCCGCGCGCTCGCCTATTCGGCCTGGGGCGGCTACGTTTACGGAGCGCGTGAAGGCGATGAGAACCGGCTGCTCGGCCGTCTCGGCACCCAGGCCGACAAGACGGTCGGCGCCACCGTCCTGCTGGCGCAGCTGCTGCGCGACTTTCCCGCATCGGAGGAACGCTTCACGGAGGCGCAGAAATCAATCGTGGAGGAGTATCGCACCAATCCCGTCAAGTTCCGGGCGGTGCCCCAGACCGTTATGAGCTGGCGGGACCACGGCCTCGTCTTCGATCCCCGCCCGCGGCGTATGGAGCGGGCGCAGGCCTATACGCTGGCGGATCTCAGCCGCTTCGCCGCGCGCTTTAGCGATGTCCCGCTGACCTATTACATCCTTGGCAGCCGCGAACGGGTCGATCTTGAGGAACTGAAAAAGCTGGGCGAGCTGGTGGAAAAGAAGGTCGACGATCTATTCCCCTATTGAGCGGGCTTGCGTTCAGGGAAGAGGAATGCGCTATAATGGCCCGGTTGCCAAATTTAAAGGAGGATGTACCCAATGGCTAAGAAGAAGGAAATTCTGCTCGTAGGCAGCAAGGTTAAGGCCGCGATCAAGGCCGCCAACTGCAATACCGCCGGTGACGCGCTCGAGGGTCTCAACGAGATGGTGTACTGGTACGTGGATCAGGCGACCAAGCGCGCGAAGGCCAACGGCCGCAAGACCGTGCGGGGACACGACTTCTGCATCGGCTGATCGGTTCCTGACGAGAAGCTAAATGACGCGGCCGCAGATGACGCGGCCGCGTTTTTTATTGGGTGGATATCCAGGAGATCAGCCGGCCGATGGTCGGCGACTGACCTTGCGCCAGGATGCCGACGCGGAAGATCTTGCCCGCGACCCAGATGCAGGCCAGCGAGAAGGCCGAGGTCAGGAGAATGCTCAGCGCGATCTCCCAGGCGGCGGGTCCGGGGGGGAGCGCGATGCGCAGCAGCATCAGCATCGGCGTCGCCGGCGGAAACAGGGACAGCGCGCTGGCGAAGGCGCTGGTCGGCGCGCGCAGGATGGTTACCCAGCCGAACATCGGCAGGACGATCAGCAGCATCGCCGGCATCATCAGGCTTTGGGCGTCGCGGATTTCGGAGCAGGCGGCGCCGATGGCGGAGAACATCGATCCGTAGATGAGCATGGCCAAGAGCTGGTAGAACAGAAACCAGGCGTAGAGCGAGGCCGGCACGGCGTGGGCGATGCCGAACAGGTGCGCGAACAAGGCCGCGCCCCCCAGGTAGAAGACCGACAGCACCATGGAGACCATGACCGCGCCCAGCAGTTTGCCCAGGAGGAGATCGAACGGGCTCACCGAGGAGACCAGCACCTCCCAGATGCGCTGCTGCTTTTCTTCCAGGATGCTGTGCAGCAGCATCGGCGCGCTGATAAAGACCAGGATGAAGAGGAGGAACATCGCCGCCGCCGGAACGCCGAAGGTCGCGCCCAGGTGGATGCTCGGGCCGCCGGCGCGGTGGATGTCTTTGCGCGCCATGGGGACGAAACGGATCAGGCTTTTAAAAAGGTTCTGATCCACCGCGGCCGCGTCCACGCGCAGGCGCCGCAGTTCTTCATTCATCGTCTGCTCGAGCCACAGCGGCAGGGTAATATTGGTCGGGGTGCCGGTGTGATAGACCAGCGCGTCCGCGGTTTCGCGTTCAAGGATGTCGGGGGCGATGAGCACGTAGGCGAAGAGCTCCTCGCGGCGGATTTTTTCCGCGAGCCCGGCGGCCGAGTCCGCCCGGTAGGGGGCGAACAAGGTCTTGACCTGACGCCGCTTCCCGTCGACTTCCCGGAAGCCTTTCTCGGCGTTGCGTTGCCGCGCTCTTTCCATGATGGCGGGGGCCAGCCGGCCGGACGGGTCTATGATCGCGAAGCGCCATTGGTCGGCGCTCGCATGCTCGCGGAGGTATTTCTGTGCCAGCAGCGAAGCGCCGACGATCATGGGCGTTAGTGTAACCGCGAGCAGAAAGCCCTTGGAGAACAGGGTGTTGATGAATTCGGTCGCGGCGACGGCCCAGATCCTACGCATGACCGTCCTCGCCGTCCGTGATGCCCGCGATGCGGATAAAGATGTCTTTGAGGGACGGACGCACCACCTCGAAATGGCGCACCTTGGTTCGCGACGCCAAGTGCGTCAATAGCTCCTGGGGATCGGTCGTGAGCCGTACTTCCTGGAAGCGTCCGAGGTCCCGTATCGACTCCAGGCCGGGAAAGCCCTTAAGGTGGGAGCCGCCGCCCTCCAGGCGCAGGCGAACCGTGTCCGTGCCGTAACGATCCTTGATGGCGTCGAGCGTACCGTCGAGCACCTTGCCGCCCCGGAAGATCATGCAGATGAAGTCGCACATCTCCTCGGCGAGGGTCATGTCGTGCGTGGACAGGATCACGGTAGTGCCTTGGGCGCGCAGCTCGAGGACGGCCTCGCGCAGCACCTCCAGGTTGATGGGGTCGAGCCCCGAAAAGGGCTCGTCGAGGAGCACCAGCCGCGGCCGCGAAATTACGGCGGCGATGAACTGCAGCTTCTGGGACATGCCCTTGGATAGGGATTCCACGCTCCGGCCGCCCCATTCCGCGAGGTCCATGCGCTTAAGCCAGCGTTTGATCTCCGTCCGCGCGTGAACCGGCGGCATGCCCTTGAGCGCCGCGAAGTAGCGCAGTACTCTGTTCACGCTCATTTTTCGGTAAAGTCCGCGCTCTTCGGGCAGGTAGCCGACCGCGTCGTTGGCCGCTCGTACGCTGGGGCGGCCCAGGACCTCGACCGTGCCCCGGTCGGCCAGCAGGATATGCATGATGATGCGCAGGGTGGTGGTCTTGCCGGAGCCGTTGGGGCCGATGAAGCCGTAGACCGAGCCTTCGGGTACGCGCAGATTAAGATCTTCGACGGCGGTATGCCCGTCGAAGCTTTTGGTGACGCCGTCCAGGAAAACCGCGTCGCTCATGCCTGTGAGCATACCAGAGACGGTGTCCGCCCGCAAGCGGGGACTTTGGTAAAATGGGGACATGAAACGAATACCGATTATTGTCGTCGTTCTGTCGGCGGTGCTGTCGAGCGGCTGCCTCTACACCAACATCCATGGTCCGCGGGCCTACCGGTCGGCCACGCCTTCCGACGTGAAGGCGAGTCACTCGGATGCGCGGGTTTCCGGGACCGCCTGCTACCAGGCGGCGCTCTGGATGTTCGCCTGGGGCGACGCGGGCTACGCGGCGGCGGTCGGCGACGCGCTGCAAGACGATCCGGGCGCCGTTCTCTATGATGTGCAGAGCGACGTCAAGGTGAAGTCGGTGCTGTTCGGCATCTATTCCCGCATGTGTACCGTGGTCACGGGACGGGTCGGCCGTTCGTGAGAAGCGCGGCGGTCCTTCTCCTGACGCTGCTCTGTGCCGCGCCTTCGGCGCGGGCCGATCGTGAAAGCTACCAGGCGCGGCCGGGCCTTATCCGGATGGGGGGATTTATCGTCTTTTACAACTCGCAGGGGCCGCTGTCCTCGGTGCTGATGACGCGCCGCGAACTGCCGCCGGACGCGGTGCCGGCCGCCGAGGTTTTCGGCAAAAGCTGCCAGCATGGGCTGTCGATTCCCATTTCGGCGTCGCTGCGTTCGCAGAGCATCTCGGGCGCCGTGGGCGACGGCGGCTACCGCCGGGCGGTGGAGAATATCCGCCGCGAGCATCCGGATGTTATCGGGCTTTACGACGTCCGGGTGGACGAGCACACCACCAGCATACTCGGCATCTACAAGCGACTGTGCGTCGAGGTCACGGCGCGCAGTCTGGTCCGCCGCTCCGGCGCCGCCGCCGCGGAAGCAGAGGAGTGAAGGAGTACCGCCTTCTTTCCTGGAACGTCAACGGCATCCGTGCCGCGGCGCGCAAGGGACTTGTCCCCTGGCTGAAGGCGGAGGCTCCGGACATTCTCTGTCTGCAGGAGACCAAGGCGATGCCGTCTCAGCTTACGGCCGAGCTGTTGGAGGTCCCGGGCTACGGCGCCGAGTTTTGCTGGGCGGAGCGCAAGGGCTACAGCGGCGTTTCGACCTATAGCCGGCCCAAGCCGAAGAAGATCGAGCGCGGCCTGGGCCGAGTTGAGTTCGACCGTGAGGGACGCGTCCTAATTCATCACTATCCGGAGTTTTCGCTGTTTAATGTCTACTTCCCCAACGGCACGTCCGGGCCGGAACGGCTGCAGTACAAGCTGCGGTTCTACGACGCCTTTCTCGAGACGCTGCAGACGTACCAAGACGGGGGACGTCGGAATATCGTCGTCTGCGGCGACGTCAATACCGCGCACCGGGAGATCGACCTGGCGCGGCCGAAGGAGAACGCCAAGTCCTCGGGTTTTCTGCCGGAGGAGCGGGCCTGGATCGACCGCCTGCTGGCGGCCGGGTTCATCGACAGTTTCCGGCATTTCGAGGAAGCTCCGGATCGCTATACCTGGTGGGACATGAAGAGCCGCGCGCGCGAGCGCAACGTCGGCTGGCGCATCGATTACTTCTTCGTTTCCGCGCCGCTCAAGCGCCGCCTGCAGAGCGCGGCGATTCACGACGGGATCATGGGGTCCGATCACTGCCCGATCGAGTTGGTTCTTGGATTTTAAGTTTGGTATCATCCGAGAGGAGGCGATATGAAACTGCGAGACCTGTTAAAACATCTCAACAAGCACGGCTGCGAGCTCGACCGCGAAGGCGGCAAGTACTCGATTTACGTCAATTCCAAGACCGAGGTCGAAACGCCGGTAACTCGCCACCCCGAGGTTGCCGATTTCGCCGCGCGCAAGATCTGTAAGGCGCTCGGCATCCCGCCGATGAAATAACCCGTCCTTTAGGACGGGCGCTTCCTTAGCATTTGCAGCAGGCGGCGGTTGGCCGCGATCAGGCCTTCCACCCGGGGCAGGATGAAGGGAGTGAAGGTGTCTCCCTCGTGAATCGGGAAGCGGAATACCGCGCAGAAGTCGGCGGACTGGAAGCGCGCGCGGCGCAGGAAGAAGCGCAGACGGCGGGCGGTCAGCGGCTTGCGCGCGTGGCAGCGCTCGATTACGTCGTAGCCCAGCCGCTTGCGAATGTCGCCGACGATGCGCTCCCAGTTCTTGCCGCGCTGCTCCGCGGGCTTGTCGTCTTCATCGAGCAGGCTGTGCGCCTGCAGCGGCTGTATGAAATCCCAGGCATGCTGGCGGCGGGACGGGTCCTGCAGGCTGCCCCAGTCGAGATGGAAGGCCGCATCCGCGAAGTCGCCGCGCGAGAGATAGCTGTCCAGCAGCTGCAGCAAGTCGGCCAGCGTGCTCTCGCTCGCCTTGTCTCGGTTTAGGTCGGTGAAGAACCGGCGCACGGAATCCTCGAGCAGCTCCTGCTTGAGATCGAGGAGCGGCTGTTCGATTTCGCGGAGCTTGCCCCAGAGGTAGGCGATGGGGTCGCGCGTGCCGGCGCGTTCGAAGCTCTGGCTGAAGTTGCAGTAGTCCGCCAGCCGCGCGATCACGAAGTTCTGCTTGAGTACGTCGACCATGCTGCTGCCATATTATCAGACGCGGGGGGGTGCCGCAAGATGGAGGGGGGCATTTGTTACAATCGCCGCATGGACGCGATCAAGGTCCGCGAAGCGCTCAAGCGCCTTAAGCAGCCCTCCTACCGCCTGACGCAGATACTGCGCGCGGTCTACCAGGACGGCGCCTCATCCTACGAGGAAGTCACGGCTTTACCCAAGCAGCTGCGCGCCGACCTGGCCAAGCGCGCCCCGGTGCTGAGCTTCACTCCCAAGAAGGTCTTTGCATCGGCAAGCCGTCGGGCGTACAAGGCGCTGCTGCGGCTGGCGGACGGCAAGCTTGTCGAGTCCGTGCTGCTGCGGCCCAAGCCTTCCGGCGACTGGTCGGCCTGCGTCTCTTCGCAGGTCGGCTGCGCGATGGGCTGCATTTTCTGCGCCACCGGGGTTATGGGCCTGCGCCGCAATCTCAGCGCCGAAGAGATCGCCGACCAGGTGCTGTTCTGGCGCCAGTACCTGCGGCGCAAGCGGCTCGGGGGGCGGCTGTCGAACGTCGTCTATATGGGCATGGGAGAGCCGCTGCATAATATAGACAACGTGCTCTCAAGCCTGCGGATACTGCTCGATCCCGAGCGCTTGGGTCTGGCGGCGCGGCATGTCTCGGTTTCGACGGTCGGCATCCTGCCCGGGATGAAGCGCCTTATTGAAGCGTTTCCGCAGGTCAACCTGGCGGTGTCCCTGCATGCCGCCACCGAGCGGCTGCGCAGCCGTCTGGTTCCGGTCAATAAGGCCTATCCTTTGGAGCAGCTGGCCGAGACCTTAAGCGAAGTGCTGGCCAAGACGCGGCGCAAGATATTCCTGGAATACGTCCTTATCGCCGGAGAAAACGACGGCAAGAAGAATGCCCAGGAGCTTATTCGTTTTCTGCACAAGACCGGCCGGGCGGATCTCCTACACGTCAACCTGATCGCGTGGAATCCCATCGATACTCCGCTCCGAGCGCCGACCAGAGAAAACGCGCAGCAGTTTCGTGACTGGCTGCGCGGCCGCGGCGCCACGGTGACCATCCGCAAAAGCCTCGGCATGGATATCCGGGGCGCCTGCGGACAGCTGATATCCGAGCAATAAAAACGGCCAGGAGGTAAACCTCCGGCCGTTTTTTGGGTGGTGGTTTTTTGTCGCTTTTACGGTTGTTTTTCTGTTGTCGCCCTAATGTACGCCTTGACTGTTGTTGTCCGCCGCCATCACTCTACCAGATGGGCATGGCGGTTTTATTACGGCGAAGTAAACGAAATGTTAAGCTATCGCCGGCGTCCATATGACGACGGAAGAGGCTTATTCAATTCTGGACGTGGAGGCCGGAGCGTCTCCCAAGGAGGTTCAGCAGGCCTACCGCCGGCAGGCTATGCGCTGCCATCCCGACCGTGCCCGCTCCGCCGCCGAGGCGCAGTCATTCACCAAGCGTTTTATTGAGGTGCGGGATGCCTACGAGTATCTTCGCACCGCGGGTTTTCCCGTCGCCGAGACGGAGGAGGTCCTCTACGACGTAATCGACGACCTTCCGCCCATGACCCCCGCGGGGCGCAGCTTCGCCCCCAAGAAAGACGACGAATATTCGGATATCAGCTTGGCCGAGAAGCTGGGTTTCGGTTTTTCGGTGAATCTTGAAGCGATCTCCCTGTGGGGCATCATTATCCCTGCGGGAGCCGTTATCGTCGTCCTATTCGTCCGCTGGCTTTTTCGCGTCCTGGCGCTTTGACCGGCGCCGCCGGCGCCGCCCTTTGTTGACGGGTATCGGCCGGTTCAGGACTTCCAGAAGGGCTTTCCCGTAAGTGAGCTGCTTGTGTTCGCTGAGACCGTCGAGCCAGTGGTCCGCGGAGGGGTTCTTCTTTGGCGCTTGTGAAACCTCACGGAGTTCGTCGGTCGCGAGGATGACTACGGGGTTGACGCCGCGCTCGGCGGCCAGCTGCTTGCGCCAGGCGCGAAGGGCTTCGTAGCGCCGCATGGTATCGGAATCCCAGCGATTCTTATGGTTGCGTTCGGGGGGCTTTTCGATCGGGGGCGAAGCCAGGCCCGCCGTGATGTTCTTGTGCAGGTCCTTGCCGAAGTGATTGAAAAGGTACGGCGTCATCCCCCGCATATCCCTGAGCGCGTCAAGCGTCTTGGGACATTTTTCCGCGATGATGACGAGCAGCTGCTCAGACAGCACGCGAAACGGCGCCCGGTCCAGCGCCGCGGATTTCTTCTCGCGAAAGAGATACAGCGCCCGCAGAACGGCGCGCTTCTGGGCCGGGAGTTCGCGCGCGCCGTGGATATGCCAGAAGTCGTCCGGGCTGAACTTCCGTTCCTGCGGTTCGGCGAGCTCCTGGTGCGCGAAGGCGTCGATGGCGTCCTGCAGCAGTCCCCGCGCTTCGAGCTCCGCGGTGAGGATGTCGCGCAGGGCATGCAGGTAGTGGGTGTCGAGCCGGGCATATTTGCACTGCTCCGGCGTCAGCGGCCGTTTTCCCCAATTTGCGCGCTGCAGTTTTTTTGAAATCTTTACCTGGAAGTGCTTCTCAATGAGCCGCGCCAGCCCCAGCCGGTCTTCTCCGAGTATGCGGGAGGCAACCATGGTGTCGAAAATATTCTTGATAGTAAAGCCGAAATCACGTTTAAGACAGACGATGTCGTATTCGCCGGCGTGGAACAGCTTCTGAATCTTGGCGTTGCGAAACATCGGGCCGAGGGGAGACATGTCCTTGACCGCCAGGGGGTCCACGATGAAGTCGCCGCGGCTGGTCGTCAACTGTACCAGGCAGACTTTCTCATGATAGACGTAGAAGCCGTCCGATTCGATGTCGACCGCGATGCTCTTCTCGTTCTTGAGCTCTTTGGCGAACGACTCAAGCTCTTTGAGCGTCGCGATCATGCGGGCGGGCGGAAGTTCTTTATCGCTCATTCAGTGTTGTGCCGAATTTGTTCAGGGTATAAATAGAAATAGCCTGGAACCCGGTCGGCGTTCCAGGCTGCATCCATCTAAGTCCATACATATATATCAGGCTGTACCGATGCTGTCAAGTCCCGCTCTTGCGGCGCGGTTTCGTTCGGGGGGTAATTCTTGCGGATTTGCTCGATTACAGCTAAACTTTTCGCAGTATGAAGTTGATGATTGTGGGCCCCCATTCATTTATTGAGAACGGTCTTGGCCGCTGGCTCTTAAGGGAAGATTCCCAGATCGGCGCCCCGGCGATCAAATTAGAGGGCTCTCCTTTTGTGATCGGCCGATCGCGCGACTGCCGGCTCGTGCTTCCGGACGGAGAGCGCCAGCGCGCGCTTACCAGTCGCTGGCACTGCCATCTGGTAGAGAAAGACGGCGTCTGGACGATTACAGACGGCGGCGTCGCCCCGCAGCCGGAAACGGGCCGCCCCAAGCCCAGCATCAGCGGAACGAAGATCAACGGTACGCGGATCGCCAGCGCCGTGACGCTGCGGACCGGCGATCGGATCGACATCGGCTCGTGGCGCCTCGAGGCGGCCGAGGAGGCGCCGGCCGCGGCTCCCGCGGCCGATCCGTCAAGCATTATCCAGGATATCGCGCAGGGAGAGTCGCGGCTCGTCGACGCGGGTGATCCCAAGCTCAAGGAGCACTTCGGCCAGCTGCATGAGCTCGTTTTGCGTTTGGCCAAGATGCCGGACGTCGAGGAGTCCTTGGCGACGCTCCTTTCTTATGCGACGAGCAAGATCGCGGGGGCCGAGGTGGCGGCCATCCTGCTCGTTCGGCCCGGCGGCGGCTTCGAGGTGCGGATGGCGCGCGACAAGAGCCTCGGCAAGATACTCGATTTTTCCTTCAGCTCGGCGCTGCTGCGGTCGCTGCCGCCGGACCGTACGTTTCTGCTCCAGTCGCGTCTCAGGGACCGCTCCGAAAGCCAGAGCATTCAGGATATCAGCTCGGGCATGCTGCTGCCGCTGTGGGGCAAGGGCGACCGTCTCGGTGTATTCTATATGGACAACCGGCGGCGCGGCGGGACGTTCACGGATGAAGATCTTTATCTGGGCTCGGCTCTTGCCAGCCTCATCAGCCTGCAGTTGACGCTCAAGCGGCAGGCCGACCTGGCCCGCGTTGAGGAGAATATGTCGCGCTACTTCGCGCCGGACGTGGTGCAGCGCATCGTCGAGGCCTCCGCCCGCGACGACGTCGTCGGGCTGGACGTGCAGGAGAAGGACGTGACGGTCCTGTTCGTCGACATGGAGGGCTTTACCGCGCTCAGCCGCGAGAAGACGCCGCAGGAGATCAGCGAGACGCTCAACCCCTACCTCGAAACGGTGGCCCGCTGCATTCAGGAGGCGGGCGGGCACGTCAACAAGTTTATCGGCGACGCGGTTATGGGCATATTCGGTGCGCAGCCGGGCGAGGGACGCTCGGACCCGGCGCTCTACGCCTGCCAGGCCGTGCGCGCCGCACTCGCGATTCCAGAAACTTGGGCCTGCGAGGCCGAGAAGCGGCACCTTACGGCGGCGCGCGTGCGCATCGGCATCAACTCCGGCCGCGCCGTGGTCGGCAATATCGGCTACGCCTCGCGTCTCGAATACAGCGTGCTGGGCGACGTGGTCAATCTCGCCTCGCGCATGGAGAAGGAAGCGGCGCCGAACCGCGCCGCCGTCAGCGAGGCGACGCGCCGGCTCGCTGAGACCAAGTTCGAGTTCGAGGAGCTGGGCGAGCGCGAAATCAAGGGCATCGGCAAGCTGAAAGTCCACTCGCCGACCGGCGAACGTATCCAGTCCAGCCCCGCCGAGTCTCCCTAGCGCTTGAACAGCTTTAGTATCAGGGCGATCAGCCCGCCCGCCAGCGCCACCGCCACCAGCAGCACGCCCAGCAGTACGAACTGATTGGCCGGCGGAGCGGCCGGGGTCTGGGCGGCGGTGTCCGGCGCGTTGCGCGCCGGGGCCGCGCCCAGCGCCCGCTCCATGCTGTTGAGCGCGGGACGGTAGTCGGGGTTGCGGGAGGCTGCTGAGCGCAGGTCGGGGAGCACGCGGTCGCGGTTTCCCAGCAGGTCGTTGGCCATCGCCCGCACGGCATAGGCGTCGGCGGCGTCCGGATCGGCCTCGATGGCGCGGCTGGTGTTGACCACGGCCAGCTCGAGCAGCGCTCGCCCGTCGTCGGGATTCTGCCGGAGCGCGCGGTGCGCGGCTGTTTCGGCCTCGTCGTGGCGGCCCTGCCGGTTAAGCTCGCCGGCGGTGCGGGAAGCGGCGCCGGCCGGTGCCGCCAGCCAGAGGACGCTCAGCAGGATGAGATAAATATCGGGCCGGGACGTGCGCATCGTTCGTTCCAGTATGGTGCGAGATTCGCCGTTAGTCAAGATGGGTGGGCGGCGGACGGTATGCGGCTGAGAATATTCTGCTAGAATCCGGCGAAGGGGGCGGTAATAGACTGTGAAGCTGAGGATTCGATTCTCGCTGGTCATCCTGGGCCTTATCCTCCTCGGCCAAGGAATCTACAGCGGGACCTACTACCATCTTGAGCGGCAGTCGGCGCTGGCCGACATGTACCGCGATGCCCGGGCGAGCGTGCGTCTGGCCGCGACCCTGTGTCATGAGGCGGCGGTCACCGGCAACTGGGACCAGCCGAAAGGGCATTTTATATTTCTGCAAAAGAGCCCCGCCGTTCGTTACGCCGATTGCCTGGACAATAAGGGCCTGGCGCTCGCGCACAGCGATCCGCGGCAGGTCGGCGTCGTGCAGCAGCTGGCGATGTCCCATGCTCTCGCCGGCGTCTGGGAGGTATCGCATTCGATCCGCATCCCCGGCGGCAAGTTCGGGCTTGCGCGCATCGGCTACGACACCGCGGTTCTCGACGAGGGGATCAATGAGCGTCTCCTGCGCACGCTGTGGCGCATGGCCCTGGTGGCTTCGATTACGCTGCTATTCGGCCTGCTGGCCGCCGTCCTGGTCGCGCTGACCTTGACCCGGCCGGTCGAGGCGCTGGCCGAGGCGACGCGGGAGATCAGCGTCGGCAATTTGGAATACCGGCTCGCCGACGAGGGCCGCCAAGACGAGCTGGGGACTTTGGGGCGGCGCTTCAACGAGATGGCGGAACGCCTGGGCGAGCTCAGCCGAATGAAGGAGCAGGTCGTCTCCAGCCTGACGCATGACCTAAAGAATCCGCTGGCGGGCATCAAGGGGGCGGTGGAGACCATGCTGGCGGGCGAGGCTGGTCCCCTGACCGAGAAGCAAAGGAAGTATTTGGAGTCCTCGCTGAGCAGCGCGCAGCGCCTATGGGGCTACCTCGATGATATCCTCGACGTCATGCGGCTGCAGTCCGGGCAGTTTCCCATGAAGCTCGAACCGGTGGAGGTCGCGCAGTTCGCCGACCCGGCGCTTGACGGCCAGCGGGCCAAGGCGAAAGAGTGCGGGCTTAGGCTCGAGGCGGATATCCCGGCGGATATTCCCGCGGTTCGGGCCGACCGCGAGCTGGCCCGCCGCGTGCTCGACAATCTGATCGCCAACGCCGTCAAGTTCACGCCTAAAGGCGGCGGCATTACGGTGCATGCCGAGCGGGACGGCGATTATGTGCGTTTCGCGGTGCGGGATACCGGTGCTGGAATCCCCGCCGACAAGGCGGACAAGGTCTTCGAGGATTTTTACCAGGTCGACGAAACCAAGGCGCAGGCGCGGGAGCGCGGGACGGGAATGGGCCTGGCCATCTGCCGGCGCATCGTCGAAGAGCACGGCGGACGGATATGGGTCGAGAGCGTTCTCGGCGAGGGGTCGGTGTTTTTCTTCACTCTTCCGGTCGTCTTGACAACCGGATAGCTCCGCCTTAAACTCTAGCGTACTCCCATGGCGCGAAAAAAAATCATTCTTGGAGCGGCCCTTTTTGTTCTCGCGCTGCCGGGAGCGCTTCCCCGTGCGGCCGCGATGGAGGCCGAAGCGATCACTGCGGTCAACCAGGTCCGGGAGCAGGGACGCGACGTGCGTGAAGCCGCGAAAAAGCTCGTCAGCTTTACCCTCGACTCGCCGGCCAACGCCGCCGACCTCAAGCGCCTGCAGGACGAGGTCGCTGAGACCATGGACGCTGTTGATCCGGTTCTTGATGAGCTCGATGGGATCATCAGGCAGTACCTCAAAACCGGAAAGATCAGCGATGTCGCCGAACGCCGGGAGAAGCTTGTTAAGGAGCTGAAGGAAGGGGTCGGCCGCATTGATGGCGTGGCGCGTGAATTTAAAGACGTAAAAAGCCGGATTTATATGGAGCGGGCCGCGGTCAGCTTTGCCGCCATCCAGAGCAACTCCATGCCCAAGGACGCGCGGCAGAAGATCGCGGACGTGATGCTGATGGAGAACTACTACCGCGAGGTGGGCGCTTATAAGAAAAACCTCAACGGCGCGCTGCTGACGGAAGGCGCGTCGTTCGAAAAAACCCGTGAGGATATCGCCAAAAAACGGATGATCATCACGGTCACCGTATTGGTGGTCGTGCTGCTGCTCGTGGTCTTGGCTGCGGCCTTCTTTTATGGACGAAAAGCCTCTCCCGCCACCGGGCCGATCACGGCTTATCCCGCGACGCCGACCGGAGCGCTGTCCGGTCCCGCGGACCCGGCGCTGCTGCCGCCGCCCGGGGCGATCGCGGGCACCGGACCCGTTTCGGGGCCCGTCAGCGGTCCGGTCTCCGGTCCCGCCGGGGGGGCGGGCCCGATGTCCGGTCCGGTCCAGGGGGCGCCGCCGCCCCGGCCGGGCGGAGTTCTCGGCGATAACTTCAAGATCGAGCGCGAAATCGGTCATGGCGGGATGGGGATTGTCTACGAGGCGACCGATCTAACGCTGCGGCGCAAGGTCGCGATCAAGCGCATGAAGAGCGAGGTCGTCTCCGACCCGAAAGAGCTGGAAATGTTCCTGCAGGAAGCGCGGCTGGTCGCCGCGCTTAAGCATCCGAACCTGGTGGAGATCCACTCGATCGTTCGCGAGCAGGGCCAGCTCTATCTGGTCTTCGAATACGTTTCGGGCCGGCCGCTGCAGCACTGGACCGACGAAGGGATAAAGCTGCCCTACAAGAACGTGGCCAGCGTGGTGCGCCAAGCCGCCTCCGGTCTCGACTACGCGCATTCGAAGAAAGTGATCCACCGGGACCTCAAGCCGTCCAATATCATGATTACCGAGGAGGGCTTGGTCAAGCTGATGGATTTCGGCATCGCGCATCAGGCCAAGAAGACCGTCGCCAAGCTGACCAAGGCCGATGCCTGGGGCACGCCGCCCTATATGGCTCCGGAGCAGGAGCTGGGGACGGTGTCGCGTGAATCCGACCTCTATTCGCTCGGCGTTTGCTACTACGAGATGGTGACGGGGGCGCCGCCGTTCGAGGGGCCGAACTATCTGGCGCAGAAGCGGGAAATGGTGTACCCGCCGCCGTCCCGGCGGGCGGCGGGGCTGGCGCCCCAGATCGATGCCGTCATCGCGAAGGCGCTCCAGGCCGATCCCAAGCGGCGCTATCATACCGGCGCCGAGTTCGCCGCGGCGGTCGACGCCGTCCTGAAGGCCGGTTAGGGGGCTTATGCGTCTTCATCTGCTCGCGGCGGCCCTCCTGACGCTGTTGGCGGCCGGCACGGCCGCGGCGCGGGAAAAGTCCAAAGAGGGTCTGGTGGAGACCGAGACCTTCGGCCGGGTCAACGAGGAGTACCAGGGCATCCTCAAGGAATACCGCGCGAACACCAGGATTATCAGCGGCTATACGGACGAGCTGCGGACGGTTCAGGATGAGTATGAGGCCAAGGGGCTTACCGACGAACTGGCCGCCCGCCGCAATAAGCTGCGCGCTGAAGTTGCCCCGCATGTGCAGAATTTTTTTCGCATCAAGGAGCGGTTTAGCGAGATCGAGCGCCGGATGAAGACCGAGGCGACCTTTCAAGCCACGGCAGGACTCAGCGCGGGCGAACTGCCGGATGTGCCGCTGGGTCTGAGCAGCCTGCTTGATCTCGAGAACCGGCGTAAAGAGCTCTATAGCTTTCAGTCGGGTACGATTACCGGCATTTTCTTCAAAGAAGAGGCCGTCTTTAGTGAAGCGGTAAAGCGGCGGCGCAAGCAGGCGCTGCTCCGCCGGCTGATCGCCGGATTGGCCGTCGCGATCGCGGCCGGGCTGGCGTTTTTATGGCGGTCGAAGCGGAGGGCGGCGGAAAAGCTCGCGGCGGCGGTTCCGGCCCCCGCGCCGGCTCAGCCCGCCGCGCCGGCGCTGCCGCCGTCCGCCTCGGTTATGCCGGAGCTTCTGGACGGCAATTTTCGCGTCGGCCGCGAGATCGGCCGCGGCGGTATGGGCCTGGTCTTCGCGGCCGTCGACGAAACGCTGCGGCGTAAAGTCGCAATCAAGCGTATGAAGAAGGAGGTCATCGAGAACCGCCGCGAGCTTGAGATGTTCCTGCAGGAGGCGCGGCTGGTGGCGGCGCTTAAGCACCCAAATCTCGTCGAGATCCATTCCATCGTCCGCGAGCAGGGCCAGCTCTACTTGGTGTTCGAATATGTCGACGGCAGGCCCCTGCATCATCTCATTGAACGCGAAGAGCGGCTGTCCCATGAGCGGACGCTGAAGCTGCTGCGCCAGGTCGCCGAGGGCCTGGACTACGCGCATTCCAGGAAGGTGATTCACCGCGACTTAAAGCCCGCCAATATCATGGTCGGAGAAGACGATGCGGTCAAGATTATGGACTTCGGCCTGGCGCATCAGGCCAAGAAGACGGTGGCCAAAATGACGCAGGCGGCGGCCTGGGGTACGCCGCCCTATATGTCGCCGGAGCAGGAGCTGGGGACGGTGTCGCGCGAGTCGGATATTTATTCGCTGGGGGCTTTGTACTACGAGATGATTACCGGCGAACCGGTGTTCACCGGACCGGACTTCTTGAAGCAGAAGCGGGAGCTGGACTACGTGCCGCCGAGCAAGGCCGCCGCCGGACTGCCCGCGGGGGCGGACGCGGTGGTGCGGCGCTGTCTCGACCCCGATGCGCAGAAGCGCTTTCACAGCGGCGCGGAATTTATCGCCGCCGCATCCGTCGTCTGAGACGGCGCGGCTATTCCTGGTAGCCCGAGTCGCGCGATTCGCGCGCGGCGCGATTGACGTCCTCGTCGAGCTTGGGGTCCATTTGAGCGGACTTCTTTTTGCGGGCGCGCTTCTCGGCCAGGTGATAGTGGTTGAGCTCGTTGGAGCGGTCGGCCCAGTACTTGATGATGTCTCCCTGCATGTCCTGGCCGTATTCTGTCCTGATCCGCCGGCCCAGGTCTTCCGCCTTGGCCGCCAAATCCGAGGCCCTCATCAGGTTGAGCATTTTCGTCGCGCTGCGGGCTTTGCGGATATAGCTCCAGGCTTTTCGCACTAGGGCGTCATAGGTGGTGGCGTCGTCGCCGCCGGTATTGACCGGTTCGCAGCCGCCGCTTCGCACCGCGACCATGCCCGGCGGGCAGAGGGGGCGGTCGCCGCCCTGGCCGTCGATGTGCCTGCCTTTCTGTACGGAGTAGGCGCCTTCCTCGACGGCGGGTCCGCTCGGCGCGCCGCCGTCCCCGGTCGAGCCCCCTTCCTCGGGCCCTGCGGGCTCGATATCGTCCGCGTCGCCCGCGGTTTGCGAGAAGGCCTGCCGGCTGTAGGCCGCCTGGGCGGTCATATTCCTGCGCTCGTCGCCGCGGCGCGAGCGGCTGTCCGCGTATTTCAGCTGGCCGATGGACTTGGCGGTCTTCACCTTGGAGCCCAGGTTCTTGCCGGCAAGTTTGGATTTCGTCTTGGCAAGCTGATCGTCCATGAAGCGGCGGGCGTCCGCATCCTGCTCGGCGGCTCCGTCGTTACCGTAAGCGCCGGAGCCCGGCCGGTCTTTTTTTAGGCGTTTATTGCGGCGCTGAAAGACGTTGAACTTGCCGCCGGTAAGGCCGCCGAACTGGCGTCCTCCGGAGAACTTGCTTTTGAGCTGGCCGCCGCGCGGCGGCTGCCGACCGGAGGCCTGCGTGCCGCCGGAGAATGAGGTCCCGCCGGTGGACGCGCCCGGGCCTTCTTCCGGGCCGGGCTGCGCCCGGCCCGCCGCACCGCCCGGTGTTCGCAGATAGGCGTCCTTGTCTTCCGCGGCCGCGGCGAAGCCGATCGATGAGCGCCGGCCGCTCATATCCTCGGGCGCGGGCGTGCGCAGGGCGTCCATGACGCTCGTCGTATGCGGCCGCTCCCGCCGCTCGGTGAATTCAATATTTTTTTTCTTTTGCGCCGCGATCTGCTGCTGGCGGATATGGATCACGCCCGCGCCGCCGGCAACGGCGGCGGCCAGAACAGCGCCGCCGATGGCCAGCTTATGGGCGGCGAAGGCGGAAAACAGTTTGGCAAAGACGCCCTGCTGGGCGCCGGGACCGCCGGGGATGATTATGCCGCCGCCCTTACGGTCCTCGTCTTTCTGCGGTTCCGGTACGCCGCCGAAGGGGCGGCGCGGGGGGTCTGGTGGCTGCTCCATATACTGACTAAAGGGAAAGGGCTCCAGCTGTCAGTGTATCTCCGGCCTGGCGGAATGTCAATGCTGCCCGGCGGGCGAAAAAAATGCGGCAGAATTGACTATACTTAAGCCCTTATGGCAAAGAATCCGCTGCCCAACGAGGTCTATGTCCGGCGGCAGGCACCGCGCAAGGGCGATGTGCGCGGTCCGTACTTCCGCGATCAGACCGCCATCATCCACAGCCATCCGTTCCGCCGGCTCAAGCACAAGACCCAGGTATTCTTCTCGCCGCAGAACGATCACGTCTGCACGCGTATTGAGCATGTCATGCATGTGGCCACTATCGCGGCGACAATCTGCAAGGGGCTCAACTCCGCGGGCTGGGACCTCGATGTGGAGCTCGCATATGCCATCGGTCTGGGCCACGACCTCGGCCATGGCCCCTTCGGCCATGTCGGGGAGCAGGCTCTCAACGACAAGCTGGTGGGCAAGCGCACTTTCGTCCATGAGGTGCACAGCTACCGCGTTGTCGAGCACCTCGCCCACTGCGGCAAGGGCCTTAACCTTACTTACGCCGTCAAGGACGGCATTATTTGCCACAACGGCGAGCGCTTTGAGAACAAGCTGCTGCCTGCGGCGCAGGAGAATGATCTGGAAAAGATCGTGGACCGCCGCTGCATGGCCAGCTCCTACGAGGGCTGCGTGGTGCGCTTCGCCGACAAGATCGCCTATTTGGGACGGGATATCGAAGACGCCCTGGTCGGCAAGCTGATCGAGCGCCGGGATATCCCGGCCGATGTGGCCAAGGGTTTGGGCAACACCAACGCCGAGATCATTGAGTCCTGCGTGGTGGACATGATCGAGAACACCAAGGATTCCGACATGGTCCGTTTCTCCGACGAGACCATCGGGCTTATGCAGGAACTTAAGCGGTTCAACTACAAGCGCATCTACTTCCACGACAAGATGCTGATCACGGGCAAGTTCTGTCACCGCATCATCTCTAACCTGTTCGACCACCTGCTGGCTATTTACCTGCGCTGCGGCTGCGATTTCCCCAAGTACGAGGAAAGCGGCATCCGGCTCGACAGCAATTTCGGCCGCTACATTCGCGATATGGACGTGGTCTACGGGAAGGTTAAGACCATGCCGGAGACCATTGTAACCGACTTCATCGCGGGCATGACCGACCTTTACGCCGTCGAGAGCATGAAGCAGATCAGCCTGCCGTCCCCTATCGACTTCGGCTGAGGCCGGGAGCCGTTAGAAGCCGTCGCGGCGCCGGCGAATCTCGGTGAAAGTCTCGACCGCTCCGCTCTTTCCCGTCGCCGCCTGCAGCGCCGCGTCCTCGGCGCGCAGAAAGGGGTTGGTCGCAAGCTCTTCCGCCAGCGGCGCGGGCACGGTCGCCCGTCCGGCGCTGATCTCGCTCTCCACGCGTTCGAGGCGCGCGGCGACCGCCGAATCCTCGGGCAGCAGGCCGTGGGCGAAGCGGATGTTCTTGTCGGTGTACTCGTGGCCGCAGTAGACCATGGTCTCGGGCGGGAGCGCCTTGAGGCGCGTCAGCGAGGCATGCATCTGCTCCGGCGTGCCCTCGAAGAGCCGCCCGCAGCCGGCGGTAAACAGGGTGTCGCCCGTGAATACCGCCCGCTCCCGGGGGAAGTGGAAGGCGGCCGCGCCCAAAGTATGTCCCGGCACCGCCAGGCTCACCGCTTCGCTCCCCGCGGCCTGGAATGTTTCGTTGTCGGCGAGGCCGCGCGTCGCGCCGGGCACCCGGCCGGCGGCGTAGTCGTACGTCGAGCACAGCACCTCGGCGTCGAACTTGCGCCGCAGGCTCTGGATGCCGCCGATGTGGTCGTAGTGGTGGTGGGTGGTCAGTATCCAGCGCAAGCGCAGCTCCTCGCGCTCGATATAAGCCAGCACCGGGCCGCTCTCGGCCGGGTCGACCACGGCGCAGTCGCCGCTTTTCTCATCGGCGAGCAGCCAGGAATAATTGTCCGTGAGGAGGGATATGCCGATGATCTTCATTTTTTCCTCTCTTCCTCGGCGGGGCGGAAGCTTTGCAGAACCTTGTCGAATACCGGCAGCCAGCGCGGATGCTCATAGTGGGAGGCGGAATAGGTGAGCGCGTAGAAGCTGCCGTCGTCGCGCGGCAGGACCACGAAGTCGTCGCGCTTCTTGATGTCGCGGCCGTCCGAGGAGCGGCCGGAGGCGTAAGAGAAGGCGTCGCGTGAAAACGAGGTCGCGGGTTTGCCGGCGATCTTGACCTGTTTCGGCTTGCTTAAGATCTTCCCTTCCTTGGTCCACATGGCGGCCTCCTGGTGCATGGCGATGTACTCACCGGCGTCCGCGAAATCGGGATTGTCGGGCGCGTAGTAGTAGATCGCGATGGTGGGAGACAGCTTGTAGCGGTCGGCGGGACCAAGCAGGATGATGCCGTAGACCTTTTCGGTGGGGTTGAATATGCCGCTGCGGACCTTGCGCCAGTCGCGGGGCACGCGGCAGGAGAAGCGCGCCTCCTGGAAGCCGGCGTAGATGTACTCCTTGGGCAGGTGGTCGTCTTCCTTGGGCTCCTCGCGCTTCCCGGCACTCGCGTTCTGGGCGCAGACGGCGAGGGCCAGCAATGCGGCGAACAGAGCGCGGCGCGTGGTCATTGCCATAGAATAGGAAATGCGGTTCGCATTTGCGCCAATTCTTGAGCGGGCCTTATCGGTCCCGGCACTGGCCTGGTCAGCTCCGAGCGCGACGAGCCTTATCGGCTCCCGCGCGAGCTTTGTCAACTCTGCGTGCGAGGTCGCCGGCGCATTCAGACCCGCCCAGCAGGCATGCGAAAAGCCGCGCGCTGAATTGCCTTGTCAACTAGGCCCGGGCCCAGTTGATTTTCCATATTTTTTCACCGCTTTTTTCTTGATATTCGCAGAGTTTTTGCCCGCGCCGGGAGCCTATTCGCTCTTTTTCTTCGCGTCGATGGGGCGGAAGGTGTCGATGACGTGCTGGAATACGGGGCGCCAGCGGTCGAGGTCGGACTTGGGGCATTCGAA